>CAMDXA010000047.1 GCA_945878065.1 Bordetella parapertussis | reverse complement strand
TGTGCCCCCCCAAACCGCCCACTGGGATGCTTTCGCCATCTTTGAACAAGTGGTCAAACTGTGATCCATCAGCCTTGAAATCGGCTTCCATGTTGAAAATGCCCTTGAACACTTTTTGCACGCCACCGATGTGGTCACCAATGGCGGTTTTGCCACCCAGTTGTTCTTTTAAGTAAGGCGCAGCGCTCAAGTGGTCGGCGTGGGCATGGGTTTCCAATATCCATTCGACCTTCAATTGGTTGGTTTTGACGAAATCGACAACCTTGTCGGCGGAGGTGTGTTTGGTGCGACCTGACTTGGGGTCGTAGTCCAACACCGAATCAATGATGGCGCAAGCGGAACCGGGTTTCTCGTACACCACGTAAGTGACCGTCGAGGTTGCGGTGTCAAAAATACCGTGAACTTGTGGGTTGAGAGTGCTGGTGGTCATCAAAAAACTCCTTTTTAGTTAAACTTACAATAGTATATTGACAAATAATTTATTTGTCAATATACTATCTTCATCGATATTAAAAAGCTAGGAAAACCGCCCATGGACATCTCCACCTTGGACCTCGACAAAATGAAAGAATCCGCAGCCAATGCCTGTCGGCTGATGAAAGTGCTCTCCAATCCAGACCGTCTGATGCTGCTGTGCCAGCTCTCTCAAGGGGAAAATCGGGTAGGCGAACTCGAAGAAAACTTAGGAATTGTGCAACCCACCTTGTCCCAGCAACTCACCGTCTTGCGTGATGAGGAACTGGTGACCACGCGCCGTGAGGGTAAAAATATCTACTACCAAATCGCCAGCCCCCAAGCGCTGGCGGTCATGAAGGTTTTATTTGATCAATTTTGCGGACCACAAACAGGAGCTAAAGCATGAGTATCGATTGGACACATTTCACCCCCTTCTCCTCCCTCAGCGGCGGCATCATTTTGGGCATCGCCTCAGCCGTCTTCATCTTGGTGAATGGCCGCATTTTGGGCATCAGCGGCATCATGGGTGGCTTGTTACCCCCAAAAGGTGGTGATACTTTCTGGCGCATTTCATTCCTATTGGGTTTTGTGGCAGCACCCACGATTTTTCAAGCGGTAATACCTGTCCAGTACATCACCGTGCCGCGCATTGACGCCACCGATTGGATGGTAGTTATCGCCGGCCTGCTGGTCGGTATTGGCACACGCTACGCCTCTGGCTGCACCAGCGGCCACGGTGTCTGCGGATTGTCCCGATTGTCCCCACGTTCATTGGTAGCCACCGCTTCTTTCATGAGCGCAGGATTCATCACTGTATATGTCATGCGTCACGTTATCTAAGGAAAAAAACATGATTCAAAAAAACCATATTCACCACGTCATTGAATTTGCAGTGGGTCTGATGTTTGGCATGGGTTTGATGTTCTCGGGCATGACTGATCCCAGCAAAGTCATTGGCTTTCTTGATTTGTTTGGCAGTTGGGACCCCTCCTTAGCGCTGGTCATGGGCGGCGCCATCTTGGTCGGCTTTTTTGCCTTCACTGCAGCAAAGAAACGCACCACCACGTTCTTAGGCGGCGTTATGCGCTTTCCCACCAACTTGGACATCGACAAAAAACTGGTCATTGGCAGTGTGTTGTTCGGTACAGGCTGGGGTTTGGCTGGGTTTTGCCCTGGCCCCGCTTTGGTTTCCATGGCCGATGGCCAACCCAAGGCACTGGTGTTTGTGCTGGCCATGTTGGTCGGCATGCTGGGCTTTGAACTGATGGACCGTTTTGTCCACGCACCTCGCAAAGCCAAATTTAACGCCGCTTGAACCCCACGATTGGAAACACCATGGACATCAAATCACTCACCCCTCTTCTTTCCATCAGCCCGCAAATCTTGATCGCCGAGATAAAAGCAGTGGCGCAAGCTGGCTTCAAGGCCATCATCTGCAACCGCCCCGATGGCGAAGGCCCTGACCAACCCAGCTTCAAGGAAATCGAAGCCGCTGCCCTTCAATACGGCCTGCAAGCCCATTACCTGCCGGTGGAATCTGGCAAGGTGCGCGACGAGGATGGCAAGGCCTTTGGCCAACTGCTGCACACCCTCCCAGGCCCCGTGCTGGCGTATTGCCGTACCGGCATGCGCTCGACCACCCTGTGGGCTTTGTCGCAAGCAGGTGTCACGCCCTTGCCTCAAATTTTGGAGGCCTCGCAAAAAGTAGGCTTTGACATGAAAGCCTTGGTGCAACGCATTGCCAACGGCGGCAAAACGCCAAGCAACCAAGCCGACGCCAGCCACGATGTGGTGATCGTCGGTGGCGGTGCAGCAGGCATTTCAGTGGCAGCGAGTTTGCTGCAACGCAGCCCCTTGCTGGACATTGCCATCATCGACCCCGCAGACGCACACTTCTACCAACCCGGTTGGACCATGGTGGGCGGCGGCATTTTTGAAGCCGCTGACACGGCTCGCACCATGGCCTCGGTCATCCCCACCGATGTCAGCTGGATCAAGGCAGCCGTAGCGGCTTTCGAGCCCGACAACAACCAAGTGATTTTGGAAGGCTGTCGGGTCGTGAAATACAAGCAGTTGGTGGTTTGCCCCGGCTTGAAGCTGGACTGGCAAGGCATTGAAGGCTTGAATGAAACATTGGGGCGCAACGGTGTGACTTCCAATTACCGGTTCGACCTGGCCCCATACACCTGGGAACTGGTGCAAAACCTTAAGGGCGGCAAGGCGGTTTTCACCCAGCCACCCATGCCCATCAAATGCGCGGGTGCACCGCAAAAAGCCATGTACTTATCGGCCGACCACTGGACTCGCCAGGGCGTGCTGAACAACATCGACATCCAGTTTTGCAATGCAGGTGCGGTGCTGTTTGGCGTGGCCGACTACGTACCCGCGCTCATGGAATACGTGAAGAAATACCGCATCGGTTTGAACTTCGGCGAAACCATGGTGGCCGTGGATGGTCCGGCGCACAAAGCCACGTTCATGAAAAACCTGGCCGACGGCAGCAAAGAAAAAGTCGTGCGTGACTTCGACATGATCCACGTGGTACCCCCGCAAAAATCTCCCGACTTTATTCGTGTCAGCCCCTTGGCAGATGCTGCCGGTTGGGTGGATGTGGACCCCGCCTCCTTGCGCCACAAAACCTACGCCAATGTGTTTGGCTTGGGCGACGCCACCAACACGCCCAACGCCAAAACCGCTGCAGCGGCTCGCAAGCAAGCGCCCGTGGTGGCGCACAACGTCTTGGTGGCTTTGGGCAGCCACAAAGGCGCTGCCAAGTACGACGGTTATGGCTCCTGCCCACTCACAGTGGAACGCGGCAAGATTGTGTTGGCCGAGTTCACCTACGGCGGCAAGCTCGCCCCCAGCTT
>CAMDXA010000046.1 GCA_945878065.1 Bordetella parapertussis | reverse complement strand
GAAAGTGGCATTGTTGGAGCCGCAGTGATGGAGATAAAACTTGAAGAGGTCTCATGGGAGGGCACGCAGGACGATACACAGGCCTTGCTAGATAAATGGCTGGTTGTCGAAAAAGAACCGGTTATCAAGGGACAGGTATTGGTCACGGTGGTGTTGGTAAAAGCATCGATCGATATCGAAGCGCCGAGCGACGGATTCATAGGAAAAAATACTGATTCCGGCAGGCGAGAGTTTTGCGCATGGAACAGTGCTCGCACATTTCATAGCGTTAACTGCGTCAAGCAAATGAATACCGTTGATGAATTTAAAAGTATGAGAAATCCGATAACCACTTAACCAAGGACTCCTTGTGAAAATGTCTCGATCTTCAGTTTCAAAAAAAGCATTGTCTGCACTTATTTTTTCTGCAGCTGCGTTTGCCTGTGCTGGGGCGTATGCCCAAGATCACATGCGAACACAAACGCAAACCCCGATCTACGGATCGCAGTTGATGACAGATGCAGAACGCGTCGCGTACCAATCCAAGATGCGCTCTTTGAAAACCACGGCAGAAAAAGAAGCATTCAGACTTGATCACCATGAGCAAATGAAAGTGCGCGCTGCTGAGAAAGGTTTGACCTTGCCAGATGCGCCCATGATGAACAAATCCAACAAGAACCAACCCGCTTCAGGCATGGGCCAAGGTTCTGCGGGAAGTGCGGGCTCAGGTACAGCCGGTGGCGGCAAGGGCGCAGGCGGTGGTCCTGGCGGCAGATAAAGCCGTTCGAAATAACGACGGTTTCAGGCTTTATGGATGACTTCCGGCGTCAGCGCTTGTATGGCTTGGTAGTTGGTTAAAAACACCCGCCCGTTTAAATGTTGCAAGAACTCGGTTTTGTTGAGTTTATCCATCACAGGACCTTTGATTTCAGAGAAATGCAGGGCGATGCCAGAGTCTTTCAACCGACTGGCAATCGCTTCCAAGCTTTCCAAAGCGCTGGCGTCGATGTCGTTCACTGCTGAGCATTGCAACAACACATGCTCGAGTTCGGGCCGAGACGCCACCTCGGCGTTGATGCGGTCTTCCACCCCCCGGGCGTTGGCAAAGAACATGCTGGCATCCACACGCAGGCAAACCAGTTTGGGGCTGACCTTTACGTCGTGGCGCAACACATTTCTAAAGTACTCTGTATCCGGTACCAGCCCCACAGTGGCGATGTGCGGTCGGCTGGCACGGAACAAAAACAACGCCAAAGACACCACCACACCCATGACCAAACCGCTTTCCACACCGACCAACAGCGTGGCGAGCAAGGTGGTGGCCACGGCGATGAAGTCGAGTTTGGAGAAACGCCAAGTGGATTTCAAAATCCCAAAGTCCACCAAAGACAACACGGCCACGATGATGGTGGCCGCCAGTGTGGCTTGCGGCAAATAGTAAAGCGCAGGGGTCAAGAAAAGCGACGCCAAGGTGATGCCCACCGCTGTAAAAACACCTGCTGCCGGGGTGACAGCACCCGCGTCAAAGTTCACCACCGAGCGTGCAAATCCTCCGGTGACCGGAAAACCGCCGGTGAATGCGGCTGACAAATTGCTGGCACCCAAGGCCACCAACTCCTGGTCGGGCTCGATGCGCTGACGACGTTTAGCTGCCAGCGTTTGACCCACCGACACCGACTCGACAAAACCCACCACGCTGATCAGCAAGGCAGGAACCAACAACTCTTGCCAGAGCGCCAAGTCCCACAAAGGCGCGGTGAGCGGTGGCAAGCCTTGAGGCACGCTGCCCACCAGCTTCATGCCTTGGCCTTGCCAATCCAGACCCCAAGCTAACACGGTGGTCAGGGCAATCGCGACCACAGGTCCCGCTTTGGCAAGCACATCGGCCAGCTTGGGTGTCAAACCTGCTGAAATGAGCAAAGGCTTCAAGCCCTTTCGCACCCAAAACAAAAATACGGTTGCCGCAATGCCCACGGCCAAAGTCAACAGATGCAGATTCGAGGCTTGGTGCAGCAGCGAGGACAGCAATTCCACAAAGTTGTGGCCCTCGGCTTTCACGCCCATGATGGTTTTGAGTTGGCTGAGCGCAATCAGCAAGCCAGATGCTGAAATGAAACCGGAGATAACAGGGTGGCTCAAAAAATTCGCCAAGAAACCCAGACGCAACAATCCCATCAGCAGCAACATGCCGCCCGATAAAAACGCCAAGGTGATGGCCACTTGCCAATAGGCATGGGTGCCAGCTGCCGCGTGTTCGGCCACCGCAGCGGCGGTCATGAGTGACACCACGGCCACGGGGCCGACTGCCAATACGCGACTGCTGCCCAGCACCGCATACAACAACAGCGGCGCGACGCTGGCGTACAAACCCACCTCTGGCGGCAAGCCCGCGAGCAAGGCATACGCCAAGCTTTGCGGGATCAGCATGATGGTGACGATCAGCGCCGCCACCGCGTCGTTGGTGAAGGTTTCGCGGTTGTATTGGCGACCCCAATCGAGCAGGGGAACTGAGGGCAGCCAGCGTGAGAGTGAACTCATCAGCCGACCATTTCAGGTTGTGCCATCCATTCACGGCCTTTGAGCATGGCTTCCCAATAGATGGGAGGAAGGATGCGTTCCTTCAGGTACCAAGCCAAAGCAGAAGGCTTGGTGCCGTCGATCAACCAAGTAGGGAAGCTGGGTGCGAGCTTGCCGCCATAGGTGAATTCGGCCAACACGATCTTGCCGCGCTCGACCGTGAGTGGGCAGGAACCGTAGCCGTCGTATTGCGCTTGGCCTTGCAACTGCCCCATGGCCACCAACAGATTGTGTGCCACCACCGGCGCTTGTTTGCGTGCCGCCGCAGCGGTTTTGGCGTTGGTGGTGTTGGCCACATCGCCCAAGGAAAACACGTTGGCGTAGGTTTTGTGGCGCAGGGATGAGGGGTCGACATCTACCCAGCCAGCGGCATCTGCCAAAGGGCTGACGCGCACAAAGTCGGGAGATTTTTGCGGGGGTACCACGTGGATCATGTCGAAGTCACGCACGACTTTTTCTTTGCTGCCGTCGGCCAGGTTTTTCATGAACGTGGCTTTGTACGCAGGGCCGTCCACGGCCACCAAGGTTTCGCCGAAGTTCAAACCGATGCGGTATTTCTTCACGTATTCCATGAGCGCTGGGACATAGTCAGCCACGCCAAACAGCACCGCGCCGGAGTTGCAAAACTGAATGTCGATGTCGTTCAGCACCCCTTGGCGCGTCCAATGGTCGGCTGACAAGTACATGGCTTTTTGCGGCGCACCCGCGCATTTGATGGGCATGGGCGGCTGGGTGAACAGCGCTTTGCCGCCTTTCAAGTGTTGCACCAGTTCCCAAGTGTAGGGGGCCATGTCGAAGCGGTAGTTGGAGGTCACGCCATTGCGACCCAATGTGTCGTTCAAGCCATCAATTCCTTGCCAGTCCAGCTTCAAGCCGGGGCAGACTACCAATTGCTTGTACTTCACCACACGGCAACCTTCCAAAATGATTTGGTTGTTGTCCGGCTCAAAAGCGGCCACTGCGGCTTTGATCCAGCTGACATCGGTGGGGATGACTGAGGACATGGTTCGGGCGGTATCGCTTGCTGTGAAGATGCCACCCCCAACCATGGTCCAGCCGGGTTGGTAGAAGTGGGCG
>CAMDXA010000045.1 GCA_945878065.1 Bordetella parapertussis | reverse complement strand
CCACAGAGGCAATTACTGCTGGAGCCCGAAGCACAGTCCAAGCTTTTACTGTTACCTATGACTTTGGCATGGCCAAGGTTTATGGTGGCTACAACACCCTCCAAACTGGCGGTGATGTTGATCAAAAGGCAAACTCCACCATCTACGGTATCTCAGTTCCATTTGGTAACGCTAATTTTGCTCTCGCTTTCAGTGACGCCAAATATACAGCAGCAGCCGCAACTACCACTTCAGTCACTGGAATGCGTTTGGTGGCCAAATACAATCTCAGCAAGCGAACATATGCTTATGTTCAATACGGCACACAGACGAACAAACTTAGCACAGGTGCTAGTGGTGGCTCAGCCAGTGGCAATGGTATTGGCTTGACCCACTCTTTCTAATCCCCCCGCTGGCATCAGCCAGTTAAGGATTTGAATAAGTCTAAAACCCCGCTGTGGCAACACGGCGGGGTTTTTTCATGGGCAAACAAGTACTTCTTGCATACTTGGTGATCACGTCAAACAGGTACATTAAAGCCATGAAAAAAATACACATCACCGTATGTTGCGCACTGCTTTTGCTTGTGCAAAATGTCTGTGCCATGGACAACACCCAACGCAAAAACACGGTCATCTTGGCGGGTTTGCTGACCAATACATTTGCGATCATCAACCGCCAGCATCTCAAAGCCTGTGAAACGCAATGGGACTTTGGTTACATGGCTGGCAAAGACAATAATCTTTACAGCGACACATTCCGATTGGGCTTCATGCGCTGCGACATGGACACCAGCAATATATTGCCTTGGGGCATCGAGTTTTCAGTGCTGCCGACGGGCTTGGTGTCTATGTGGAACACCAGCGCCGGCAGTTATGGTTCATCGCTTTACGAACTGGGTTTTGTGCCGGTGGGTCAGTTCGGTAAAGCCATAGGGCCGGTGTTTGTGGATGCAAGTTTTGGTCTGGGACCAGACCTGATTTCACGCACTTC
The DNA here is from genome assembly GCA_945878065.1 of Bordetella parapertussis. Classification (GTDB taxonomy): domain Bacteria; phylum Pseudomonadota; class Gammaproteobacteria; order Burkholderiales; family Burkholderiaceae_C; genus Limnohabitans; species Limnohabitans parapertussis_B. Next base: position 3,379 of record CAMDXA010000045.1, on the reverse strand, counting down.
AATTGGACACCAAAGAAAATCCACCGTGCTTCAGTTCACAGACGAAATGGGCGTGGGTATTTCAGACCTGAAAATGCGTGTGCGTTTGTCACTGACTTACCGCCACATCAGCAATATCGATATCAAGACACCTAACAACGGCACCAATTTTGTGGGAATGGGCTTGAGCTACCGGTTCCACAACTAGCACAGCCTCGCACAAAGGCGTGTGCAGCATTGTCAGACAATAACCGCTGACACAAACACCCCGCAAAGCGGGAATGACGAAAGCACCGTATGTCAGACACCCTCACCATCATTCGCCCTGACGATTGGCATGTGCATTTGCGCGATGGCGATGCGTTGGCCGCAGTCGCGCCGCATACCGCCGCCCAATTTGCCCGTGCGGTGGTCATGCCCAATTTAAAGCCTGCGGTCACCACCACCGCACAGGCACTGGCTTACAAGCAACGCATACAAGCGGCTTTGCCTGACGACAGCAAGTTTGAACCCCTGATGACCTTGTATTTGACCGACCACACGCCTGCCGATGAAATTCAGCGGGCACACGACAGCGGTGTGGTCGCCGTCAAACTCTATCCTGCCGGCGCCACCACCAACAGCAGTGCTGGCGTGACCGATTTGCGCCACACGCACAAAACGCTAGAAGCCATGCAGCTGTTGGGCATGCCCTTGCTGGTTCATGGCGAAGTCACTGATCCCGAGATTGATGTGTTCGACCGCGAGGCCGTGTTCATCGACAAGCACCTGGCGCCTTTGCGCCGTGACTTTCCGCAACTGAAAATCGTGTTGGAACACATCACCACCCGCGAGGCCGCGCAATATGTGGCGCAGGCCGGGGCCTACACCGCAGCCACCATCACAGCGCACCATTTGTTGTTCAATCGCAATGCCTTGTTTTTGGGGGGCGTGCGGCCGCACTATTACTGCTTGCCGGTGCTCAAACGAGAAATTCATCGCCAGGCATTGCTGCATGCCGTGGCGTCGGGCAGCGACCGGTTCTTTTTGGGTACCGACAGCGCACCGCATGCCGCGCATTTGAAAGAGCATGCCAGTGGCTGTGCCGGTTGCTACACCGCTTTGTCGGCGCTGGAGTTGTATGCGCAAGCGTTTGAGGGTGTGAATGCTTTGGACAAGCTCGAGGGTTTTGCCAGCTTTCATGGGCCGGATTTTTATGGCCTGCCACGCAACACTGAGCAAGTGGTGTTAATGCGCCAAGAATGGACGCTTCCTGAAGCATTGCCGTTGGGGCAGGCGAGCATCAAACCGCTGTGCTGCGGTGAAACCTTGGCATGGCAATTAGTAGTGCCCCACTGACACGGTGTGGAAGATCGATTGGCAATTGCCTTGGTATGCGCCTTGGGCGGGCTACGGCGCGTCAGTCGCCCAAGCCTGGCAACACACACCCGAGCAATTGCACACAGCCTTAAACAGCGCGCTTAGCCCCCAAGCGGCCAAGCAGTTTGTGCCTCAGCAAATGCTTCCCGATGGCGTGGCCTATGAAGCGTTCATTCATGCGAACCAGCGCATCCCAACACGCAACAACGCGCACGATTTTTTCAATGGTTTGTGTTGGCTGCGGTTCCCCCAAAGCAAGGCACAACTCAACCGTTTGCAGGCGATTGAAATTGCGCGTGACGGGGTAGGCGGGCAACGTGGGCGTTTGCGCGATGCATTGACTGTTTTTGATGAAAACGCCGCCTTGTTGTGGGCGCCTCTACCCATCTGGCAGGCGTTACAAGACAAGCAATGGCAAGACTTGTTTGTCACGCACCGGGGTTTGTGGTCTGAGTGCCAATTGCAATTATTTGGACATGCTTTGCTGGAAAAAATGTTGAGCCCGTACAAAGGCATCACCGCGCATGTGTGGTGCATGCCTTTGCCAGACGGTCATACCGACGACCAGATTGACGCGTGTTTGTGTCAACAACTCACACCAGACAACTTGAGTGGCAAACCATTTGCCCCCCTGCCGCTGGCAGGGATTCCCGGGTGGTGGCCCCACAACCATGTCCCTGATTTTTATGAGGACAAAAAAGTATTCAGAGATTGAAAAACAAGGGAACACCCTTACATTGTGCGAATCTGGCCTGTTCGTGTGGGCCGGTATTTAAAGGACACCATGAAACGTATTATGTTATTGATAGTGACCAACCTTGCTGTCATGCTGGTGCTGGGCATTGTTGCCAGCCTGCTGGGCGTCAACCGCTTTTTGACGGCTAATGGTCTGAACCTGACTGCCTTGCTCGGCTTTGCCGCCATCATGGGCTTTGGCGGTGCTTTCATTTCATTGCTGATCAGCAAGCCCATGGCCAAATGGACCACGGGCGCGCAAGTGATCACACAACCGCAAAACGCTGATGAAGCTTGGCTGGTCGATACCGTGCGCCAACTGTCGCAGCGCGCTGGCTTGGAAATGCCTGAAGTCGCTATTTACCAAGGTGAGCCGAATGCGTTTGCCACTGGTGCATTTCGCAACTCGGCCTTAGTAGCTGTCTCCACCGGTTTGCTGCAAGGCATGACCCGCGAAGAAGTCGAAGCCGTGCTGGCACACGAAGTCGCGCACATTCAAAACGGCGACATGGTCACGCTCACATTGGTGCAAGGCGTGCTCAATACCTTCGTGGTGTTTCTCAGTCGCGTCATTGGTTATGCGGTGGACAGCTTTCTTCGCAAAAACGACCAAGAAAACACCGGCCCCGGCATCGCCTATTACGTCGTCAGCATCGTGCTTGACATTGTCTTGGGCATTGCTGCCAGCATTGTGGTGGCCTGGTTCAGCCGTCAGCGTGAATTCCGCGCGGATGCAGGTGCGGCAGCGTTGATGGGCCGCAAGCAACCCATGGTCAATGCATTGCAACGCTTGCAGCACATGCAGTCTGAGGGGCTGCCACCGAGCTTACAAGCCATGGGCATCAGCGGCGGTTTGGGCAAGATGTTCTCTTCACACCCGCCTTTAGAAGAGCGGATTGCGGCTTTACAAAACGCCGCATAAATTAAACCCATCAGTCAAACGCGATCAGCCCAGTGCCAGGGCGATCGCGTTTTTTTTCACCTGTGGTTTCGGACATTTGGGCAGATCAAACCAACTGCGCACATCTTCTTCCAAGCCCACGCCGTGCATGTAGTTGTAAATCGCTTTTTTCAAACCACGCCCGAGCAAATCGTGGTCGGTGCCGGTGGGGTCGACAAAGCCCACATCGTTTTGCGCAAAACCGCCTGCCGCTAAAGGCAGCAAACTCACACCATAAGCAGACGGGTTCATGCCCACCGGCGAATGCACGGTGCAAGCAAAGCGGTGAAAGAACCCACTGTGTATGCAACCGTTTTCAAACAATTGCCGCACATATTCCAGTGAGTCCACCGTGTCTTGCACGGT
>CAMDXA010000044.1 GCA_945878065.1 Bordetella parapertussis | reverse complement strand
GTGTCAAGCATGGTGGCCAGTACCGGGTCGTTGCTGAACGCGCTGGCATGCATACGAATCGCTTCTTCGGCGATTTCAAAAATGCCTATGCCTTGCACACGGCTGGGGGTGCCGGTGAAATATTTGTCAATCGTTTCGCTGTTGACGCCAATGGCCTCAAACAACTGTGCGCCGCAGTAAGACATGTAGGTGGACACGCCCATCTTGGACATGATTTTCGACAAACCTTTGCCGATGGCTTTGACGTAGTTGTAAATCGCTTTGTCGGCAGACAAATCGCCGGGCAGGCTTTTGTGCAACTCGGCCAAAGACTCCATCGCCAGATAAGGATGCACCGCTTCTGCGCCATAGCCTGCAAGCACCGCAAAGTGATGCACTTCGCGGGCGCTGCCGGTTTCCACCACCAAGCCTGCGCTGGTGCGCAAACCTTCTTTCACCAGATGCTGATGAATCGCGGACAAGGCCAGCAGCGCGGGAATAGCCACTTGCGTGGCGTTCAAACCGCGGTCGCTGATGATGAGAATGTTGTGGCCGCCTTTGATCTGATCGACGGCTTGCGCACACAAGGAAGCGAGCTTGGCTTCTACACCTTCATGGCCCCAGCTCAAGGGGTAAGTGATGTCCAAGGTGGCGCTTTTGAATTTGCCATTGGTCATGCTGTCGATGTGACGCAGCTTGGCCATGTCCTGGAAGTCCAACACCGGTTGGCTGACTTCCAAACGCATCGGTGGATTGACCTGGTTGATGTCGAGCAAATTCGGTTTGGGACCGACGAACGACACCAGTGACATGACGATGGCTTCGCGGATCGGGTCGATCGGCGGGTTGGTCACTTGCGCGAACAATTGTTTGAAGTAGTTGTAGAGCGATTTGTTTTTGTTGGACAGCACGGCCAACGGGCTGTCGTTGCCCATGGAGCCCAGCGCTTCTTCACCGTTGGCGGCCATAGGGGCCATTAAAAATTTGAAATCTTCCTGCGTGTATCCAAAAGCCTGCTGGCGATCTAACAACGACAAATCGGTGTGCTCAGGCGAGCCGACGGGATGCTCTTCCACGTCATCCAAACGGATGCGCAAGTTTTCAATCCATTGCTTGTAAGGCTTGTGGTTGGCCAAGCCAGCTTTGAGCTCTTCGTCATTGATCATGCGACCTTGTTCAAGGTCGATGAGGAACATCTTGCCCGGTTGCAAACGCCATTTGCGAATGATCTTGCTCTCGGGCACCGGCAACACGCCGGACTCGGAACCCATGATCACCAAATCGTCATCGGTGATGCAATAACGCGAAGGACGCAAACCGTTGCGGTCCAAGGTGGCGCCAATTTGTCTGCCGTCAGTGAACACGATGGAAGCCGGGCCGTCCCAAGGCTCCATCATGGCGGCGTGGTATTCGTAAAACGCGCGGCGACGCGGGTCCATGTGGCTGTGGTTTTCCCATGGCTCGGGAATCATCATCATCATGGCTTGGCTGATCGGGTAACCGGCCATGGTCAAGAGTTCTAAACAGTTGTCAAACGTGGCGGTGTCGGATTGGTCGGCAAAGCTGATGGGGTAGAGCTTTTTCAAATCGGCGCCGAGCACCGCAGACGACATCACGCCTTCGCGCGCTTTCATCCAGTTGTAGTTGCCTTTGACGGTGTTGATCTCGCCGTTGTGCGCCACGTAGCGGTAAGGGTGCGCCAGCGGCCATTCGGGGAAGGTGTTGGTGGAGAAACGCTGGTGCACCAGACCGAGCGCGGACACGCAACGCGCGTCTTTCAAATCATTGAAATAGGTACCGACTTGGTCGGCCAGCAACAAGCCTTTGTAAATGACAGTGCGGCTGGACATGCTGGGCACGTAATATTCTTTGCCGTGCTTGAGGTTCAAATGAGAAATGGCGGCGCTGGCGGTTTTGCGAATGACGTACAGCTTGCGCTCGAGTGCGTCTTGCACGATGACGTCGTTGCCGCGCCCAATGAACACTTGGCGGATCAGTGGTTCTTTGGCACGCACCGTGGGAGACATGGGCATGTCTTTGTTCACCGGCACATCGCGCCAGCCCAACAGCACTTGGCCCTCAGCGCGGATGGCGCGCTCGAGTTCTTGTTCGCAAGCCAGACGCGACGCGCTTTCTTTGGGCAGAAACACCATGCCGACACCGTATTCACCAAAGGCCGGCAAATTCACGCCTTGTTTGGCCATGTCTTCGCGGTAAAGCGCGTCCGGCAGTTGAATCAGGATACCGGCACCGTCACCCATTAATTTGTCAGCACCGACCGCGCCACGGTGGTCCAGGTTTTCCAGAATCTTCAAAGCTTGCGACACGATGTCGTGGCTTTTCTGGCCTTTGATGTGCGCGACAAAACCCACACCGCAAGCGTCATGCTCTTGGTTGGACTGGTACAAACCCTCGGTAAACGCGTGCTGCATTTCGCCATCCTCATTGAAAATCATGCAAGGGCTGTAAGCATAGACTACCGCTAAGCGTTTCCCAAACAAATTAATTGGGGTCAGGTTCCAATTAATTGTTGATTATTTTATTCAAGTATTTAATTGGGGACAGATCAATTTTCTTCACTGCGATTGAAAGGTCTACCAGCTTTGCTCTTGCTGACCCTTCTTTTAGACAGTGGTTGCAGGTTTTGGGTGTACGTGTCCTCGCCCAAAGCCCAGCCGCCCAAGACAGATGATGTGAGCGCCTGCTTCTTGCTTTCTTCAATACCCGCCTGAACCAACTCGGCATACGCCTTTTCCCTGGCGAACGGGGTGTTGCCCAAAGCCCAGTACACATCGTGCGGCACCAGCCAGCTGTCCTGGCGCGCCCCTGTGTAATGCGCGTGGCTGGACCACGGGTGCTCCAAGGCCTGAGCCACCATGCCTGCGCGCACCGGGTTGAGGTCGATGTAAACCATGCAGGCGAGGAAATACCTGTCAGTTTGTATCAAAGCGCTGCGAAACCGGCCTTCCCACAAGGTGCCGGTGCGGGTGTGTTTTTTATTGAAATAACGCACATAGTCACGCCCCAGGTCCTGCATCATTTTGGACAAAGCCTTGTCGGCCTGCGGCGTCAGCAGCAAATGCAAGTGGTTATCCATCAGCACAAACGCATGCAGATCCACCCCATGCTTTTGACAACCCCCGACCAAAAGCCCCAGCAGTGTTTCCCGGTCGCTGTTGTCTTTGAAGATCAACTGACGGTTATTTCCACGCAAGATCACGTGGTGCGGGTAACCGGGCAAAGTAAGACGGGGCAGTCGGGCCATGCGGCGATGGTAATGCCAGTCGATGCAACTGTTGGTGAAGGGTGCACCGTTATCATTCGACACATGAACCAGCCGCCGTTAACACCGCCCGCCAACGGGCATGCCATGCATGTGTTTTGCCTGTGTGCGCAATGGTGCGGAACCTGTCGTGAATACCAGCCCATTTTTGAGCAATTGGCAGCGCAAATGCCCGAAGCACGGTTTGTGTGGGTGGATATCGAGGCCCACGATGACTTGCTCGGCGATCTCGATATAGATAATTTTCCAACGCTCTTGATCGCCGACGCCCAAGGCCGGGCCAGGTTTGCCGGAACGGTGTTGCCGCACGCAGAGACTTTGCAGCGCATGTGCCAGGCAGCATTGGCCGGGGATTTTCAATTGGTGAGTGACCCTGTTTGGCAGAACGTCACGCCTGAGTTGATGCGGTTGGCGAAATTGGGGTCAGGTTCCAATTAATTGGAACCTGACCCCAATTTCTCATCTCTTCCAGCCCGAATTCCTGCAACAGCACATTCAAACGATCAGCCGAAGCCTGTTTGCGCTGACCGGTGAATTTCGCCAGTATCAATTCGTTTTTCATGCTGTGTTCCCAGCCGACCAACTCGGTCACGGTCACTTGGTAGCCATGCGCTTCTAAATACAAACAGCGCAACACATTGGTCAACTGGCTACCCATCTCGCGCGTGTGCAGCGGGTGCCGCCACAACTCGGCCAGCGGCGTGCGCTGCAAATTCAGCGCCTTGTTTTTGTTCAACACACGCGCCAACTCGGCCTGACAGCAAGGCACCAACACCATGTGTTTGGCTTTCTTCTGCAAACCGAAAGCAATCGCATCGTCGGTGGCGGTGTCACACGCATGCAGCGCAGTGACCACGTCGATCTGCGCGGGCATGGCGTGGCTTTGCGCCGACTCGGCGACACTGGTGTTGAGAAACTGCATGCGCTCAAATCCTAGGCGCTGCGCCAGCGCACTAGACGCTGCCACCAACTCGCTGCGAGTTTCGATGCCGTAAATATGACCGCTACCCAAGCCCTTGAAAAACAAGTCGTAAATGATGAAACCCAAATACGATTTGCCCGCGCCATGGTCCGCCAGCGTAGGACCTGCGTCGCTGGCTGGTAATTCTTTGAGGATTTTTTCAATGAACTGAAACAGGTGGTTCACCTGCTTGAGCTTGCGGCG
>CAMDXA010000043.1 GCA_945878065.1 Bordetella parapertussis | reverse complement strand
CGGTCGGCCACGATTTTCAAAGGCTTGTGCAATTTCAGTGGCCCTAAGTAACCGGGCTTGCAGCCGAAGTGCTCGTCAATCTCGGCCAGCGTGGCAAAGCGAAAACCTTTTTCAAACCCGGGCAGCTTGCCGACTTTGACTTCGTTCATGTCATGGTCGCCGCGCACCAAGAGCAACCACACTTGGCTTTTGACAATTTCGCCTTTGTCATTGGTGTCATCCGTCGCCAAGACCAGCGACTTGGCCGTAGTGGACAAGGGCACACCCAACAACTCAGCCACGTCTTCGCAGGTACTTTTTCCCGGTGTCGGTGTCAGCGTGCAAGCCGCTGTGGCTGCGCCACGCGGCTGTGCCGGGGCCAGCGACTGGGCTTTTTCCATGTTGGCCGCGTAATCGCTGCTCGGGCAATACACGATGGCGTCTTCACCGGTGGCGGCAATCACTTGAAACTCTTCGCTCAGGTCACCGCCGATGGCACCACTGTCGGCCGCCACCGCACGGTAGCGCAAACCGAAGCGCTCAAATATGCGCCGGTACGCCTGCGCCATGCTTTGGTAACTGATTTGAGCCGAGGCCGCGTCGCGGTCAAAGCTGTACGCGTCTTTCATGATGAACTCGCGCCCGCGCATCAGGCCGAAACGCGGACGGCGCTCGTCACGAAACTTGGTTTGTATCTGGTAAAGATTTTTCGGTAATTGTTTGTAGCTGCGAAGCTCTTGTCGCGCGATGTCAGTCACCACCTCTTCGCTGGTGGGCTGCACCACGAAGTCGCGGTCGTGCCGGTCTTTGATGCGCAGCAACTCGGGGCCCATCTTTTCGAAGCGCCCGGTTTCCTGCCACAGCTCAGCCGGTTGCACCACCGGCATGGTCAGTTCGATGGCGGCGGCGCGGTTCATTTCTTCGCGCACGATGGCTTCCACTTTTCGGATCACGCGCAAGCCCATGGGCATGTAGGTGTAAATACCAGCACCCAGTTTTTTGATCATGCCGGCGCGCATCATCAATTGATGACTGGCGACTTCGGCGTCTGCCGGGGCCTCTTTGAGGGTGGAAATCAGGAACTGGGAAGCTTTCATGGGCAACAGTGAACGCCAACTAAGTGGCTTTATTGAAGGGGTGAAACCTATCGGCCTATTGATGCCAGCCGGATGCTGTGCATAATGGCCTCAGTTGAAATTTTTGAGGTTTGATTATGCTTGACCGTGACGGCTTTCGGCCTAACGTCGGCATCATTCTGCTGAACCAGAAGAACCAGGTTTTTTGGGGCAAGCGCATCCGCACCCACAGTTGGCAGTTCCCACAAGGCGGCATTGACCGGGGAGAGACACCCGAGCAGGCTTTGTTCAGAGAACTGCAGGAAGAAGTGGGACTGTTGCCGGAACAGGTGCGCATCGTGGCCCGGACCCGCGACTGGTTGCGTTATGAAGTGCCGGACCGCTACATCCGCAAGGATGCACGCGGCCATTACAAAGGGCAAAAACAAATTTGGTTTTTGCTGCAACTGGTGGTGCCTGACCATGCATTGAATTTGCGCGCCAGCACACATCCCGAGTTTGACGCCTGGCGTTGGAACGAATACTGGGTACCGCTGGAGTCTGTGGTCGACTTCAAACGCGGTGTGTATGAAATGGCCTTGACCGAGTTGTCACGCTATTTGCCCAGACAAGAAACCCGCAGTTCGTTTTTGCGCCAGGGCATGCGTCAGCATTTACCTGACGAACATGCGCCGCCAGGCGAATAAGCAGTTAGCGCATCAACACCAGGTTGTCCCGATGCACCATCTCGGGTTCCGCCACATAGCCGAGCAATTTTTCAATCTCGCTGGACGGCTTTTTGCACAGCAAGCGGCATTCGGCGCTGGCGTAATTTGCAAGGCCGCGCGCAAGCTCCACGCCTTGCAAATCGCAAATTGCAATCACATCCCCGCGCGAAAATTCGCCCTTGACACTATGCATACCGATGGGCAACAGACTTTTGCCTTCGCGCGTGAGTTTGTTGACGGCACCCTCGTCTATCAACATTGAGCCGCGCAATTGCAAATGGTCTGCCATCCATTGCTTGCGGGCCTGCTGTTTTTGCGTGGGTGCCACCAACAAGGTACCAATGGATTCACCGGCGCACAAACGCCGCAAAGCGTCTGGCTCACGTCCCCAGGCGATCACGGTACTGGCACCCGAACCGGCTGCGCGTTTGGCCGCCAGAATTTTGGTCAACATGCCGCCGCGCCCGATGCTTGAGCCCGCGCCACCGGCCATGGCTTCTAAAGCCGGGTCACCGGCTTGCGCCTGCTGCACCAGCGTGGCGGTTTTGTCCTTGCGCGGATCGGCGGTGAACAAACCCTGTTGATCCGTCAGTATGACCAAGGCGTCGGCTTCAACCAGATTGGCCACCAAAGCGCCCAGCGTGTCGTTGTCGCCGAATTTGATTTCGTCGTTGACCACGGTGTCGTTTTCGTTGATGACCGGCAGCACATGGTGCAGCAACAAGGTGTTGAGGGTGGAGCGTGCATTCAGATAACGCTCGCGGTCGGCCAGGTCGGCATGCGTGAGCAACACTTGCGCGCTGCCTAAACCGTGCTGGCGCAATTTGCTTTCGTACATTTGCACCAAACCCATTTGCCCCACCGCTGCCGCCGCTTGCAATTCATGCACTTCGTGCGGGCGAGTCGCCCAACCTAAACGCTTCATGCCCTCGGCGATCGCGCCGCTGGACACCATGATGATTTCGCGTTTGTCAGCCGCGCCCATGAGCGCTGCGATTTGACGACACCATTCGCCAATGGCTTGTTCGTCCAAACCGCGGCCTTCGTTGGTGACCAGGCTGGAGCCTACTTTGACGACGATGCGCTTGGCGTCTTTCAATAAATGGCTGGCGTCAGACATGGCGATGGCAAAGCGGTGTCAGGGCAAGGGCGCGAAACGCGGATCCGGCGCTTCTTCGACCTGCGTGGATTTGAATTGTTTTTCCAGATGTTCGTAAATCGCGCGCACCAAGCCTTCGCAGCCTTCGCGGTTAAGTGCGGAAATTTGAAACACCGGGCCTTTGTATTTGAAGCGTTTGACAAAGTCTTTGACCCGCGCTTCGCGCTCGTCTTCGGGGACCATGTCGAGCTTGTTCAGCACCAACCAACGCGGTTTGTCGTACAGCGCGGGGTCGTATTTTTTCAACTCCAGCACGATGGCTTTGGCTTGCGCGACAGGGTCGACAGCATCGTCAAACGGTGCCAGATCAATCATGTGCAGCAGCAAGCGGGTGCGCTGCAAATGGCGCAAAAACTGATGACCTAAACCCGCGCCTTCGGCCGCACCTTCGATCAAACCGGGCACGTCAGCGACAACAAAACTTTGTTCTGCGGCCACGCGCACCACGCCCAAATTCGGGTGCAAAGTGGTGAACGGGTAATCTGCGATCTTGGGTCGCGCATTGGAGATGGCGCTGATCAAGGTGGATTTACCAGCATTGGGCATGCCCAGCAACCCCACATCGGCCAGCACTTTGAGTTCGAGTTTCAGGCTTTTGCGATCCCCCGGCCAACCCGGTGTTTTTTGGCGCGGAGCGCGGTTGATCGAGCTTTTGAATCGCATATTGCCGAAACCACCGTCGCCGCCTTTGGCGATCATGATGACCTCGCCGGGTGTCAGCAACTCGTACAGCACATCGTTGGTTTCGGCGTCAATCATCATGGTGCCGACCGGCATTTTCAAAATGATGTCGTCACCGGCCGCGCCGAACATGTCCGAACCCATGCCGTGTTCACCCCGTTTGGCTTCGTGGCGACGCGAAAAACGGTAGTCGACCAACGTATTCAAACTGGCATCGGCCACGGCATATACATTGCCGCCGCGCCCGCCGTCACCGCCGTTGGGGCCGCCGAATTCTTTGTATTTTTCGTGCCGGAACGAGACGCAGCCATTCCCGCCGTCACCGGCGATGATGTCAATAAAGGCTTCGTCAACGAATTTCATGATTCAATCTTAAACAACAAAGCCCCGGCAAGCGGGGCTTTGCAGGGAGTTTGGTGAACCTTAAGCAGGTGTCACATTGACCATGTGCTTGTTCAATGAACCTTTGACAGAGAAGGACACGTGGCCTTCTACCAAAGCGAACAAGGTGTGGTCTTTGCCGATGCCGACATTGGTGCCGGGGTGGAACTTGGTACCGCGTTGACGCACGATGATGGCGCCTGCAGTGATGTGTTCGCCGCCGAAGGCCTTGACGCCCAACATCTTGGGGTTGGAGTCACGACCGTTGCGCGTAGAGCCGCCGCCTTTTTTCTGTGCCATGGTGTGAGTGCTCCTTAGGCTTGGATAGAGGCGATCTGCAATTCAGTGAATTGCTGGCGATGGCCTTGACGTTTTTGGTAATGCTTGCGACGGCGCATTTTGAAAATGCGCACTTTGTCGTGCTTGCCATGGGCAACGACCATGGCTTTGACGGATGCACCGGACACCAGGGGTGTACCGACCTTGATTTCTGCGCCGTTGCCGACAGCCAAAACCTGGTCAATCACGATTTCCTGGCCAACGTCCGCAGCGATCTGTTCTACTTTGATTTTTTCGCCGGCTGACACGCGATATTGCTTGCCACCGGTTTTTATGACTGCGTACATACGAACCTCTGAAAGATAGACTCTTCATTTGCTCTGCCAACGGATTTCAGCAGAGCCGAACATTTTAGCATGTAAAAAGGGTTTGTGCCGCCCCAATCATGGCCTTGGTAATGCGTTGCCTATAATTTGGCCTTCCATGAGAAAAACCCCTTGAGCGCTTCAGTTTCCTCCCCCCAAACGGCCATCACCGGTCTCATCGGGCAGGACATGCTCGCGGTAGACCGCATCATTTCTCAGCGACTGTCCTCCGGCGTGCCGTTGGTGGGTCAAGTGTCACAACACATCATCCAAGCGGGCGGTAAGCGCTTGCGACCGGTGCTTTTGTTGCTCATGGCCGGGGCATTGGGCTACGAAGGCAGCGACCACCACAAATTGGCCGCGGTGATTGAATTCATACACACCGCCACTTTGCTGCACGACGATGTGGTGGACGACTCCAAACTGCGACGCAGCAAGCCCACCGCCAATGCATTGTTTGGCAACCCAGCCAGTGTGCTGGTTGGCGATTTTTTGTACTCACGGGCATTCCAAATGATGGTGGAATGCCAAAACATGCGCATTTTGGACATCGTGGCCGAGGCCACCAACGTGATTGCCGAAGGCGAAGTCATGCAACTCATGAACATGCATGACGCCTCATTGGATGAAGCCGGCTACCTCAGCGTGATTCGTAGCAAGACCGCCAAGCTGTTTGAAGCCAGCACGCGACTGCCTGCCGTTTTAACTGGTAGCTCATCACGCATTGAAGAAGCGTGCGCTAACTATGGTCAAGCGCTTGGCACTGCTTTTCAAGTGATCGATGATGTGCTGGATTACGACGGCGACGCAGCCTTGATGGGCAAAAACCTCGGTGACGATTTGCGCGAAGGCAAAGCCACTTTGCCGTTGATATTTGCCATGCAGCGTGGCACCCCGGCAGAATGCGCGCTGATCAAGCATGCGATTGAGCAAGGTGATGAGCAAGCTTTGCAGGACATAGCCACGATTGTTCGCAACACTGGTGCGATGCAGGCCACGCGAGAGGCGGCAGGTGCGCAAGCCCAGCTGGCACTTGATGCCTTGGTTGTTTTACCTGCGAGTTTGTATAAATCTGCGCTAGAAGAACTCGCAGAACAATTGCTCAACCGACAAAGCTGAGTTTTATTTCGGCTCTTCTTCTGGCGGCTTGGTTTTTTTCACTATCTTGTAGCTGAGTTCGCGCTGTTTTTGTACCACCTTGGACATGCAATCTCGGCGCATTTCATAGCTTTTGATCATTTCGCAATAAGTACCGCTGGCGGCATAACTGGCCATGCAGTAATTGCGCTTGTCTTTGTCTTGGATCTTGGAACATTCGGCCATGTCGCCGGCTAACGCCTGGGAGATGGATAACCCCAAAACGCACAAAGCGGCATGTCTAACTAGGTACTGCATGAATTGTCGGCTTGGCAAAAAGTAGAAAAAAACAGTTATTTATTTGTATCTTAGCCATTTTTTTCTGAAGCACTCCCGCAAAACCAGCACCTCTCCATGCTTAAAGAGATAAATTTCGTTTTTTACCTTGAATAAGTCAGGTTTACCCTTATCATTAGCACTCTAGCCGGTCGAGTGCTAACAATGCATCTTCTTCCGGTTTGGGTGTGTGCACCGCAGGTGCCTATTTTTGTCTTGTAATTAGTTTTCATTAGGAGAATCCATGAAACTTCGTCCATTGCACGATCGCGTGATCGTCAAACGCATTGAAAGCGAAACCAAAACCGCTTCCGGCATCGTCATCCCCGATAACGCCGCAGAAAAGCCTGACCAAGGTGAAGTGCTGGCGGTTGGCCCCGGCAAGAAAAATGACAAAGGCGACCTCGGCGCGATGAGTGTCAAAGTCGGCGACCGCGTGCTGTTTGGCAAATACAGCGGACAAACCGTCAAAGTTGACGGTGACGAACTGCTGGTGATGAAAGAAGAAGACCTCTTCGCCGTTGTCGAAAAATAATTTTTTAATTGATATTTCTGGAGTCCTAACATGGCAGCAAAAGACGTAATTTTCGGCGGCGAAGCCCGCGCACGCATGGTTGAAGGCGTGAACATTTTGGCCAACGCGGTCAAAGTAACTTTGGGCCCTAAGGGTCGCAATGTGGTGCTCGAGCGCTCTTTCGGCGCCCCCACCGTGACCAAGGACGGTGTGTCCGTGGCCAAAGAAATCGAACTCAAAGACAAGCTTCAAAACATGGGCGCCCAGATGGTCAAGGAAGTAGCTTCCAAGACTTCTGACAACGCAGGTGACGGTACAACAACCGCTACAGTGTTGGCACAAGCCATCGTTCACGAAGGCATGAAGTACGTTGCCGCCGGCATGAACCCCATGGACTTGAAGCGCGGTATTGACAAAGCTGTCGCAGCATTGATCGAAGAGTTGAAGAAAGCCACTAAGGCCACCACAACCACCAAAGAAATCGCTCAAGTTGGTTCTATTTCTGCCAACAGCGACCACAGCATTGGCGAAATCATTGCCAAGGCCATGGACAAAGTGGGCAAAGAAGGCGTGATCACTGTTGAAGACGGCAAGTCACTCGACAACGAACTCGACATCGTTGAAGGCATGCAATTCGACCGTGGCTACCTGTCACCTTATTTCATCAACAACCCCGAGAAGCAAGCTGCTTTGCTCGACAACCCCTTCGTGTTGTTGTTCGACAAGAAAATCAGCAACATCCGTGACTTGTTGCCCACATTGGAAGCCGTTGCAAAAGCAGGCCGTCCTTTGCTGATCATTGCTGAAGAAGTTGAAGGCGAAGCCTTGGCGACTTTGGTGGTCAACACCATTCGCGGTATCTTGAAGGTTGTGGCTGTTAAAGCGCCTGGCTTCGGTGATCGTCGCAAAGCCATGTTGGAAGACATCGCTATCTTGACCGGCGGTAAAGTCATCGCTGAAGAAGTTGGCCTGACACTCGAAAAAGTGACATTGGCCGATTTGGGTCAAGCCAAGCGCATCGAAGTGGGCAAAGAAAACACCATCATCATCGACGGTGCAGGTGCAGCTGGCGACATCGAAGCACGTGTGAAACAAATCCGCGTTCAAATCGAAGAAGCCACTACTGACTACGACCGTGAAAAACTGCAAGAGCGCGTGGCCAAGTTGGCTGGCGGTGTTGCCGTGATCAAGGTTGGCGCTGCCACCGAAGTCGAAATGAAGGACAAGAAAGCCCGCGTCGAAGACGCCCTGCACGCCACGCGCGCTGCTGTGGACGAAGGCATTGTGGCTGGCGGCGGCGTGGCATTTTTGCGCGCCAAGCAAGCTGCTGGCACCGTCAAGGGCGACAACGCCGACCAAGACGCTGGTATCAAGCTGGTGATGCGCGCCATTGAAGCCCCCCTGCGCGAAATCGTGTACAACGCCGGCGGCGAAGCCTCGGTGGTGGTCAACGCGGTGTTGGCTGGTTCGGGCAACTACGGCTTCAACGCTGCCAACGACACCTACGGTGACATGATTGAAATGGGCATTTTGGATCCAACCAAAGTGACACGCACTGCTTTGCAAAATGCAGCGTCCGTGGCCTCTTTGATGTTGACCACAGAGTGCATGATTTCAGA
>CAMDXA010000042.1 GCA_945878065.1 Bordetella parapertussis | reverse complement strand
GCTTCAAATACAACTCGGGCGCGATACGCAAAAACATTTGCTGATCTAGCGCGTTGTGGTGCGTCTCGAAAGGACGCGCGTTAGCGCCGCCGGGAATCGGGTGCAGCATGGGCGTTTCCACTTCCAGGAAATCGTGTTGCACCATGAAGTCGCGGATGCTACTGACAGCTTTGCTGCGCGCCTTGAAACGTTCGCGTGCGGTCTCGTCGGTGATCAGGTCGATATAGCGCTGGCGGTATTTGATTTCCTGGTCATGCACGCCGTGGAATTTGTCGGGCAAGGGGCGCAGGCTTTTGGTCAGCAAACGCAGTTCGGTGACATGCACCGACAACTCGCCGGTTTTGGTTTTGAACACATGACCGACTGCGCCGACAAAGTCGCCCAAGTCCCAGTGTTTGAATTCCTCGTAATGCTCGACACCGATTTCTTCACCTTTCACATACACCTGCATGCGGCCGGTGCCGTCTTGCAAGGTCGCAAAACTGGCTTTGCCCATGACGCGCTTTAAGACCATGCGACCAGCGATGCGTACCAAGTGTTTTTCCTCGGCCAAAGCCTCAGCGGTTTTGGCGCCATGCGCGGTGTGCAAGGCGTCGGCGTGATGCGCCGGTTTGAAATCGTTGGGAAAGGCCACTGCGCCGCCAGCCGCTTGGCGCTGGCGCAAGGCGTGCAGCTTACTGCGGCGCTCGGCGATCAACTGGTTTTCATCGACAGGGGCGGCAGAGGTGGTGTTGTCGGTCATGGGTAAGAGTAGGCAGCCATGCTGCCGGTTAGACTGAAAAAAGTAAGGCGAGCGCCAGATGCGCCCGGTCGTCAAAGAATGTTTCATTCTAAGAGTTCGCCGACAATGGCTTTTTCAAACGATTTCATTGAGTCAAACATGAGCGATACACCATCACGCCCCGAACTGCCCGACCATTTGTCTATCGAGCCCAGCAGCCCTTTTTACATGGCGGAGGTGTTTCACCACGACATAGGCATTCGCTTCAACGACAAAGAGCGCACCGACGTGGAGGAATATTGCATCAGCGAAGGCTGGATCAAAGTGCCGGCCGGTAAAACGCTGGACCGCAAAGGCAAACCGCTGTTGCTCAAACTCAAAGGGCGGGTAGAGGTGTTTTACCGGCCAACTTAGTTAAACAGGCCCCGGGGGAGTCCGGGGCCGATGGGCCAGCGTCTTCCAGCTAAACACGGGCCAATCACTGCGCGATTGGTTTTGGTCGCCGCCATAAATCACGCACCCGCCATCGCATGCATCCGGATACTGAGATGCAAATTTCTTCAGCCCTTTGAAGTAATCTGGATTCACGGTGGCACCGGCTTTGATTTCGATAGCGCGCATGCGTCCCCCTGTAGGCAATAGCAAATCCACTTCATGGCCTTCAGAGTCGCGGTAGAAATACATCTGTGCAGATTCACCTTGGTTGAAGCGGTCTTTCAGCGCTTCCATGACGATCATGTTTTCAAACAAACTTCCCCACAGCGGGTCACGTTGCACCTGCTGCGGTTCTCGCAGTCCAAGCAACCAACAGGCCAGCCCGGTGTCGTAAAAATACAGTTTGGGCGCTTTCACCAGTCGTTTGCTGGTGTTGGTGTGCCAAGGCGGCAGCAAGTAAACCAAACAACTCGTCTGCAGTAAATCAATCCAAGCGCTGGCTGTGGCGTGCGATACGCCTGCGTCGTTACCTAGGCTGCTCAGATTGAGCAATTGGCCTGCACGACCTGCACACAACCTGACAAAACGTTCAAAGCGATGCAAGTCATGAACCGCAGAGAGTTGACGCAAATCACGTTCTACATAAGTCGAAAAGTAATCCGCGAGCGCTTGCGAAGGATTCAATTGACGGTCATGGATACGCGGATAAAAACCTGTCAGCAATGTTTGCGGCAAAGACAGTGGTGTCGGGCGTAACGTTTGTGTCTCTGCCAAAGTAAAAGGCAGTAAGCGCAGTATGGCGGTGCGCCCAGCCAAGGATTGCGATACCTGCGTCATCAATTCAAACTGTTGGCTGCCAGTCAATACATAACGAGCAGCTTGCGGAGCTTGATCAACCAGCGTTTGCAGGTAAGAGGGTAAAAGAGGCGCTCTTTGTATTTCATCAAGGATGACGCCATCAGGATAATTTGCCAAAAAACCGCGCGGATCGTTTTGTGCAAACTGTCGAACGTCGGGGTCTTCAAGCGACACATAAGGCTTGTCCGGAAAGACGCTTTTGGCAAGCGTGGTTTTTCCACTTTGGCGCGGGCCCGTCAAAGTCAGTACCGGGTATTGGCCAGCCAATTGTTTTAAAAGGGGTTGAATCTGACGTTCGATCATGGTGACTGATCATAGCTATTTCCTGCAAATTGAAGAAATTTATTTCAATTTGCAGGAAATGAGGCGCCGCACATAGGCGGCATGAGCGCAGTTCAGCTGACCGAATCCGCCGATTGGCGGGTCAGCATGGCCAATGTATTGGCAATGATTTTGCGTAAATCACGGCGGTCGCAAATCATGTCGAGCGCGCCTTTTTCCATCAAAAATTCTGAGCGTTGAAAACCTTCTGGCAAAGTCACGCGCACGGTGCTTTCAATCACACGCGGCCCGGCAAAGCCAATCAGCGCTTTGGGCTCGGCGATCACCACATCTCCCATGAAGGCGAAACCTGCTGACACGCCGCCCATGGTCGGGTCGGTCAGCACACTGATGTAGGGCAAACCTTTTTGCGCCAAGCGGGTCAGCGAGGCATTGGTTTTGGCCATTTGCATCAGCGACAACAAACCCTCTTGCATGCGTGCGCCACCCGTGGCGGTAAAGCAAACGAACGGTACTTTTTGTTCGATGGCGGTGTGCACGCCGCGCACAAAACGCTCGCCGACCACCGATCCCATAGAGCCGCCCATGAAGTCAAACTCAAAGCAGGCGACCACCAGGTTGATGCTGTGCACCGAGCCGCCCATGACCACCAGCGCATCGGTCTCACCGGTGTTCTCCAAGGCTTCTTTTAAGCGCTCGGGGTATTTGCGACTGTCTTTGAATTTGAGCGGGTCCATCGGCAAGACTTCTTGCCCGATTTCATAGCGGCCTTCTGCATCCAGAAATGCGTCAAGTCTGGCACGCGCACCGATGCGGTGGTGGTGACTGCACTTGGGGCAGACGTTTTGGTTTTCTTCCAAATCTTTTTTGTAGAGAACGGTTTCACAACTCGGGCATTTGACCCACAAGCCTTCGGGAATGCTGCGCCGGTCAGCGGGATCGGTGTGCTGAATTTTGGAAGGAAGCAGTTTTTCAAGCCAACTCATATTTCAACTCCTGAAAAAGTGATTATGCGTCCAAGGCTTGGCGTATGCCGTGCATGAACAAACGCGCTTCATCGGCGGCTTTGCCTGCAGGTGCGGCTTCGATGAGTTGCAGCAGTTTGCTGCCAATCACCACCGCGTCAGCCACTTTGCCTATGGTTTGTGCCGTGGCTGCATCACGTATGCCGAAACCCACGCCAACCGGAATGTGCACGTGTTTGCGAATACGCGGCAGCATGGCCTCAACTTCATCGGTGTCCAATGCGCCGGAGCCGGTCACACCTTTGAGCGACACGTAATACACATAACCGCTGGCGACTTCAGCCACTTGCTGCATGCGTTTGTCGGTGCTGGTGGGGGCCAGCAGGAAAATCAAATCCATGTGGTGGGCACGCAATGCAGCAGCAAAGTCCACACATTCTTCAGGCGGGTAGTCCACCACCAACACGCCGTCGACACCAGCGGCGGCCGCGTCTTTGACAAAGCTGTCAACGCCGTGGAGATGGTTGTAGTTTTCTACCGGGTTGGCGTAGCCCATCAATACGACAGGAGTGGTTTTGTCAGTGGTGCGGAACTCGCGCACCATGGCCAGCACTTCGCCCATGCCCACGCCATGACGCAGCGCGGCTTCACCGGCTTTTTGAATCACCGGACCGTCGGCCATCGGGTCGCTGAAAGGCACACCCAGCTCAATGATGTCAGCGCCGCCTTGCACCAGTGCATGCATCAATGACAAAGTGTGTGAGGGTTCGGGAAAGCCGGCCATCAAATAAGGAATCAGCGCTTTGCGGCTTTGGGCATTGAGTGCGTTCATGGTGGTGGTGATGCGGCTCATGCTTTGACTCCGTTCAATGCGGCCAGTGAGATGGCTTGTTCGCCTTTGACCGATTGGCCTTGGCAACTCGGGCGGCAGAAGAAATCGGCATTGGACAAATCAGCCACCGTGCCAATGTCTTTGTCGCCGCGACCGGACAGGTTCACCAAAATAGATTGTTGCGGTGTCATGGTCTTGGCGAGTTTCATCGCGTGTGCGACCGCGTGGCTGGATTCGAGCGCTGGAATAATGCCTTCGGTGCGGCACAAATAGTGAAACGCGGTTAAGGCTTCTTGGTCGGTGATGCCGACATATTCAGCGCGGCCTATGTCTTTCAAAAACGCATGCTCGGGGCCAACGCCGGGGTAGTCCAGACCGGCGCTCACGCTGTGGGTTTCGGTGATTTGTCCGTTCGCGTCTTGCAACACATAAGTGCGGTTGCCGTGCAACACGCCGGGTACACCACGTTGCAGCGAGGCCGAATGCTTGCCGGTTTCCATGCCTTCACCGGCAGCTTCAATGCCGATGAGGCGCGTTTTTTCAAACGGGATGTAAGGGTAAAAAATGCCCATGGCATTCGAGCCACCGCCCACACAGGCCAGCACCGCGTCGGGTTGGTTGCCCAAGTGCATGCCGGGCATTTGTTGAATGCATTCTTCACCGATCACGCTTTGGAAATCGCGCACCATCATCGGGTAGGGGTGCGGTCCGGCGACAGTGCCGATGATGTAGAAAGTGTTTTCCACGTTCGTCACCCAGTCGCGCAGTGCTTCGTTCAATGCGTCTTTCAAAGTACGGCTGCCGGATTCGACCGGCACCACGGTCGCGCCCAGCAGTTTCATGCGGTAGACGTTCGGGCTTTGGCGCTTCACGTCTTCGCTGCCCATGTACACCACGCATTCCAAACCGTAGCGTGCGCAAATCGTGGCGGTGGCCACACCGTGTTGTCCCGCGCCGGTTTCGGCGATGACGCGCGGCTTGCCCATGCGTTTGGCCAACATGGCTTGGCCGATGGTGTTGTTGATCTTGTGCGCGCCGGTGTGGTTCAAGTCTTCGCGCTTCAGGTAAATCTGTGCGCCGCCCATTTCGCGGCTCATGCGGGCTGCGTGATAGATGGGGGAAGGGCGACCGACAAAATGCGCGAGTTCAGATTTGAACTCGGCCACGAACGCAGGCTCATGCTGGTACTTCGCGTAGGCCTCTTTCAATTCTTCAATCGCGTGGGTCAGGGTTTCGCTGACGAAACTGCCGCCGAATTGGCCAAAGTGCCCGCTGGCATCGGGTTGCTGGTAGTCAAACATGGTGTATCTCATTAAACATGCAGCGAGAGGCTGCTAAACAAATCAATCGGCGAGCGTCGTGCTGCGCACGGCTGCCACGAAGGCGCGTATTTTGTCTGGGTCTTTGATGCCCTTGGCGCTTTCTACGCCCGAGCTGACGTCAACCGCCAACGACAAACCGCACCGGTGTACGGCGCGAATGCCATCGGCCACGTTTGCAGGTGTGAGTCCACCAGACAAAACGAGGTGAGCATTGACGTTTGTTGGAAGCTGTGACCAATTGAATCTGTGACCGCTGCCGCCGTAAGCATCGACAAAAGTGTCTAGCAACAGCGCATCGGCTTGTGGGTAAAGGGATGCGTAGTTTACGAGGTCAAACGGCAGCCCGCCTTCAGGGGTTTCCTGTGGGATGCGGGCCACGCGCAGCCAGCGTCTGCCCAATGCTTGGGCGGTGTTTGCGCAAAATTCGGGGGTTTCATCGCCGTGGAATTGCAAGCAAGCACCCGGCACCAGCGCGGCGGCATGCGCGATGTCCTCCAAGCTGGCATTCACAAACAACAAAACAGGGGTGACAAAGGCGGGCAACAAGGTTGCCAGAGCTGCTGCGCGTTCGGGCGAGACGTATCGCGGTGTAGGCGGGTACAGCACAAAGCCGATGGCGTTGGCGCCTGCATCGACGGCGGCTTGCACGTCCTGCTCGCGGGTGAGTCCGCAAATTTTGATGGGTATCTGGTTCATGGGGAATGGCCTGGCAGCCAATCATATGACGGCGGGTCGGGCGGCAATCCCCATTTCGGGTCGTACACCGGGCCGGCAAAGTACAAACCATCGGGCGCGAAGGTCGGTGCCGCCGCTTTGCGGTCGCGCGCGGCCAGCACCTCGCCCATCCACTCGGGTGGTTTAGCGCCTTGACCGATGGCGACAAAGCAACCCATCAGGTTGCGGATCATGTGGTGCAAAAACGCATTGCCCGCAAAATCAAACCGCCAATACGCGCTGTCACTGCTTTGACCGATGCGTTGAATATGTATGCGGTGCAAGGTTTTCACCGGGCTCAATGCTTGGCAGCTTGACGCGCGAAACGAGGTGAAATCGTGTTCGCCTATCAAATATTGCACGGCCTCTTGCATGTGTTGCAGTTGCATGGGTCTGAACACCCAGCCGACACGTCCGGCCTCCAGGCTGGGGCGCACCGGGGATTCCAGACATAAATATATATAGCGGCGGGCAATGGCGCTGGCACGGCAATGGAAATCATGGGGCACCGTTTGCGCCCATTGCACCGCAATGTCAGCAGGTAAATAGGTGTTGGTGCCGCGCACCCAAGACGACATGTCGCGTTCAAGAGATGTGTCGAAATGCACCACTTGCTGCAAGCCGTGAACACCGCTGTCGGTGCGCCCCGCGCACAAAGTGCTGACCGGGTGACCGGTGAATGTGGCCAAGGCTTTTTCCAGATGGTCTTGGACCGTTTTGCCCGAGGCTTGGCTTTGCCAACCCTCGTAACTCTGACCTGAATAAGTCAGGCCGAGTGCGATTCGCATGGCGCTCAAGTGTGTTCGTTTAACCAGCGCTGCGCCAACTCGCGGGTCTCGCCGTGGGTTTGGTCGGCGACTTCTTGCGCCAGCGCCAGCGCGGTTTGTTTTTGGCCCAGCTTCCACAATTCTTCGGCCAATTCGAGTCGCATCACAAATGGGTCTTCCCCATGGTCGATCACGGTAGGCGTGCTGTCAACGGGAAAAGCGGGCAGGTCTATTTTTTCAGCCGGTGCCTGGCCTTGCGGAGCATGAGAGGCGTGTTTGTCTGGCATGTCATCTAAATCAAGGTTCAATTCAGCAGGCAAATGCAGACTTTTCTGGGCCGAGTCATCGTCCGATGCGCTAAAGCCGGATGGCGTGTGGTCCGAAGCATCGTCATCGTTTTCATGGTGTGCATTGCCGGCCCGATGGCGTCCATCGCGCATCAATGAAAAACTGACCAAAAACGCAGCGAGCAAAGCCGCACCAGCGATCAGTTCAAACACATGTTGCTGGGCCCACACCATGCCTTGCTGGTAACTGGCGCTTAAAGCGGGGAAACGCCCGACAAAGCCTTGGCTGAATGTGGAAGCTGCTTGCGACAGTTCGCCCAATTGGCTGAGGTTGTCGCTGACTTCTTTGGCTTGCTTGGCGTTTTCTTCGTCCTGAAGTTGTTTGCTGAGTTTTTCTGCTTCGCTGTCGCTGGGCTTGCTCAGGGTCAATTGGTCTGCCGGTGTGTTGGCTGGCGCGGCCATATCCGCCTTGAGTTTGCCGCTGCTTTCGCGTTGGCTGCCCGTGGTTTGTTTGGCAACCGGTGCACTTGAGCCCAGCGAGGCGCGGTAGGCTTGGAAATCGGCGGCTTGCAAACGGATGTTGTCCCGCGCTTCTTTTCGGTCAAACGCTGCCGCATCAGCTGGCGAAGGCAGAGTGATCAGTGCGCCCGTCTTGAGCCGATTGACATTGTTGTCAACAAATGCCTTGGGGTTTTGTTGCAGCATGGCCAGCAGCAACTGGTCTAGCGAGATCTCGGCGCCAGCCCAGCCAGCCAAGAGTTTGCTGGCGGTGTCGCCTTTTTGCACTTCAATCGAATTCGAAGCAGCCACCGCAGTGGCTGGTTCTTGTGCCACTGCGGATTCAGGTGCGGGGGCCTTGTTCTCAGTTTCGCTGCTGGTGGTTGGGTCCGGGGCTGCGTCAGCGGGTGGCGGTGGTGCGTCCACCGGGGCTTGTGCTGTGGCCGGGGCTTCTGCCGGGGCCATGGCTTGTGTTGGAGCAAGCGCGGCGACTGGAGCGTCTTGGTTGGGTGCTGGTCCCAAGGGCTGGTTGGCAGCTTGGGCCGGCGCGGTGGTGGCCATGCTGGCGGCTTCTAGGGGCGCGCTTTGAATGTCCAGGCTGATATTCATAAACCGCCGCCCGGTGGCCCAATCAAAATCGATGATCAGGTCTGCGCGTTCGTCCACCATGGGCCGGCTGCCGTTGGCTGTTACCAAATAATCGCCATTGGCTTGTTTGCTGATCTCGAACGTGATGCCGTCTAAACCACTCATCCGCTTGATTTGCGTGCTTTCATAGACCTTGGGCTCAGCCACAGAGATGGTCAGCAATTGCTGCTCAGCCTCGGAGACTTCATTCACGATGAATTGCAATTTGAGCGGTTCGCCCAACCTCGACATCAACAACGGTTGACTGATTTGTAGCGCCCAAGCGCTGGCGGTCAGAAAAAACCCAACGAAGGTAAAGCCAAAACGGATAAAGTGGTTCAACGACAGAGACATACGCACAAATTCTCTAGTGTCTTAGGAGGCTGGATCATAAACGAATCACCCTGTATCCGGCGGTTTGACTCA
>CAMDXA010000041.1 GCA_945878065.1 Bordetella parapertussis | reverse complement strand
GGCTTGCGGGTGTGCCAGTCGGTGGCCTGCTGGTAGCGGTGCGCCACATTGAGCAGGCGCGCCTCTTGCAGGTAATTGCCGATCAGCTGCATACCCACCGGCATGCCACCGGCTCCAAAACCCACCGGCAGGCTTAAGCCCGGCAGGCCGGCCAGCGAGGCTGGCAGGGTGAAGATGTCGGCCAGGTAATTGGCCACCGGGTCGGCGCTTTTCTCGCCCAGCTTCCAGGCCACGGTGGGCGCCACCGGGCCAGCGATCAGGTCGCACTGCTGAAAAGCCTGCTGGAAATCGTCAGCAATCATGCGGCGGATCTTTTGGGCTTGCAGGTAATAGGCGTCGTAATAACCGTGCGACAGCACATAGGCGCCGATCATGATGCGGCGCTTGACCTCGTCGCCAAAGCCCTCGGCACGGGTTTTTTTGTACATGTCGGTCAGGTCGCCATGCTGGGCGGCCCGGTGGCCGAACTTGACGCCGTCAAAACGGCTCAGGTTGGAGCTGGCCTCGGCCGGGGCGATGATGTAGTAGACCGGGATGGACAGCTCGGTACGCGGCAAGGTGATTGGCACCAACGTGGCGCCGAGTTGCTGGTACTGGGCCAGCGCCGCGTCCACGGCCGCGCGCACGTCTGGCGCCAGGCCCTCGCCAAAAAATTCCTGTGGTACGCCGATGCGCAAGCCGACCATGCTGTCCGACAGCGTGCAGCTGAAGTCTGCTGCCGGTACATCGAGCGAGGTTGAGTCGCGGTCCAGGTCGGGGCCGCACATGGCGCTCAACAGCAAGGCGCAGTCTTCGGCGCTGCGCGCCATCGGGCCGGCCTGGTCCAGGCTTGAGGCAAAGGCCACCATGCCGTAGCGCGAGGCCCGGCCGTAGGTGGGCTTGATGCCGGTGATGCCACAAAAAGCCGCCGGCTGGCGGATCGAGCCGCCGGTGTCGGTGCCGGTGGCCGCCGGTGTCAAGCGCGCTGCCACCGCTGCCGCGCTGCCGCCGGATGATCCGCCGGGTATGCGCGTGGTGTCCCAGGGGTTAGTCACCGCACCATAGGCCGAGTTTTCATTCGCCGAGCCCATGGCGAACTCGTCGCAATTGAGTTTGCCCAATGTCACCATGCCGGCATCGCGCAACTTTGTAACCACCGTGGCGTCAAACGGCGAGCGGTAGTCTTTCAACATCTTCGATCCCGCCGTCGTGGCGAAATCTTTGGTGACAAAAATGTCTTTGTGCGCAATCGGCACGCCTTCCAAGGGGCCTGCGTTGCCCTTGGCAATTTTCTCGTCCGAGGCAAGGGCCTGCGCCAGCGTCACTTCGCTGTGGATGTCTAAAAACGCGTTGTGAGGGTTGCCGCCCATGCGGGCCAGAAAACGCGTGGCCACTTCCACCGCGCTGAAATCTTTCTTTTTCAAACCTGCTGCCAATTCGGCAACGGTCATGTTGTGTAAATCGGCCATGGCTTACTCAATCACTTTCGGCACCAGAAACAGCCCGCGCTCGACGGCAGGCGCACTGCGTTGATTGGCGTCACGGCTGTTGCTTTCGCTGACCACATCTTCGCGCAAACGCAGCGTCATACCGTGTTCGTCGGTGTCGGCAACGGCCTGGGATAAACCTTGCATGGCGTCGACCGGGTGCGACATGGGCACCACACCGGAGGTGTTCACGGCGCGCATTTGCCCGACGATCTCAAAAAAACCGTTGAGTTGTCCGAGCAATCGCTCAGAGCTTGGCGCATCAAATTGCAAACGCGACAACTGGGCCAAACGTTGAATATCTTGGGGAGACAGGGACATAAGCAGAAACTGTTAATCGGCCTCAAGTGCCGCAGGGAGTAAGGGTGTTCAGGTATTATCTTGCCTTTACTGGAATTACCCAGAGAGGATTGTGATGTTTGGAGCATTTCGTCGGTATTTCTCCACCGACTTGGCCATTGACTTGGGCACCGCCAATACCCTGATTTACGTAAGAGACCGCGGTATTGTGTTGGACGAACCATCAGTCGTTTCCATCCGTCACGAAGGCGGGCCTCAAGGCAAGAAAAGCATACAAGCGGTGGGCCACGAAGCCAAGGCCATGCTCGGCAAAGTGCCCGGCAACATCGAAGCCATCCGGCCGATGAAAGACGGCGTGATCGCCGACTTCACCGTCACAGAGCAAATGCTCAAGCAATTCATCAAGATGGTGCACCCGCGCTCGCTGCTCAAACCCAGCCCGCGCATCATCATTTGCGTGCCCTGTGGCTCTACACAAGTAGAACGCCGCGCTATTCGCGAATCCGCCTTGGGCGCGGGCGCTTCAGAGGTGTATTTGATTGAAGAACCCATGGCCGCGGCCATCGGTGCCGGTTTGCCGGTCAGTGACGCCAGCGGCTCCATGGTGGTCGACATTGGCGGCGGCACCACCGAGGTCGGTGTCATTTCTCTGGGCGGCATGGTGTACAAAGGCAGCGTGCGCGTCGGCGGCGACAAGTTCGATGAAGCCATCATCAACTACATTCGCCGCAACTACGGCATGTTGATCGGCGAGCCCACGGCCGAAGCCATCAAAAAGCAAATCGGCTCAGCTTTCCCCGGCAGCGAAGTGCGCGAAATGGAAGTCAAAGGCCGCAATTTGTCTGAAGGCGTGCCGCGCTCGTTCACCATTTCTTCCAACGAAATTTTGGAAGCGCTGACCGATCCGCTGAACAACATTGTGTCTGCGGTGAAAAATGCGCTCGAACAAACCCCGCCCGAACTCGGTGCAGACATTGCCGAGCGCGGCATGATGCTGACCGGTGGCGGCGCTTTGCTGCGTGACCTCGATCGCCTGATGGCCGAGGAAACCGGTTTGCCTGTGCTGGTGGCCGAAGATCCGTTGACCTGTGTGGTGCGCGGTTGCGGGCTGGCGCTGGAGCGCATGGAGCGGCTGGGCTCGATTTTCACCAGCGAATAAATGCCACTCGGCTCGCTGGATCGCTCGCCACCGCCTTTTTTCAAACAAGGCACTTCAGCGCTGACGAAACTGCTTTTTTTCAGCACCCTGTCTTGCGGTTTGATGTTTGCCGATCTGCGCTACAACATCGTGCAGCCAGCCCGATGGGCGCTGTCTTTGATCGTCTACCCTGTGCAATGGATGGCACTTCGGCCTGTAGTCATTTGGGATCAACTGGACGATGTGTTTGAAAGCAAGCAGGACGCGTTAAATGCGGTTGAACTCTCAAGACAAAAGTTGTTGGCGCAGTCGGTTCGTGCCAGCCAAGTCGAGCAACTTACCCTAGAAAACAACCACCTGCGCCGCTTGCTTGAATTGCGCGAACGGTATCCGACCACTGCTATTGCCGCAGAAGTGTTGTATGAAGCTGCCGACCCCTTCATGCGCAAAATGATTTTGAACAAAGGGGCTACCCACGGTGTTCAAAACAGCTCAGCTGTCATGGATGACCAAGGGATTTTGGGCCAAGTTACCCGGGTACATCCACTGGTGAGTGAAATCACGTTGGTCACAGACCGCGAACACTCCATCCCTGTGCTCAACACCCGCACCGGCGCCCGTGGCGTGGCATTTGGGGAGTCCGGCGGTGCGCCGTTGCTGGAGTTGCGCTACATGGCCACCAATGCCGACATCGAAGAAGGCGATGTGCTGACCACCAGTGGGGTGGATGGGGTGTATCCACCCGGCATTCCTGTCGCCAAAGTGGTGAAGATTGAAAGACGCGCAGATTCTGTATTTGCCCGCATTCTTTGTGAATCGCTGGCCAGGGTGCAAGGCGCGCGCCATGTGATGGTGCTTGAACCCGTCAAATTCTCCTTGCCAAGCTTTACCGATTTGCAGCCCGCGCCGCAACCGGCTTCTAAGGGAGCCAAATAATGATCATGCCGCGCGGTCAGCAATTGCTCTTACCGGTCAGTCCTTTGTTCATGTTGCTGACCTTGGTGGCGGCGTTTGTATTAGACATGTTGCAAAGCATGTCTTGGCTGGGCAATGCCGCTTGGGCACCCGACTGGTTGGCGCTGGTGTTGGTGTTTTGGGCCATCCATCAACCGCTGAAAGTCGGTGTGGGAATATCTTTCATTCTTGGCCTGCTCACCGATGTCCATCAGACATCTTTATTGGGCCAACATGCACTCAGCTACACCGTCCAAGGCTATTTGGCCACCATGATTCACCGCCGTATTTTGTGGTTTGATGTGCCCTCACAAGCTTTGCAAGTATTGCCCGTATTCATGGCCGCACAATTGCTGGAGTTGTCAGTGCGTATCGCCGCAGGCGGCTTATTCCCCGGATGGGCGTTTCTGTTGCCGCCTTTGCTGCAGGCTTTGATGTGGCCGATCATGACCGTGTTGTTACTCGCTCCCCAGCGTCGCGCCCCTGACCCCGACAAGCACCGACCTTTATGAGCCTGTTGCGCAACGTTGAATACGATTTGCAGCGCTTCAGAGCGCGTGTGATGGTTGCCAGTTTGATGGTGCTGGTGGCATTTGGCTTGTTGAGCCTTCGCTTGATGTATTTGCAGTTGTGGCGCTATCAGGAATTGAATGCGCAAGCCGAAAGCAACCGCACCGCCATTGTTCCCATCGTGCCTAACCGTGGCGTCATCATGGACCGCAACGGTATTGTGTTGGCCACCAATTACGCAGCCTACACATTGGAGATCACCCCCTCTAAACTGGTGGAGCCACTCGATGATGTTTTTGCAAAACTGGCTGAACTGATAGACATTCAGGGGCGCGATAAACGTCGCTTTCGCAAACTTCTTGAAGAATCCAAAAGTTTTGAATCTGTGCCGATCCGCACCCGCTTGAGCGACGAGGAAGTCGCTCGTTTTGCTGCTCAGCGTTACCGCTTTCCGGGCGTTGAAATCCGTGCCCGTTTGTTTCGCAATTACCCCTACAACGAATTGGCCAGCCATGTGATTGGCTACATAGGACGTATCAATCCCGCCGAAAAAGAAAAACTTGAAGAGCAAGAGGATGCAGGCAATTACCATGGCACTGACTACATAGGCAAACTGGGTATTGAGCAAAGTTATGAGCGCCAGTTGCACGGCATCACCGGGGTGCATGAGATGGAAACCTCTGCTGGCGGACATGCGGTTCGCCGCTTGCGCAGCAGTCCTGCCACGCCCGGCAACACCGTGGTGCTGTCGATTGATATCAAGTTGCAGCAATTGGTTGAGGAAATGTATGGGGACCGACGAGGGGCTTTGGTGGCCATTGACCCCAGTAACGGCGAGGTATTGGCGTTTGTCAGCAAGCCCACCTTTGACCCCAACCTGTTCGTCGAAGGCATTGATGTCAACAACTGGCAAAAGCTCAATGAATCGCCAGACAAGCCGTTGCTGAACCGCGCACTCAGAGGCACGTATCCGCCCGGTTCGACCTACAAACCTTTTATGTCGCTGGCCTCGCTCAATACCGGTCGGCGCACCCCCGAACAGTCCATCTATGACCCCGGTTACTTTATGTTCGGCAGCCATAAATTCCGCGATGACAAAGAGAGCGGTCATGGCACCGTGGATTTGCGCAAGGCAATTGTTCAGTCTTGCGACACCTATTACTATTTGTTGGCCCGCGATATGGGGGTGGACCTGATTTACGAACAAATGGGTTTATTTGGTTTTGGGCAACTCACCGGCATTGATATCCAAGGAGAATCCAAAGGTATTTTGCCCTCTACCGCATGGAAACAAAAAACCTATAAACGTCCGGAACAAAAGCGCTGGTACTCTGGTGAGACTATTTCTTTGGGCATTGGCCAAGGCTACAACAGTTTCACTATGTTGCAGTTGGCACAAGGCTTGTCCATCATCGTCAATAACGGAAACCGCATCAGGCCACATTTGGTGCGCGAAGTGGTGGACATTGAGACCAAAGAAAAGCAGGCGGTGGTGAAAGAACTGCCACAACGTTTGCCGTTCAAGCCCGAAGATATTGCGCTAATTCGACAAGCTTTGGTGGAAGTGAACTTAGAAGGCACTTCGGCAGGAAGCTTTGTCGGCGCGGAATACGCAAGCGGGGGTAAAACCGGCACAGCACAAGTATTCACCATCAAGCAAAATGAAGTGTACGACGCCAAGAAAATTGACGAGCGTTTGCGTGACCATGCGCTGTACATTGCCTATGCGCCGGCTGAAGACCCCAAAATAGCCTTGGCCATGGTGGTGGAAAACGCTGGTTTTGGTGCGCAAAATGCAGCGCCTATTGCAAGACGGGTGTTTGATTTTGTATTGCTCGGTATGTATCCGTCTCAAGAAGACATGGCGGCGGTGCGTGTCGGTCAGGCGACGCGGCTGATCGGCAAGCGTCGCCCAGCGTCCGCCGTGCCATGGCCGCCTAAGGCCATCAATGTTCCTGCTGAGCCAGTTGTGGAAGAAGAGCCCTGAAAGCTACAAAAACCATGCATCTCGTGCAGTTTTAAGGGCCAGTGCAGCCACCACCAGAATAAACAGCCAGCGCACAAACACCGCCCCGTGTTTCAGTGCCATGCGACTGCCAAGCAAACTGCCCGCCACATTGGCCAGTGCCAGCGGTATGCCTAAATGCCACCACACATGGCCTTGCCAAGAGAGCAACAGTAACGCCGCCAAGTTGCTTGATAGGTTCATCACTTTGCTATGCGCCGAGGCGTGTAAAAAATCAAACCCTAAAACGCGCACCAACAAGAACACCAAAAAACTGCCTGTTCCCGGCCCGAAAAAACCATCGTAAAAACCCATCGTGCAGCCAATCATTGCCATATAAAGGGCTTGTTTGCGGGCTTGGAAACGCGGGGCATGGGTTTGGCCCAGTTGTTTGTGCCATAAGGTGTAGCCCAACACAGCAATCAGCACCGCGGGCAAGGATTGGCGCAAATAGTATGGGGAGACCAAGGTGAGCAAGTAAGCCCCTGCCCCAGAGCCAATGAATGCCAGCGCACTGGCCCACAGCAATGCGCGCCAATCCAGGGTCACGCGACGGTTGTAGTGCCAAGCCGCAAACAATGTGCCCCAGACAGAGGCGGATTTGTTGGTGCCCAGCAAACTGGCAGGGTGCGCGGTGGGGTAAGCCGCGAACAGCGCCGGCACCAAAATCAGCCCGCCGCCACCGACCACCGCATCGACAAAGCCGGCCAACGCCGACATCAGGCTGACCAGCAAAATGTCCATCAAGGCTTTCTTCTTGGCGAAAAAAAAGCACCGTTGTGCGGTGCTTTTCTCATGTCACGCATACCGCCTTGTGGAGGCTGCGCAATATTGTCTCCTCAGACCCTCGTCAGCCATATGTTGGAGCACATGGCCTTGAGTGAAAGAAATGTAGGCCATGATCGTGGCTGTACTCACTGGTGATTACCCGAGTTCAGCGGCATCGATGGCCAATAATTCTGCGGCGCGTTCTGCAATCATCAACACCGGGCTGTTGGTGTTGCCGCTGGTGATGCTTGGCATCACAGACGCATCTGCGATGCGCAGGCCGCGCACCAGACCACCGCGCCCGTCGCGCACGCGCAACTCGCTGTCGACCACGGCCAGCGGGTCGTCCAGGCGGCCCATGCGTGCGGTGCCGACCGGGTGAAAAATCGTGGTGCCTATGTCACCTGCCAAACGCGCGAGTTCGTCATCGGTTTGAAACTGCGTGCCCGGCTTCCATTCCTCGGGCTGGTATTGAGACAGTGCCGGTTGTGCGGCGATGCGTCGTGTGACACGCAAAGAGTCTGCGGCCACGCGGCGGTCTTCATCGGTGGACAAATAATTCGGCGCGATCAATGGCGCTGCATTGAAATCCGCACTTTGAATGTTGACTGTGCCGCGACTGGAAGGGTTCAGGTTGCATACGCTGGCGGTGAACGCGGGAAAGCTGTGCAGCGGTTCGCCGAACGCGTCCAGGCTGAGCGGTTGCACGTGGTATTCGATGTTCGGCCAGGGCTGCGACGGGTCGCTGCGGGTGAATGCGCCGAGTTGTGACGGCGCCATGCTCATCGGGCCGCTGCGGTGTAACAGGTATTCCAAACCGATGGCGGCTTTGCCCCACCAGCTGTTGGCCATGGTGTTCAAGGTTTTCACGCCTTTGACTTTGAACACCGCGCGGATTTGCAAATGGTCTTGCAAATTCGCACCCACACCCGGCAAGTCTGCCAGCGGCGTGATGCCGTGTTGTCGCAGCAGCGCTGCCGGGCCAATGCCTGAGAGTTGCAGCAATTGCGGCGTGCCAATCGCTCCGGCACACAGCACCACCGATTGGCGCGCAACTGCTTGCACACGTTCATTGCCGTTCCACACGTCCACGCCAGTGCAAGCCAGGCTGCCGTCGGCTTGCGTGTCGATGTGCAATTTGGCCACCTGCGCCGCTGTCCACATTTCAAAATTCGGTCGGCCATAGCAAGTGGGCCGCAAAAACGCTTTGGCCGTGTTCCAGCGCCAACCGCTTTTCTGGTTCACTTCAAAGTAGCTGACGCCTTCATTGGTGCCCCGGTTGAAGTCGTCGGTGGCGGGAATACCGGCTTGCACCGCAGCTTGCGCAAACGCATCCAGCACGTCCCAGCGCAAGCGCTGTTTCTCAATCCGCCATTCCCCGCCTGCGTTGCGGTGGCGCAAAGTCTGGTGATAAGTGCTTTGGCCTTGTTTCACCACTTCCGAGGGCGTGCCTTTGGCGCCGTGCAATTCGTTCGCGCCGAGGTAATGGTCTTCGTGCATTTTGAAGTAGGGCAGGCTGTGATCCCAACTCCAACGCGCGTCGCCGGTGATGGCCGCCCACTGGTCGTAGTCGCGCGACTGGCCGCGCATGTAAATCATGCCGTTGATGCTGGAGCAGCCGCCCAAGACTTTGCCGCGCGGGTAGCGCAGGCTGCGACCATTGAGGCCCGCAGCGGGCTCAGTGTTGTAGAGCCAATCGGTGCGCGGGTTACCTATGCAATACAAATAGCCGACCGGGATATGTACCCAGTGGTAATCGTCTTTGCGGCCGGCTTCGATCAGCAACACCCGCTTGGACGCGTCCGCGCTCAGGCGGTTGGCAAGCAAACAACCGGCGGTGCCCGCGCCGATGATGATGTAGTCGAAGTTGGTGTCGTTCATGTCACTTGCTGGTCGGCATGACGAACTCCGCGCCCTTGGGCGTGCTCTCCGGCCAGCGCTGCATGATGGATTTTTGCTTGGTGTAAAAACGCACGCCTTCTTCGCCGTAGGCATGCATGTCGCCGAACAAGGAGCGCTTCCAGCCGCCGAAACCGTGCCAGGCCATGGGCACGGGAATCGGCACGTTGATGCCGACCATGCCCACTTGTATGCGGCGCGAAAATTCGCGTGCCACGTTACCGTCGCGCGTGAAGCAAGACACACCGTTGCCAAACTCGTGGTCATTGATGATTTGCACGGCTGTCGCAAAGTCGGGCACGCGCACACAGGCCAGCACCGGGCCAAAGATCTCTTCTTTGTAAATACGCATGTCGGTGGTGACGTGGTCAAACAGCGAGCCGCCCATCCAAAAACCTTGCTCGCAACCGGCACCGGCTTGTGCGCCTTTGAAGCCACGACCATCGACCAATAACTTCGCGCCTTCTTCCACGCCCAGTGCGATGTAGCCGCTGATGCGCTCGTGCGCTTGCTGGGTGACGATAGGGCCCATTTCAGCGGCCAGGTTTTCGCCGTTGAGCACTTTCAAAGCTTTGGTGCGCTCAATGAGTTTTGGCATGATTTTGTCGGCCACATCACCTACCAGCACCGCCACGCTGATGGCCATGCAACGTTCACCGGCAGAACCATAAGCCGCGCCGATCAATGCGTCGAGTGACTGGTCCAAGTCAGCGTCGGGCATGACCACCATGTGGTTTTTTGCGCCGCCCAAGGCTTGCACGCGTTTGCCGTGGTGCGCGCCGGTTTCATAGATGTAGTTGGCTATTGGTGTCGAACCGACGAAGCTGACAGCCTTCACGTCCGGGTGTTCCAGCAACGCATCGACGGCTTCTTTGTCGCCTTGCACCACGTTGAACACGCCGTCGGGCAGCCCGGCTTGCTTGAGCAAATCGGCCATCATCAAGGAGGGTGTCGGGTCGGTCGGGCTGGGTTTGAGAATGAAGGTGTTGCCGGCCGCAATGGCCACCGGGAACATCCACATGGGCACCATGACGGGGAAGTTGAACGGCGTGATGCCGGCCACCACACCGAGGGGCTGGCGCAGGGTCCAGTTGTCAATGCCGGTAGAGACTTGCTCGGTGTAGTCGCCCTTGAGCAGCTGAGGTATGCCTGTGGCGAACTCGACGATGTCGATACCACGCGCCACCTCGCCTTGCGCGTCAGTGAACACCTTGCCGTGTTCGGCGGTGATGGCGTGGGCCAAGGCGTCCTTATGGCTATGCAAAAGCTCTAAAAACTTGAACATCACACGGGCGCGTCGCAGTGGCGTGGCGTCGGCCCATGCAGGAAAAGCGGCTTGTGCGGCGGCCACGGCTTGTGCCACATCGTTGTGGTTGGCCAAAGCGACTTGACCCGTTACCGTACCGGTGGCAGGGTTGGTCACCGGCTGGCTGCGCCCGGAGGTACCTGCGTGGGGTGCGCCGTGAATGAAGTGGCCTATCTGCTGTGTGCTCATGCGTGTCTCTTTGTCTGAAGAAGATTCATTATCCTGAATTCATTCGGCGTCATTGCGAGGTCTTGTCTTTGCGAGGTCTTGTCATTGCGAGCGCAGCGAAGCAATCTTGTCTCATTGCAAGAATCTACGCAAAGACTGGAGATTGCTTCAGCCTAAAGGCCTCGCAATGACGGCTTTGAAGTCCATGGTTATCGGGCGCTTTCAGTTGGTGCAGGATGACGCCGTCTGAACATGCCCCAGCCTTCCATGTGCAACACCTTGTCACCATGTTGGTTGAACATTTCCCACAGATTGCGCGTCATGCCCACATCAGGGCGGCGGCCCATGGGTTTGGTCTCGAGTACGGTGGTCTGCAAACGCAAGGTGTCATTGGGGTAGACCGGTTTTTTCC
>CAMDXA010000040.1 GCA_945878065.1 Bordetella parapertussis | reverse complement strand
TCAGCGGCCGAGCACACCAGAATGGCGCCGTCCATTTGCGCCGCACCGGTGATCATGTTCTTCACATAGTCAGCGTGTCCGGGGCAGTCCACGTGCGCATAGTGACGGTTAGCCGTCTCGTACTCCACGTGCGCTGTGTTGATCGTGATGCCGCGCGCTTTTTCTTCAGGCGCCGCATCAATTTGGTCGTAAGCCTTGGCTTCACCGCCAAACTTCGCCGACAAAATCGTCGTGATCGCCGCCGTCAGCGTCGTCTTGCCATGGTCAACGTGGCCAATCGTGCCCACGTTGACGTGCGGTTTGGTCCGCTCAAATTTGCCTTTTGCCATTGTCTTTTCTCCAAAGAACAGGCCCGTGTACAGGTTTTACGTCTGCACGATGCTGCTGGTTCGTCCCGCACGGGTAACAGGACGGCGCGTCGTCGCAGACACTTGAAATCTGAGGGACAGATCAAACTGCAAGCAGTCAACATGTCCCCATGTTTGATCAGAGGGGACAGAGCAAACCGCAAGCGGCGGGCATGTCCCCATGTTTGATCAGAGGGGACAGAGCAAACCGCAAGCGGTTTGGTCTGTCCCCATGAAGTTATTTTGCCCTTGCGGCAACAATCGCTTCGGCGACGTTGCGGGGGGCTTCTGTGTAGTGCTTGAATTCCATGGTGTAGGTGGCGCGACCTTGCGACATAGAGCGCAATGTGGTCGAGTAACCAAACATCTCGGACAAAGGCACTTCAGCCTTGATGGCTTTGCCGCCGCCGACCATGTCGTCCATGCCTTGCACCATGCCGCGGCGTGAGGACAAATCGCCCATCACGTTACCGGCGTAGTCTTCAGGCGTTTCCACTTCCACGGCCATCATGGGTTCCAAAATGACAGGACTGGCCTTGCGACAACCTTCTTTGAAACCGAAGATCGCAGCCATTTTGAACGCCATTTCAGAAGAGTCCACGTCATGGTAAGAACCGAAGTGCAATGTCACTTTGACATCGACCACCGGATAGCCTGCGAGCACACCAGCAGTCAAAGCTTCGATCACGCCTTTTTCTACCGCAGGGATGTATTCGCGTGGCACCACGCCGCCTTTGATGGCGTCGACAAACTCAAAACCTTTGCCCGCCTCGTTGGGTTCAATCTTGAAAACCACGTGGCCGTACTGACCTTTACCACCGGACTGGCGAACGAATTTGCCTTCGCTGTCTTCAATCGTTTTACGAATAGTTTCGCGGTAAGCCACTTGAGGTTTGCCGACATTGGCTTCCACACCGAATTCGCGCTTCATGCGGTCCACAATGATTTCAAGGTGCAACTCGCCCATACCAGCGATCAATGTCTGGCCTGACTCTTCATCGGTCTTGACGCGGAAAGACGGGTCTTCTTGGGCCAAGCGTTGCAAAGCAATGCCCATTTTTTCCTGGTCGGCCTTAGTTTTGGGCTCGACCGCTTGGGTGATCACGGGCTCAGGGAAGATCATGCGCTCGAGCATGACGATGGCTGAGGGGTCGCACAAAGTTTCACCCGTCGTCACATCTTTCAAACCGACGCAAGCGGCAATGTCGCCCGCGCAAATTTCATCCACCTCTTCTCGGTTGTTGGCATGCATTTGCACGATACGACCGATACGTTCTTTTTTGCCCTTGATCGGGTTGTAAACCGTGTCGCCTTTTTTCAGCACGCCTGAATACACGCGCACAAAGGTGAGCTGGCCGACAAACGGGTCGGTCATCAACTTGAAGGCCAATGAAGAGAATTTTTCTTTGTCGTCGGCTTCGCGGTGCACTTCTTTTTCGTCTTCATCCATGCCTTTGACAGGCGGGATGTCGATGGGCGAAGGCATCAACTCAATCACGGCGTCCAACATACGCTGAACGCCCTTGTTTTTGAATGCCGTTCCACACAACATAGGCTGGATTTCACTGGCAATGGTGCGAACGCGCAAACCATGGGTGATTTCTTCTTCGGTCAAATCACCTTCTTCGAGGTATTTGTTCATGAGTTCTTCGGACGCTTCTGCAGCGGCTTCAACCATGTTTTCGCGCCATTTTTTTGCTTCAGCTTGCAATTCCGCAGGAATTTCTTCAAAACGGAATTTCATACCCTGAGAAGCTTCGTCCCAAATGATGGCCTTCATTTTGCGCAAATCGACCACGCCAGTGAAGTTTTCTTCGGCACCGATAGGAATGACGATAGGCACAGGGCTGGCTTTGAGACGCAATTTCATCTGGTCATAGACCTTGAAGAAATTGGCGCCGGTGCGGTCCATTTTGTTGACAAAGGCCAAACGCGGCACTTTGTATTTGTTGGCCTGACGCCAAACAGTTTCAGACTGGGGCTGAACGCCGCCGACCGCGCAGTACACCATGCATGCGCCGTCAAGCACGCGCATAGAGCGCTCGACTTCAATTGTGAAGTCCACGTGTCCGGGTGTGTCAATGATGTTGATGCGGTGCTCAGGGAAAGAGGCGTCCATGCCCTTCCAGAAACACGTGGTGGCTGCAGACGTGATGGTGATGCCGCGCTCTTGCTCTTGCTCCATCCAGTCCATGGTGGCCGCGCCATCGTGCACTTCACCGATTTTGTGGTTTACGCCGGTGTAAAAAAGAATACGCTCGGTCGTGGTGGTTTTGCCCGCATCGATGTGCGCAGAAATACCAATATTGCGATAGCGCTCGATAGGAGTCTTGCGTGCCATGG
This sequence comes from Bordetella parapertussis, assembly GCA_945878065.1. Classification (GTDB taxonomy): domain Bacteria; phylum Pseudomonadota; class Gammaproteobacteria; order Burkholderiales; family Burkholderiaceae_C; genus Limnohabitans; species Limnohabitans parapertussis_B. The sequence continues at coordinate 10,688 of CAMDXA010000040.1, read as the reverse complement.
TCAACCTCTTGGGGAATCAGATTAAAAACAGGAAATTGTCTGTGTCATTTATGACAGCAGATCGTGCTGCCGCAGTACGGGTTTTAAACACACATCGCATGCCATCAACATGCGAACCCGGAAACTGCAAGCAGCGGCTTCGGTCAGAAGCGGAAGTGTGAGAACGCCTTGTTGGCTTCGGCCATGCGGTGAACTTCGTCACGCTTTTTCATAGCGCCGCCACGGCCTTCGGCCGCTTCTAGCAACTCGTTGGCTAAACGCAATGCCATGGATTTTTCACCGCGCTTGCGTGCAGCTTCTTTGATCCAACGCATAGACAAGGCCAAGCGACGCACGGGGCGCACTTCCACAGGCACTTGGTAGTTGGCACCACCGACACGGCGGGATTTCACCTCGACCATGGGCTTGACGTTGTTGATAGCGTTGCTGAACAGCTCAAGCGGGTCTTTGCCAGACTTGGACTGGATTTGCTCGAGTGCGCCGTAAATGATGCGTTCGGCGACAGCTTTTTTGCCGCTTTCCATCACTACGTTCATGAATTTGGAGAGTTCGATATTGCCGTATTTGGGATCTGGCAGTATTTCCCGTTTCGGGACTTCGCGACGACGTGGCATGTTGCTTCCTTTGTTGCTTCAGTTGGTTGTCTATTGACAAACCCGAGAGCCATAGCGGCTCTCACTTACTTGACCCGTGCAGACACCGTGTCCGCACTGTGAGGTCTTGGTCCGGTCTGCCCTTGCCGGGGCAAACCCAACCACCTGACAAAAATCAGGCTTTCTTGGGGCGCTTAGCGCCGTATTTGGAACGTGATTGCTTGCGGTCTTTCACGCCTTGCAAATCGAGTGAACCGCGCACGATGTGGTAACGCACACCGGGCAAATCCTTGACACGGCCGCCGCGCACCAGCACCACTGAGTGCTCTTGCAGGTTGTGGCCTTCGCCGCCAATGTAGGAAATAACCTCAAAGCCATTGGTCAAACGAACCTTGGCAACCTTACGCAAGGCAGAGTTTGGTTTTTTAGGTGTGGTCGTATAAACGCGTGTGCAAACGCCACGGCGTTGGGGCGAATTTTGCATCGCGGGGCTCTTGGACTTGGTCTTTTCGACCTCGCGTCCTTGACGCACCAATTGGTTGATGGTTGGCATTGAAAACGTCCTTCAACGTTTGAACTTGAAAAAGAAAAGGGATTCGGAAATTTCCGAAAAGCCTGACAGTATAGCAGTATGTATCCCAAATACATTCCCCAAGATCGACTTGTTGGAATGAATTCCAAAGAACTACTTAAGCCACAAAGTCAGGCTGTCCCATGTTCTGCCGATAAAACCTGCTTCTTCGACGCCAGACAACGCCAACAAAGGAATTTCAGTCAAGGGGGCCTGATCAAGCATCACTTTTAAAGTGGCCACTTGTTGGTTTTTTTGCAATGGCGCGAACAAGGGGTCTGGTCGGGTGACCATGGTTTTGATCTTGCTGGCCTGACCTTGCGGCACGGCCACCACAATCGCCTGATTTCTGCCCAAACCCACCTGTGCTTCACGGCCCTTAAATACCGCGGGCGTTAGCACCGCTTGCCCCGCATCAAACAATTTGATGCCATCAAACGCGGTGTAGCCCCAATTGAGCAACTTTTGCGCTTCTTCGGCTCGCGCATTTTCACTGGCGGCACCCAAAATAATCGCCAGCATGCGGCGCCCCTGCAAATTGGGGAAGTCGCGCTTGGCGGTTGCCACCAAACAATAACCCGCGGCATCGGTGTGGCCGGTCTTCAACCCATCGACCGTTGGATCGCGAAAAAGCAGCAAATTGCGGTTGCTGTCGTTGGCTGCTGGCGTGCCCGTATAACGGTACTTCTTGATCGCGTAATAACCCACATCGGCAGGAAAATCGGTCATCAACCGGGTGGCCAAAATGGCCAGGTCGCGTGCCGTGGTCAGATGCCCCGTTTGGGTCAAGCCTTCAGGGTTTTTAAAGCTGGTGTTGTGCATGCCCAATGCCTTGGCCTGGGTATTCATCATCTCGACAAAATGTTCGCTGGTGCCACCAATGCCCTCTGCCAGCACCATGGTGGCGTCGTTGCCCGACTGAACAATCATGCCTTTGATCAAATCCTCGACAGGCACTTTCATTTTGGGGTCGATGAACATGCGTGAACCTTCCATCTTCCAAGCCTTGGGGCTGACGGACAAGGTTTGCTGCAAAGTGATTTTCTTTTGGCGCAAAGCATCAAACACCAAATAGGCGGTCATCAACTTGGTAAGCGATGCTGGTTCAACCGCTGTGTCGGCGGCTTTTTCAGCCAGTACCTGCGAGGCACTGATGTCTATCAACAAATAGGCACGGGCGGCAATGTCAGGCGCTTGGGGTGTTTGGGCGAACGAGTAAAACGCTGGGCACAGGCTCAGCAGGCCAATTAAAAACGCATGTTTCATGGGGATACAGGTAGCGGTGAAAGGGTAGTCATGCCCTTAAGTGGCGCAATGCCAATGATTTCAACAACGGCAATTGTCCATGAAAGAAATGCCCTGTGCCGGGCAAGACCATGACTGGCAACTGCTGGGGCCGCGCCCAATCCATCACTGCGGACAGCGCCACCGTGTCATCGGTCTCGCCATGCACGACCAATGCACATTCGATTGCATCGGCAGGCAAAGGCGGCGCCACAAAATGGGTCACGGCGGTACCCACCAACAGGATTTTTTGAATGCGTGCGCTGGCCCACAGGGCTTGTACGGCCTGGCAAACCACAAATGCGCCAAAAGAAAAACCCGCCAACACCAATGGCATATCTGCGGGCCACTGGTCCACGAGTTGCAACAGGTCTTCGGTTTCACCGCGGCCTGCGTCGAATACACCTTCGCTGTCGCCCACCCCACGGAAATTGAAGCGCAAGCACTCCCAATCAGCGGCCACACAAGCCTTGGCCAATGTTTGCACCACCTTGTTGTCCATGGTGCCGCCGAACAAAGGGTGCGGGTGGGCAACCACCGCCAAGCCTTTGGACACACCCAGGGGTTTGTCGCACACGGCTTGCACACGACCGCCACCGGCCTGCAAAGTCAGGGGCTGGGCAGAGCCTGACATGGCATCAACGTCCGACGTTGTCGGGCAATCTCAAACGCTCAACCGGGTTCCCGTTTTGCAAATGTGATTCGATGATTTCGTCAATGTCTTGTGTGTCGACAAAGGTGTACCAAATGGCCTCCGGGTACACCACCATCACGGGCCCGCCAGCGCATCGGTCCAGGCAACCCGCTTGATTCACACGCACCCCTTGCGCGCCATTGATGCCCAAAGCCTTGACACGGGTTTTGCAATGTTTCCAAGCCGCCTGCGCCTGGTGATCGGTGCAACAAGCCTGACCTTCTTCGCGTTGGTTCAAGCAGAAAAAAACATGGTGTTTGTAATAACTGGAATGTGTCATGCATGAATTTTAGGCCTGATGCGAAACCGCACTGCGGCGCACCATTCGCCAACTGGCCCATGCCAATAACAACCAAGGCCACCACCAGCTGAGCCAAGGTGTTAGGCCATGGAAACGAATAAACCGCCCTTGGTCCCACGTTTGCATGGTTTGCTCGAAATAAGTGCTGGCCGGCAACAGGTTCAACACCAACAAGAGCAGCAACTGGGCCCAGCACAACACCATCAACACGCTGTTTTCACGCCACTTGATCACCGCCAGGCAAAGCAAAGCACTGCACCCCATGCCGGCCCAAACCTGCGGCACCCACCAGTGCCAAGCATGCTCTGGGCCATAGGTCAGGGTGGCCGACAAACCATTGGCTAAGACAGCCAACAACAATACCAGCCAAACCCCGACGAGCCGCTGTGAAAAACGCCGGCATACCGACAGCGCCAACAGGCACGGCACCAAGACACCCAGGGTGACGCAAAGCAGTTGAAGCGCCGGAGACATGGTCAATGACAAGGTTTCGCTGAATTCAACGATTGTGTTGGCATAAGCAGGAAAAGCATCTAGTACTATTTTTTCCAGGCGCGCTGACACATGGCCCAAACCAAAGGGCATGGTCACGGGATATAGCAGCGCCAAGGGCCACAACACCAGCAACACCAAACTGCCGCTGGCATCTGTGGTCAACCACTGCTGGCGAAATTGCGACCAGTGGTAGAGCCAGCCGCGCTTTTCAAGCACCAAGGCCAAGCCCGCGCCCAGCAAAGCGCCCAGCGTATTGAGTAGCCAGTCGAGTTGCGACGGCACGCGGGTCGGCAAATAACTTTGCACACACTCCATGCCAAAAGACAACATGCAAGCAGACAACCCAGCAAACCAAAAAGAACGCGAGCGCGGCCACTGAGACCGCATGGCTGCCAAGCACCACCAAAAACCGACCGGCAAATAGCCAAAGAGGTTGCTGAAAATATCAAACCATGTGTTGTAAGCAGACCATGGCGCGCCGACAAAAAACCAAGGCGCTAAGTCCTGGTTTCGCCAATTTTCAAACGGATAAAGGCTGGCATACACAATGACCAGCACACACAACCATGACAAGGCCCAAGCAGTGGTGCGGCGTTTGGCAGTCATGGGCATACAAAGCGGTTAGAACGGCTTGACCACCACCAAAACAACCGCGGCCACCAGCAGCAGCACCGGTGCTTCGTTGAACCAGCGATACCAAATATGCGAATGTGATGCCGCGCCGGATTCAAAAAAACGCAAATGGCGTGCGCACAAGTAGTGGTAGCCAACCGCCAATACCACGGCCAACAATTTCCACAGCATCCACTGCGTGGGCGGCATGCCACCGATGCCATATCCCAACCACAGCACCAGCCCCAAGGCCAGCGCCGGCCACATCAGCAAAGTCATGAAACGCAGTAATTTGCGCGACATCAACAGCAGTCGTTCACGCTCGGCCACAGATTCGGGCGGCACCATGGCCAGATTGACAAAGATTCGCGGCAAATAAAACAAACCGGCGAACCAACTCGCCACAAACACAATATGAAAAGCTTTGACCCAGAGCATGGCTTGAGTTTAGTGCCAAGACATGAAGGCTGATCAATGCCCTAACCGTCTTGACAATCACTGGGGTTTCACCCCAAGGCCGAAGCCGCGCAATGCGGCACAATTTCCCTTATGACTACTCCTACCCAATTCCCCCACACCCGCTTGCGCCGCCTCAGACGTGATGATTTCACCCGTCGCCTGGTGCGCGAAAACGCCTTGAGCGTGAATGATTTGATTTACCCGGTGTTTGTGCTGGATGGCGAGAAAAAGCGTGAAGCGGTGGCCTCCATGCCCGGGGTCGAGCGGCTCAGCCTCGACTTGCTGTTGCCTGTCGCCGAGAAATGCGTCAAGCTGGGCATACCGGTGATGGCCTTGTTTCCGGTCATCGATTCATCGCTGAAAACACCGGATGGGCGTGAAGCCACCAACGCCAAAGGGCTGGTGCCGCGCGTTGTCAAAAGTTTGAAGCAGCATTTTCCCGATCTGGGCGTGATGACCGATGTCGCACTTGACCCGTTCACCAGCCACGGCCAGGACGGTTTGCTGGATGACACCGGCTACATCATGAACGACCCGACGGTAGAAGTGCTGGTGCAGCAGGCGCTGACGCAAGCGGATGCCGGTGTCGACATCGTGGCGCCCAGCGACATGATGGACGGACGCATTGGCGCGATTCGCCAAGCGCTGGAAGCACACGGCCACATACACACCCGCATCATGGCCTACAGCGCCAAATACGCCAGTTCTTTTTACGGCCCGTTCCGCGACGCGGTCGGCTCGGCGGGCAACCTGGGTAAGAGTGACAAAAAGGTTTACCAGATGGACGCGGGCAACTCAGACGAGGCCTTGCGTGAAGTCGCCATGGACATCGCCGAAGGCGCTGACATGGTGATGGTCAAGCCCGGCATGCCTTACTTGGACATCGTGCGCCGGGTCAAAGACGAGTTCAGTATGCCCACCTTTGTCTACCAAGTCTCAGGTGAATACGCCATGCTCAAAGCCGCTGCACAAAACGGCTGGCTCGACCATGACGGTGTGATGATGGAAAGCCTGCTGGCTTTCAAACGCGCCGGAGCAGACGGCATATTGACGTATTTCGCCATTGATGCCGCTGAAAAATTGCGTCAGTCTTAAGGCGGGTTATCGCATTCACAGGCCAAATTGGTCAATGAAAAACCCCAACGTCCGCTCCAGGGCCAATTCGCAGGCGGGCTCGTCAAAGCTGCCACGGTGGTCGCAATTGAAACCATGGTCGGCGTCATACACCTGCACTTGTACCTGTGGCTGCGCCGCGCGAAATGCTTCAACGGTATCCATGGGGATGAGTGCGTCTCGGTTGCCAAAATGCGCCAGCACCGGGCACAAAGGTGTGGCATCACGCTCAGGCGGCAGGGTCATGCCGCCACCGTAATAAGTGACCGCCGCTTGGATGCCGGACAAGCTTGTGGCGGCCCGCCAACTCAACAGGCCTCCCCAACAATACCCCACCACACCTACTTTGCCGCCGCTTGACACTGAGGCATGTGTGATGGCAGCCTGAACGTCTGCCATGACCCCGGGCGCTGGCAATGCCTCGGCCTGTGTTTTGAGCGCACGGCCGATGGCGACATCTTGCTCGCTATAGCCCAGACTCACCTTTTTTTGGACACGTGAAAACGTAGCAGGGGCAATGACCAAAAAACCCGCCAGTGCAAACCCATCGGCCACCGAACGAATATGCGCATTTACGCCAAATATTTCCTGCAACACCACAATGGCTGCACGCGGCTCTCGTTTGGGTTGCGCCACATAGGCTTCGCTGACCAGACCGTCAGCCGCGCGCAAGTCAATCATGTGTCCCATCTGACCCTCCCCGTGTTTTGCGTCAAGCGGATTGCAAACGTCGTTGTAAAAACTCCAACCGGTCCTGGCCCCAAAACAGCTCGCCTTTGAGTACATATGCGGGGGCGCCAAACACGCCCGCCTCTAACGCCTGGTTGGTGTAGTTTTCATAAGCAGATTGCACTGGCGCGGTGGCGGCCTGCGCCAAGCGCGCAGCGTCCAAATGTTGTTCGTGTAACAACTCGGCCAGCACGGCTTGGTCGGCAATATTTCTCTCTTGCGCCCACACCGCGCTCAACACTGCGCCACACAAACGCATGGCGGTATCGGCCCCGTCTTGCTGGTCCACGGCAATCAGCAACCGGGCCGCGTCGTCTCCCGCGACAGGAAAAAACTTCGGATGAATATTCAACGGCAGTTGCAAGTGCTCGGCAAACCGGCGCAACTCGACCAGCCGATAGGCTTGTCGCTGCGCAGAGCGCTGGCCCACCGGCAAGCCACCGGTGAGTGGAAATATTTTTCCCAAATCCATGGGCTTGATGCGGACCGTGGCACCGGCCTCAGCGGCCATGCGTACAAACCGAGCATGGCCGAAATAAGTCCAAGGGCTTTGCGGGACCAAAAAATAATCTATGGTATGGGTCATCACTGCTTTCTCAAACGTGTTATCTTTTTGCGGTAAACATGGTCACCTGCAACAGGTTGCCATCCTACTATTTCAGCCACCCTGCAAAACTTCGGAGCGCTTGTGAGCCAATCATCCCCATCCCCCCTCGTCTTGATCACCGGTGGCAGTCGCGGCATTGGCGCTGCCTGCGCCAAGCTCGCCGCCGCACAAGGCTGGGCGGTGGCCGTCAATTACACCCGGGACGCCGCCGCTGCCAACGACGTGGTCGCACAAATCAAAGCCATGGGCGGCAAAGCGCAAGCGTTTCAAGCGGATGTCGGCGTTGAAGCCGACATCTTGCGTCTGTTCACCGAAGTCGATCAGGCCATGGGCCGCATCACAGGCTTGGTCAACAACGCCGGTGTGGTGGATGTGGCCTGCCGCGTGGAAGACATGTCATGGGCGCGCTTGGAACGCATGATGCGCATCAACGTGCTCGGCAGTTTTGCGTGTGCTGCGCAAGCGGTCAAACGCATGAGCACACGCCATGGCGGCTCGGGCGGCAGCATCGTCAACCTCAGCAGCGCGGCGGCGGTGTTGGGCGCGCCTAACCAGTACGTGGACTACGCGGCCAGCAAAGGTGCGATTGACACGTTCACCATGGGCTTGGCCAAGGAAGTGGCCACCGAAGGCATACGCGTGAACGGTGTGCGACCCGGTTTGATCTTGACCGACATCCATGCCAGTGGCGGGCAACCCGACCGGGCCCACCAATTGGCCAACCAAGTCCCGATGCAACGGCCCGGCACCGCCGATGAAGTGGCGCAAGCGGTGGTCTGGTTGTTGAGCGATGCGGCGTCTTATGTGACCGCCAGCAACATCAGCGTGAGCGGCGGCCGCGCATGACGGCAGGCAAACTGTACTGGGAGGACATGCAACCCGGTCAGGTGCGTGAACTCGGCAGCGTGACACCAACACGCGAAGAAATCATTGCATTTGCAACCCAGTTTGACCCGCAACCGTTTCATCTGGATGATGAGGCCGCCAAAGCATCGGTGTTCGGCGCTTTGTGTGCCAGCGGTTGGCATACGTGCTCGCTGGCCATGCGGTTGATGGTGCTCCATTTCTTGAACGGTACTTCCAGTATGGGTGCGCCGGGCTTGGAAAACATCAAATGGATGAAACCGGTATTCCCTGGCGACACGTTGCGCCTGCAATCGACCACCACCGATGTGCGGCCTATGAGCAAACGGGCTGATGTGGGTCTGGTGCGCAATGTCTGGGCAATGTTCAACCAACATGGTGACCAGGTGTTACACATGGAAGGTTGGGGAATGTTTCGGCGGCGCGGTTAAGTCACGCTCAGGCTGGCCCATCCGTTAGGGTTGGCATTTGTGCTGTTGAAGTTTTAAGACACGCTCAGGCCGACCCGCCCGTTAGGGGCTGGCATTTCTGCTGTTGAAGTTTTAAGACACGCTCAGGCCGACCCGTCCGGTGCGTTTTTTTCTGCGCTTTCGCTCGAAAAAAACGCCCCCGCCTGTTCGTCCTTCAGTGATTTCTTTGGACTAGCGAGATTTCTTTAACTTCAGAAATACTGTCGGAGAAAAATTGGCGAGTGGACAAACGACATGGCGAGCGGGCCGACGCGAACGTTGGCGCAAAGCGGCGGTGAGTGGCGACCGAGCCATCATGGCGTGAATTAATTGGAACCTGACCCCAATTACTCAATTACTCTGCACAGATAATGGCGGTTTAAAGAACGAGACAACGCCATGAGCACCACACACATCGGTCACTTCATCAACGGCACGCCCGTTGCAGGTCAAGGCCAGCGCACACAAGCCGTGACCAATCCCGCCACCGGCGCTGTCACAGGCAAGGTCGCATTGGCCAATATGCAAGATGTGAACACTGCCGTTGCCGCTGCACTTGCTGCGTTTCCCGCCTGGGCAGACGCGCCGCCGCTGCGCCGCGCCCGCGTCATGTTCAAATTTTTGGAATTGCTGCACCAGCACAAAGACGCTTTGGCGCACGCCATCACCGCCGAGCACGGCAAAGTGTTCACCGATGCGCAAGGCGAAGTCGCGCGCGGCATTGATATCGTCGAATTCGCTACCGGCATTCCACAGTTACTCAAAGGCGATTACACCGAGCAAGTCGCGATAGGCATCGACAACTGGACGATGCGCCAGCCGCTGGGCGTGGTGGCCGGTATCACGCCGTTCAACTTCCCTGTCATGGTGCCCATGTGGATGTTTCCGGTGGCGATTGCAGCGGGCAACACCTTTATCCTCAAACCCAGCCCGACCGACCCGACGCCATCGTTGATGATGGCCGATTTGCTCAAGCAAGCCGGTTTGCCCGACGGCGTGTTCAACGTAGTGCAAGGCGACAAAGAAGCCGTCGACGCTTTGCTGGAACATCCGGATGTCAAAGCCGTCAGTTTCGTCGGCTCGACACCGATTGCCAATTACATTTATGAAACCGGTGCGCACCACGGCAAACGCGTGCAAGCCCTGGGCGGCGCGAAAAACCACATGGTGGTCATGCCCGACGCCGATCTGGATCAGTCACTCGACGCATTGATCGGCGCGGCTTATGGTTCTGCCGGTGAACGTTGCATGGCCATCAGCGTAGCGGTGCTGGTCGGCGATGTGGCCGACAAAATCATGCCAAAACTCATTGAGCGCACCAAAGCTTTGAAAGTGCTCAACGGCGAAAACCTGGCCGCTGAAATGGGCCCCATCGTCACGCAACTTGCCCATGAGCGCATCAGCGGTTACATCGCGTTGGGCGTGGAAGAAGGCGCGAAGTTATTGGTCGATGGTCGTGGCTTCAAAGGCGCACACGCCGGTGCCGGTTGCGAACAAGGTTTTTGGATGGGCGGTTCGTTGTTTGACCATGTGACCACCGACATGCGTATTTACAAAGAAGAAATTTTCGGCCCGGTGCTGGCCTGTGTGCGCGTACCCGACTTTGCGACAGCCGTGCAAATCATCAACGACCACGAGTTTGGCAACGGTGTGTCTTGCTTCACGCGTGACGGTAACGTGGCACGCGAGTTTTCGCGCCGCATACAAGTGGGCATGGTCGGCATCAACGTGCCGATTCCCGTGCCCATGGCCTGGCACGGTTTCGGCGGCTGGAAGCGCTCGCTGTTCGGCGACATGCATGCCTACGGCGAAGAAGGCGTGCGTTTTTACACCAAACAAAAATCCATCATGCAGCGCTGGCCGGAGAGCACGCCCAAGGGCGCGGAGTTCGTCATGCCGACCAGCAAGTGACATGAA
>CAMDXA010000039.1 GCA_945878065.1 Bordetella parapertussis | reverse complement strand
GGGCAGTTGAGTCACCCGGAGTTGCCGAGGTTTTGATTCAGTGCAAAGCAGCCAAAGCTGCCTCTGGCGCTTTATCTAGGATTTTTAATAAAGCCTTTGCCGCACCTGTTGGGCTGCGTTTACCTTGCTCCCAGTTTCGTATGGTTTCCAGAGATACATCGATGCGCATGGCAAATTCGGCCTGACTAAATCCAAGGCGTCGCCGCACACGCCGCGCAAATTTGGCGGCATCTTGAATAGCCAAAGCCTCATCTAGTGCTGCTTGCTCTGCAATTTGCGCTTCGGTGGTCGCATCCACTTTGGCTTTATTGATCCGGCCAATACCTTGCAGTGACATGGTCGCGGGGTCAATTTTTATGCGTGTTGTTTTCATACAGTTTTACCTCTCTGTTATTGGCTTTTCGGGCAGAAATAATTCGCGCTGCATTACCTCTTTGTGTGTAAACCAATACAAAAACTCTTGACTCAACACGACCATACAAATGGAATCTTGCTTCGCTGTAGCTACGTCTCAGATCTGCTCGAATCAGACGATCTGAATCAAAGAATGCTTTAGCCGCATAAGCAAAGTCAAAACCCCGGCTCAGAAAACAGGCCTGACTTTTGGCTTTATCCCACTCAAATTCCATGACGCGGGGTAGGCCATTGGCCTACATATTGTAACTCTAGATTTGAAGTATTTGCACTGCTACGCATAGCGTGACATGTTGGGCGAGATGTAATGGGCTATGTGTCACTGAGCATTACGGTTTTTGTGAGTTGCTGTTGGAAGGTGATAGATGAGGTGTTCCAGTCAGGCTATTTTTTTAAGCGCTGACAAAACAAGCAAGTTGTATTTAATCAACGCCCCCCAAACACCGCCGTCCCCACTCTCACCATGGTGCTGCCCGCCTTTACTGCGGCCTCCAAATCGGCGCTCATGCCCATAGACAAAGTATCAAACTGAGGCAACGCGAGAGCTGCATGCAAGTCATCAAACAATCGCTTGGCTTGCGTATGCACTGCCACTTGGGCATCAAAGCTTTCAACAGGATCGGGAATCGTCATCAGGCCGCGCAACACCAATCGCGGTAACGCAGACACGGCTTGCGCCAGCGCCAATGCATCGGTTGGCGAGACACCAGCTTTGGTCGGGCCGCCGTCGATGTTCACTTGCAAGCAAATGTTCAATGGCGGCAAATGCGCCGGTCGTTGCTCACTCAAGCGCTGCGCAATTTTCAAACGATCCACACTGTGCACCCAATCGAAATGCTCGGCCACCGGTCGCGTCTTGTTGCTTTGCAAAGGCCCTATGCAATGCCACACCAAGCCGGGCACATCTTTGAGCGCGGCGATTTTGTCCACGCCTTCTTGCACATAGTTTTCGCCGAAATCGCGTTGCCCTAAAGCGGCCACTTCGCGCACTTGCTCAGCGGCAAAGGTTTTGGACACCGCCAGCAACTGCAATTGAGACGCCGGTCGGCCTGCTTGCAACGCGGCTTGTGTGATGCGCTCACACACGGCTTGGTAACGCTGTTGAATCTCACTCATCATGTGGCCAACTGTAACAAGCAACCGCCTCGCATGAACCCGCTTTTGCTCGAATGGCTTTCACACACGCGCCACTTAGGCGCCTCCGACCTGCACTTAAGCGCAGGTCTGCCGCCCTTGGTGCGCAAGCTCGGGCAATTGCAAGCGTTGGACGCTGCGCCTGTCAGTGCAGACAGCATGCACGCGCTGCTTGCCGAAGCGCTGCCCGATTGGCCGCATTCATCCTCGGCGCTCACGGATACAAACATCACAAACCCGCACAACCAAGACCACGACACAGCGCTATCCCTGCCCGATCTTGGACGTTTTCGTGTCAACGTATTCGCACAACAACGCGGCTGGTCCTCGGTATGGCGCGCCATTCCCTCACGCATACCGGCCTTGCAAGACACAGGCGCACCTGCAGTGCTGCGCGATTTGGTGCAACAACCCCACGGTTTGCTGCTGGTCACCGGTGCCACCGGCTCGGGCAAGTCCACCACCTTGGCTGCCCTTGTGCATCACCTCAACACCACACAAGCCTTGCACATACTCACGCTGGAAGACCCGATCGAGTTTGAACATGTCAGCGCAAAAAGTTTGGTGCAACAGCGCGCCGTGCCCGGTCACAGCGCCGGGTTTGACACGGCGTTGCGCGCTGCCTTGCGGCAGGACCCGGACGTCATCATGGTCGGTGAATTGCGCGACTTGGCCACCATACGCTTGGCGCTGAGCGCCGCCGAGACCGGACATTTGGTGTTGGCGACCTTGCATACGCGCAGTGCCACGCAAGCGGTGGAACGATTGGTAGACGTGTTTCCTGCCGAGGAAAAAGCGCTGGTGCGAAGCCAACTCAGTTTGTCGCTATTGGCCGTCATCACGCAAACCTTGTGTTTGCATGCGGATGGTCAACGCCGCGTCGCCGCACACGAAGTACTTTACGCCACACCGGCGATTCGCAACCTGATTCGCGAGAGCAAAACCGCGCAACTGCCCAATGCTTTGCAAACCGGCGCACAGTTCGGCATGCAAACCATGGCGCAGTCCATGGAGAAATTGGTGAAGTCAGGCGTGATCAGTGTTGAAGAGGCTACCCGCCACGTGTCATGAAGCTTAGTTCAGAGCTGACGACGTTACGTACTGTGTGAATCGAAAAGGTGCGGGCTGTGGGGGCGGGGCTGACGACGTTACGTAAGTGTGGAGGAGGCCCCGCCCCCATAGACCGCACCCCTACACCACACAGACACATTAAGATCAGAAAAAACACAAGGACACAGCCATGCCCCGCACCAACCCCAAGACCTACGAACCCTTCGCACCCACCAAAGTCGCCTTCATCGGCTTGGGCGTCATGGGCTACCCCATGGCCGGACACTTGGCACTCGCAGGCCACCATGTCACTGTGTACAACCGCAACCCGGCCAAAGCCAAAGAATGGTGTGCAGAATTCCCCGGCCACGCGTCAGCCGCCACCCCCCGGGAAGCCGCCCAAGGCGCTGACATGGTGTTTTGCTGCGTCGGTAACGACAACGACTTGCGCGCCGTCATGCTCGGCGCCGACGGCGTATTGGCCGGCACGAAAAGCGGTGCATTATTGATAGACCACACCACCGCCTCTGCAGATGTCGCACGTGAATTGTTTGCCGCAGCCAAAACCCAAGGCGTGCATTTTGTTGACGCCCCTGTATCAGGCGGCGAAGCCGGTGCCATCAATGGCATGCTCACCGTCATGTGCGGCGGTGAATCAGCGGCATTTGAACGCGCCAAACCCGTCGGCATGGCGTTCTCCAAAGCCTTCACCTTGATGGGCGACAGCGGTGCCGGTCAACTCACCAAAATGGTCAACCAGATTTGTATCGCCGGTCTGGTGCAAGGCTTGTCTGAAGGTGTGGCCTTCGGCCAAAAAGCCGGTTTGAACATGGAGCAGGTGCTCGACGTCATCGGCAAAGGCGCGGCGCAAAGCTGGCAAATGGATAACCGCGGTAAAACCATGGTGGCGGATAAATTCGATTTCGGTTTTGCCGTGGACTGGATGCGCAAAGACCTGGGGTTGGTGATAGACGAAGCCAAACGCAATGGCTCGCGTGTGCCTGTCACTGCACTGGTCGACCAGTTTTATGCGGATGTGCAAGCCATGGGTGGCAACCGCTTAGACACCTCAAGTTTGATCAAACGTTTGAAATAAAAAAGCCACGGCGATTGCCGTGGCTTTGTGCAGAAAAGAACCGCTTATTTTTTGGCTTTGTCCGCATCTGCTTTTTCAGCAGGTGCGGGCAACTGGCGGCGCAATTCTTCTTCAGAGATGATTTCAAACATGCGCACCACTTTGTTGACGCCGCCGACATTGCGAATCAGCGCTGTGGCACTGTCCGCTTCGCGTTGCGTCACGCGGCCCATCAAATACACCGTATTGCGTTCTGTCACCACTTTGAAAGCATTGGCGAATAAATCGCGGCTATCGATCAAAGTGGCTTTGATTTTGCCGGTGACCACCAAATCATTGGAACGACTGCCTAAGCTGGCATTTGGCATGGCTGACAATTCGTTCGCCACCGACTTCACGTTTTCCACTTTTTCAACAATCGCGGACACGGCTTGGCGCTCTTGCTCTGAGGGAACCTCACCCGTGAGCAGGACTTGGCGGTTGTAGCTGGTGACATTGACATGCACTTTTTCACCAAACGTATCGCGTACTTTGGCGGACGCACGAAGCTCGATGGTTTCGTCTTCAAGTTGCGTGCCTGATGTGCGGCGGTCGGTGGCAACCAATGCAGAGCCCGCCACGCCAGCGACCAAAAATGGGGCGCAAGCCGTCATGCATGTCGCCAACACCAGCACAGCACTTGTGGTTCGTAAATGTGCAAATTTCATTCCGTGGTCTCCTGTTCACCCAATAATTGACTGTCCACGCCGTCACACAAACCGTGCAATACCAGCAAATGAACCTCTTGTATGCGCACCGCTTTGTCGCTCGGCACACAAATATGTACATCCGTTTCGCGCAATTCCTGACGAATCTTGCCGCCGCTTTGACCCGTCAAAGCAACGACCGACAATTCACGCTCGTGGGCCGCGCGTATAGCTTGCAATAAGTTGTCTGCCTGACCGCTGGCAGACACCACCAACAGCACGTCACCCGGCTGACCCAAGGCACGCACCTGTTTGGCAAACACCTGCTCAAAGCCATAGTTGTTGGCTGCGCCCGTCAGCAGCACCGCGTCGGTATTCAAGGCGATAGCGCCGAGTTCTGGCCGCTCGCGCTCGTGGTGTCCGACAAAGGTGGCCGCAAACAACTGTGCCAATGCGCCCGATCCACCATTGCCGCAAGCCAAGACTTTTCCGCCGCCTGTGACGCTGACCAAAATAGATTGAATGGCCGCCGCCATGGGCTTGCTCAACACTTGCGCAGCTTGGTACTTCAAGTCTGCACTGTCGATGAACTGCTGTTCAATGCGTTGTTCTAGCATGGCGCAATCATACCTTTGCAATGTGACGGCCCCATAAAAATGCCCAAAGATTGTCAGCAGCCAAATGCCGCTTGTATCCATTGCAGCTCGCCCGACTGCACCACCACCACATCAAAGCGGCAGGCCGGCAAATGTTTCATGCGACCCAGATAGCAGCGTGCTGCATACACAATGCGCTGGCGTTTGGTGGCACCGATACTGGCCAGCGCTCCCCCGTGGGCCGCACGACTGCGGCTGCGGACTTCGACAAACACCACGGTGCCGTCGGGGTCGCGCACAATCAGGTCTATTTCGCCACCGCCACGCCCGGGTGTGCGGTAATTGCGTTGCAGCAACTGCAAACCTTGGTTTTGCAAGAAGGCCAAGGCCTCGTCCTCGGCCTCATCGCCCTTGCGTTTGCTGCTGCGCTTATCTGTTGTCACCGCTGGCTGGTGTTCATGTTGAAAGGTTGCCATTGAATCATCGCTTTGAAGCTGCGCTCCCGGCGGCGCTTGCCGCCTGTGAAGGCCAAGAACACCCGGGGGCTTGTTTGTATGTGATCGCCACGCCGATTGGCAACTTGGCCGACATCAGCTTGCGCAGCTTGTACCTGCTGCAATTGGCGGACGTGCTCGCCTGCGAAGACACCCGCCACAGCCAAATGCTGCTGCGCCAATACGGCGTGGACAAAACCGGCAGCCTGTGGCTGGCAGTGCATCAGCACAATGAAGCCTCGGCAGCCGAGCAAGTGATTGTGCATTTGCAACAAGGCAAACGGGTGGTCTATTTAAGTGACGCAGGCACACCTGGCGTGAGCGACCCCGGAGCGCGTTTGGTGGCGCTGGTCAGACAAGCTGGATTTCGCACCATGCCGTTGCCGGGCGCCAGCAGCGTCACCAGCTTGATGAGCGTGAGCGGTTGCACAGGCGAAGACGGTTTTGTGTTCATGGGTTTTTTGCCCAGCAAAGCTACGGAGCGCCAACACCGTTTGCAAACCATGGCGGCAGAACCAAGGGCGCAGGTGTTTTTAGAAGCCCCCCACCGTATCGAAGCGCTGGCCAAAGATTTGGCGGTGTGCACTGACCGCTTGTTAACCGTCGGGCGTGAATTGACCAAGCAGTTTGAGGAAATTACAAGCCTGCCGGCGCAATCATTTCACACATGGTTGCAAGCCGACGCGCAACGCAGCAAAGGAGAATTTGCGTTGGTGCTGCATGCCTTGCCGCCACAGCCCGATCGGTTGTTGCATGCCGAGCGGATATTAGATTTGCTTTTGTCTGAATTGCCAGTGAAAACTGCGGTGAAACTGGCTGCGGACATCAGCGGTGCGCCGCGCAATGTTTTGTATGCCTTGGCCTTGCAAAAACAAGCTGACAAGGACGGCGAATAATCTTCGCACTAGGTGGGCACGCGCAATGCGTGCCGATCCCGTGGTCAAGTCACCAAATGTTGCGGTTTGTGGGCTACAAACGCTTCGATATTGTCTATCAACTGGTTCGCCAAAAACTGCATGGCCTGTTGCGAAGCCCAAGCCACATGAGGCGTGAGAATGAAATTCGTTGTTTTGATCTCGAGCAAGGGATTGCCGTTTTTCGGCGGCTCTTGCGTCAACACATCAAAACCGGCACCGGCGATCACGCCGGTTTCAAGCGCTGTTTTCAGTGCTTGTTCATCCACCAAACCGCCGCGCGAGGTGTTAATCAGCAAGGCGCTGCGCTTCATTTGCTGCAATTGCGGCATGCCAATGAAATGCCGAGAGGCAGGGGTCAGCGGACAGTGCAAACTGATGATGTCGGACTCGGCAAACACTTGCTCGGGCGACACAAAATCCACGCCAGCCGCTTTGGGCGGCGCATGGTCGGCAAACAGCACTTTCATTCCCAAGGCACGCGCAATGTTGGCAGTGGCTTGGCCCAGCACACCCTCGCCAAAAATGCCCAGCGTGCTGCCATGCAAATCTTGGATCGGGTAATCGAAGAAACAAAACTGCTCTTCGGTTTGCCAGCGGCCGTTCAATACGTCGTCACGGTACGCCATCAAATTGCGACGCAGCGCAAATATCAATGCGAACGCATGTTCGGGCACGGTATGCACCGCATAGTTGCGGATATTGGCGACGGCCACACCATGCTCGCGGCAGGCGTCTATGTCGATCACGTCATAGCCGGTGGCGGCCATGGCGATCAACTTGAGGTTTGGTAACTGGGCCAGCGTGTCGCGGCGAATCGGCACTTTGTTGCTGATGGCAACCGTCGCATGCTGCAAACGCTCGACCACTTGATCGGGTCGGGTTTGCACATGCTCTGTCCATTCGTGCGCGAACGACGGCGCCCGCAGCTCAGCCCTTAACGATTGCCTGTCCAGAAATACGATTTTTTGCATGTTCATCCTTGCTGATCACAGGAGCACCCAAGCCAGAGGGCGCAGCGTGCTGGCGCCAGTAATTGCCAGCTGCAGCAGCGCCGCTGCCGGGCTGTACCGTCACGCCGCAATCTAGCATGGCCATTTCAGCGCCGCTGATGGCAGCCATCAAATGCACTTCGTTCATGTCGCCCAAGTGGCCAATGCGAAACAGTTTACCCGCCACTTTTGACAAACCGCCACCCAATGAGAGGTTGTAGCGACGGTAGGCGCGGGCAATCACGTCCGTGCCTGCAATACCTTGCGGCAACATCACGGCGGTGACCGTGTCTGAATACCACTTGGCTTCAGCCGCACACAACTTGAGTTGCCAGCCTTGTGTCACTGCCGCGCGTACACCTTCGGCCAAATAGTGATGGCGTGCAAACACATTGTCCAAGCCTTCTTCTTGAATCATTTTCATGGATTCAATCAGGCCGTACATCAAGGGCAATGCCGGTGTGTAGGGAAAGTAGCCCGTTGCATTGCTTTGCAACATGTCTTGCAAATCGAAATACGCACGTCTGAGTGTGGCGGTTTTGTGCATGTCGAGTGCCTTCGTGCTGGCACACAAAATACCCAGACCGGCAGGCAACATCAGGCCTTTTTGCGAGCCACTGACCGCCATGTCAACGCCCCACTCGTCAAAACGGAAATCGATAGAGCCCAACGAAGACACGCAATCGACAAACAACAATGCGGGGTGCGATGCATCGTCCAAGGCTTCGCGCACACCTGCAATGTCAGAGGCCACGCCGGTGGCAGTTTCGTTCTGACAGGCCAGCACGGCTTTGAAGCTGTGCTGGGTATCGTTTTTCAAAATGTCTGCGAACTGCTGCAGCGGTACGCCCGTGCCCCATTCGCATTCGACGATGTGCACATCCAGTCCGAGGCGTTGGCACATGTCAATCCACAAATGGCTGAATTGGCCAAATCGTGCCGCCAAGACTTTGTCGCCGGGCGACAGTGTGTTGGTAAGTGCCGCTTCCCAGCACCCCGTGCCAGACGAGGGGAAAATAAAAGGCGTGCCATTTTTACTGCGGAAAATATCCTTCAAACCGGCCATGATGGTGTGGGTCAGGTGAGGGAAATTGGGTGAGCGATGGTCTTCCATCGACACCATCATGGCGCGTTGGATGCGCTCTGGCACGTTGGTGGGACCGGGAACAAACAAGAAATTACGACCAGCCATATGAACTCCCTTTGAATAAATAAACAGCTTCGGATTTGCGTGAACTACAAAACAACTTCTTCGCTAAACGTGCATCAAGGATGCAAAACGGTCTTGCCATACACAGGAAACGGCGCCACCAAATCAGCCACTTTGGCACGCACCTTGGCGATGTGGGCGCTGTCTTCGGGCGCCTCAAGCACATCTGCAATCAAATGCGCGGTCATGCGTGCTTGTACCTGGCCAAAGCCACGGGTGGTCATGGCAGGTGTGCCCAAACGAATGCCGCTGGTGACCATGGGTTTTTCCGGGTCATTGGGAATACCGTTTTTGTTGCAGGTAATGTGGGCTTGGCCCAAAGCCAGCTCAGCAGCTTTACCCGTGATGCCTTTGGCCCGCAGGTCCACCAACATGACGTGGCTTTCGGTGCGGCCACTGACAATGCGAAAGCCACGCTCGACCAAAGTGTTGGCCAAGGTGTCGGCATTCAACAATACCTGTTGTTGGTAACTTTTGAACGCGGGTTGCAGTGCCTCATGAAAGGCGGTGGCTTTGCCAGCGATGACATGCATCAAAGGGCCGCCCTGCATGCCGGGGAAGACGGCGCTGTTGATTTTTTTCGACATCTCTTCGCTGTTCGTCAAGATGATGCCGCCGCGCGGGCCGCGCAAACTTTTGTGGGTGGTAGATGTCACCACATCGGCATAAGGCACGGGATTGGGATAGGCGCCGCCAGCGATCAAGCCGGAATAATGCGCCATGTCTACCAGCAGATAGGCACCGATGCTTTTGGCCACTTGCGCAAATTTTTCCCAATCAATCTTCAGTGCATACGCAGACGCACCCGCAATGATGAGTTTGGGCTTGTGGGTGTGTGCCATGCGCTCCATGGCGTCGTAATCGATTTCTTCGGCAGCGTTCAAGCCATAGCTGACCACATTGAACCATTTGCCACTCATGTTCAAGTGCATGCCATGCGTCAAATGGCCACCTTCGGCCAAGCTCATGCCCATGATGGTGTCGCCGGGTTGCAGCAAGGCCAAGAACACGGCCTGGTTGGCTTGCGAGCCTGAATTGGCCTGCACGTTGACGAAGTTCGCGCCGTAAAGCTCTTTCAGACGGTCAATGCACAGTTGTTCAACGATGTCGACAAATTCACAACCACCGTAATAGCGCTTACCCGGATAGCCTTCAGCGTATTTGTTGGTCAGGACCGAGCCCTGCATGCGCATGACGGCCGGACTGGTGTAGTTTTCGGAAGCGATCAATTCGATGTGTTGCTCTTGCCGTTGCGCCTCTTGCAGCACAGCAGACCACAATTCGGGGTCGGACAAAGACACATCGGACTGGTCAGGAAATGCCATCAAGGCTTGGGTGGTGGTTTTTAACATGGTCTTTGAATAATAGTTATGAAAAAGTAAAAAAGCGCTGTCACTGGTAACGGCTGACCATGGCGTCTAGCGGAATGGGTTTGATGCCGTTGGCATGCCCGGCACAGCCAAACGCTTCAAAGCGCGCTTTGCAAATACCGCGCGCGGCTTTACGTGCGGCGATCAAAGCTTTGCGTGGATCGAATTCGCTTTTGTCTTGTGCAAACGCTTGGCGCATAGCGCCGGTCATGGCCAAACGGATGTCGGTATCAATGTTGACCTTGCGCACGCCCGAGCGAATACCTCGCTGAATTTCTTCGACTGGCACGCCATAGGTTTCTTTGATGTCGCCGCCGAATTCACGGATGATAGCCAGCCATTCTTGCGGCACGCTGGAAGAACCGTGCATCACCAAATGTGTGTTGGGCACTGATTTATGGATAGCCACAATCTGGTCCATGGCCAGAATGTCGCCCGTGGGTTTGCGGGTGAATTTGTAAGCGCCGTGGCTGGTGCCGATGGCAATGGCCAAGGCGTCCACGCCGGTGCGCTCGACAAAATCTTTGGCCTGCACCGGGTCGGTGAGCAACATGTCATGGGTCAGTTTGCCGACCGCGCCAATGCCGTCTTCTTCACCGGCTTCACCGGTTTCCAATGAACCCAAACAACCGAGTTCGCCTTCGACCGACACGCCGACCGCATGCGCCATTTCGCAGACACGGCGGGTGACATCGACGTTGTAGTCGTAGCTGGCCGGTGTCTTGCCGTCTTGCATCAAGGAGCCGTCCATCATCACGCTGGAAAAGCCCGAGCGTATGGACTGCTGGCAAACCGCCGGCGACACGCCATGGTCTTGGTGCATCACCACAGGAATGTCGGGATGGGACTCGATAGCAGCCAACACCAAGTGGCGCAAATACGCTTCACCGGCGTATTTGCGTGCACCCGCAGACGCTTGCAAAATCACCGGGCTGTGTGTTTCTTGTGCGGCCTCCATGATGGCTTGCACCTGCTCTAAGTTGTTGACGTTGAAAGCAGGTATGCCGTAGCCGTGTTCGGCAGCGTGGTCCAGTACCTGGCGCAGTGAAACGAGAGCCATATTGAAATCTCCAAATAATTGATTAAAAAAGAACAGGCCTCAGGCCTTTTTCTTGCGTTCCATCATGCGCCATACAAAAGGCGTGAAGATCAGTTGCATCGCCAGTTCCATCTTGCCGCCCGGCACCACCACGGTGTTGGCGCGTGACATGAAGGAGTCTGGAATCATGTTGAGCAAATACGGGAAATCGATGCCTTTGGGATTGGCAAATCGAATGACCACCATGCTTTCATCCGGCGCCGGAATTTCACGCGCAATAAAAGGATTGGAAGTGTCCACACAAGGCACGCGCTGAAAGTTCACGTGCGTGTGCGCGAATTGCGGGCAGATGTAATTCACGTAATCGGGCATACGGCGCAAGATGGTGTCGGTGACGGCTTCGGTGGAATAACCGCGCTTGGATTTGTCGCGCCAGAGTTTTTGAATCCACTCGAGGTTGATGACGGGCACCACGCCAATCAACAAATCGGGATGTTTGGCGATATTGGCTTCAGGCGTGACCACCCCACCGTGCAAGCCTTCGTAAAACAGCAGATCGGTGCCGGCAGGTACGTCTTCCCAAGGCGTGAAGGTCCCCGGCTCTTGTTTGTAAGGTGCAGCTTCCTCATGGTCATGCAAATACAAACGGCGCTTGCCTGTGCCGGTTTCGCCATAGGTGCGGAACAAGGTTTCAAGTTCAGAAAACAAATTGGTGGTCGGGCCGAAATGGCTGAAATTTTTATCGCCCTGCTTTTCTGCTTCGGCCGCTCTTTTGCGCATTTCTAAACGGTCGTAGCGGTGAAAGCTGTCGCCTTCGATGATGGCAGCAGTGACTTTTTCTCTGCGGAAAATGTTTTCAAAGGTGCGCGTGACTGATGTGGTGCCTGCACCTGAGGAACCGGTGATGGCGATGATGGGGTGTTTGACTGACATGGTCTTCTTTTTTTTCGAGGAGGGAATTCAAATGCGAAACAAACTGCGCTCAGAAAACAGGGGGTTGTCGTTGTGTGCTTCTGTCGGCTCATTGTGGTAACGCTCAATGCGCTCGACTTCGTTTTTGGAGCCAAACACCAAACCGATACGCTGGTGCAAACCATCGGGCTTGACCGACAACATGGGTTCGCGCCCGGTGCTGGCGCGCCCGCCGGCCTGCTCCATCACCATGCCAATCGGATTGGCTTCATATAGCAAACGCAAGCGTCCGGCTTTGCTCGGGTCTTTGTTGTCGCGCGGGTACATGAACACACCACCGCGCATCAAAATACGGTGCGCCTCTGCCACCATGGAAGCGATCCAGCGCATATTGAAGTCTTTGCCCCTGACCCCTGATTTGCCAGCCAAGCATTCGTCCACATAACGTGTGATCGGCGCTTCCCAAAACCGGCTGTTGGAGGCGTTGATGGCAAATTCCTGCGTATCGGCTGGGACTTGCAATTTCGGATGCGTCAACATGAATTCGCCAAGGTTCGGTTCGAGAGTGAATCCCGCAGCGCCGTTGCCGACGGTCAGCACCAGCATAGTGGTCGGTCCGTACAGCGCATAACCGGCAGCCACTTGTTGCACGCCCGGTTGCAAAAAATCTTTCTCGGTCACATCGCGTCCGCTGTCGATCACATCTTGCGGGGCACGCAACACTGAAAAAATACTGCCCACCGACACATTCACATCGATGTTGGAGGAGCCGTCCAAGGGGTCAAAAACCAGCAAGTATTTGCCGCGCGGAAATTGCGCAGGTATTTGGTAGGGGTGGTCCATCTCTTCGGATGCCATACCCGCCAAATGGCCGGCCCATTGGTTCATGCGAATAAACAATTCGTTGCTCAGCACATCCAATTTTTTTTGGGTTTCACCTTGTACATTCACCGCTGCACCTGCGGCGCCTGCTTGGTCGCCGTACATGCCGCCGAGTTCACCCATGGCCACGGACCGCGCTATCGCTTTGCAGGCCAATGCCACATCCAAAATCAACGAATTGAAGTCGCCGCTGGATCCGGGAAAGCGGCGGCGCTCTTCAATCAAATACTGGGTCAGGGTGGTGCGGTTTCTGAGCGGCATAGGTCTCTCTTTGTATATTTATTCTGATTAAACAGCCGAATGCCAGCGGTGCAATTGATCCACGGTGACTTGGCCCAAATCGGGCAAGATCTGCAGTGCCCCCGTGAAATCGTGGTGCGCGGTAAAGCTGTTGGGTGTGACGATCACCGGCAGACCGGCGCTGAGTGCTGCGCGCAATCCATTGGAGGAATCTTCAAACGCCAAGCAGTCTGAGCCCGTCAGCCCCAAACGCGTCAATGTTTGCGTGTAGACCTGCGGATGCGGTTTTTTGTTGGGTGCAGTGGATGCATCTTCAATCACCGTGAAGAATGATTTCCAATCTGGACCAATAGCATTGCGCAGCAAGACCGCGATATTCACCGGCGAGGTGGTGGTGGCGATGGCCAAGCGCAAACCTGCTTGGTGTGCGCTTTG
>CAMDXA010000038.1 GCA_945878065.1 Bordetella parapertussis | reverse complement strand
TTGCAGCGCAAGCTACTGGTGGACAACCCGACACGTTTGTATTGGTCTTGACAGAAATGAAAGCACAGCATGGCACTTGATAAACCATACCTTGACGTTCCGGGCACCACGGTATTTGACATGGAGCAATCGCGAAAAGGCTACGGGCTCAATCAGTTTTGCATGTCGCTGATGAAGGCCGACAACCGCGCACGTTTCAAAGCAGATGAACGCGCTTACCTTGATGAATGGGACATGAGCGAAGAGCAAAAGCAAGCGGTGCTGGCGCGTGATTTGAACTGGTGCATACGCACCGGTGGCAATATTTATTTTCTGGCCAAGATAGGTGCAACCGACGGCAAGAGTTTTCAACAAATGGCTGGCAGCATGACCGGCATGAGCGAAGACGAATACAGAAACATGATGATCAGCGGCGGGCGCTCTGTCGAGGGCAATCGCTATATCGGCGAAGACGGCAGCGCGCAATCGCACAAACAGCCCCAAGGCAGCGCTGGAAAGGCTTAAACATGGCACGCATCACTGCATCGGTTTACACCTCGCATGTGCCCGCTATCGGCGCGGCGCTGGACATGGGACAGACGCAAGAGCCGTATTGGCAGCCGGTGTTCGCCGGTTATGAATACTCCAAAGAATGGATGAAACAAAACACACCGGACGTGATTTTTCTGGTGTTCAATGACCACGCCACTGCATTCAGTTTGGACATGATTCCCACATTCGCGATTGGCACGGCGGCGCAATACACACCTGCCGACGAAGGCTGGGGTCCGCGTCCGGTGCCGGTGGTGCAAGGCCATCCCGAGCTTGCCGCGCATATCGCGCAGTCAGTGATACAGCAGGATTTCGATCTGACCATCGTCAACAAAATGGACGTGGACCACGGCCTTACCGTCCCGCTGTCGCTCATGTGTGGACAACCGCAAGCCTGGCCCTGCCCGGTGATTCCGTTTGCAGTCAACGTAGTGCAGTACCCCGTGCCCAGTGGACAGCGTTGTTTCAATCTGGGCAAAGCCATAGCCAAAGCCGTCAACAGTTTCGATGCAGACCTGAATGTCCAAATATGGGGCACCGGCGGCATGAGCCACCAGTTGCAAGGGCCACGCGCAGGCCTCATCAACAAACAGTTTGACAATGCGTTTTTAGACCGCTTGATTGCAGACCCCGCAGATTTGGCGCAAATGCCGCATATCGACTATGTGCGTGAAGCGGGCAGTGAAGGGATAGAGTTGGTGATGTGGTTGATCGCGCGTGGTGCGATGAGCGATATCAGTGGCGGTGCAGCGCCGCAGGTCAAGCACCGTTTTTATCATGTGCCCGCGAGCAATACGGCGGTCGGGCATTTGATTTTGGAGAACTCGACCAGTTGATTTTTTTCTTGCTGTTTGATATTTGAAGTATCAATGTGCAAGGATGTTTGAGACTGACGGGGTCAAGTTCAATCGGCGCATTCACCCGCTCAATATATCGCAAAGCAGTTAGATCGGATGAATTCATAAGCAGGCTAAAAGTAATTCATAATAACTCACTTTATTCTGAGCTATTTTGGATTCAACCATGCCTTCTGAACTCCTCAATTTAATTCAAACCGTTTCTCTTGAAGCTATCAAAATTTTAGGGCCAGCGGTTATCGCTGCATATGCAACTTATCGAGCGACGGCCATACAGTTTGAATCCAAGCTAAAGGAGCTTTATAAAGCAAATGAATTCCATGCGCGTGATCGGATCGTTATATGAAAATGTACCGACATTTGCAAACCGATATTGCCGGTCTGCTACGCCAAGCACGCGGCCTAGCGGTGCGAAGCGTCAACGCTGTGATGACCGCCAGTTATTGGGAAGTAGGGCGGCGCATCGTAGAGGCTGAACAAAAAGGCAAACGTCGTGCAGCGTATGGCGAGCAACTGATCGAGCAGTTGGCGGTGGATTTAACAGTCGAATTTGGACGTGGTTTCAGCAAGCAAAACTTGCATCAAATGTGTGCCTTCTATTTGCGCTGGCCGGCCCCTCAAATTGTCCAGACACTGTCTGGACAATTTGGTGTTGAGGGAACTTCCGAGGTGTACCCAACCCAGTCAAAGGGAGCCAAAGCTCTCGCACCCATTCGGCAGACACCGTCTGCCGAATTCAATCTGAAAGACCTCACCCAAGCGTTTCCTCTCTCTTGGTCAGCCTATGTGTGCCTTTTGTCGGTGGACAGGGAAGATGCCCGTCAGTTCTACGAACACGAAGCCCTGCGCAGCGGCTGGAGCGTGCGCCAACTCAAGCGCCAGATCGACAGCCAGTTTTTTGAACGCAGCCTACTGTCCAAAAATAAAAAAGCCATGCTCAGCAAAGGCGCAGTAGCCAAAGCAGAGGATGCCATGGGCTTGGCCGACATTGTCAAAGACCCCTATGTGCTGGAGTTTCTTGACCTCAAAGACGAGTACAGCGAAAGTGATTTGGAAGAAGCGCTAATCCGCAGGCTAGAAGACTTTTTGCTGGAGCTGGGGGACGACTTTGCATTTGTGGGCCGACAGAAGCGCTTGCGCCTTGATGACGAATGGTTTCGTGTGGACTTGGTCTTCTACCATCGTCGTCTGCAGTGCCTGGTGTTGATCGACCTCAAGCTCGGCAAGTTCAGTCACGCCGACGCTGGGCAAATGCACATGTACCTCAACTACGCCAAAGCCCACTGGACGCGCGAGGGTGAAAACCCGCCCGTTGGCATCATCTTGTGCAGTCAAAAAGGTTCGGCCCAAGCGCATTACGCGCTGGAGGGTTTGCCCAACAAGGTGTTGGCCGCGAGATACCAAACACTGTTGCCTAGTTCCGATCAACTCACCCATGAACTTCGTCGGGTCAGTGCGCAGTTGACGCAAAGGGCTAAGCCATGAGCGCCTTGCCAGACCATCCAGATATAGAAAAGCTGCCTGATGTGTTGGAGGGCATTCCTGTAAAGGAATCCATTCGACAGTTATTTCGTGACCCTGTGAATGGGACACCCGACAACATCAGTAAGGAAGGGTGCTTGGCGTTGGCTTTGAAAAGCAATGAATTAGGCGGTGCTGGGAAAGGGTATGTTGTTTGGAATACTTGGAGACGAGCATTTCCGGTCCCGCATTTGTCTATCGTTAATCATGCCAATTTCCAGGAATCTGAGTTCACTGAAGTGATGGATTTCAGATTATTTGAATTTGGGTATGCTGCAAATTTCCAAAAAACTATTTTTAGAAAGGAAGCTAATTTTGATCACGCCAAATTCGGAATCTCTACTGATTTCGGTTTTTCCTATTGGGCTGATGGGGCTTCATTTAGATGGACGCAATGTGAAGCAGATATTAAATTCAATAATAGTTATTGGTGTAATCACGCTAATTTTCTAGGTGCTCAATTTGTATCGGCAAACTTTCACCTTTCTTATTTCAAGAACGGAGCATGTTTTATAGGAGCCGGTTGGTCAGATTATGTAATTTTTTCAAGTTGTTTCTTTAATCACCTATCGTGTGAAGCGGCGGAATGGCATTATTTGAAAACACGCTTTTATGACTCAATACTTCTGTTTGATGAACTCAAAAATTATGCCAATAAAATAGGTTCTAATCCAACGGTTTTTGAAGGATTGTTTTTTACAGGATCACAATTTGAGGGTGGTGTTGATTTTTCTAATCGTAAATTTAGTAAAACATCTTTATTTAATCAAACGGAAAACGTCAATGATATTCTGCGTAATGGTATCGGGATCCCTTTAAAAGATGTCATGGGCAATATTCAACATGTTGAGCATATTGGCATACATCCAGTTTTCTTTAGAGTGGCACCCAAATTCTTCGGTTGCGAACTCCACCAAGACACCAGTTTCGAAGGCGCAGAATTTCCCAAGCCCACCGGTAGTAAAGAAGCCGCCCGTGCCTACCGCACCCTCAAACTCGCCTTCAGCAAACAACAAGCCATCCGGGAGGAGCAGCGATTTTTCCGCTTGGAGATGGAAGAAGAAACCCTGCGCGAAACTGGCTTGAAACGCTGGTTGTTCAGGGCCTACAAAGAACTTAGCGATTACGGATTCAGTATCCGCGTCCGCTTAACTATGGTGGCTTGAGTGTGATGGCGTTGACAGCGGTATATGGCCTGCTGTCTTGGCTGGGGCAGTGTGGCCTGACTTTGCAGGCTTGTCAGTTTGCGCCTCAGTGGTTGGAGTTCTCTTTGCTACAAACCTTACCCTTGCCGGGCTTGGACAAATTGAGTGAAGCTACTAGTAAAGTGTTTTGGCCTGCGGGTGCTTGGTGGAGCTTGGTTTTGTCGGCCTTGGTCACCTTGCACAAAACCATCAGCATTGCCACACTATTTCTTGTAGGCCTCGCTATTCGAAACCTCTTCAAGCTCAAGTAATTGACTTCAATTCATCACTGGCTAAATATTGACCGTTTAACGGTAAACTGAACTTAGAGAAATGCCATGACCATCAAAAACGGTATGCGACCCGTACACCCCGGTGAGATTTTGCGTGAAGACTACTTGGTGCCTTTGAACATGAGCGCACATGCTTTGGCCAAGCGGCTGCACATTCCTGCCAGTCGCATCAACGATATCGTGTTGGAGCGTCGTGGAGTCAGCGCAGATACCGCTTTGCGATTAGGTTATTTCTTTGGGGGCGATGCACAAAGCTGGTTGAATCTCCAATCTATGTACGACCTTAGGGTGGCAGAAATTGCCAAGTCTTCAAGCATCTCCAAACAGATTGAGCCCTTGGCTGCTTAAATGAATTAACGAATCGCCTGTTGACAAAAAATTTCATTAAT
Organism: Bordetella parapertussis; assembly: GCA_945878065.1. GTDB lineage: Bacteria > Pseudomonadota > Gammaproteobacteria > Burkholderiales > Burkholderiaceae_C > Limnohabitans > Limnohabitans parapertussis_B. Next base: position 12,135 of record CAMDXA010000038.1, on the reverse strand, counting down.
TATTTAAACAAAGGATTCCCATGACCATCAAAGTAGCCTTGGCCGGTGCCGGCGCATTCGGCATCAAACACTTGGATGGCATCAAGTTGATCGACGGTGTCGAAGTGGTGTCGCTGATTGGCCGCGATTTAGCCAAGACGCAAGAGGTGGCCAATACATACGGCATTGCCCATGTCACTACTGACTTGAACGATAGCTTGGCGATGAAAGAAGTGGACGCGGTGATTTTGTGCACGCCCACGCAAATGCACGCATCACAAGCGCTGGCATGCATGCAAGCTGGCAAGCATGTGCAGGTGGAAATTCCGCTGTGCGATGTGTACCGCGACGGCGCGCAGGTGGTGGCGCTGCAAAAGCAAACCGGTCTGGTTGCCATGTGCGGCCACACGCGACGCTTCAACCCCAGCCACCAGTATGTGCACCAGCAAATTCAGGCGGGAAAGTTCAACATTTACCAAATGGATGTGCAAACCTATTTCTTTCGCCGCACCAACATGAACGCGCTGGGTCAAGCGCGCAGCTGGACCGACCATTTACTGTGGCACCATGCGGCCCATACGGTGGATTTGTTCGCTTACCAAGCAGGCAGCCCGGTGGTGAAAGCCAATGCCATGCAAGGGCCGATTCACCCGACGCTAGGCATCGCCATGGACATGAGCATTCAACTGCAAGCAGCGAATGGCGCGATTTGCACACTATCGCTTAGCTTCAACAATGACGGTCCCTTGGGCACGTTCTTCAGATACATCGGCGACAACGCCACTTACATTGCGCGTTACGACGATTTGTTCAATGGCAAAGAGGAAAAACTCGATGTGTCCAAAGTGGCGGTGTCAATGAACGGCATCGAGTTGCAGGACCGCGAGTTTTTTGCAGCCATACGTGAAGGCCGCGAGCCGAACGGCAGCGTTGCGCAAGTGCTGCCTTGTTATCAAGTGCTGCACGATTTGGAGCAGCAACTGATCGCATGAACAGGGCGGGACGCTGTTTGATTCATCTGACAATAGTTTGAGCAAGCCCACCTAAAATACAGTTATGAAAACAAGACAAGTCGGTCCTTTTGCTGTCAACCCCATCGGTCTGGGATGTATGAATATTTGCCCGGTTTACGGCACGCCGCCTTCTGAGGCTGATGCGCAAAAACTGCTGTTAACCGCGCTTGATGAAGGCGTAGATTTTTTTGACACGGCAGCTTTGTATGGTTTTGGTGAAAGCGAGCGCATCATTGGTAAGACCTTGTCTGGCAAGCGCAGCCAGTTCACGTTGGCTAGCAAATGCGGGTTGCACGGTGTGGACAAAAATGGCGACGGTAAAAAAGTACGTGTGCTCGATGGTCGTCCCGAAACCCTGCGCGCTACGTGTGAAAACAGCTTGCGCAGTTTGAAAACCGATGTGATCGATTTGTACTATTTGCACAGATGGGACAAAAACGTGCTCATCGAAGACAGCGTGGGTATGTTGAGTGATTTGGTGCGGCAGGGAAAAATCCGCACTATCGGTTTATCCGAAGTGTCCTCAAACACTTTACGCAAAGCGCATGCGGTTCATCCGATCACTGCTTTGCAAACAGAATATTCCTTGTGGACACGAAACCCCGAAATAGCGGTGCTCGACGCTTGCAAAGAATTGAACATTACTTTTGTTTCTTTCAGTCCCTTGGCCAGAAAATTTTTATGCGCTGACTTGCCTGACACTTCGCAGCTTTTGCCTACCGACTGGCGCCATACATCGCCACGTTTTCATGCTCAACATTACGCGAAAAATCTGCAATTGTTAGACGGCTATTTGCAGATTTCCCGTGATGTGGGTTGCACACCTGCGCAGTTGGCATTGGCTTGGGTGTTGCATCAGGCACCGCACATCGTGACCATACCTGGCACATCGCGCATAGACCATTTGAAAGACAACATGGGTGCATTGGGTCTGCAACTTTCGCCAGAAATTTTGGTGCGCCTAGATCAGGCGATCAATCAAACCAATGTGTCTGGTAACCGATACAACGAACTGGCCAGCAGTGAAGTGGATACCGAAGTGTTTTAATGCTCGTTCGCATTTACAGCTTGTCGGTTGAGTCTGAGCATCAACATGCCAGCTCCCACCAATAACAACATACCGCACCAAGCCAAAGGGTTGGGCATATCGCCCCAAATCACATAACCCGCGAGCACAGCGGTCAATAGACCCACGTAACGAAACGGTGCCACCACACTCATGTCTGCCATTCGCGTAGCTTTGATCAAGAAGAAATAACCGCTGCTCAAGAACACGGCGGCGGCGGCCATCATGAGCCAATGCACAGCAGAGACAGCTTGCCATGGCGTGGCGATGCTCCACATACCGGCCATCACTGTGGCTGCCAAGGCCGTTCCAATAGTGATCACCATGGACGGAATGTGCGGTGCTATGAAACGCACACTCAAATCACGCAAGGCATGTAAAAACGTACCGGCCAAAGCCATCCAAGCCCATGCGTTAAATCCATCGGCTTGCGGCTGAACCACCATCAAAACGCCCATGAAACCCAACCCGATGATCAGCCAATTGCGGCCGCTGACATGCACACCCAACAACAAACCTGACAGCAGCGCGATCAGCAACGGTGTAGACATATTGATCGCGGTTGCATTGCCAAGTGGCATATGAAACAAGGCACTCAAATACACCAGACTGGCTACGCCATCCAGCGCCGAGCGCAACACCACCCATTTATTACCCAAGTGCGATAAACCGGCTCGACTGAAATGGCTACGGTCGGTCGCATAGGCGAGCACAAACAAGCCCAGCACGGCCATCAGGCCGCGTAAAAAAATCAATTGGGAAGTAGGCAGCGTGTCACTGACGAATTTGACCAGCGTGTCGTTCAAGACAAAGCACACCATGCCCGCCGACATGGCGATCACGCCATGTCGGTTGTGCATAGCGGTCACAGGGTATCGATAAAACTGCGCAGTTTGTCAGAGCGGCTGGGGTGCTTGAGTTTGCGAAGCGCCTTGGCTTCGATTTGACGGATTCGCTCGCGCGTTACGTCAAATTGTTTGCCGACCTCTTCCAAGGTGTGGTCGTTGTCCATCTCAATGCCGAAACGCATGCGCAGCACTTTGGCTTCGCGTGGTGTCAGGCCGTCGAGAATTTCTTTGACTACATCGCGCAAACCGGCTTGCATGGCCGCTTCGATAGGCGCGGTGTTGGCGCCGTCTTCGATGAAGTCACCCAAATGTGAATCGTCATCGTCGCCAATCGGCGTTTCCATGGAAATCGGCTCTTTGGCTATTTTCATGATCTTGCGGATTTTGTCTTCCGGCATTTCCATTTTTTCCGCCAGCACAGACGCGTCGGGCTCGAAGCCAAACTCTTGCAAGTGTTGACGGCTGATGCGGTTCATCTTGTTGATGGTCTCGATCATGTGCACGGGAATACGTATGGTGCGCGCCTGGTCCGCGATAGAACGCGTGATGGCCTGGCGAATCCACCAAGTGGCGTAAGTCGAGAACTTGTAGCCGCGACGGTATTCGAATTTGTCCACGGCTTTCATCAAACCGATATTGCCTTCCTGGATCAAGTCCAGGAATTGCAAGCCACGGTTCGTGTATTTTTTGGCGATAGAAATAACCAAACGCAAGTTGGCCTCGATCATTTCTTTTTTGGCGTTGCGCGAGGCGCGTTCACCTTCGTTCATGCGCTTGTTGATGTCCTTGAGTTCAGCCAAAGGCACGACCACGCGGTTTTGTATGTCGGTCAGCTTGGTTTGTAATTCCTGAATGGCGGGAATGTTGCGGGTCATGGTGACCGACCAGTTTTTACCGGCAGCGGATTGCTTTTCCACCCATTTCAAGTTCAGCAAATTGGCAGGGAATTCTTTGATGAACATTTCCTGCGGCATGCCGCAGCGGTCTACGATGATGCGGCGCAGTTCGCGTTCTTTTTTGCGTACATCGTCTACTTGCGAGCGCACCAAATCACACAGCTTTTCGATGGTGCGTGCGGTGAAGCGCACGGTCATCATTTCTTCGCTGATGGATTTTTGAATCTTCATGTAGGCCGGTGTGCCGTAGCCTTCTTTGTCGAAACTCTTGCGTAATTTGTCGAACAATACTTGAATGCGGTCGAGGCGCGTCAGCGCTTCGCTCTTGAGTTCTTCGAGTTTTTTGGTCAGAGCTTTGGAGCCGCCTTTGCCGTCGTCATCGTCCGAGTCGTCGAACTCGTCGAAGTCTTCTTCGGCCACATAGTCATCGGCTTCGTTGGCGTTGGTGAAACCATCAACGATGGTGGAGATGACGACTTTGTCTTCACGGATGTCCGCGGCCATGCGCAAAATTTCTGCCACCGTCGCGGGTGACGCGCTGATGGCTTCCATCATGGCCATCAAGCCGCCTTCGATGCGCTTGGCGATTTCAATCTCGCCTTCGCGTGTCAGCAACTCGACCGTGCCCATTTCACGCATGTACATGCGAACGGGGTCGGTGGTGCGACCAAATTCGGAGTCCACGGTAGACAGCGCGGCTTCGGCTTCTTCTTCGGCTTCTTCTTCGCTGGCGACTGTGGGACCTGTGTTGGTGATCAACAAGGTTTCTGCGTCCGGGGTTTGCTCGTAGACCTGGATACCCATGTCGTTCAACATGGTGTTCACGACATCGAGAGTTTCGGCATCGACCAATTTGTCGGGCAAATGGTCGGAGATTTCGCCGTGGGTCAGGTAGCCGCGTGTTTTACCCAGCTTGATCAGTGTCTTCAATCGCGAGCGACGCTTGGCCAGGTCTTCCTCGGACAGAACGGCTTCATCCAAACCAAATTCTTTCATCAAGGCGCGTTCTTTGGCCTTGCTGATTTTCATGCGCAGGGGTTTGACTTTGTCGGTGCTGGCCGAGGTGTCTTCGGCAAATTCGGCTTCGAGGTCGACGATGTCTTCGTCTTCAGGCAAGGCTTTTTTGGTGGCTTTGCCTTTGGCAACGGGCTTGGTGGGTTTTTTGGGTGGTGCTGCTTTTTCAGCGCTGGGCTTGGCAGGTGTTTTGGCCGCAGGCTTGGCTGCTTTGATGGGGGCTTTAGCGGCTGGTTTGACAGCAGCCTTTTTGACGGGTGCTTTGGCTGGTGCTTTGGCTGTTGCTTTGGCTGTTGCTTTGGCAGCTGCTTTGGCTGTTGGCTTGACTGCCGCCTTCACCGCTGTTTTGGCAAGGGGTTTGGCTGCGGTTTTGGTGGGGGCTGGTTTTTTAGCGGGCATGTCAATCCTCGAACAACAAAAGAAAAAAAACGCCTCGGCTGAGGCGACTTGGCATGGTCAGTGAGGGCAAACAAGCTGTTGGGCGAACATTTGGTGTGCAGTCCTTGCGGTGGGTGGCGGGTCGTGCAATGGCTGTCACGGTTGGCCGAATCCGGAGGTGCTGCTGTCGCGCTTGTCGGTGCGGTATGAGGATTATACCAGCGGGACCGTTTTCAAAGCCGCCAGACGGGCATTCAACACCTTGATCTGTGCATAGGCCGAGGGGTCTGCTGCCATGCGCCGAGTCAGTTCATCGATTTGTGAGGCGAGTTGCGCTTTCTCCAATCCCTGCAAGATGCTTTTCAACTCGCCCGGGTCGTTGTCGATGTCCGCGGGTGCATCATCAATCAATCTTGTCAAGATGGCTTCATGCGGGTGTTCGCGCAAACCTTCACGCAAAGCAGCCAAGGGTTGCGCCCCATTTTCTTGCCACTGTTGGTCAAGCCACGCCAGCAAGACACCGTGTGGTGCAGGCAAATCGATCAGCATCTTGTGCTGGTGATGTGACAGCGAGCCCCACTGATGCATATCGGCAAACAAGATTTGCAAAGCGCGGTCTTGCCTGCTGGGCGCTTTGCGGCGAACCGGCAGCCCTCGCGCTGCCTGGCTGGGTCGTGCATCTGCTTGGTGCGATGGGCTGGCGGCACTTGTCGCTGTGCTGCGTTTGGCGGCTCGGGCAAATTTATCCTGTGACTGGCCATGCCAAAGGTTGTGCAATTCGCGGTTGCCAATGCCCACCAAATCCGCCAATTCGCCCAGCAGCTGTGTTTTCAAAACGCCATCGGGCAAGGCCAGCCAAAGCGGCTTGGCTTGTGCGGCCAGCAACGCGCGGCCTTCCGCGTTGTCGATATCGCAACCCTCACGGGCGACCTCGATCAAAAAACGAGACAGCGGCGTGGCGTCCGATACCAAGCGTGCAAAGGCTTCGCTGCCATGGGCCCGCACAAAACTGTCGGGGTCATGCTCAGCGGGCAAAAACAAAAATTTCACGCTGCGGACATCGGTGGCGTAGGGCAGGGCACCGTCCAAGGCTTTGCGCGCTGCGCGTCTGCCAGCCGCGTCGCCGTCAAAACTGAACACCACCGAGTCGGTGAACCGAAAGAGTTTTTGCACATGGTCAGTCGTGCAGGCGGTGCCCAGCGTGGCCACGGCCTGAGGGAAACCCAATTGGGCCAGGGCCACCACGTCCATGTAGCCCTCGGTCACCAACACATAACCGGCTTCACGCAGCGCGGTACGGGCTTCAAACAATCCATACAACTCACGGCCTTTGCTGAACACAGGCGTTTCAGGTGAGTTGAGGTACTTGGGCGAGCCGTCGCCCATCACCCGCCCGCCAAAGCCAATGCACTCGCCTTTGACATTGCGGATAGGGAACATGATCCTGTCTCGAAATCGGTCGTAGCGCTTTTCTTCTTCACCGTCTTCGGCATGGGCAATCACCAAGCCTGACTCGACCAACAAGGGGTCTTGGTAATCTGCAAAAACACTGGCCAGGTTGCGCCAACCATCTGGTGCATACCCCAGGCCAAATTGCTTGGCGATTTCGCCAGACAAGCCTCTTCCTTTGAGATAGGCCACGGCCTGCGGCGCGGATTTCAGGTGTTTGCGAAATGACTCACCGGCTTTTTCCAACACATCGTTCAAGGTGGCTTGGCGTTGACGCTGCTGCTGAGCTCGTTGACGCTCCAGGGGATCCGCATCATCTTCGGGCACTTGCAAGCCATAGGCTTGCGCCAGGTCTTTCACCGCCTCGACGAAATTCATGCCTGCATGTTCCATCAGAAAACCGATGGCGTTGCCATTTTTGCCGCAGCCAAAGCAGTGGAAAAACTGCTTGCTGGGGCTCACCGTGAAAGACGGGGATTTCTCCCCGTGGAAGGGGCAAAGCCCCATGTAATTGGCGCCGCCCTTTTTCAGCTGAACATACCGGCCCACCACCTCAACCACATCGGTGCGGGCCAGCAGTTCTTGGATAAAGGCTTGCGGAATCGCCATGCGATCAGTCGCCGCTCACATGACCTTCACGGCGAGGATCGGCAGCACCGAGCCATTGTTTTCCTTGACGCTGCATACCTTGCAAACCACTGGGCATGTCCACTTCAAGCAGCACGTGGTTTTTGCTGTTCAAGGTGTTGATGGTGGTTTGGGGGAAGGTGCCTTTTTCAAGCAGCAAGATGCCATTGGGGTTGGCCACACCTGAGTGAGGCATGTTGAAAGCTTGCTGTGCGGTCTGATTCCAATGGAGCATGGCCCACAGGCTTTGTGCCGTGAAATGGATGATCATGTTGCCGCCTGGACTGCCCATGCTCGCCAACACCGGACCTGCTTCGCCATTGTCAGTTTGTTCAAACACCAAGACCGGGTTCATGGAGGACCGAGGGCGTTTGTTGGCTTGAACCCGATTGGCAATCGCTTGACCTTGGGCATCCAAGGGCACAAAGCTGAAGTCGGTCAACTGGCTGTTGAGCAAAAAGCCGCCACGTGCGCCCATGCTGACCATGACGCGCGAACCAAAACTGGTTTCAATGCTGGTGGTCATGGAGACGCTGTTGCCCAAACCATCCACGATGCTGATGTGGCTGGTGCCTTGCTCTGGCTGATCGGGCATCGGCGCAAAGCTGGTTTTGGCGGATGCGGGTTGGCCTGCTGTTGCTTCGGTCATGCGCATCTCACCGATCAGCGAGGCGCGTTGTTTCAAATAGCCTGGAGCGAGCATGTTGCCCCACTGACCACCGGGCGCTTTGACAAAGTCAGGGTCAGCCACATAGACCGCGCGGTCTGCAAATGCCAAGCGTGCTGCTTCGTTGTAGTTGTGCAACCAGGCCGCATCTGGCAGCACGGTGTTGCGCTCGGCCCAGGGTGTTGGCTGGGCTTGGGCGGCTGAACTGGCCGCCAAGATGCCCATGACTTGTCCCATGGCAAGCAAGCCTGAGCTGGGTGGCGGTGCGCCACACACCTTGACGGCTTTGCCTTGTGACCCAGCATGGCTGAAGCACAAGGGTTCACGCACCGTGCTGCGGTAGCGGGCCATGTCGTGCATGGTCAACAAACCGGGGTTGTTGGGGTGTTGAGACACTTTGTTGACAACCAGCTGCGCCAGCGGGCCCTGGTAAAAAGCATCTGCGCCGTCTTTGGCCAAGAGTTTGAGGACCTGGGCCAAGCCAGGATTTTTCAACACATGACCCACAGGCAGTGGTTGGCCATTGGGTTTGTAGAAATAGGGGGCAGCTTGCAGGTCTTTGCGCAAGGGTCTGTCAGCCATCAACAAGGCATGCAGCCGGGGGCTGATTTTGAAGCCCCGTTCGGCCAAATTGATCGCGGGTTGAAACAGTTTGGCCCATGCCAATTTGCCATGTTGACGGTGTGCATCTTCAAGCATGCGCATCACACCAGGCACACCCACCGCGCGGCCACCCACGGCGGCTTCTTCAACCGACATCAACTGACCATTGTTGAACATGAAGAGTTCATCATGGGCCAGGTGGGGGGCGGTTTCGCGGCCATCAAACACCTGTGTTTTCTGGCCATCGTGGTGGAGCAAAAATGCCCCGCCACCGATGCCGCTGGACTGTGGCTCAACCAAGGTCAACACCAGTTGCACGGCAATGGCAGCATCCACAGCAGAGCCGCCGGCTTTGAGGATTTGGTAACCCGCATCCGCAGCCAAGGGATTGGCGGCAGACACGCCGCGGTTTTTCAGGTTCCAGCCGGGCTTGGCCTTGAAACCCGTGGCGACTTCGGGTTGCGTCGGGGCAGTTGCTTTGTCTTTGGCCAAGGCGGTTGCCGCGCTGGCCAATAAGACAGCAGTCATCAGCACAGACAAGCCGTTTTGACGCCAAGCAGATGGCGTCGCGCAGGAGGTGATCGAGGAAGTGTGTGTCATGTGAGAACCTTGCTTATTTGGGGGGAAGGCGAATAGCACCGTCAAGGCGAATCACTTCGCCATTGAGCATGTCGTTGTCGAGGATATGCATCACCAACTTGGCGTAATCGTTGGGGGTGCCCAAGCGAGAAGGGAAAGGCACGCCAGCAGCCAAAGCTTCTTGCACGTCCTTTGGCATGGAGAACATCATCGGCGTGCCGAAGATGCCTGGCGCAATGGTCATGTTTCGGATGCCGAGTTTGGACAGGTCACGTGCAATCGGCAGGGTCATGCCCACGATGCCTCCCTTGGAAGCAGCGTAGGCGGCTTGTCCAATTTGTCCATCGTAGGCAGCCACTGAAGCGGTGGAAATCAGCACGCCACGCTCACCTGTATCTTCAGGGGTGTTGGTGCTCATGGCCTGTGCTGCCAAGCGGATCATGTTGAAACTGCCGACCAGGTTGATGTTGATGGTGCGCTGGAAGCCGGCCAATAAATGGGGGCCCGTTTTGCCCACCGTGCGCTCTGCGGTGGCAATGCCTGCGCAGTTCACCAAGCCAGACAACTTGCCCAGGCTTTGCGCCTTGGCCACCACCGCGCTGGCGTGTTCTTCGTTGCTCACGTCGCAATGCACAAAAGCGCCGCCGATTTCAGCCGCGATCGCTTGTCCCTTTTCATCCTGCATGTCGGCAATGACCACCTTTGCGCCGTGCTGGGCTAGCAGTCGGGCGGTTCCTTCACCCAGGCCGGATGCGCCGCCGGTGACGATAAATACATTGTTTTTAATTTGCATGGTTGCCTTTCTTCTGGGTGAGTGAGGTGGAGCCTGTTGGATGGGCTTCAGCCGAAAGATTATGGCAGTCTCGGCCTGAGAGAATGTGCACACCACTGCATCGACCTATTCCATGAACACTTTTCATCGCCATACCCTGGTTGTCTGCCTGTTGCTGCTGACCGCTTGTGCCACACCGCCCAGCCCTGCACCCCAAGCCTTGCCAAATGTGCAAGTGAATGAACCCAAGAAAATACCCAAGCTTGGTTTGGCTTTGGGCGGTGGTGCAGCCCGTGGCTTTGCCCACATCGGCGTGCTGCAAGTGCTGGAGGAGGAGGGCATCACACCAGACTTTGTCACCGGCACATCTGCGGGGAGTTTGGTGGCTGCCTTTTACGCCAGTGGCAAAAGCGGCGCGCAATTGTCTTGGTTGGCAGATGCGATGGACGAGTCACAGTTGACGGATTGGACTTTGCCATTCGTTGGACGGGGTGTATTGAGGGGCGAAGCCCTGGTGAAATACATCAATACCCAGCTCAATGGACTGAAAATCGAGGACATGAAAATCCCCTTGGGTATCGTGGCCACCGATTTGCAATCGGGTGAGGGCATTTTGTTCAGGCGCGGTGATGTGGCCACGGCGGTCAGGGCTTCCAGTGCGGTGCCTTCGGTGTTCGAGCCCGTGCGGATTGGCAACAAAGACTTCGTGGATGGCGGCTTGGTCTCGCCTGTGCCAGTGCGCTATGTCAAACAAATGGGTGCCCAGTTCATCATTGCCGTGGACATTTCCAGTCGGCCTGAGGATGCCAAAACCAGTGACATGTTGAGGGTGCTGTTGCAAACCTTCAGCATCATGGGCAAGAGCATCAGTCAATGGGAGTTGGTGCAAGCCGATGTGGTGGTTCGACCAGACTTACCCAACGTGGGCAGCACCGAGTTTTCTGCACGCAAGAAAAGCATCGAAGCAGGCCGTGCAGCCATGAAGCTGGCCTTGCCACAAGTCAAGGCTGCTTTGGGGCGATGAAAAAAGCCCGCGTGCAGCGGGCTTTCCTCACAACCACTGGGGTGGTTTAACGCTTGCGAGCGGCTGACTTGGCTGTTGGTGCGGTCGAGCTGGCCACGGCTTGCATGTTGGCTTCGGCTGCCTCGGTGGCTTGTTTCACTGCTTTTTGGACGCTTTCAAATGCGTTTTGGCTGGCAGCCACAGCGCTTTTGATCATGGCCACTGCTGCTTCAGAACCAGCGGGTGCGTTTTTGCCAGCAGCCTCGACCAAGCCAGCAACGGCTTTTTGGGCTTCAGCGGCTTTGTCTTCAACCGCTTTGGTGAAGTCGCTGCCTGTCGATGAGGCGATGTCATAGAGGTGGCGTGTGAATGAAGTGGCCTTTTCAGCCATGGGTTGCGCGTAACCAGCTTGCAGGGCCATCAGTTCTTGAACGTCTTTCACGTTCAACATGGCTTGGGTGTGCTTGAGGTTGTCATGCATGGCGGCTTTGGCAGCAGCCATGTTGAGTTCAACCATTTTTTCAACGCCAAAGAAGGCTTTTTCAGACATGTTGAAAAGGGTTTCGATATTGGCTTTTTGAGCGGCGATCATTTGTTCTGCGGTCATCATGGTTATTTCCTTGAGGTTGGTTGCTGGACATGGGCAACTGCGCTGGAGGGATGTTGCGGCGCAGCATGGCATGAAGTATAGGGTTTCCCCTGATGAATTCAAGCGATTTATGCTGCGATGCAGCAAATTAGAGCTGGCTGCCTAATACCGAGTGGGTACCTGTTTCGCTGAAAAACCCAATGATTTTCAAGGACTTGCATGCATTTCATGGCTGGGGTCTGGCCATTCAGGTTCGCAGGTCCAACGTTGGCTGATGTTCATCTGGGGGTTCAGCAGCCCGAGTTCCGTGGCATGCAGCATCAGCTTGGCCGAGCGTGCCAAGACCGCCGGCGGGGCGTACAGCGCATCACCCCAGATGGGATGGCCTATGGCTTTGAGATGAACCCGCAATTGGTGCGATCTGCCGGTTTGAGGCTGCAACAACAGCAAAGAGCCAGGCAAATGGGGATGGTGTTGGATGCACCGCCACAGGGTGACGCTGGGTTTGCCCAAGGGGTCAATGATGTGCAGGGGGCGGTTGGGCCAATCCAGCAAGATGGGTAGGTTGATGGTTCGCCAAGCGTCACTGACCTCGACGCGGCCTTCCACCCAAGCCAGATACTGTTTGTGGACTTGCCGCGCCTCAAATGCC
>CAMDXA010000037.1 GCA_945878065.1 Bordetella parapertussis | reverse complement strand
TATTTGCCCGCCGTTTTGCTGTCCTTTGTGGTGATGGGTTTGACGCTTTTTCCCATGGAGCGGCGTGGCCAATTGCGTCCGCTCTTTTTGTGCAGCATCGGCTTGGTGATGCTGGTGCAAGCCGCTTGGGGCTGGATGACGTTGGGGCAGCCCCAGCTTTGGTTGTTGTGCTTGTTGCTGTTTTTGTTCTTCTGCGGCTTCAATGTGCTGGAAGCCAGCCAACCCAGTTTGGCATCCCGCTTGGCCCCGCTGGGCTCGCGCGGCGCGGCCTTGGGGGTCTACAACACCTTGCAGTCCTTGGGCATTTTTGCCGGCGGCGCCTTGGGTGGTTTGTTGCTCAAGTCGGTCGGCGCCATGGGCGTGTTTGCGGCCAGCACCGGCCTGATGCTGGTTTGGCTGCTGGTGGCTTGGGGCACCCATTACGTGCACAAATCACCAATCGGCGCGGTCACAGCACACAGTCGCTGAAGGCCAGCTGCCCGCATAATCTGTTGACATCTCCACACCGAACTCTAGAGGAACCACCATGGCAAGCGTGAACAAAGTGATTTTGCTGGGCAACTGCGGGCGCGACCCCGAGGTGCGTTATTTGCCCAGCGGCCAGGCCGTGGCCAATGTGTCCATCGCCACCAGCACCAAGCGCAAAGACAAAACCAGCGGCGAGATGGTGGAAGACACGCAATGGCACCGCGTCACGTTTTATGACCGCCTGGCCGAAATCGCCGGTGAGTATGTGAAAAAAGGCCGCCCGATTTATGTCGAAGGCCGCTTGAAATACGGTGTCTACACCGACAAAACCACCGGCGTGGAAAAAAACACCGTCGACATCATCGCTACCGAATTGCAATTGCTCGGCGGGCGCGAAGGCATGGGCGCCCCGTCCGGTGAAGACGGCGGCGCACGCAGCGCACCACGCGCAGCAGCACCGGCGGCGGCCAAAGCACCGGCAGCGGCGAAGTCCGGTTTTGATGACATGGACGACGATATTCCGTTCTGAGTCGTGTATGCGGTTTGAGGCTGACATGCTTGGCTGATGGCTTCTAAGCCGGCACAACACTACATACTGCCGTGAATATTGACCATAAAACCTAAAGGCCCTTTGGGTTTCTACTCTTTTAACATGGGAATAATTCCCTTTTGTGTGTTTGCTCGAACATTGGATTTGTCGGTTACGGCAGGTTCAAATTGATTTCACACACACCAAACAGATGATCCGAGTTTTATTGGTCGATGACCACCCAGTGGTAAGGGCGGGCTATAAACGCTTGCTTGAAGCCGATGCCTCCATTGAAGTGGCGGCAGAAGCCAGCGATGCCGACTCGGCCTATCTTGCCTTCGTGGTTTACCAACCGGACGTCACTGTGCTGGACTTATCCATGCCGGGCGTCAGTGGTTTGAGTTTGTTGCAAAAAATATTGCTGCGCGATGACCAAGCCAAAGTGTTGATTTGTTCGATGTATGACGCGCCCTTGGTCAAGCGCAAAGCCATTGAGGCAGGCGCGAAATCATTCGTATCAAAGAATGTGGCTCCTGAAAAATTGCTGCTGGCCATACATGCGGTGAATTTAGGCGAGGCACCCGCCGACCCCCAGACCGATGCGCTAAGCCAAGATCCCGAGTTGCAAAAAGAGCTGGAACGCATAGCCTCACTCACCTTGCGCGAATTGGAATTGTTTCGTTTGCTGGCCTTGGGCAAAACCGTGGGCTATTGCGCAAAAATCATGAACTTGAATGAAAAAACCGTCTACAACAGGCAAACAAAAATCAGAGAAAAACTCCAAGTAGACACCTTGGCGGGTTTGGTGCATTTGGCTCAAAGACATCAAATCATCGATTCGAACGTGCGGATCTGAACCGATTTTTTTCTCAAACACTGGTTCGGCTAAGCTTTTAATGGGAATATTTCACAACTTATGTGGCCTAAGTATTTTCACTATACGAAGCTGCATGGCCTTCTTTACGATGCTGACAAGTTGGATGGTTGTGTTTGCAGATTCCTTCGTGTTTCTTGCACCTGCAAGCGTTCAACTCAATTGAGTTCTTCAACAGTTGCCAGCAAACAACCGCTGGTTTCACATCCTTATGGAGTAGAAATGCCACACACACAGAGCAAAAGTTTTGCTAAGCAAGCTCGTATTCACTTGTTGCCTTCCCTCTTTTTAGCCGCCACCGGCTTAATGGGTGCACAGTCCGCTTTGGCCGTCAATGTCAAAGTAGAACAATTTGTCGAAGCCAAAGACCCTTGGGGCATGGCATCTATGAAAGACGGCACCTTTTTCTTCACTGAAAAATGCGGCGGCCTTTCAGTGCGTACCTCATCAGGAAGCATCAACAAATTGCTGGGCATCGGCGGTTCAACCGGCTATGCATCTGTTAAAAATGATTTGTTTTGCGACGGACAAGCTGGCGTTTTAGGCGTAGCAGTTGACCCTGAGTTTGACAAAAACCGTTTTGTCTACCTGCGTTCTACTTCCAAAGGTGACAACCGCGCTTTTGGCGGCTATGCCAACATTTTGATGCGCATGAAGGTCAGCGCCGACATGAAAAACGTGTCTGACGTTACCGAAATCATCAACGACATGGGTTACAAGCCCAAGAAGTCCAACCACCCCTTCGGTGGCCCTGGCGCACACAACGGTGGCGCTTTGGCATTCGGTCCTGATGGCTTCTTGTACGTGACCATTGGCGACAACCACAACGGCCCCGGCCCACAAGACGGCACCAAGCTGGTCGGTAAAGTGTTGCGCGTTGACCGTGATGGCAAAGGTGCCGCAGGCAACAAGCCACCAGCCGGTTTTGACCAGCGTATCTTCACCTACGGTCACCGCAATCCTCAAGGCATCACTTTCCGCGGTAACGATGTTTACATTTCGGAAAATGGACCTTGGCACAGCGATGAAGTCACCAAGCTCGTCAATGGCGGCAACGGTGGCTGGGACCCACGTGACAACGTCAATGGCCGTCCTGCTTGTCCAGATGGCTACTGCGGTTACTCACCTAACCAAATGGGTGCCATGCCCCAAAAAGAGCGCGCTGCATTCATGTCTATGACCGACCTGAAAGCCCACCCCAATGCCATGAAGCCAGCGTTCAACAACGGCGGCTTGTCACAAGGCATGTGCGGTAGCGCATGGCTGGTTGGCAAACAGTGGAAAGACTTTGAAGGTCGCTTGGCCGTTGGCTATGCAGGTATTGGTATCCACGGTACCCCCGTTGGCAACCGTATCGACATTCTTGACGTGGCCAAAGACGGTATGTCTGCCAAGAAGATTGAATTGTCATACCCTGACTACGCAGGTCGCGTGCGTCACTTGCACTCAGCTGAGAATGTTTTGTATGTGGGTGATGAGACTCGCAACGCTATCTTCAAGGTAACACCTCAGTAATGTCATTGGCTTAATGCCTCTTGAACGCGCTGCATTCGTGCAGCGCGTTTTTCATTAAACAACGCTTTCTCGTGTGTGGCCTTGTTGTTTGACCAGTCAGCACATGGTTTTTCTTAAATTGTGATCATGAACAACCTATCCTCTTTCCCTGATTCTTCTTTTGCACTGCGCTTTTTCGGCTTGCTGGTGTGTGCCGCCTCGTTGTTTTCTGCCAAAACTGTTTATGCAGAGAGCGATCCGCTGAAAAAACTCATGCAAACCAACAATTGCGTTGCCTGCCACCAAATTGATAAGCGCAAGTACGGTCCTCAGTTCGATGAGATCCCTGCAAAGTACACAAATGACGCCTCTGCTGTGGCCAAACTGGCTGCCAAAATCAAAGCTGGCGGTACCGGTGTCTGGGGTGAGGACTACATGCCGCCACAACCTCAAGTTTCAGATGCTGATGCCAAGCGCATGGCCGAATTGATTCTGGCGCTCAAACCCGCCAAGTAAGTTTTTTTTATTTTCGATAGGCAGACCGGGTGTAAGCACCTTGGTCTGCTTTTTTTATAGTGCGCCAGCTATCGCTTTGCCCACATCCACGGTGTTGGCGGTACCACCGATGTCCGGGGTTTTAGGCGCGCCGCTTTTCGGGTCCAGCACCTTTTCTATCGCGGCCAACACTGCATCATGCGCTGATTTGTGGCCCAAAAATTCCAACATCATGGCGCCTGACCAAATTTGCCCGATGGGGTTGGCAATGCCTTGACCCGCGATGTCTGGCGCGGAACCATGCACCGGCTCAAACAAGGAAGGAAAGCGTCGGTCCGGGTTGAGGTTGGCGCTGGGCGCAATGCCAATGGTGCCGGTGCACGCTGGCCCCAAGTCACTGAGGATGTCGCCAAACAAATTGCTGGCCACCACCACGTCGAAGAAGTCCGGACGCTGCACAAAATGCGCGGTCAGAATGTCGATATGGAATTTATCCAGCCGAATGTCCGGATAGGCCCGGGCCATCTCAGCCACGCGCTCGTCCCAGTAAGGCATGGTGATAGCGATGCCGTTGGATTTGGTGGCGCTGGTCAAATGTTTTTTCGGGCGCGTCATGGCCAGCTCGAACGCAAACTTCAGCACGCGGTCCACGCCTATGCGCGTCATCACGCTTTCTTGCATGACGATTTCGCGCTCGGTCCCTTGGAACATGCGACCGCCTATGCTGGAGTATTCGCCCTCAGTGTTTTCACGCACGATGTACATGTCGATCTCGCCGGGCTGGCGCGCGGTGCCGTCGCGGCGCACCACCGGCGCGATGATGCCGGGCATGAGCCGCGCCGGGCGCAAATTGATGTACTGGTCAAACTCGCGCCGAAACAGCAGCAGCGAGCCCCACAGCGAAATATGGTCGGGGATTTTGTCGGGCATGCCAACCGCGCCGAAGAAGATGGCGTCGTGACCGCCGATCTGGTCTTTCCAGTCGTCGGGCAGCATCTGGCCGTGCTTTTCAAAGTAGTTCCAGCTGGAAAAATCGAAATGGTCAAACTGCAAGTTGATGCCGAATTTGCGGGCGGCTTCATCCATCACCCGTAAACCTTCGGGCATGACTTCCGTGCCAATGCCGTCTCCGGCAATAACCGCGATGCGGTGTGTGTGCGCCATGACCATGACTCCTTGTGGCGATGAATGTGTTGAAGAGGCTATTGTGGAACCACAACGGTTGACTGCATCTTCCCAGAAACACAGCGCCACACACAAAGAAGTCGTTCAGGGCTTGGCAGCCTTTTTGAAATGCAGCGCTTGCAACATATGCGGCAACAGGATGGCGTCTGCCTGGGCCAAATCTGCGATGGTTTGCGCCAATCGCATCACACGGTGCACCGTGCGGGCTGACCAAGCCGATTTCATGGCTTGCTGTTGCAAACACTGCTGCGCGGGCTGGTCTATGCGCAAGTGTTGTAACTGCGCGGCTGTCAGGCGGTGGTTGCTGACACCGCGCCGAGACACTGCACGGTCGTAGGCCTGCTGACAACGTGCTTGCACCACCGTGCTGCTTTCACCGGTCGGGGCTTGCATCAATTCTTGCGGCGACAACGCGGCCACATGCACTTGCATGTCAATGCGGTCAAGCAAGGGGCCGCTTAATCTTCCTTCGTACCGGGCGATTTGCTCGCGCGAGCAGCGGCATGCGGGTTGCGAGGCGCCCGAATAGCCGCACGGGCAAGGGTTCATGGCGGCTATCCATTGGAACTGCGCGGGAAACTCGGCCTGGTGCCTGGCGCGTGACAAGGTGATGCGACCATTTTCCAAAGGCTCACGCAACGCTTCCAGCGCCAGTCTGGGGAACTCGGGCAATTCGTCCAAAAACAGCAGCCCGTGGTGTGCCAGAGAGATTTCCCCCGGCTTGGGTGGCGCCCCGCCACCGACCAAGGCCGCCATGGTGGCGCTGTGATGAGGCTGCCGGTAAGGTCGCCTGCCCCACATCGCCGGTTGAAATTGACCCGCCAGACTGAGCACGGCGGCCGACTCTAGCGCTTGTTGCTGCGCCATGGCAGGCAATAAACCGGGCAGTCGTTGCGCCAGCATAGATTTGCCGCTTCCCGGCGGCCCGCTCATGAGCACGCTGTGACCCCCGGCGGCGGCAATTTCCAAGGCCCGCTTTGGCCCGGCTTGGCCGCGGACATCTTGCAGGTCCAGCGCCGAGTCACCCCCGATGGGGGGGACCGGTGCACCGCCACTCAGCTTGGCCCAGCCTTCGGCTGGCGGCTCAAACGGCGCGCTGCCCGCAGGCGCAAACGCCTGCACCACATCACGCAAATGACCGGCTTTGTACACACATGCATCAGGCAATACAGCCGCTTCTTCGGCGCTTTGGGCGGGCAACACCCAGGCCAGTGGCAGATGGTGCTGCTGCCAGCCCAATAACATGGCCAAGGCGCCCCGTACCGGTCTGAGTTCGCCGGAGAGTGACAGTTCACCGGCAAACACATATTTTTGCAGCGCTTGGCCGTCGATTTGTTCGCTGGCCGCCAGGATGCCCATGGCGATAGGCAAATCAAACCGGCCTGAATCTTTGGGTAAATCGGCCGGGGCCAGATTGACAATGATGCGCTTGTTGGAAGGGAACTCCAAACCGCTGTTCAAAATGGCCGAGCGCACCCGCTCGCGGGCTTCGCGCACTTCGGTATCGGCCAAGCCCACCAAGGCAAATTGCGGCAAACCATTGGCCAAATGCACTTCCACAGTCACCGCGGGGGCTTTCAAGCCCCAAACCGTGCAACTGTGCACCTGCGCATACGACATCTGAACCGCCTTTCATTCCAATTGCTCACCAAAACCGTGCGAGACAGGCATCAGCACCGCACCAAAAAAGAGCGCCTGCCCGTGTTTAGATGCTGACAAGCCCTGTTAGAGGGCAATAGTGCAGCAGATTTTGCTTGGCACAGAGACTGCTAAGGGTAGCTGCACTGCGTTTTTTTGAATGCCGTGTATTCACATGACGCAGCCCCATGACTTTAGGAGAACCTATGAAACTGATCACGGCCATCATCAAACCCTTCAAGCTGGACGAGGTGCGCGAAGCCTTGTCGGCCATCGGGGTTCAAGGCATCACCGTCACCGAGGTCAAAGGCTTCGGGCGACAAAAAGGACACACCGAGTTGTACCGGGGTGCGGAATATGTGGTGGACTTTCTGCCCAAGGTCAAGATCGAAGCCGCTGTGGCCGCCGGTCTGGTCGATCAAGTGATTGAAGCCATCGAAAACTCGGCGCGTACCGGCAAGATCGGTGACGGCAAGATTTTTGTGACCAGCCTGGAACAGGTTGTGCGCATCCGCACCGGCGAGACCGGCACTGCGGCTATTTGATTCACCGACAAGGACACACACCATGAAAAAACTCTTAGCCACGCTGGCCTTGGGCCTGGGTCTGGTCTTCGCCTCAGGCGTTGCCATGGCCGAAGATGCGCCCGCCACACCTGCGGCAGCAGCAGCAGCTGCGGCCGAAGCACCGGCGGCAGCGCCTGCAGCCGCCCCCGCGCCGGTTCCCAACAAAGGCGATACAGCTTGGATGACCGTTGCCACCATCCTCGTGATTCTGATGACCATCCCCGGTCTGGCCTTGTTTTACGGCGGCCTGGTTCGCTCGAAGAACATGTTGTCGGTGTTGATGCAGGTGTTCGTCGTGTCGTCACTGATCTATGTGCTGTGGGTGTTGTATGGCTACTCTTTGGCATTCACCTCCAGCAATCCGTTCTTTGGAACCTTCGACAAAATCATGCTCAAAGGCGTGACGGTGGAATCCTTGGGCGCCACCTTCAGCAAGGGTGTTTACATTCCTGAATTGACATTTGTGGCCTTCCAAGCCACGTTCGCCGCCATCACTTGTGCCTTGATCGTGGGTGCATTCGCCGAACGCATGAAGTTCTCAGCCGTGCTGTTGTTTTGCGCGCTGTGGTTCACCTTCAGCTATTTGCCGGTCGCACACATGGTTTGGTATTGGGACGGTCCTGACGCCATCACTGATGCTGCTTCGCTGGAAAAAGTCACTGCCGCTGCCGGCTGGTTATGGGCCAAAGGCGCCTTGGACTTCGCAGGCGGCACCGTGGTGCACATCAATGCAGCGGTCGCTGGTTTGGTGGGTGCTTACATGGTCGGCAAACGCATGGGCTACGGCAAAGAATCCATGGCGCCTCACAGCCTGACATTGACCATGGTCGGTGCCGCGCTGTTGTGGGTGGGCTGGTTCGGTTTCAACGCCGGTTCCAATTTGGAAGCCAACGGTTTGACGGCACTTGCATTCGTCAACACGCTGGTGGCGACAGCTGCTGCGACCTTGGCCTGGATTGCCGGTGAAGCGCTGAGCAAGGGCAAAGCCTCGATGTTGGGTGCAGCATCCGGTGCGGTGGCCGGTCTGGTGGCGATCACGCCAGCTTGCGGCTTCGTCGGTCCCGGCGGCGCGATCATCATTGGTTTGGTTGCGGGTCTGCTGTGTTTGTGGGGTGTCAATGGCCTCAAACGCATGCTCGGCGCTGACGACAGCTTGGATGTGTTCGGCGTGCACGGTGTCGGCGGTATCGTCGGCGCTTTGTTGACCGGCGTGTTCGCCGCACCTTCACTGGGCGGCACCGGCGTCTATGACTACGTGGCCAATGCCGCCAACCCTGACTACAACATCCTCGGTCAGGTCTGGATCCAAGCGCAAGCGGTCGGTACCACCATCGTCTGGTCTGCTGTGGTGTCCTTGATTGCCTACAAACTGATTGACCTCGTGATCGGTCTGCGCGTGAGCGAAGAAGAAGAGCGCGAAGGCTTGGACATCAGCAGCCACGGCGAAACCGCTTATCACAGATAACTATTCCTAGAAAATATTTAGCGCTACTGAGAACCACCCGGTGTGAGCCGGGTGGTTTTTTTATACCTGAAATCTTTGCTATCAATTTCACTTAGAGTGTCCGGCTCTGGCGGTTTAAAAACGCTGCGCTCATTACTCGGTATAAATATGTCAAATACGCAAGCTGACATTGAAGAAGAATTGAATTCGCTCTGGGTGCATGCGCAGTTTGGTGATGCTCTGTGCTATCGGCAGCTGCTGTCCGAATTGGCCACTGTGTTGCGCTCGTATTTACTTCACCTCATGCCGGATCATTCGGATGAAGTCGAAGATGTGTTGCAGGCTTGCCTGTTGGCTGTGCATATGAAACGCCATACCTACCAAGGCGCAGGTTGGATCACTGACTGGCTTCACGACATCTGTATTTTCAAATGGCAACAACACCAGCAACAGCGCGGCCGCTCGACCCGGCCTGTGTCTTCATTCGACGATTGGAAAGACATCACATTGCATCAACAAGCGCACGCAGACCATGTGTCAACACTTGATCTGGGCAGATTAACCAGAATTTTTGGGTCTGATCAACGCACCGCATTAGAGCTGGCCAGACTGGGTGATTCATCGGTGCTGACCAAGGTATCGGCGCAGAAAAATCACGACCTGCACTTGCATGCTGCGCTGCGTGCTTTATACAAGCACTGGCGCAAATGATGCTGACCAAAGAGTTCATCGAGATCATTTGCAATGACCGCTTATCCACGCGATCTAGCAGTTTGCGTTTATCTTCTCTGATCGTTATCGGCAGTTTATGTGTGGTCAGTTTGTACATGCTCAATGCCTTGGAGTTCGAGCGATTACGCCACTTGATCACTCAACCCTTTTTTCAGTATGTACTGTGTTGTCTGCTGTTGCTCTACATCAGCTGCGCCAACATACTGGTGTCGCTCAGCAATCCGGGGCGATACGCTGCTGCGTCTTTGGTCTGGGCTCTTTTGAGCGTGTTGTTGCTGTGGATTCCGTTTCTTCTGGATTCTGTATTGCCAAAATTCGGCATGCGTATTCCCGCTTTATCGTTGTCTTACGGTATGTCCAGTACTTTCATGCTCGTATTGCTCGCACTGCCTTGGCTGGCCTTGTTGTTCAACTATTTGCGCTCGATGGCACCCACCCGTTTGGTATTGACCGGCGCATTCGCCGGTATGGTGTCTTGCGCGTTGGCCTGCATGCTTTTGTTGGTCAGCGACCTCAAGACCGTTGCAAATTTTCATATTTACAGCGCCAGCTCAGCCATGCTTGTGCTCAGTCTGATGGGAGCGCTGATCGGTCCACGCTTGCTGCGTTGGTGACCAGACAAAACCCTTGCAGTTTCCGTCTGCTGTTAGCGAAAGCTGCTACAAATTGGGCGCCAGCAGCCTGAGCAAATCTTTTTCTGCCACGCCTTGCCTGTGCGCGAGGTCTTGCACCTGATCGTCGCCGATGCGGCCCACATTGAAATAACACGCGTCTGGATGGCCGATGTAAAAACCGCTGACGCTGGCCGCCGGTGTCATCGCCAAACTGTCGGTCAATGTCATGCCAATGTCCTGGCATTGCAATAACTCGAACATCGCGCGTTTCACGCTGTGGTCCGGGCACGCCGGGTAGCCCGGTGCCGGACGAATGCCTTGGTATTTTTCTTTGATCAATTCTTCTGTGCTGAGTTGCTCACCGGCGGAATAGCCCCACAGGTCGCGGCGCACACGTGCATGCATGCATTCGGCGAAGGCTTCGGCCAAGCGATCGGCCAAGGCTTTCAACATGATCGAGCTGTAGTCGTCATGGTCGTCCATGAAATATTTTTCTTTGGCTTCGACACCCAAACCTGATGTGACGGCGAACACACCCACATAGTCTTTGTAGCCGGTGGGTTGGCCATTCGCGTCTGTGAAAGGCGCGACAAAATCCGACAAACAACGGTTCGGGTTTTGCACACCGTCATGCACCGGCTTTTCAGTTTGTTGACGCAAGCCGCACCAAGTCATGGCGCGTTGTGTGCGGGTTTCATCGGTCCACAACACGATGTCGTCGCCCACGCTGTTGGCCGGGTACAAGCCCACCACACCATGTGCGCTCAACCAGCGGCCTTCGACCAAACGCTTCAACATGCGCTTGCCGTCGCTGAACACACGTTGTGCTTCTGTGCCGACCACGTCGTCTTTCAATATCGCCGGGAAAGGACCAGCCAAATCCCAGGTCTGGAAAAACGGGCCCCAGTCGATATAAGTTTCCAACTCTGCCAAATCAAAGTTTTTGAACACGCGTTTGCCGATGAAGCGCGGGGTGGCTGCGGTGTAAGACGCCCAATCGAGCGTCGGCGCGTTCGCTCTCGCTTTGGCCAGCGGCAGCAAAGGGATTTGTTTTTTGTTCGCGTGTTGCGTGCGGACTTTGTCGTAGTCAGCGTTCAACTCGGCGATGAATTGCGTGGCCTGATCGCTGAGCAACCCTTGCGCCACACCGACACTGCGCGACGCATCCGGCACATACACCACCGGGCCTTCGTAATGCGGCGCGATCTTCACCGCCGTGTGCACCCGGCTGCATGTCGCGCCGCCAATCAGCAAAGGAATTTTGCGCATGCGGAAGTAATCGTCCTTTTGCATTTCGCTGGCGACATACTGCATTTCTTCCAGCGACGGTGTGATGAGGCCGGACAAGCCGATGATGTCCGCGCCCTCCACCTTGGCCCGCGCCAGTATCTCGTGGCAAGCCACCATCACGCCCATATTGACCACGTCAAAGTTATTGCACTGAAGCACCACCGTGACAATGTTTTTGCCGATGTCGTGCACATCGCCTTTGACCGTGGCAATCACAATCTTGCCCTTGGTTTTCACCTCTTCACCGGCTGCTTCCTGTTGGCGTTTTTCTTCTTCAATATAGGGAATCAAATGCGCGACGGCTTGCTTCATCACGCGTGCGCTTTTCACCACCTGCGGCAAAAACATCTTGCCCTGACCGAACAAATCGCCGACGATGTTCATGCCGTCCATCAGCGGCCCTTCGATCACGTGCAAGGGGCGGCCACCTGTTGACAATGTTTCTTGGTAGGCCTCTTCCGTGTCCACCGTGATGAAGTCGGTGATGCCGTGCACCAATGCGTGGCTCAAGCGCTGCGCCACCGCCACCGGCGCCTCGGGCGTGCCGCGCCACGCGAGTTTGGCGCTGTCATCTCTTGCTGCGCCTTTGGCGTTTTCGGCAATCTCGATCAAACGCTCGCCCGGGCTTAGGTGTTCTTCGCCGTCTTTGTATTGAGGTTGGCGATTCAGCACCACGTCTTCAACGCGTTCGCGCAACACAGCTTCCAAGTCGTCATACACACCGACCATGCCGGCATTGACGATGCCCATGTCCATGCCCGCCTGGATGGCGTGGTACAAAAACACCGTGTGTATGGCTTCGCGCACCGGGTCGTTGCC
This sequence comes from Bordetella parapertussis, assembly GCA_945878065.1. Classification (GTDB taxonomy): domain Bacteria; phylum Pseudomonadota; class Gammaproteobacteria; order Burkholderiales; family Burkholderiaceae_C; genus Limnohabitans; species Limnohabitans parapertussis_B. The sequence continues at coordinate 5,121 of CAMDXA010000037.1, read as the reverse complement.
GCGAAAGCTGAACGACACATTCGACACGCCGCCACTCACCTTTGCGCCGGGCAAGTTCTGTTTGATCCAACGCGTGGCCTCGATGAAATCCACCGCATAGTTGTCGTGTTCTTCAATGCCTGTGGCGATGGCAAAAATATTCGGGTCAAAGATGATGTCTTCCGCCGGAAAACCCACCTCGTCCACCAGCACGCGGTAAGCGCGTTCGCAAATCTCTACTTTGCGTTGGTAGGTGTCGGCCTGACCTTGTTCATCAAAGGCCATCACCACCGCTGCTGCGCCATAGCGTTTGATCAGCTTCGCCTGGCGTTTGAATTCATCCAAGCCTTCTTTCATGCTGATGGAATTCACAATGCCCTTGCCTTGTATGCAACGCAGGCCAGCTTCGATCACCGACCACTTGCTGCTGTCGATCATGATGGGTACGCGGGCAATGTCCGGCTCGGACGCAATCAAATTCAAAAACCGCACCATGGCCGCCTGGCTGTCGAGCATGGCTTCGTCCATGTTGATGTCGATGATTTGCGCCCCGTTTTCTACCTGTTGACGCGCCACCGCCAAAGCTTGCTCGTACTCGCCATTCAAAACCATGCGGGCAAAGGCTTTGGAGCCGGTGACATTGGTGCGCTCGCCGATGTTGACGAAGGTGGCTTGCGGCTGTGCGCTTAATTCGTCTTCGCTGTCTTGTTCAGAGCTGTGTGATTGGCTGGAAGCGATGAACACAGGCTCTAAACCTGACAGCTTCATGGGCGGGACAACACGGGAAACGGAATTCATAGACTCACCTGGTGGATGCAAAACAGGTGAGCGTCGTTGCGAAGAAATGTCCCAAGCCTGGCTTTGTGGAAAGCTGCAACGCTCCTTGGGGAAGCAATATTTTAAGCCCACGCCAGTACTCTAAAGTTGTGACGCTAAAACTTACTCTCATTACCGCCAAGAGTTAACAATCAATCGCCTAAGCAGTTGATTTATATAAAATATTTTTCTTTTTTAACATTGTTATCTTTAGCTTCAGATAACAAACCAAAGCTAAGCAATCAGCAGACTTTCAACGAGCTTGTGCAAAATTCAGAATCTGCTGATCGCTTGCTGCAGGAACAATTTCAACACGTTCAGCTGCCAAGTCTTCTCGAATTTCCTCAAAAGCGCGGTAAGCACGCGCATCTATAGTGGGGGCAGTCACCGGGAAAAGGACTCTTTCTGGCAGCGCCTGGCGCTTACGCAAGCGGCGAATCTTGTCGACCCACTGTCCACCGTGGGTGATGATTTTGGTGGTGTCGTTTTGAGCCAGATACAAAGGCTTGATGACCCGATCTGCATGACCTTCAGCCATGCGAACAAAAGGAAAATTCACCGCAAAATCAGCATCGCCTAGCTTTTCTTGGCGATATACCTCGCCCACCTGCGCGCTGAAGAGCAACTTACGGATGCTGATTTCCAGCAAACGTTCCTCGTACTCTTTGGTGACGAAATTACGCTCAACGTAAAAGTCAAACAGCGCATTGAGTTTGGCCTTGGGATCTTCAGCCAAAACAATGCGACGCTCATCAAACTGAAGAATCGCCTCGCGATGGCGAACAAACTCGGCAAACAGGTCAACTGCCAAACGCACATCGGGCACGGACTTGCGACCATCGAGTGCCAGTTTGCGCAATTGGGCAGCAAAACGCTCCAGCTCTTCTTTGAACAACATGCGGCCATTGAGGTAGACCTTCTTGTCCAGTTCTTTGAAAAATTGGGTAATACGACCGTAACGATTCAACAGTTTGAAACCAAAAAATCTCGCCTCTGGTGCCAGCAACACAATACCAACGTTCGCAAACTCACCCGTCTCCGCAAATGGGCGGAAACGCAATAAAGCGTATTGGCAAGCGAACTTAGTCATTAAAAATCCCAGAATTGAGAGTGGCGGGCTCGGCGCAAAACAACTTCAATCTCATCCCAAGTGACATTGGCTAGGACACCCTCGTCCCGCCACCACCATGATTCAGGAATGCTATCACGCACATCTGCAAGGAGCTGGAGACAGTCCTCTATTCGCTGTATGTAGCGTTCGCGCAGATCTAGGTCACCCAAGACACGGCTCCAATGGTCTCGGAAAACATGCCTCGCGAGGAATTCTTTCGGGTTGAAATCACGATCAAAAGCTAGATTGTGGTCAATGACCTTCAACTCGTCGGCGCGTACATCCCACAACAGATTGGGGTTGCCCCCCAGCGCGGTGAGTTTGCGGTCTTCATTGCGAACCCACCAGTCAAACACCAATACCCGATGGGGTTTCGGGCGGGTTGATGGGGTCGCCAGCTTGGGGCTGGTAAATCTGAACGGGCTCGCCATCAAAGTCTTTGTCTGCAAACAGTTCGGTGGCGCGCTTGAAGTCGAGGATGGTGAACCAGGTTTTGCCCAAGTCTTCGCGCAGGCGGGTGCCCCGGCCAATGATCTGCTTGAACAGCGTCATGGACTTGATGTTTTGGTCCAGCACGATGAGCTTGCAGGTTTGTGCGTCTACCCCGGTGCTCATGAGCTTGGAAGTGGTAGCAATCACGGGATAGTCTTTTTCGGGGTCGATGAAGTTGTCGAGTTGGCCTTTGCCTTCAGCGTTATCACCGGTGATTTGCACCACGTACTTTGGGTTGTCTTTGCAAATATCTGCGTTGGCATTGCTCAGAGCTTGGCGCATGCGAGCGGCGTGGTCGATGTCCTCGCAAAACACAATCGTCTTGGCGTACCGGTCGGTGGCCTTGAGGTATTCGGTGATTTTGGCGGCCACCACTTCGTCGCGCTTTTCCAAAACCAACTTGCGGTTCATGTCGGTGGCGTTGTAGATGCGGTCTTCAATCACGTTGCCGTGCTTGTCGGTCATACCTTGCGAGGGTCGCCAGCCAAAGGTGTCTTTGTCCAAATCCACCCGAATGACTTTGTAGGGTGCCAAGAATCCGTCTTCAATTCCTTGCTTCAAGCTGTAGGTGTAAATCGGCTCGCCAAAGTAGTCGGTGTTGGAAATGTCTTTGGTTTCTTTGGGTGTGGCGGTGAGGCCTACATGGGTGGCGCTGCCAAAGTATTTCAAAATTTCGCGCCATGCCGAGTCTTCATCGGCACTGCCACGGTGGCACTCGTCGATGACGATGAGGTCAAAGAAATCGTGTGAAAACTGTTTGTAGATATTGCGCTCTTCTTCGGTACCTGTCACGGCTTGGTAAAGCGACAAATAAATTTCGTAGCTTTTGTCCACCAGCTTGGTGGTTTTGTTGACGGCCAAGTCCACTTCTTCGATGGTGATCTGGCCTTGGGCATCTACCCGCTCCACGCCCTTTGCGTTGGGACTGAGCTTGGCCATGGCACCTTTGAATGGCCGAAAGTCGTTGACCATGGTTTGGTCTATCAAGATATTTCTGTCGGCCAAAAATAGGATGCGTTTTTTGGCTCCACTTTTCCACAAGCGCCAAATGATTTGGAATGCGGTGTAGGTTTTGCCTGTGCCCGTGGCCATGACCAGCATGGCGCGTTGCTGCCCTTGGGCAATGGCTTCCACCGTGCGGTTGATGGCGTTGAGTTGGTAATAGCGCGGGGTTTTGCTAGGGGCGTAATCAAACTCGGTGATGTGGCGCACTGCTGGTGTCCAGCCCTTCCAAGCGCAGTAGCGCTCCCACAGCTCTTGCGGGGAAGGGAACTCTTCTAGCGTGATGGTTTTTTCAAGAACGCCATCGGCCATGGTGGCGTCTCTGAACACAAAGCCATCGCCATTGCTGGAAAAACAAAAAGGCACATTCAGCAGCTCGGCGTAGTTGATGGCTTGGGCCATGCCAGCGCCCATAGCGTGGTGGTTGTCTTTGGCTTCGACAGTGGCAATCGGGATATTGGCTTTGAAGAACAGCGCATAGTCGGCTCTGAGCACAGTTTCTTTGTCCCGTTGTGACTTGTTGCCGCGCACCATGACCCGACCGGCACGCAGCGGGTATTCGCGGTAAATCTGTTCCAGGCCATTCCACCCCGCCTGCACCATGGCTGGCCGGATGAACTTGTCGCAGATGTCGCTTTCTGATAAGTGCTTTTTGCTCAAGCCCACGCGCCCGGTAATTTTTCTGGCGAGTCTAACTTATTAAATAGATTTATTTTTTCATAAATAGCTTTACTTTATGTATTCATTTCAGCTCTTCCAAACCCGGCGGCTGACACTGGCGGCGGTTGTCCCCTGAGATTGGCAGCAGATCACGCCATTGACGCAACATCCTGCAACGTTGATAGCATTGACCGCATGATGCCTGTTCGCCGTTTTGCCTTGCTTTACTTTGATGCTTGACGCATACACATGATGCAAACACCTTTCATCCGTCCGGAACAACGCCGCTCATGGCGGGCATTACAAACACTTTCGCAAAACGCTCAACCGCATTTGCGCGAATTGCTGCCCGACCGTCAACGCCACGCGTCTTTGCAGTTCAACGCCGCCGGGTTGAACTTGAACGCCTCTCACCAACGCGTGAACGCTCAGGTAATGCATGCTTTACTGGCACTGGCGGAAGAATCCGGCGTGATGGCCCAAGCACATGCCATGTTTCGCGGCGAAAAAATCAACCGCACCGAAGACCGCGCAGTGTTGCATGTGGCTTTGCGTGGCAGCGAACAAGCCGATCCGCCTTGGGGCAATGAAATTTCAGCGGCAGTTGGCGCTGAGCTGAACAGGTATTGCCGTTTTGCAGAACAACTGCGCGCCGGTTCTTGCACCGGCTTTGGCGGGGAGCGCATCACCGACGTGGTGAATCTGGGCATAGGCGGCTCGGACTTGGGGCCGCGCATGGCGACCGAAGCCTTATGGCCCAGCGCAGACAATTTCAGGCCACCGCCGGTACACGTGCATTACGTGTCCAATGTGGATATCTGGCAACTGGCCAAAACGCTGTCTGCTTTGCACCCCGCACGCACCTTGTTTGTCGTGCAAAGCAAATCATTCACCACGCAAGAAACCATGGCCTTGTTCGCGTCCGCGCGGCGTTGGCTGTTAGACGCGGGTTGCCCACCGGCCGACTTGCACCTGCACTTGGCGGCAGTGACCGCCAAGCCCGAATTGGCGCAATCGCATGGCATCAGCAGCGAGTGTTGTTTCAGCGTCTGGGATTGGGT
>CAMDXA010000036.1 GCA_945878065.1 Bordetella parapertussis | reverse complement strand
GCGCTTGGCGGATTTTAAGCAGTTCAGGCCGGCACTTCGCGTTTGGACCATTCGACAAAGGTCGGCTCGTGGCCGCGTGAGGTCAAAAACTCAGCCAGCGCATAGCCGGTGCCGGACGGCCAGCACAGCACGTCTTCAAAGGCATACAGCCTGTAATCGACCAGTTCCGGCGACAAACGCACCTCGCCGTGACACACCGCATGGTAGGCAATGATGACTTGGTTCATGCGCTGAAAGTCATACACACCGATCAACTTCAAAGCAGATACTTGCAAGTTGGTTTCTTCGGCAATTTCCCGCGTGATGCCTTCTTCGGGTGTCTCACCTGCTTCCATGAAACCCGTGATCAATGCAAAGCGTCTGCCCGGCCAGGCGGCGTTACGCGCCAGCAAAATTTGGTTGCGGTACTGCACGATGCCAGCGAGCACCGGCGTCGGGTTGTTCCAATGCGTCCATTGACACACCACGCAACGCATGCGCGCTTTGGGTCCGCCGTCTTCCTCTTGCGTGATCAATTGCAATTCGGTGGCGCACATCGGGCAGTATTGAAAAGCACTCATGCGGGGAACACTCCGGTAGACAAATAGCGGTCACCGCGGTCACACACGATGAACACAATGGTCGCGTCACGCACCTGTTGCGCGATTTGCAATGCCACCCAACACGCACCCGCTGCCGATATGCCCGCAAAAATGCCTTCTTCGCGCGCCATGCGTCTGCACATGTCTTCAGCATCGGTTTGGCTCACGTACACGAGTTCATCCACATGCGTGGCGTCGTAAATTTTGGGGAGATATGCAGGCGACCATTTGCGAATACCCGGAATGCGCGAGCCTTCGCTAGGTTGCGCGCCGATGATTTTGACCTTGGGATTTTTTTCTTTGAGATAACGCGACACACCGGTGATGGTGCCGGTGGTGCCCATGGCGCTGACGAAATGCGTGATACGCCCATCCGTTTGCTGCCAGATTTCAGGGCCGGTGGTTTCATAGTGAATGCGCGGATTGTCTGTATTGGCAAATTGGTCCAACACCCTTCCTTTGCCCTCGGCTTGCATGCGGTCCGCCAGATCGCGTGCACCTTCCATGCCGGTGGTTTTGGATGTGAGGATGAGTTCAGCGCCAAAGGCTTTCATGGTTTGCGCACGCTCGATCGACAAGTCCTCGGGCATGATCAACACCATGCGATAGCCTTTGATGGCAGCGGCCATGGCCAAGGCAATGCCGGTGTTGCCCGAGGTGGCCTCAATCAACGTATCACCGGGACGAATATCGCCGCGTTCTTCTGCGCGCTGAATCATGGAGAGCGCAGGCCGGTCTTTGACCGAACCCGCAGGGTTGTTGCCTTCTAATTTGCCAAGCAGCACATTGCCGCGCGCTTGGTTGTCGGTGGCGCCAATACGCTGTAGTCGGGCGATGGGTGTGTTGCCAATGGCAGCTTCAATACTGGGATAGTTCATACCCACACTGTGCCATAATTCGAGTCCCTTCTTTAGCCGGAGTGGCGAAATTGGTAGACGCAGCAGATTCAAAATCTGCCGGTGCAAAACACCGTGCCGGTTCGATTCCGGCCTCCGGCACCAGCTGATGGCTTAAAAAACACGACCCCACAAGGGTCGTTTTTTTTGCAACTGCCTTTCCCGAAGGTTCTTGATCCGGTCTTAAGATGGTGTTTTTTGACTGACAACATAAGACCATGAGCCTGCTCTTTTCCCCCATCACACTCAATTCACCGCGCGGCCCATTAACGCTGCCCAACCGCATCGTGGTCGCCCCCATGTGCCAATACGCCTGCCACCTGGATGGCAAGGCCAATGACTGGCATTTGATGCATTGGGCGAATCTGCTCAACAGCGGCGCCGGTGTGTTCATGATTGAGGCCACTGCCGTCACGGCGCAAGGCCGCATCACGCCCAACTGCCTGGGCATTTGGGACGACGCAACAGCCAACGCATTGGCAGACACTTTGGCCAGAGCACGCAAAATTGCGCCGCCCGTGCCTGTGTGCTTACAAATCGCGCATTCTGGCCGCAAGGGCTCAAGCGCACAGCCTTGGCACGGTGGCATGTTGATCGACAAAAGCCATGGCGGCTGGGAAACGGTGGCGCCTTCACCCATCAACCTGTTGCCCGATGAAGAACCTCCGCATGAAATTGATGCAGCCGGTTTGCAAGCCATCGAACAAGCCTTTGTCAAAGCCGCCCAACGCGCCGACGCCATGGGCTTGGAAATGCTTGAACTGCACGGTGCGCATGGCTATTTGTTGCACGAGTTTTTGTCACCCATCGCCAACCAGCGCAATGACAACTACGGCGGCAATTTCGCCAACCGGGCGCGTTTCCCGCTGCAAGTGTTCAGCGCGGTTCGCAAAGTGTTTCACGGCGTGTTGGGCATGCGTTTGTCGGCCAGCGATTGGATAGAAGGCGGCTGGGACTTGGAGCAAACCACTGACTTCACGAAACTGTTAAAGCAAGCCGGTGCCGACTTTGTGCATGTGTCTTCCGGCGGCATTTCACCGCAGCAAAAAATCAGCATCGGCCCGGGCTATCAGGTGCATTTCGCCAAACATATCAAGCAGCAGACCGGTTTGCCCACCATTGCCGTCGGTTTGATCACCGAACCTAAACACGCTGAAGAAGTGTTGCAAGCCGGAGACGCAGACATGGTGGCTCTGGGCCGCAGCTTTTTGTACAAACCGCGCTGGGGCTGGGAAGCCGCCGCTGCACTCGGTGGTCAGGTGCAGGCAACGCAGCAATACTGGCGCAGCCTGCCGCGAGAAGCCGCAGGCATATTCGGCGACGCGAAAATCGGCATGCGTTAAAACACCGGCTTGCCCTGCAAGCCTTCGCGCACGGTGGGGTAGCGCAGTTTCATGCGCAACTCGGTTTTCAAGCGATGGTTTTGCATGCGCCTGGATTCATTCATGAAACTCAAGGTCATCGCAGGCAATGCGGTCTGCGCTTGTGCTCTGCTGATGCGCGGCGGGCGCGGCAACTGCCACAGGTCTGCTGCCCAGTCCATGTAGTCGCCCATCATCATGTCGCTGTCATCACTGACATGCAAAGACCGCAAAGTTTTGCCGCGCCACAGCGCAAGCACGGTCGCACGCGCCAAGTCGTCTGCGTGAATATGGTTGGTGTAAACATCATCCGAAGCTTGCAGCACCGGTGTACTGCGCTGTAAACGTTCGCGCGGTGTGCCACCTTCGCGGTCGAGCGCATAAATGCCGGGAATACGCAAAACGTGGATGCGCGGTAAACCGCGCGAGCCCCAAGCGTTCAACCAAGCTTCAGCATCGACGCGACGTTGAGCGCGGTCGGTTTGCGGGCTGAGCAACTGTGTTTCATCTATCCACGCGCCAGCGCAGTCGCCGTACACGCCACTGGTGGAACCGTACACCACCGTCTGCGGTGATGAGCGAAATTGCAGCGCCTGCACCAACGCGCGGGTGCGCGGATCGCTATGACCTTGCAAGGGCGGCGGTGCCATGTGAATCAAATGGGTGGCCACACCTGCAAGTCTTCGCAAGGTGGCCGGTTCGTCCAGATTTCCCTTTATTGCAGTGATACCTTGCTGATGTAATTCGCTGACTCGCGACGCGCTGCTGGTCAAGGCGTACACCCGGCTGCCATTTTTCAATAAGACTGCTGCGCGCAAGCCGACATCGCCGCAACCGACGATCAACACGCGCGGTCGTCTGAAGCGGGACGGTAGTGCGCCGAGAGGGTTTTGGTTTGAGGGCAAAATCCAGTCTTTCGTTGTTTTAAAAAATCCAAGGATAACAAGCATGTCGTTTCAAGTGTCGGTACAGCCCAGTGGCCGCTCGTTCAGCGTGGACAAAGACGAAACGATACTGGCCGCTGGCGTGCGCCAAGGTGTCGGTCTGCCTTACGGCTGCAAAGACGGCGCATGCGGTTCCTGCAAATGCCTGAAAGTCTCAGGCGAGATCCAGATGAGCGCTTACCAAAGCAAGGCCTTGACTGATGATGAGCTTGCCAAAGGCATGGTACTGACTTGCCGTGCCACTGCTCTGAGTGATGTCGTGCTTGAATCCAGACAAGTCACCCGTGCTGATGCGTTTCCCATCCGCAAAATGCCGGTGCGCATTTCCTCGCTTGAAAAAATGTCGGCTGATGTGATGCGCATCACGCTGCAATTGCCGTCCACAGAAAACGTGCAATTTCACGCTGGTCAGTATGTGGAGTTTTTACTGCGCGACGGCTCACGCCGCGCTTACTCCATCGCGAATGCACCGCACACCTTGGCAGCTGGTGCACCCATTATTGATTTGCACATTCGACATATGCCAGGTGGCAAATTCACCGACCATGTGTTTGGCGCGATGAAAGAAAAAGAAATACAACGTATTGAAGCACCGTTCGGCAGTTTTTATTTGCGCGAAGACAGCGACAAGCCCATGGTGTTGCTGGCCTCGGGCACCGGCTTTGCACCCATCAAAGCATTGCTGGAACACATGCAGCATAAAAACATTCAACGCCCCGCACGTTTGTATTGGGGCGGGCGTCGTCCTGCAGATTTGTATATGGACGATTGGGTGATGACGCAATTGGCGCTTATGCCAAATCTGCAATATATCCCCGTGGTGTCAGACGCCTTGCCTGAAGATCACTGGAGCGGCAGAACCGGTTATGTGCATGCTGCGGTGCTGCAAGACCTGCCCGACTTATCGGCGCATCAGGTGTATGCCTGCGGCGCACCGGTGGTGATTGAATCCGCGCAGCGTGATTACCTGAAGCACGGTTTGCCTGCGGAAGAATTTTTTGCTGATTCTTTCACCAGCGAAGCCGACAAGCTTTAAGTTTTTTTGGCTTGCGCGTTTTTGTCACGCAGCAAGCGCATTTTTTCAGCGATCTTTATTTCCAAACCGCGCTCGACAGGTTCATACAACACCGGCGGCTTCATGCCATCTGGCCAATAGTTTTCACCGGCGGCAAACGCATCGGCTTCGTCATGCGCATACCTGTAGGCCCGGCCGTAGTCCAGGTCTTTCATCAACTGTGTCGGCGCATTGCGCAAATGCATGGGCACCGGGCGTGTGCCGTCTGACTTGATGAGTTTGCGCACATTGTTGTACGCCTTGTAGACAGCATTCGATTTGGGCGCAATCGCCAAATACACCACACACTCAGCCAAGGCCAATTCACCTTCGGGCGAACCCAAGCGCTCGTACACCTCGGCGGCATCCAGCGCCAAGCGCAACGCACGCGGGTCTGCCAAGCCTATGTCTTCTGCCGCCATGCGAATCATTCGCCGTGCCATGTACTTGGGTTCTGCGCCGCCGTCGAGCATACGCACCAGCCAGTACAAAGCCGCATCCGGGTCAGAGCCGCGCACTGATTTGTGCAGCGCACTGATGGTGTCGTAAAACTGCTCGCCACCTTTGTCGTAACGGCGCATACGTTCGCCAAGCACTTTCATCAGCCAAGCATCCGTCAGCAACGACAGTTGTTCACGCTGCGCCGCCACCGCCAAAGTTTCCAAGGTGTTGAGCAAGCGCCGGGCGTCCCCGTCAGCGTAAGCGATCAAACGTGCTTGCGCCGAATCTTCAAGTGCGGGTACGGCGTTGATGGCCTGGGCTTTGTCAATGATTTGCGTTAGGTCGACTTCAGACAAAGGCTGCAACACATACACCGCTGCACGCGACAACAACGCCGAGTTCACTTCAAATGACGGGTTCTCTGTAGTCGCGCCGATGAAGGTGAACAAACCGGACTCCACATGCGGCAAAAACGCATCCTGCTGGCTTTTGTTGAAACGGTGCACTTCGTCGACAAACACGATGGTGCGTTTGTGCTCCATTGAATCGCGTGCGGCCTGCGCCATCTCCACCGCTTCGCGGATTTCCTTCACACCGCCTAGCACCGCACTGATAGAAATAAACTGGGCATCGAACGCACTTGCCATCAAGCGCGCAATAGTGGTCTTGCCGACTCCAGGCGGCCCCCACAACAAACAACTGTGCGGTTGCCCGGATTCAAACGCCACACGCAAGGCCATGCCTTCGCCCAAAATATGCTGTTGGCCGACCACTTCAGACAGTGTTCGTGGCCGCAACCGTTCAGCCAGCGGTGTATGGGGGTTGGGCGCAGAAAGTGGCGACACCAGATGACCTCAAGGTTTGATCACATCCGCACCCTTGGGTGGCACAAAATTGAATTGCGCCGGTGTCAACTGCTTGGGGTTGATATCGGTTCGTTCAAATTTGATCAACGAACGGGTGCCGAACACATCCAAAATATCAAGCTGCACCAATTGAACCACTTCGCCTTTGACCCGCAAGCCTATGCGCACACGTTGCAAACTGCTGTCGCTTGAATGCGGTGTGGCAGCCACCCATTGCAAGCCATCGGCATCGGGTTGCGCGATCAACACAAATTCTTTTTGCAAACTGGTCACGTCGTTGGCCGAGGCGATCAACGAGGCCGGTGTGGTGGCCAAGGCTTGCGACTGGTTGCGTTGCGTCACCTGGTTTAAATCTGCGTCATACAACCACACATACTGCCCGTCAGCGACGATGTTTTGCACGAATGGCTTGGTGTAATCAAAGCGAAACACCGATGGCCGCACAAAGGCAAACTTGCCCGATGACGTCTTGCTCTTAGCGAGACGGTTTTCTTTGGCAGGAGAAATCACCGTTTGCACAAAATCGGCTCGCATGCTGCGCGTTGATTTCAAAAACAATGACAGGCTGTCCACGCTGTCGGCAAATGCGCCACTGCAGCCAAACAGGCAAGCCAGCAGCGCAGACTTGGTAAAAACTTTTTGTAGGGATCGCATACCACTGATCGTATTAAAAAACTTCATGAACGGTCCTGAGACTTATGGCTTGCTTGTTGATATCGACACACTGCGCCAGCAGCGGCGAATTATTCCTGCCGGGTTGGCACCAAAATTTCGCGCTGCCCGTTGCTGCTCATGGCACTGACCATGCCGGCTTTTTCCATGTCTTCCACCAAGCGCGCCGCACGGTTGTATCCAATTTTTAAATGCCGCTGCACCAAAGAAATGCTGGCCTTGCGATTTTTCAACACCACTTCTACGGCTTGATCGTACATCGGGTCTTTTTCGCTCGCTGTGTCGCCGAACAAATCGGGGCCACTGTTGTCGCCATCGACGGTGCCGCCCTCGAGCAAGCCTTCAATGTAATTGGGTTCACCTTGGGTTTTCAAATAACTCACCACGCGGTGCACTTCCTCGTCGCTGACAAACGCCCCGTGCACGCGAATCGGAAAACCGGTGCCACTGGGCAAATACAGCATGTCCCCCATACCCAGCAATGCTTCTGCGCCCATCTGGTCAAGAATGGTGCGACTGTCAATTTTGCTGCTGACTTGAAACGCAATACGCGTCGGAATATTGGCTTTGATCAAACCGGTGATCACATCGACACTCGGGCGTTGCGTGGCCAATATCAAATGGATGCCAGCCGCACGGGCTTTTTGTGCCAAGCGGGCAATCAACTCTTCAATCTTCTTGCCAACCACCATCATGAGGTCAGCCAACTCGTCAATCACCACCACAATATGCGGCAGTCGCTCTAAGGGTTCTGGATCATCCGGTGTCAGACTGAACGGGTTGGGTATGGAGTGGCCAGCCTCCAGCGCCTCTTCAATTTTGTGGTTGTAGCCTGCCAAATTGCGAACGCCCAGTTTGCTCATCAGTTTGTAGCGCCGCTCCATTTCACCGACGCACCAGTTCAAGCCGTGAGCCGCCTGGCGCATGTCAGTAACCACCGGGGCAAGCAAATGCGGAATGCCTTCGTACACCGACATCTCCAGCATCTTGGGGTCGATCATCAACAGGCGTACATCGCGTGCTTCGGCCTTGTAGAGCAGGCTCAAAATCATGGCGTTGATACCTACCGATTTGCCCGAACCGGTGGTGCCAGCCACCAACACATGGGGCATCTTGGCCAAGTCAGCCACGATCGGATGACCACCAATGTCTTTACCCAGACCCATGGTCAGCATGGACTTGGCTTCGTTGTAGACCTCTGAGCCCAAAATTTCACTCAACCGTATCGACTGGCGCTTGGCATTGGGCAACTCCAGCGCCATGAAATTTTTACCCGGTATGGTCTCCACCACGCGAATAGACACCATGCTGAGCGAACGCGCCAAATCTTTGGCCAAGTTGACGATTTGCGAGCCTTTGACGCCAGTGGCAGGCTCAATTTCATACCGCGTCACCACCGGTCCTGGTGCTGCAGCGAGCACCTTGACCTCGACCCCGAAGTCGCGCAGTTTTTTCTCGATCAAGCGGCTGGTGAATTCGATGGTCTCGGCATCCACCGGATCATGCTTGGCTTGCGAATCGTCTAACAAATCCACTTGCGGCAAGCGCGAATCCGGCATATCGTTGAAAAGTGGTTTTTGCCTTTCTCGGGCCATGCGCTCGCTTTTGGGTGCCCCCATAGGTTCTGGCTCAACAACGATACGCACCGCATGTGGTGCCAGTTGTGGAGACTCAGCGAAGTCTGTGAACAAGTCTTGCTCGCGCTCTTTGGCCGCCGCCTGGCCCAAGGCCAAGTCTTCGGCCATTTCACGGCGTTCACGCCAGTTGGCCAAGGCTTGGTCTATGCGCGCGCCCATGTTTTCAGACAGTTGCACCCATGAAAAACCAAATGTCCACGACAAGCCCACCAGCATGAACACGATGAACACCAGCGCAGATCCATTAAAACCCAACCATTTCGAGGCTGTGGCGCCTATCAAAAAACCCAGAATGCCACCCGCATGGTGACCGGGCAAAAGCGCTTCAAAACGGTAAAGCCGGGTGTACTCCAAGCCTGTGCTTGACAACATCAGCAACACCAAACCGCTCCAAAATGCCCAGCGGCTCAATCGCCAGATATGCGGCTCTGCCACGGGGCTGTCAACGCTGCGCAAGCGTGCGGCCAATGCTTTTAACCAAGCAATCATCGCGGCCACATAACACCAAACCATGGAATAACCGGCGATAAAAAAGCCCAAGTCGCTGATCGCTGCGCCAATGCGACCGCCCCAGTTGTGCACAACGGCACCTGAGCCAGACGTCGTCCAAGCGGCATCTTGCGGCGAATGGCTGAGCAACGCAACCAGCCAAAACAGCAGGAATACGAAGCCCAAAGACAAAGCAATTTCCTGCAAAAACCGTTGCCAGCCGGTGATTGCAGGTGCAGCGTCCTTGGAGTTATTGAGCGTATTGAGAGAGTAAGTCATTGGCGGGCATAAGCTTAACAGGCGCGCCAAAGCCTCAGGCGGCGCACAAGCCTAAAATCAAGGACTTGTTGGCGCGTTTTGCGCCTGATTTTTTTGTGAAGTACCCCATGACCACCCCAGCACACAGCAAAGTTCTTATTTTGGGCTCCGGCCCCGCCGGTTACAGCGCTGCTGTTTATGCAGCACGTGCCAATTTACAACCTACCCTGATCACCGGCATGGCCCAAGGGGGTCAACTGATGACCACCACCGAGGTGGACAACTGGCCAGCCGATGTGCATGGCGTGCAAGGCCCGGACTTGATGCAAAGGTTTCAAGAACACGCCGAGCGTTTCAACACCCACATCATTTTTGACCATATCAACAAGGTCGATTTCAGCCAGCGACCGTTCACTTTGACCGGCGACAGCGGCACCTATACCTGTGATGCGCTGATCATTGCCACCGGCGCATCGGCCAAATATTTGGGACTCCCGACAGAACAACAATTCATGGGAAAAGGCGTGTCGGGTTGCGCGACCTGCGACGGTTTTTTCTACCGCGACAAGGTCTGTTGCGTGGTCGGCGGCGGCAATACGGCCGTTGAAGAAGCCTTGTATTTGTCCAACATCGCCAGCAAAGTGCATTTGATTCACCGCCGCGACAAATTCAAAGCCGAAGCCATCATGATTGACAAACTGATGGACAAAGTCAAAGCAGGCAAGATCGTGCTTGAACTGCACAGCGTGCTTGACGAAGTGCTGGGCGACGCCTCTGGCGTCACCGGTGTGCGCCTCAAAAACATACAAGACAACAGTTCACGCGAATTGGCGGTGCACGGCTGCTTTATTGCGATCGGCCACCAACCCAACACCCAAATTTTTGAAGGCCAACTGTCCATGAAAGACGGCTACATCGTCACGCAAAGCGGTTTGCAAGGCATGGCGACACAAACCAGTGTGCCCGGCGTTTTCGCGGCGGGAGATGTACAAGATCATGTGTACCGCCAAGCCATTACCAGCGCCGGCACAGGATGCATGGCCGCGCTGGACGCACAACGCTTTCTAGAACAGTAAGCAGACCTGCTACATCACACAGCCATGCACCTTGTGACTAGAAATCTGGTGCTGGTGTTGGGTGACCAACTGAACGACCAATCGACGGCATTGGCGGGCTTTGACCCCGCCCAAGACGCCATTTGGATGGCCGAGGTCGATGAGGAGTCCACCCATGTGCCCTCTGCCAAACAAAGAACCACGCTGTTCTTGAGTGCCATGCGGCATTTTGCGCAAGGCTTGCGCGACAAACATTGGCCTGTCATCTACAGCCACATTGATGATCTGGGCAACACCGGCAGCTTGGCTGGCGAGCTTGACCGAGCCATTGGTCAGCACCAACCCCGCCAACTGGTGATGACAGCGCCTGGTGATTGGCGTGTGTTGCGTCAATTGCGCGCCACTGCAGAACAGCATGCCTTGGCATTGGAGATTCGGGATGACGACCATTTCCTCTGCACAGTTCGCGAATTCAAGGCACATGCTGACGGACGCAAAAGCCTGCGGCTCGAATATTTCTACCGCGAACTCAGACGCAAACATGGCATCTTGATGGAGGGCGATCAGCCTATCGGCGGTCAATGGAATTTTGATGCCGACAACCGCAGCAGTTTTGGCAAAACCGGGCCCGGCAAATTGCCCGCGCCCACCCGTTTTGAGCCCGATGCCATCACACGCCAGGTGATGGATGTGGTGAACACGCGATTTGCCGATCACCCGGGCAGCTTGACGCAATTTGGCTGGCCTGTCACCCGCGTCCAGGCATTGCATGTTCTGGCAGATTTCATTCAACACCGGTTACCGCAGTTCGGCCAATACCAAGATGCCATGTGGGAAGGCGAGGTTTGGCTGTACCACTCGCATGTGTCTTGCGCGCTCAACCTCAAACTGCTCAACCCCAGAGAAGTGGTGGCAGCGGCTGAAAATGCTTTTCGCACGGGTCATGCGCCGCTTGAGGCCGTGGAAGGCTTTGTGCGCCAAGTGTTGGGTTGGCGTGAGTATGTGCGGGGAATCTATTGGACACAAATGCCCGACTACATGGAACGCAATGCCATGCAAGCCCACGCAGATTTGCCTGCTTTTTTTTGGAGCGGGGACACCGACATGGCTTGCCTACGAGACGCCATCGGCCAAACGCTGATGCATGGCTATGCTCACCATATTCAACGGCTGATGGTGACTGGTTTGTATGCCCTGCTGTTTGGTGTGCACCCAAAGCAGGTTCACGCATGGTATTTGTCTGTCTATGTGGACGCGGTCGAATGGGTGGAACTGCCCAACACTCTGGGCATGAGCCAATACGCGGATGGCGGCCTCATGGCCAGCAAACCCTATGTCGCCAGCGGCAAGTACATCGACCGCATGAGCAACCATTGCAAAGGCTGTCGATACAACCCTGCCGAGGCCACTGGCGAAGCGGCTTGCCCGTTCACCACCCTGTATTGGGATTATTTGTCCAGACACGCAGATGCATTGGCAAAAAATCCGCGCATGCTGATGCAATTGAAAAACCTAAACCGTATGAGCGAACCACAACGAACCGCTATCGCCACCCAAGCGCAAGCGCACCTCGCTCAATCCTGACCCCCTGCATCATCAGGCTATAATACTTGGCTTTGTTGGGTTTGCTGATGCAAGCCTAGGGATACCGCCCCCTTTCAGGCGAGGTCAAGTTGGAAGTATTTCCAGCTGTTTACAAGGAGTGTCTGATGGCACGTGTATGCGAAGTAACGGGCAAAGCCCCGATGGTGGGCAACAATGTTTCCCATGCCAACAACAAAACCAAGCGCCGTTTCCTGCCTAACCTGCAACACCGCCGGTTCTGGGTGGAGAGCGAAAACCGTTGGGTGCGTTTGCGCGTGTCCAGCGCTGCATTGCGTTTGATCGACAAAAAAGGCATTGACGTGGTTCTCGCAGACATGCGTGAACGCGGCCAAGCTTAATTTTTCACCGACTTCTAAAGGACTTTCACCATGGCTTCCAAAGGCGGACGCGAAAAAATCAAGCTGGAATCAACTGCCGGCACAGGTCACTTCTACACGACCAGCAAAAACAAAAAAACCATGCCCGAAAAAATGTCGATCATGAAGTTCGACCCCAAGGCACGCAAGCATGTCGAGTACAAGGAAATCAAACTCAAGTGAGTTTTTCTTAACCCGTAAAAAAACCGCCTCACGGCGGTTTTTTTTCATCCTTCAACGTGTGGTTGAAATCATTTGATCGCCGGTGCGCTGGCAACAGCCCGCAATTGCATCGAAAAATCACGCAAGGCGACAACGCCGCTTTGCTCGGCACGCACACACCATTGCTGCAAATCGAGTGCGAGTTGAGCGCGGCTGGCATGCGTGTTCAGCCACATCTGCCGCAACTCTTCGCGCATGCGCACCATGGTGTCCACATTCGGTAAAGCGTCACGCGCTTGTTTGAGCAGTGCACGAAATTGCTCTGGCACTTGCACCTCGTCGCGGTGCATCCAGCGTTTGGCGGCGCTCAACACCGCTTCAGCTGGGAGCTTTGGCAAGGCGGCGATTTCCTGCTTCACTGCTGTTTGTAATTGGCGCGCAAACCCCGCCATCACTTCATAGCGGTTGGTGATCAAGGCTTCCAAGGTTTGTTCATTGGCCACGGGTTGCAGCGCAGCGTAATGCAGCTTGGGCGGGGTTTTTTTGACCGTCGCCAAACCGACAATTTCAAGCAAGCGTATGTACAGCCAGCCGATGTCAAACTCGTAAGGCTTGACCGACAACTTCGCCGACGTGGGATAGGTGTGGTGGTTGTTGTGCAACTCCTCGCCGCCGATGATGATGCCCCACGGCGAGATATTAGTGCTGGCGTCAGGCGCTTCGAAATTACGGTATCCCCAGTAGTGGCCGATGCCGTTGATGACACCCGCAGCGGTCACTGGTATCCACAACATTTGCACCGCCCAGACCGTCAAGCCAATGGCACCAAACAATGCCAAGTCGATGACCAGCATGACACCTACCCCTTGCCAAGGGAAATACGAATACACATTGTGTTCAAGCCAGTCGTCAGGTGTGCCGTGGCCGTACTTGCGCAAGGTTTCTGCGTTAGCAGCTTCGCGGCGGTACAACTCTGCGCCTTGCCAAAACACCGTTTTGATGCCCATGACTTGCGGGCTGTGCGGGTCTTCTTCGGTTTCGCATTTGGCGTGGTGTTTGCGGTGAATCGCCGCCCAGGACTTGGTCGTCATGCCGGTTGTCAGCCACAGCCACAAGCGAAAGAAATGCGCTGGCAGCCAATGCAAATCCAGCGAACGGTGGGCCTGATGCCGGTGCAGGTAAATGGTGACAGAAGCAATGGTGATGTGGGTCATCAACAAGGTAAATAACACCAGTTGCCAGGCGCTCAATTGCCACGTGCCATGTGCCAGCCAATTGAGCACCGCATCCAGCCACGGCCATGCAGGTAAGACCATATGCATCCTTAGAAATTCAAAGTGATTTTGATTTTAAAACGGGCTCATGACAAAACCCATGCCGCAGCGAAGAAACCATCGGTGGCGTGCAGGTGCGGCCACAAGCGCAAATACAGGCCGTCAGGTGTGCACAAAGTGTCGGGTTGTGCCACGCCTTCTGCTGCCAGCAATTCGCTGACCGGTAACTGCTTGTACTGCGGATGCGAAGCGCTGAATGCGTCGGCAATCATTTCGTTTTCTTCATGCAACAGACTGCAAGTGGCATAGACCAGCCGACCGCCCGGCTTGAGCAAACGAGCCGCCGCCGCCAGGATGGCGGTTTGTTTCACCACCAGTTCAGCCACGGCCTCCGGCGTTTGCCGCCATTTCAAATCTGGGTTGCGGCGCAAAGTGCCCAGACCTGTGCAAGGCGCATCCACCAGCACCCGGTCCATCTTGCCGCGCAAGCGCTTGATGCGGTCGTCGCGCTCGTGCGCAATCGCCACCGGATGGATGTTCGACAAACCGCTGCGTGCAAGCCGGGGTTTAAGCGCGTCCAAGCGGTGCGCTGAAGTGTCAAACGCGTACAAACGGCCGGTGTTGCGCATGCTCGCACCCAGCGCCAGTGTTTTGCCACCGGCACCGGCACAAAAATCGGCCACCATCTCGCCGCGCTTGGCGTCAACCAGCAGCGCCAGCAATTGCGAGCCTTCATCCTGCACTTCGATATGGCCTTGCTCGAACAAAGCCAGTTTGCTCAAGTTGGGTTTGGCCGGCATGCGCAAACCCCAAGGGGAAAACGGGGTATCAAACGCTTGAATACCGGCGGCTTTCAGCTGCGCCAACACATCGGCGCGCTTGGCCAGCAAGGTGTTGACCCGCACGTCCAGACCGGCGGTTTGCTGCAAGCTGTCGACCAGCGGCCAGAAGTTGTCGCCGAGTTGCGCTTCCAGGGCTTCGGCCAGCCAAGGCGGCAAATTGTGTTTATGCGGGGCGAGGAAATCGTCTTCAGTGGCGGCATCGCAGTCGCTCAACCATTTGAACTCCATCTCGCTCATGGCGGCTTTCATGAAGCCCCGGTCGCCATGCTTGAGTTGCGGTTGTTGTTGCCGGGCTTGCGCGTCTAAATGCGCGGCCCAACCCAGAATGGCCAAGCGCCGCTCGCGCACGCCGGTGCCGGATTTGGCCAAATGCTCGAAGCGCAGTTTTTGGCGCAGCACGTTGTAAACGGTTTCAGCCAACACGCTGCGTTCGCGCGGGCCCAGGTCCATGGTCTTGCGTTGGTCACGAAAGTATTTGGATACCACGCTGTCAGCGGGGTGTTCAAAACGTAATAAGAGGCGGGTGAGTTCGGTACAGGCGTCGAGCAGGGCTTTTGGGTGCATGTGTGCATTGTCCCACCTTGACCTACTGAAAACCTGACTGCCCCAACAAAGTGGCAAACTGCAAGGCCATCAGAAAAATCAAGCAAACACGCCCGCCATCTCAAGCATATGCACCGAAGCCTAACCTAGGATGTGCAAACTGCTCACAAATGACATGACATTAAGTAATTACTTGGCAGGTGCAGTTTTCATGTGCTTTGTGAGTCCTTGGGTGGACTTGGCAAACACGAGAACACTTGCCAAAGCATTATTGACAGCCTCTGAATCTGGGAATGCTTTTTGAATTTCAGGCAACAAAGCCACGATATTGTTGGCGCTCTGAAAATTTTTCAAATGCTTGCCCCGAACACCTTTGCCAAGTTGTTCCCGTTTGTAAACAGGTATTTTCAATTCATCCATTGTGGTAGATGTTTTCTTCATACTTTGAAGCCTTTCTGGCGCTGATGATACGAACACCATGACGTCTGTCAGTGTGGATCACAACCAATAATCTTTGTAAATTTGACATACCGAAAGTTCGGCTTCTCTGTTCTGTTTCGGAGTGGTCTGGATCAGCAAACGTCAAAGCGTTTGCATCCCCAAAAACACTCAATGCCTCTTCAAATGAAACACCGTGTTTTCTGTGATTGGCTTTGGCTTTTGCCTGATCCCATTCAAATTTAAACATATTTTGCTTCAGGCAAACACGCCCGCCGTCTCCTGCATCTGCGCTGACACCTGGCCTAAATGGTGCAAGCTGTCGCCAAAGGTCATTTCCATTTGCGTCAAGCGCTTGAAACAATGGCTGACAATATATTCATCCGTTACGCCTATGCCGCCGTGCAATTGCACCGCTTCCTGTCCGACATGGCGGGTGGACCGGCCCATTTGCAACTTGGCCCGCGACAAAGCCAGACTGCGCTCGTCTGCCGCAGCGTTGAGTTTGAGCGTGGCGTAATAGCTCATCGATCGGCCTAACTCGAGTTGCATTTTCATGTCAGCGGCGCGGTGTTGCAGCGCCTGAAACGCGGCAATCGGCACACCGAACTGCTTGCGGGTGTTCATGTACTCCGCAGTGATGGTCAATGTTTTTTCCATCAAGCCGACAGATTCTGCGCACAGCGCGGCAATACCCACATCCACACCGAGCTGCAAAGCCGCCAATCCTTGCAAAGACAGCAACTCAGCCGGGGCGTTGTTGAGCAGCAATTCACTCATGCGGCTACCGTCTTGCGCTTGGTAATTGCGGCTGGTGATGGTGGTCGCACTCCGCGCCACCAAGAACATGGCAATTTGCCCTTGGTACTGTGCAGGCACCAAAAATGCATGCGCATGGTCACCGGCAGTAACCAAACTTTTGTGGCCGCTGACATGCCATGTGCCGTTGTTTTCGCTGGCCGTAGCGCGGCATTTGTCCAAGTGATAACGGGCTGCCTGCTCTTGGTGAGCCAGCACGACCAATGCTTCGCCGCTGGCGATGCGCGGCAGCCAAGCCTGTTTCAAGGCTTCCGGCGCAAAACCTTGCAGCACTGCGCTGCTGATCCAGGCGTGCGACAAGGGTTCGAGCAACATGCCGCGACCCAACTCCTCCATGACCACCATGCCTTCGACAGGGCCCATGTCCATGCCGCCGTAAGCGTCTTGCACATACAAACCAGTGAGGCCCAGCTCTGCCAAGGCCTGGTACACATCGGCGGAAAACCCGCCCTCAGCCACGATGCGGCGGTGCTCGTCAAAGCTGTAAGCCTTGTCCACCCATTTGCGAACCGCGTCGCGCAATTGCTCTTGTTCGTCAGAAAAATCGAAGTCCATGTGAATCCTTGGTGTGTGTTCAGCCGAGCACGGTTTTGGCGACGATGTTGCGTTGCACTTCGTTGGAGCCGCCGTAAATCGTGGTTTTGCGCATATTGAAATAAGTGGATGCCAAGGGTGCGCAATGCGCTGCGCCCACATGGTCGCCCTGCCAACCTGCTTCCATGGCTTCAAAAACAAATGGCAGGCTGAAAGGTCCTGCGGCCAGCATCATGAGTTCGCTGTAACGCTGCTGAATTTCCGAGCCGCGTATTTTCAACAAGCCTGCAATGTCCAGGGATTGCTTACCGGACTTCTCAGCACTCAGCACGCGCAACACCATCATCTCCAAAGCGATGATGTCGACTTCGAGCTTGGCGATTTCATCCCGAAAACGCATGTCATCAAACACGCCTTCTGCTTTGGCAATGCGCTTCAAACGCTCGAGTTCGCGCTTGGCGCGGTTCACGTCAGCGATATTGGTGCGCTCGTGCGCCAGCAAATATTTGGCGTAATCCCAGCCTTTGTTTTCCTGGCCGATCAGGTTTTCGGCCGGCACTTCCACGTTGTCAAACCAGACTTCATTCACCTCGCATTCACCGTCCAGTAACTTGATCGGACGCACGCTGACGCCGGGGGACTTCATGTCGATCAACAAAAACGAAATACCTGTTTGCGGCTTGCCTTCGGTGCTGGTGCGCACCAGACAAAAAATCCACTCACCGAACTGGCCAAGCGTGGTCCAGGTTTTTTGGCCGTTGACGATGAATTTGTCGCCAACGCGTTCAGCGCGTGTTTTGAGGGATGCCAAATCCGAGCCCGATCCGGGTTCGCTGTAACCCTGACTCCACCAGACTTTGCCAGTGGCGATACCGGGTAAAAAACGCTGCTGCTGTTCGGCGTTGCCAAACGCCATGATGACAGGGGCCACCATCACCGGCCCGAAAGGCACGACGCGTGGTGCACCGGCCAAGGCGCATTCTTCTTCGAACAAATGTTTTTGCACTGCATTCCAGCCCGGGCCGCCGAATTCTTTGGGCCAGCCGTAACCCAGCCAGCCTTTGCTGCCCAGAATTTGCGCCCACGCCTGCATATCGTCACGCGTGAGCCGCAAAGCGTTGTGTACTTTGTGTGAAAGTTGTTCGGGCAAATGGGCTTTCACCCAGCCGCGGACTTCTTCGCGAAATGCC
The DNA here is from genome assembly GCA_945878065.1 of Bordetella parapertussis. Lineage (GTDB taxonomy): Bacteria > Pseudomonadota > Gammaproteobacteria > Burkholderiales > Burkholderiaceae_C > Limnohabitans > Limnohabitans parapertussis_B. Next base: position 5 of record CAMDXA010000036.1, on the reverse strand, counting down.
TGTTC
>CAMDXA010000035.1 GCA_945878065.1 Bordetella parapertussis | reverse complement strand
GGATCATGTCGAAGTCACGCACGACTTTTTCTTTGCTGCCGTCGGCCAGGTTTTTCATGAACGTGGCTTTGTACGCAGGGCCGTCCACGGCCACCAAGGTTTCGCCGAAGTTCAAACCGATGCGGTATTTCTTCACGTATTCCATGAGGGCGGGCACATAGTCGGCCACGCCAAACAGCACCGCACCTGCATTGCAAAACTGGATGTCGATGTTGTTCAGCACGCCCTGGCGAGTCCAGTGGTCGGCCGATAAGTACATGGCTTTTTGCGGTGCACCCGCGCATTTGATGGGCATGGGCGGCTGGGTGAACAGCGCCTTGCCGCCTTTCAAGTTTTGCACCAACTCCCAGGTGTAGGGGGCCAGGTCGAAACGGTAATTGGAAGTCACACCGTTGCGACCCAAGGTGTCGTTCAGGCCTTCAATGCCTTGCCAGTCCAGCTTCAAGCCGGGGCAGACCACCAGCTGCTTGTACTTCACCACACGGCAACCTTCCAAAATGACTTGGTTGTTCTCAGGCTCGAAAGCGGCCACAGCTGCCTTGATCCAGCTGACATCGGTGGGAATGACCGAGGCCATGGTGCGGGCAGTTTCGGCGGGTTTGAAAATGCCGCCCCCGACCATGGTCCAACCGGGTTGGTAAAAATGTGCGTCTGCGGGGTCGATGATGGCGATGTCCAGTTGCGGGCTGCGTTGCAGCAAACTGGCCGCCACCGAAATGCCTGCGGCACCACCGCCGACGATAACCACATCGTGGCTGGCGTCGGCTTGGTTGCTGGGTGTTTTGCCGCCGTTGGCGATGCGTTGCACCAAGGCTTTCATGTCAAAGCCCACTTTGTTTGACGCTTCCAAAATTTGCGGCAAGGGTGTGACACCGGCTTGCGACAAGGCCCACATGGTGGTCGAACGCATGCCGGTGCGGCAGTAAGCCAACACCGGACCAGGCAGGGTGGCCAGCAGTTCACCAAAGGTCTTGCCGTCAGCATCGCTTACTTTGCCTGCGTCGGCAGGCAAGTAGCGCATTTGCATTCCCAGCGTCAACGCGGCTTGCTCCATTTCTTTGAAGCTGGGTTGGTCTGGACCTTCACCATCAGGGCGGTTGCAAATGATGGCCTTGAAACCCATCTGCGCCACGGCCTCAAGTTCGGCGACCAAAACTTGCGGTGTGATCGACAGATGGGGTGTGAGTGCTTTGATATCCATGATGGTTCCAATCAATGAGGTTTTCAGGCTGCGTTCAATTTGGCTTTGCGGGGGGCGTGGACAAAACGGTCCATCAGTTCAAAACCCAACATGCCCACCAACATGGCGAGGACAAATACCAAGGCTTTAGGTTGGCCATCGGCCATGGAGACCAACGCTGGGCCGGGGCAAAAACCCGCCAAGCCCCAACCAGCGCCAAACATCAAACTACCGATCACCAGCTTTTTGTCGATGTCTGCATTCGTGGGGAAACGCAGCACACCGCCCAAGAAAGTAGTCGTGCGTTTTTTGGCAATAGTGAAAGCGAAGATGCCCACCATGATGGCGCCGCCCATCACCAGCGCCAGTGAAGGGTCCCAAGCGCCAAACAGGTCGAGAAAGCCAAGGACTTTGCCGGGGTCGGTCATGCCCGAGAGCATGAGGCCCAAGCCAAACAACAAGCCGACAGCGAATTCGGTGACGTGGTGGAGGTGTTTTTTGTTCAACATGTGAATTCCTTAGATAACAGAGAGGTGACGCATGACATAGACCATGGCAAAGCCAGTACCCATGAAAGACAGGGTAGCGACCAAGGAGCGTGGTGACAAACGGGACAAGCCACACACGCCATGGCCACTGGTACAACCAGAGGCATAGCGGGTGCCAATACCGACCAACAAACCGGCGATCACCACCATGATGTCGGTCGCGTCAATGCGGGGCGCGGTGATGTATTGGGCAGGTACCACAGCGTGAAACAGCGTGGGCGCTACGAGCAAACCCAATAAGAAAGATATGCGCCAAAAGGTGTCCCCGAGCTTAGGTGGCATCAAGCCGCCCAAAATGCCGCTGATACCCAAAATACGGCCATTCACCAAAATGAAGATGGCCGAGGCGATGCCCAAAATGATGCCCCCCGTCAGGGATGCAAAAGGTGTGAAATGTTCCCAATCGATGTTCATGTGTTGTCTCCTGTTTGTGGTCCGCAAAATTGCTCAAATAAAACGTTCATGACCGCCAGCGCTTGGGGGCTGGCGATCTGGTAATAGATACTTTTGCCATCGCGGCGGGTGGTCACAAGCTCTTCGTCACGCAAAACCGTGAGTTGCTGGGACAGGGTTGGCTGCACGATGCTCAAAATTTCTTCGAGTTCACCGACGCGCTTTTCGCCTTGGGAGAGCTGGCACAGGAGCAATAGGCGGTCGGGGTTGGAGAGCACTTTCATAAGTCGGCAGGCATTTCCTGCCGATGCTTTCATTTTGTCTAGGTCCAAGGTGGATGTGTCCATGGGCGGTTTTCCTGGCTGTTTTGAAGAAGATGTGAAAAGTATATTGACAAATAGTTTATTTGTCAATATACTATTTGAAACTTAATTCAAAAAGGAGTTCTTGATGAGCACAGCCCCTGTTAACCCATTGGTTAACGGCATTTTTGACCCTGCCACCTGGACAGTCACTTATGTGGTCTATGAAAAGCCTGGTTCGGCCTGCGCCATCATCGACTCGGTGTTGGACTACGACCCCAAGTCGGGGCGTACCAGCCACAAGTCAGCGGACAAAGTGATTGAATTCGTGAAAACCAACAACCTCAAGGTGGAGTGGATTTTGGAAACCCATGCCCATGCCGACCACCTGAGCGCTGCGCCTTACCTAAAGCAACACCTGGGCGGCAAAACTGCGATTGGCGACCACATCAGCGGCGTGCAAAAAGTCTTCAAAGGTATCTTCAACATGGAAGCTGATTTCAAGCCAGATGGCTCACAGTTTGACCATTTGTTCGCTGAAGGTGAAGTTGTGCAAGTGGGCGGTCTCACTGGCCACACCATGTATGTGCCCGGCCACACACCGGCTTGCGTGGCTTACCAGTTTGGCGACGCCGTGTTTGTGGGTGACACCATGTTCATGCCCGATGTCGGCACAGCTCGTTGCGACTTCCCCGGCGGTGACGCCAAAACATTGTTTGCATCTACCCGCAAAATTTTGAGCTTGCCACCGCAAACCCGTTTGTTCATGTGTCACGATTACCCGCCGAACAATAGACCGGTGGCGTTTGAAACGACGGTGGCCGAGCAAAAAGCGAAAAACGTTCATGTGCACGACGGCATCAGCGAAGCCGAATTTGTGGAGATGCGCACCAAGCGTGATGCCACCTTGGAAATGCCGGTGCTGATATTGCCAGCGGTACAAATCAATATCCGCGCGGGCGAGTTGCCACCCAAGGAAGGCAACGGTATTGCCTACGCCAAAATTCCTTTAAATGCCCTCTGACATGAGCGGCTTCACCAACCCTCAAGCGATGTGGGACAAACGCTTCTCCACACCCGACTATGTGTTTGGCGAAGAGCCCAACGCTTTTCTGGTGTCCCAAGCTGCTTTGATAGGAAAGGGCCAAGCCTTGGCGGTGGCCGATGGGGAAGGGCGCAACAGCGTGTGGTTGGCCCAGCAAGGTTTCACCGTGGATGCCTTTGATTTTTCTGCCCCTGCGGTGGACAAGGCCAAGGCCTTGGCTGCCAAGCATCATGTGAACATCAATTTCACTTGCAGCGATTGGCAATCTTTTGATTGGCCAGAAGCGCACTACGACTTGGTGGCTGGCATCTTTTTCCAATTCGCCACGCCCGAAGAACGCGTTGAATTGTTTGAAAAAATCAAACACAGCTTGAAGCCGGGTGGTGTCTTGGTGATTCAGGGTTACGGCAAAAACCAACTCACCTACAACACCGGCGGTCCGGGCAAGTTGGACCACTTGTACGACGAAGACCTGCTGCGCCAAGCCTTTGCGGGCTTTGAAGTGCAAGTTTGTGAAACCTATGAAACTACCCTCCAAGAGGGCGCAGGCCACAGCGGCATGTCAGCCTTGGTGGGGTTTGTCGCGAGGAAACCATGACCCATAGCACTGCTTCAAAAATGCATTTGGTGTGCCCCCATTGCAACGCCACCAACCGCGTGCCGTCGGACAAACTGCAAGCTGAATTGAACTGCGGCCAGTGCCATGCCTCTTTATTGAATGCTCTCCCAGACAACCTGAACGAAGCGGCGTTCAATGCGCAGTTGGCCAAAAGTGAATTGCCCATGGTCGTGGACTTTTGGGCACCGTGGTGTGGCCCTTGCCGCATGATGGCGCCAGCTTACGAAAAAGTCAGCCAAGACATGCAAGGCCGCGCCCGCTTTGTGAAGGTCAACACCGAAGACGAACAAGGCTTGGCGGCCAAGTTCAACATTCGAAGCATTCCGACTTTGGCGGTTTTCGCGGGTGGCCGTGAAATTGCCAGACAAGCTGGGGCAATGTCGGCCCCCGATGTGGCGCGTTGGATCAGCGCTGCGTTGCTCAAGGTTTGAACAGACCCATCACCGAAACAGACACAGTCACTGAATGAGATAAACCATGGACACCCTTGATCCCGTCGTGCTGGCGCGTGTGGGAGGGTTGAAGTACACCTGCCGGCCCATGGCCAGCATGGGACAGCGCATCCACAACATGCAGCTCAATGACAAAGCCATCGACCCCGATAAAACCTACAAGGTGGCCGGTTGGGCCCCTGTGTCGGAGGAAGCCTCCAAGCAAAACCTCAAACCCATTTGGGAAGTAGCCGAGCAATGGTTGGCTGCTACCGGCGGCAAAGTGCCTACTCGCAAAGCCAATGTGCCGGTGCTCGAAGGTGTCTTGCCCAATCCAGGCTATGTGGGCACTGAATGAAGTGGACTCGGCTGTCATGCTTGAGCTTTCTGCTGTTTTTGGGTGCTTGCAGTGACAGACCTTGGCATTGGCCCTGGGAGAACGCACCGGCCCGATTGGAATTGTCTGGTGTAGCTTATTCCGGTGACCAAGCAATGTTGCTTTTGGGTCCTGCGGGTCAACCCTTGGTGAACCCGGCCCTGATCCAAATTCAACGTACTTTCTTTGATTGCAAGGGCTTGGTGGGTGATTGGTATCGGCAACTGATGCAAGCCGAGATGAACCAGCTGGCCGCGTCCGATCACCTCAAGCCCATGAAAGATCCGGTGTGTCTGGTGAGCATGGACAAAGACTTGAATTTGTCACAGGGGCGTTACACGGTTCATTTTTTCAGCGGCGGGGAAGAGATGAACCAATGCATCATTCACCACCGCTGTGAGTGGGCGCGCAACGTCACCTTGATTTCCAAAAAAAATGCGGTCTACCGTAGTTACTTTTTGTCGGATTTCAAGATCGAGTTTTACTACCGACACTGTTTGACCGCTGACAACATATGGCATCAAGATACCCCATGTTCAGCACTTGATGTCTGAGTCTGTCTTGCGAGTAATTTTTTGATTTGATTCAATTTCCGGGTCAGTGAGTGTTGGTCACGTTAAGATAAGCCCTTATTTACACATAGACCTGTTGTGGAACACATTGCTACGCTGAGCTTTCCTACCCAGTTGACAACCGAACACGAATGAGCCACCCGTTGACCATCACAACCCTCAGGGTATTGCCATGAAATGGCTCATTGTGGCGACATGGTTGTCTGCGATTTTGTTTGGCCACTATCGCGGCCGAGTGCGTGCCTCTTGGCAAAAAGTTTTTTTAGACCACTCGGCTTTGCTCGCTCCATTGAATGCCTTGATGGTCTTGACCTCCAAAGTCACTACCAAGCCTTTTGTGCCTTTGAACGAGCTTCCCGAATTGCAACAACTGCAAGACAACTGGCAAGTGTTCCGCGATGAAGCATTGCATTTGTCAGAGTTGCAGCGCATCAAAGCGCCGGACAAACACGACGACATAGGCTTCAATTCTTTTTTCAAATATGGTTGGAAGCGTTTTTATTTGAAGTGGTATGACGCTTCGCACCCTTCAGCGGCTGAGTTGTGTCCGAAAAGCGTGGCGATTTTGAAAAGCATTCCCACGATCAAAGCTGCGATGTTTGCCGAGTTGCCGCCCGGCGGACAACTCAACCGTCACCGTGACCCGTATGCAGGTTCGTTGCGCTATCACTTAGGGCTGGTGACGCCGAATGACGACGCGTGTTACATCGATGTGGACGGTGAGCGCCACAGTTGGCGCGACGGGCAGGGTGTGGTGTTTGACGAAACCTATATCCATGAGGCCTATAACCAGACATCGCAAAACCGCATCATTTTGTTTTGCGATGTGGAGCGGCCCTCAAAGTTTGCATGGGTGGTCGCGTTGAACCGTTGGTTCAGTCGGGTGGTGATGTCGGCAGCCAGCTCACCGAACGACACCAGCGATCAAACCGGTGCCATCAATAAGCTCACGCACTTACATTTCGTGATCGACGAAAAGCGCAAGGCTTTCAAAAACTGGAACCGCAAGCTGTATAGGCTGACCAAATACAGTTTGATTGCTCTCATAGTGCTAGGTGTTATTTCGCTCTAAGACACGCAACGGCCAACCCATTCGAAGTGGTTGGCATTTCGGCTTTCATGAAGACACGCTTTGGCCGACCCATCCGGTGTGCTTTTTTTCTGCGCTTTCGCTTGAAAAAAACACCCCCTCCGAGTCGGCCTGAAGTGATATGTTTGGTTGAAACTGGATTGCTTTATCCGCAGAAATGCAGTCGGAGAAAAAGCGAATGGATGACGACATGGCGGTCGGGCCGACGCGAACGTTGCCGCAGGCGGTGAGCGGCGACCGAGCCGGCATGGTGTGAACACTTCACTCGAATCAAAGGTGCGCTTTGACCTACCTATTAGAAGTGGTTAGCATTTCGACTTTCATGAAGACACGCATTGGCCGCCCCATCCGGTGTGCTTTTTTTCTGCGCTTTCGCTTGAAAAAAACACCCCCTCCGAGTCGGCCTGAAGTGATGTGACTTTTTGAGAATGTCAGGTCTTATCGAGTGCTTGCTCAATGTCCCAAATAATGTCGTCCAGCGTCTCCAAACCGACACTTAGGCGAATCAAATCAGGCGGCACGCCCGCCGCAATTTGCTGCTCTTCCGACAGTTGACGGTGCGTCGTGGAAGCAGGGTGAATCACCAGACTTTTTGCATCGCCGATATTCGCTAAGTGCGATAAAAACTGTACGTTCTCAATGAAAGTTTGACCTGCCGCCGCGCCACCTTTCACACCAAACGTCAACACCGCACCGGCACCGCGTGGCAAATATTTATTGGCCAATGCGTGGTCGGGATGATCTGCCAAGCCCGGGTAATTGACCCAGGCCACTTTCGGGTGTTGTTGCAAATGTTTGGCCACCGCCAGCGCATTGCTGCAATGGCGGTCCATGCGCAATGACAAAGTTTCTACACCTTGCAGCAGCAAAAACGCATTGAAAGGCGACAGCACCGGCCCGAACGTGCGCATGCCTTCCATGCGGCATTTCATGGTGAAGCCGAAGTCGCCAAAGGTCTCGAAAAACCTCACACCATGGTAGCCGGGCGAGGGCTCGGTCATACTCGGGAAGCGACCGTTGTCCCAAGGGAATTTGCCCGATTCAATGATGACACCGCCCATGGTCGTGCCATGTCCACCAATGAATTTGGTCGCCGAATGGATGCTGATGGCCGCGCCCCATTTGAACGGTTGGCACAAATAAGGACTGGCAAATGTGTTGTCTATGAACAAGGGCACACCGGCTTGGTTGCCGATCGCCGCCACGGCTTCGATGTCCAGCACATTCAAAGACGGGTTGCCCAAGGTTTCTGCATACAAAGCCTTGGTTTTGGGCGTGATGGCACGGGCGAAATTTTCGGGGTCTGATGCATCGACAAACACAGTTTCAATGCCCAGTTTTTTGAAATTCACGCCAAGCTGCGTATGCGTGCCGCCGTACAAAGTATTGGCCGCAACGATCTGGTCACCCGCTTCACATACATTCAGTAAAGCAATCATTTGTGCGGCCATGCCGCTGCCGGTGGCCACAGCAGCGCGACCGCCTTCGAGTGCCGCGATACGTTCCTCGAGCACCGCAACTGTCGGGTTAGACAAACGCGAATACACATTGCCGAAGGTTTGCAGGTTGAACAAACTGGCCGCGTGCTCCGCGCTGTCAAACACGTAAGACGTGGTCTGGTAAATGGGAACGGCACGACTGCCGGTGGCTGCGTCAGGTATTTGTCCGGCGTGCAAGCTGAGCGTATCAAAACCGAATGTGCGATCTGCCATTTTTTTACTGAGGAGGAATTTGTCGTTGAGCAGAGATGACGCCGGTGTTGACACCGAACCAGCCCAGGCCGCCGAATAAGCGGGCGTGTTCAATCTTGACGCAGCGGTCCATGATGACGGTGAGGCCTGCTTGCTGTGCGATACGTTCGGCATCAACATTCACCACACCGAGTTGCAACCACAAGACTTTGGCGCCAATGTCCGCCGCTTGCTGCGCAATAGCCGGTGTGTCCGCGGGCTTGCGAAACACGTCAACGATATCCACCGGAAACGGAATGTCAGCCAAGCTGGCATAACAGTGTTCATCCAAAATGTTTGGGTATTTGGGATTGACCGGCACAATTTTGTAGCCATGCGCTTGCATGTACTTGGCGGCAAAGTAAGAGGGGCGGAACCAGTCCGCGGATAAACCGACCACGGCGATGGTGCGGTGTTGTTTCAACACCTGCTTCAGGATGCGGATATCACTCATTTGATGGATATTAGCTGATTGAGTAAATAAAGATTGCTTTATGGCTGGAAACAGTGCATAGTAGGGCTTCGATATCAGGTTATGTCGTTGTAGCTCGTTTTTAGTTCTGCCCTCATAGGTAATTCTCCCTTCGTCTCTTCGCCTGTTCTGACCTTCGACCCCGAGGGGGGCTTCCCTTTTTTTTAAGAAATGCAATACATGGCAACAGGTACAGTGAAATGGTTTAACGAGTCCAAAGGTTTTGGCTTTATTACACCCGAAGACGGCGGCAAAGATTTGTTCGCCCATTTTTCAGCGATCCAAAACCAAGGCTTCAAAACCCTGGCAGAAGGCCAACGCGTGAGCTTTGAAGTGACCACCGGCCCCAAAGGCCTGCAAGCGTCCAACATCAAGTCAGCCGATTAAGCCCCAAGCTTAAAGGCCGCTGATGTCCAAAGAAGAAATGCTGGAAATGTCCGGCATGGTGCGCGAGGTGCTTCCTGACTCGCGCTACCGTGTCACTTTGGACAACGGCCACGAACTCGTGGCCTACACCGCAGGCAAGATGCGCATGCACCACATCCGCATCCTGGCCGGCGACAAAGTCACCTTGGAACTCTCCCCTTACGACATGACAAAAGGTCGAATCACCTTCAGGCATATCGAAGGCAAGGGACCAAGCGGACCACGTCGCAGACGGTTTTGACCGCCAGCCCGTCCGACACCGGATTGGGCTATTTGGTCAAACATCAAAGTATCGCCATTGACGGCGGCGCTTCACTGAACATACGTTCATTACTTGATTTACAACAATTCCATGACCCGCTAGGCATTGCCCTGGCTTTAGGCGTTTCTTCAGCCACTTGGCCTTTGTTCGGTCTGGTCTGGCCGTCGGCCCGCAAAATGGCCGATGTGATGCAGGCTTGGCCTATCGCCGATCTGCGAATTTTGGAAATCGGTTGCGGCTTGGGACTGGCCAGTCTGGTGATTCACCGCCGACTTGGCAATGTCACCGCCTCGGATTACCACCCATACACACAGCGTTTTTTGAGTGCCAATTTGCTGCTCAACGACATGCACACCTTGCCATATATCAGCGGGCATTGGGAGCGCGCCAATCCGCTCTTGGGTGAGTTTGATCTGATCATAGGCAGCGATGTGCTGTATGAGCGTGATCATCCACAACAACTCGCGGGATTTATTCAGCGACATGCTGCGCCCCATGCGCAAGTGTTGATCATTGACCCGAACCGCAGCAACCGCGCGCCATTTCACAAAGCCATGCACCATAACGGTTTTGTCATGACACAAACTGATTTACATACCCCTTTGAGCGATGACACGCCCTACCGCGGGCGGATGCTGAGTTATCAACGCGACTGATTTTCTCGCCCGCATGGGTTACATTGCGGCGCATGAATGACGAAGATTTCATGCAACTTGCTTTGGCACAAGCCGACGCAGCTTTGGCCGCCGGAGAAGTGCCTGTCGGTGCGGTGCTGGTGCGCGACGGGCAGGTGATTGCACAAGCGCATAACGCACCTGTTTCTAAGCTTGACCCAAGCGCCCATGCTGAAGTGTTGGTCATGCGGGAAGCCGCCCGCTTACTGGGCAATTACCGGCTTGACGATTGCACCCTGTATGTCACGTTGGAGCCTTGCACCATGTGTGCCGGCGCCATGCTAAATGCAAGATTGCGTAAAGTGGTTTGGGGTGCAGCCGAACCCAAAACCGGTGCGGCTGGTTCGGTGCTCAACGTCTTTGCCCAAGCACAGTTGAATCACCAAACCGTTAACTTAGGCGGTGTGATGTCGGATGAATGTGCAAAACCCTTGCAAACATTTTTCAATAAACAACGGGCTGCACAAAAATCACAGGCCATGGCTACTCGCTTGCGCGACGATGCCGTGCGCACGTCTGAAAGTGCTTTTGATGGGTTGCCTGATTACCCGTGGCAACCGAACTACATCAGTGAATTGCCTTCACTGAATGGCCTGCGCATGCATTACTTAGACGAGGGCCCCGCTAATGCCGAAGTGATTTGGTTGTGTTTGCACGGCAACCCTGCATGGAGTTATCTTTACAGGCACATGATCCCGGTCTTTTTGGCGGCCGGTCACCGCGTGGTGGCGCCCGACATGCCGGGTTTTGGCAAAAGCGATAAACCGAAAAAAGACAGCGCACACACTTTTGAGTGGCACCGTCAGGTGTTGCTCGAATTCATTGAAGCGCTTGATTTGCGCAATATACATCTGGTGGTGCAAGATTGGGGCGGTATTTTGGGATTGACGCTGCCCATGGCGCAACCCTGGCGCTATGAGTCCCTGTTGGTGATGAATACACTGATTGCAACAGGCGAGCTGCCCTTGAGCCCTGGCTTTCTGGCTTGGAGGCAGATGTGCGCAGACAAACCACTGTTTGATCTGGGCAAGTTGTTTGCACGAGGCAACCCGCACATGTCTGCAGAAGAATGCGCGGCCTACAACGCACCATTTCCAGATGCGGGCCACCGTGCAGCTTTGCAGGCTTTTCCTGCCATGGTGCCGTCATCTTTGGACAGTCCGGGGGCCGAGATTTCCCGCCAAGCCGCTGCGTTTTTTAAAGAGCAGTGGCAAGGGCGCAGCTTGATGTTTATCGGTCAGCAAGACCCGGTGTTGGGTGAATCCGTGATGCACGAATTGCACGCCAGCATCCGTGCTTGCCCGCCACCTGTTTTGCTGCCACATGCCGGCCATTTTGTGCAAGAGCATGGCCGTGATGTTGCGCGGAAAGCATTGCACTGCTTTCATCCGGGCACGCAGGAATTTTGACGTGAGTACAACGGCTTGGTTTGATTTTCTTTGACACAAAGGGTGGTTCATCTTTCATGCATATTTATATTTATTCACCATCGGGCGCGGTGCGCGACAAGGCTGCTTTGCGACGTGCGGTCAAACACTTGGGTCGACTGGGCCATGATGTCGAGCTTGACCCGGATGCACTCAGCACCAAGCAGCGGTTTGCAGGCGACGATCAAGCGCGGGTGTTGTCCATTGCGCGTGCCGCCGCCAGTGGCGCTGACATAGCCATGCCCACACGCGGTGGCTATGGCATCACCCGATTGATGAAGCACTTGCCCTACAAAGCCATTGCCAGCTCCATCAAGCAAGGTATGCGGTGGGTGGGTCACAGCGACTTCACGGCGCTTCAAATGGGTGTCTTGGCAAAGACCGGCGCCATGACGTGGGCCGGTCCTCATGCCTGTGCAGATTTTGGCGCACAGGAGGTGGACGAGATCATGCAAGACTGTTTTGACGACATGGCCCAGGGCAGGGGAGAAGGTGCCGGTTGGCGCTTGCCCGCCTCTGACTTGGCGCACTTGCCCAAGCGAACCATGCTGGCAGAAGACGCCAAGTTATGGGGCGGCAATTTGAGTGTGCTGTGCAGTTTGATCGGCACGCCTTTTCTGCCTGCGGTAGAGAAGGGCGTGTTGTTTTTGGAAGATGTGGCCGAGCACCCTTACCGTATTGAGCGCATGTTGACGCAATTGTTAAATTCTGGCGTACTGGCCAAACAACAAGCCATTGTGTTGGGGCAGTTCACGGACTACAAACTGACTTCGCACGATAAAGGCTACAAATTGGATTCAGTCGTGAGTTGGTTGCGCGACCACGTGAAAGTGCCGGTGTTGACTGGCTTGCCGTTTGGGCATGTGCCGACCAAAGTTTGCTTGCCGGTGGGCCAAGTGGTCAATCTATTGCGTGAAGACCGCGAAGCATTTTTGTTGTGGGCGCATCAGGCGCATGACTGACCTTTTGTTGGCATTAGCGGGTGTGCTCAATGCACGGCTTTATTGCTTTAATTGATGTGCTCACGTCTAGGCTTCGTTGTTTTATCTGATGTGCTCACGCCAAGCCGGGACGGTCGCCGCTCACCGCCTTCGGCAACGTTCGCGTCGGCCCGCCCGCCATGTCGTTTATCCATTCGATGTTTTCCCCGACAGCATTTCTGCTTGTCGAAAACATCAACAACATCGACAAACGCAATCGTTCTTAAACAGTGACATCACTTCAGGCCGACTCGGAGGGGGTGTTTTTTTCCAGCGAAAGCGCAGAAAAAAAGCACACCGGATGGGTCGGATAAGCGTGACTTCAAACCGTATGAGCGCCATGGGTGTTCTTCGAGAACAGCAGAAATGCCAACCAAATACGGGCTCTACAATGGCTTGAGCCTGTAAACAACCTTTGAATTTCACATGATCAGCTACACCCAACACTACATCAACGGCCAATGGCAAGAAGCCACATCCAAAGACCATTTTGAAGTTCACGATGCCAGCACTGAAGAAGTGATGGCCACGGTCCCGCAAGGTACGGCTGATGAAGCATCGCAAGCGGTGTTGGCTGCGAGGGCTGCATTTCCTGCCTGGTCTGCGCTCAGTGTCGAGGAACGCTGTCAGTTCATCGACAAAATTGTCGCGGGGCTCAAAGCGCGTACCGATGAAATGGCCACGGCGATTGCCCGTGAGGTCGGCATGCCGATCAAAATGGCCAAGATGATTCAAGTCGGCGGCCCGGTGTTCAACTGGGGCAATGCCGCCAAAGTAGCGCGGGCCTATCACTACGAGGAAAAAGTCGGCAATTCACTCGTGGTGCGCGAACCCATAGGCGTGGTCGGTTGCATCACGCCCTGGAATTTCCCGTTGAACCAAATCACTTTGAAAGTTGCGCCTGCGCTGGCCGCCGGTTGTACCGTGGTGCTCAAGCCCAGCGAGATTGCACCGGTCAACGCCATGATACTGACGCAAATCATCCATGAATCCGGTGTGCCGGCTGGGGTGTTCAATCTGGTCAACGGCGCCGGACCCGTGGTCGGCGAAGTTTTGGCCAGCCACCCGGAAGTGGACATGGTCAGCTTCACAGGTTCAACCCGCGCTGGCAAGCGCGTGGCGGCTCTGGCCGCTGAATCTGTCAAGCGCGTCACCTTAGAGCTGGGCGGCAAGTCCGCCAGCGTTGTGCTGCCGGATGCCGACATGGCCGCCGCCGTCAAAGGCACCTTGGCCGCGTGTTTTTTGAACAGCGGTCAAACCTGTTCTGCACACACCCGCATGCTGGTGCCAGAGTCGCGTTACGAAGACATCAAAGCCTTGTTGCAAGCCGGTATCGCCAAATACCCCTTGGGCACAAGTTTGGATGAAAACACCCGGTTAGGGCCGTTGATTACTGCCACGCAACGTGAACGCGTGACCGGTTTCATTCAACAAGGCCTGCAAGAAGGCGCTGAACTCATCGCCGGTGGCCCTGACAAACCACCGTTTGACAAAGGCTATTTCGTGCATCCCACAGCTTTGCGGGTCAAGCCCGATGACACCTTGGCCCGCGAAGAAATTTTCGGCCCCGTATTGGTGGTGTTGACCTACAAAGACGAAGACGAAGCCGCTCGCATTGCCAACGACACGATTTATGGTTTGGGTGGCGGTGTTTGGAGCGGCTCTGATGAACACGCGCTGGCATTTGCGCGTCGCATGCGCACCGGCCAAGTCGATATCAACGGCGCACCGTTCAATGGCAATGCGCCATTCGGCGGTTACAAGCAATCAGGCAACGGTCGCGAAAACGGCAAATATGGATTTGAAGAGTTCCTAGAACACAAAGCCATACAACTCAAACCCGCTGACAAAGCCTAAACCATCCGCTCAATCCATTTAATACGATGCATATTATGTTAAGTCAAAATCGCATGTTTTCACTTCGGCCTTTGGCCATCGCTATCACCTTGTGTGTTGCTGTTCCTGTGTCCCTGGCTCAGCCTGGGCCTGGCCGTAACGAAAACGCCATGCAAGAAACCAGAGACATTGCAAGCGCGATGTTGAAGGAACTGGGCCAGACATTGCAAGCGGCCATGGCCAACGGCGGACCGGAAAATGCCATCGGAGTGTGCAAAACGCAAGCGCCTGAAATTGCACAAAACCTATCTACCAAGCACCAACTGCAAGTGGCCCGCGTGGGAACCCGGGCACGCAATGCTGTCATGGGTCAACCCAATGAATGGCAAGCACTGGCACTTAAACAATTTGAAGCGCGCTTGGCAAGTGGCGCTAAGCCTCATGACATTGAATTCGTCCAATTGACCAAATCTGGCGCTTACGATTTGGAACTTCGATACGCCAAACCGATTGTGATGCAAGCCATGTGTACCGCATGCCATGGTTCAACAGAACAAATCACGCCTTCAGTCAAAGCAAAGCTTGAACAGATGTATCCGAATGACAAAGCTGTCGATTACAAACCCGGCGATTTAAGAGGTGCCGTTGTTGTCACTCGGATTTTGTCGAATTAATGGGTGTGTCTGGGTAACGCTGCTTCCAAGCGCTTAAAAAAGCCTGTATGTAGTTTCTGGCATCTTGTGCTTGTGGGTGAAGCGAGTTGTTGGCAAACTCCATGGCATTGATGCCTAATTTGTTTTTAATACGGGGATCTGCCCCCTCCTCCAGCAGTAACTTGACAGCCGACGGAGTGCCGTAATGCGCCGCCATCATCAAAGGGGTTGTGCCGTTGGGTGATTCGGCATCCAAATAGGCATCGTTTTCCATCAGCAACCGCATCATTTGAATATGTCCTTTTGAGGACGCGTAATGCAATGGTGTCCAGCCCTGTTTATTGACATCAGCGCCCTTTTGAACCAGCAATTGCGCGACATTGAATTCGTTGTTGATGGCGGCCAGCATGAGAGCGTTCTCATCGTTCTGGTTGGTGACATTGAGTTTGGTTTGTTTGGCTCGAGCAATGACTGTCGTACTTTTCCAGGACTTGGTTTGTGCCGCCAGTATCAATGCTGGAATGCCTTTGTTGTTGACCGTATTGGGATCAAAACCCCTGTCAAGCAGTTCTTGAATGGTGTCGGGGCGGTCATGGAGAATGGCTGAAAAAAAATCTTCGTAACTGCCCGCCCACACAACTACAGTCAAGCATGCACCCACAATGCCAAATAAGAAACGAAATATCAACATGGTTTCCATTTCATGGGGTTTGCAGTGGCTTAGATGCCGCAACTGCTATTGTGGAGAAAAAACAGTCGAATGAATTTTATGAAACAGGGTTGAGAAATTATCAGTGGTATGGCTGGCCACTTCTTCATCCGTCACGCCTTTGATCTCTGCAATTTTTCTAGCCACCCACGGTACCAACGACGGGTCATTGGTTTTACCTCGATGCGGTGCTGGTGCCAAATAAGGACTGTCTGTTTCAATCAGCATGCGGTCAAACGGAACCCAAGCTGCAATGTCGCGCAAATCTGTGGCATTTTTAAAAGTCAATATGCCCGAAAAAGAAATATAAAAACCCATGTCCAAAGCCGCCCGGGCCACTTCAGCTGTTTCGGTAAAACAATGAAACACACCGGTGGCGGGTGCACTGCCGGGAATGTTCCCTTCCTCTTTCAAAATCGCCAGGGTGTCGGCGCTGGCGCTGCGTGTGTGTATCACCAGCGGCAGACCAAGTTGCCTGGCCGCACGGATATGCACTCGGAATCGGTCTCTTTGCCATTCCATGTCAGCCATTGAGCGTTCACCCAGGCGGTAATAGTCCAAACCCGTTTCACCAATGCCCACCACTTTGTCACGTTGACCCAAACGCAATAAATCGTCCAGTGTGGGTTCTTGCACGTTGTCTTCATCAGGATGAACACCGGCAGTGCACCAAAAGTTGTCATGCGCCATGGTGATGCTGTGCACATTCTCAAATGTTTCCAATTGGGTGCTGATCAGCAAAGCCCTTGAGACTTGTGCCGTTTGCATGTCTTGACGGATGTCGTTCAAGCGCGCTTGCAGTTCAGGAAAGTTCAGGTGGCAATGCGAGTCGGTATACATCGGTCAGTCTTTAAGAGGACAAAGCGCGTTGTGCGCGGCTGACCCAGGCTTCCAGCAGCAGCCCGGGTTGATAAGGATGCTCAACCGTTTTTGCCATCATCATCAATTCGCGCGACCAAGCGGACAAATGATCAAATTGACCGGTACGTGGCAAATCATTCAGATTGAAAAAACGAGGTGCTCCACCCGTCTTTGTGCACAACATGTCATGACATATTTTTTGCAAACATGACAACACAAGCGCTGGGGGGTGCTCCGCCAACACACTGCCGTCGCCTTTGCTGACTTGCGCAGGCAGCGACTTCCATGTGCTGGCCTTGATGCCGGATTGAAAGAGCATCAATGCGTCATCGGGTCTGCCGCCCGCGGCTTGTAACAACACCTTGGCATCATCCGCGGGCACAGATTGCTGCACCAACCACCCGGTTGCTTGATCGGTTGCGGGCCAAGTCATGGCGTGGTTTTGGCACCGGCTTCTGACCGTGGGAAGCAATTCTTGCGCAGCCTGACAAGCCAGTATGAAACGCGTGTCGCCCGGCGGTTCTTCCAGGGTTTTAAGCAAGGTATTGGCCGTGATGTGGTTCATGCGCTCGGCCGGAAAGATAAACACCACTTTGCCGCGCGCCCCAGCGCTGGTGGTTTGACTGAATGAGAGCATGTCTCGCATGGCTTCCACACGGATTTCCCGACTGGGTTTGCGCTTTTTATCTTCAATGTCCTTGAGAGATTTTTCCGGCAACGGCCATTGCAGTTCAATCATGTCGACTTCGGGCATGAGAACGATCAAATCTGCATGGGCCCGCACAGCAATGCCATGGCAACTCGGGCATACGCCGCATGCACCGTGTTCTGTAGGTGCATGGCATAACCAAGCGGCAGCCAGTGACAAACCGAGTTCATATTGCCCCAAGCCTGACGGCCCTTGCAACAACAAAGCATGGCCAGGGCGCGGCATCAGCAACAGCAGTTGGGCCTGTAGCCAGGGTGCCAATGGTTTCATGCAGCGTTAGCGGGCAAAAAGCCACGTTCCTGCAATACCCGTTGAACGGATTGCCGCACTTCATCCATGCTCGCATCCGCTGGAATGATGGCGAATCGTGTGGCGTCGGCTTTGGCACGCTCGGCATAAGCGTTGTGCACCTGTTGAAAAAAAGCCAAAGGCTGAGATTCAAAGCGGTCTGGCAAGCGTGCCGTGGCCAAGCGTTGTGCAGCGATTTTCGGGTCCAGTGAAAACCACAAGGTCACATCGGGTTGTCGGATGGTTTCATCCGGGCGTGCTTGCACCCATTGTTCCAATTGGGACAGTATGCGGGTATCAAACCCCCGACCACCTCCTTGGTAAGCAAAGGTGGCGTCTGTGAATCGGTCGCAAAGCACAACATGG
Source organism: Bordetella parapertussis (assembly GCA_945878065.1). Classification (GTDB taxonomy): domain Bacteria; phylum Pseudomonadota; class Gammaproteobacteria; order Burkholderiales; family Burkholderiaceae_C; genus Limnohabitans; species Limnohabitans parapertussis_B. The sequence continues at coordinate 2,677 of CAMDXA010000035.1, read as the reverse complement.
CCCTTGGCCAATGCCGGTTCAATGACTTGAAGCAAATGGTCTCTTCGCGCCGCAAACACCAAAAACGCTTCGCACAAAGGATCCATGGCGTCATGCAACACCATGTCGCGCAGTTTTTCTGCCAATGCAGTGCCCCCTGGTTCACGGGTTTGAACCACCTCGCGGCCATGGTGACGGAACGCCTCTGACAAGGCTTGTATGTGGCTGGATTTTCCCGCGCCGTCTATGCCTTCAAAACTGATGAACACGCCTGTGGATTGCATATTTGGCTATTTTGCCTTGCTGCGTGTTATGCCGCGTTGGTAACGGTCTACCGCAGCGTTGTGGTCGGCCAAGTTGTCGCTGAATTGGCTGGAGCCGTCGCCACGCGCCACAAAATACAAAGCTGTGCTGCTGGCAGGGTGCAAGGTGGCTTGTAACGCAGCAACGCCGGGCATGGCAATTGGAGTGGGCGGCAGTCCCCGATAGACATAGGTATTCCAAGGGTGGTCGGTTTGCAGATCTACCCGTCGAAGATTGCCATCAAACGATGTGCCCAAGCCGTAAATAACGGTGGGATCGGTTTGCAGCGGCATATGAATGCGCAAGCGGTTATGAAACACACTGGCAATCATGCGCCTGTCGCTGCTCAGACCTGTTTCTTTTTCAACGATGCTCGCCAGTATCAATGCTTCATTGGCATTTTTCAAGGGCAGGCCTAAGTCCCGGGTTTGCCAAGCAGTCGCCAGGTGTTTGTCCATGGCAGATGCAGCCCTTCTCAATAGCTCCAGATCAGAACTGCCTTTGCTGAAGTTATAGGTGTCTGGAAAAAAACGCCCCTCCGGCGCGATGCCAGTTTTTCCTAAATGGCTCATGATTTCTTCATCACTCAGACTGCTTGAGTCATGCTTTAAAAAATCTGATTTGTTGATTGCCTGCCTGAATTGACGCCATGTCCAACCTTCAACCAGAGTGATGGTTTTTAAGTTTTCTTCACCTCTGACCAATTTATTCAGCAGTTGCCATGCCGATGTTTGTGCGTCAATCTCATAACTTCCGGCACGAATCAAGCGCGACTGGCCGCTGAATTTGAAAAAATAAAACAAAAGTGAGGGGGAAATATCGACACCAGAAAACACGACTGTCTGGGCAATGGATTTGACCGACTGGCCGGGTTCGATAGATATATCTGCCGTGTCATGGGCCATAGGCAAGGGTCGCCAGATCCACCAGACACTGCTGACACCGATCAGCATGGCAAATACCAGCAAAAGCCCCAACCCTGAACGCCACCATGTTTTCAAAAGCCTGTCCTGCCAGTCACATAAAGCGGACATGATAATGGAGGCATGACTTCCTTTGAAAATGCAATGACCCCTCCCCTTATATCCGCCGTGGGCACCTGCGCCCTGCCCCATCTGGGAGTGATCGCAGCGCGCGGCGAAGATGCCGCCCATTTTTTGCATAACCAATTGACGCAAGACTTTGCGCTACTTGGCATGCAGCATGCCCGTTTGGCCGCATTTTGTAATGCCAAGGGCCGCATGCAAGCCAGCATGGTGGGCTTCAAGACATCGCCTCAAGAAGTATTGCTGGTGCTCAGGGCCGACTTGTTGGCCCAAACCCTCAAGCGCTTGTCGATGTTTGTGTTGCGTGCCAAATTGAAATTATCAGATGCCAGTAACGATTGGAAAGTGGCTGGTCGGTTCAGCGCCGACGCCAATCCGCAAACGCCCTGGCAATTGACGCAGAACGACAACGCATGGCAAGTGGCCTTGTACCCGGTTGCAAGCGTCGCCAGGTATTTGTGTGTGTTACCCGCGCAAGATGCGATGGCTGATACAGATTTGGATCTACAGGATTGGCTATTGGCAGAGGTGCTCAGTGGCGTGGCCGATGTGCAAGCCGCCACCTATGAAGCATTTGTGCCGCAGATGTTGAACTACGAATCGGTGGATGGCGTGAATTTCAAAAAAGGCTGCTACCCCGGGCAAGAAGTGGTGGCGAGAAGCCAATTTCGGGGCATTTTGAAGCGCCGCACCTACATAGCGAGCAGTCCTGTGGCCTTACAAGCAGGCCAAGAAATTTTCAGCAGCAACGACAGCAGTCAACCTGCGGGGCAAGTTGCACAGGCGGTGTCGCATTCACAGCACGGGCATTGGGCATTGGTGTGCTTGCAAACCTCTTCCACTGAAGCAGGTGATTTATATCCGGCAGATAGCAGCGGCAGTGTGCTGACATTGCATCCCCTGCCTTACCCCTTGCGCGAAGACATTTGACATCACATCGAAGCCTGCAGCATGGCACGGTAATCGGCCACGCTGGCGTCACGCGGATTGGTTTTGTGCGAATGGTCAGCCAGCGCGCCTTTGATGATGTCGTCAAACTGCGCTTCGGTCACGCCCATGGCCGCCAGACCTGAAGGCAAACCCAAAGCAACATTCATTTGTTTGATGGCATCACCCAAGGTTTTCGCCGGGTCGCTGCCAGGAGTCAAACCCATGGCCTGTGCCATGCGTGCCAACCGGTTTTCCTTTGCCATCGAATCGGCAGACGCATTGAAAGCGATGACGGCGGGCAGGAACATGGCGTTCAACGTGCCGTGGTGCAAGCGCGGGTTGATGCCGCCCAGACTGTGGCTGAGCGAATGCACGCAACCCAAACCTTTTTGAAACGCCAATGCGCCTTGCATGGATGC
>CAMDXA010000034.1 GCA_945878065.1 Bordetella parapertussis | reverse complement strand
TGCCCCCCGACCCCGCCATGGGCCGGCCCCGACTGCGCCATGGCCGTCACCACAGCTCTGAGCGGTGCGTTCGGTGCCAGCACCCCGTGGTATTGGCGCAGCCGCTCCAGGCCGGCGCGGTCCTGCGCCTCGATACGCACGCCGGCGTTCACAGAGAAGCCGCTGTGCTTGAAGGCCAGCATCTCCCTGGCCTCGAAGCGCTCGATCAGGCCGCGGCCGGCTAACGCGCGCAGGATGCGGGTGCGTACCTCGGCCCGTACCTGGGCCACAGCCGCCGCGTCTATCCCGCTGGCTGGGTGAAACGCAACGCCCAGTGGCGTTGCAGGGTCGGCGGTGATGTCAACCCCCAGCGCCTCGAACACGCCGTCGACTACGCACACGTGGCAATGCACATGGGTGTTCAGGCTCGACCCAAAGCGGAGGATGAAGGCCACCGCACCGATATGCACCGCCGCCTTGTCAAGCTTGGCCACCCTCGGGGCAGTGGCGCAGCAGGCATTGCTCGATGACCCGCAAAAGGATGCGCAGCGCACTATTCAGCGCCGCCCCGTCGCGCTGCATGTAGTAACGCAGCCGTCTGGGCACCGACAGCACCCACCGGCGCACCAGGAGGTGCGGAAAAACATGGTCCACCAGGTGCGCTGCCGTCTCGTCCCTACGCCGCGCGTTACACTAAGGCCAGACAGCGCGACCTTTGCAAGAAAAGGCGACCAGCAATCAGCTCCCAACCTTCGGGCCCGTGCCCAAACGGCGAGGTGGGCCAATACCCAGGCGGGCGCTCAGGCGACTTCCATCGGCGTGACTGAAAACCAGAATTGGCTTTGCCGATATCATGGAGAAAGACCAAAACCGCGAGGCGCTGCAGGTCCGCCGTGTCAAGGTCGCGCCAACAGAAATTCTATGCCTTAGATAGCAAAGGGGGCGCGGAGCTGGGGTAAGCCAATAGTTAAAATGAGCGTTTGATGAAGCCTTGCAAAATTGCACTGAATGCTTGCAAAGCGGGTTCAAATTCCATGTATTTACGAATTTAATAAATGCCTCTCAAAATTGCCTCCATGCAAACCCGCATGAATGCTAGAGGGCTGTTTACGACTTTAATGAGTTGTATACGACTTTAATTGCTGTTAATACTCATGCAAAGTCAGACGGTCAGAGGATGCCCTCCTATTGCCGAAGGTTAGGCTGACTTAGACAGACTTGGATGGCAGTTTCAAGGTGGATTTCTTGGACTGGGCCGCATCGGTTTCAAACCCCGCTTTCACCAAGCCGCTGACTGCGGCAATGCGTTTGTCCAAGTCCCCCGAGTCCACAGCTTTGCGTAACAGCTCCAGCGTAGAGATCACCTCGGCCATGCTCTCAGTTTCAATGGCGTTCTTGCCTTCAACGATTTCTAAGGTTTTTGCACCATATCGCACTGTGATGCAGAACTTGCCCTTGTCATCCGTCCACCACCAGGGTTTGAGTTTCTTGGGAACGGAAACCCGTCGACTATCCCCTGTGGCTTCGTCCTTGACAGTGCGGGTTTTGAAGGACAAAAACTCCGTGCCTGACAGCTGGGCTTTGGCCAATTGAATTTGCTCATCCAATTTGCTACACAGCTTTTGTCGTCGTGCATGCTGCGGGCTGTTGGCCTGCTGGGGTTTGCCAGTGACTAATTTCAATGCGCTTAAACCTGACATAGTTACTCCTTGTGTGTGTGTTGCAGGAATCACTAATTTAGTTTCAGACCCTGGCTTTGGGCAACCAAAATCATTGGTAACCCATCCATCTGGAAGGACTCCAGCGCTTGGTTGACAGACGCGACTCTTGGTCTGGTTGAATCTGTGCCTTATACGCAGCCCTAAGACGCTAGGCATCTAACAAGCGAGGTTCGTAGCGCTGTAATTCTTTCGGACTAAGGTGCCAGTAGGGGTTGTTGGAGTATTCGCGCATGGTCAATTCCAACTCGTGCTTTAAGTCCGCACCCAATTTACGTTTAAAAAATAACGCGTCATGTACGCTGGCCAGCAAACCGCGGCCATGGTCCAAGGCGGTTGCGCGCACGATATCCATGATCTCGGTCTCATCGTGCTGGTAAAGGTAGGCCAAGATCTTGGATTTACTGGGTCTGCCACTGGGTGTTTGCAGGAAAGGCTTGCTAAGCAAGTCCCGGCGCTGAGCTTTGACACGCTCATACAGGTGTGCATCCAAGATACCCTGTTCTTTGATAAAGGCCTGAACTGTCAAGTCATTTAGGAACCTATCCCTATCTGTGCTGTTCCTGATAATGTCTACCAATGCGGGATTTGACCAACCACCTGATTCGTTTTGCCATCCGTGTGTGGTTACCCTAGCGCCAAAGCTGATTGCAGTAAAAGCTTGCTTAAGTAGTTTGGGCTGAAGGTCCAGGGGTACTGGGCTGCTCTCATCAAAGGTGAAGTGGCGCACAGTGGCCATGAAGTCATTCTTGTCCTCCAAGAATCCCAAAGTGGCGCTGAATACCTTTCGCAGATCTGCGCCCTGCCCTCGACTGCCTATGTATTGCTCGGCCCAGCCCATCTTCCAAGCCACCACGCTGCTGCGGATGTCATATTCCCAGCAGTCACCAAGCACTGCTCGGCGCAGCTCCTTGTTGATGTTTTGCACGCTCACGCCCTCGTAGTACAAGCGGCCAAAGTCACTGGGCTTTTTACGTTGCAGGTAGTAGCCATTCATCACGCTGGCTATCGCCAAAATAATCCGAGCTTGCCGCAGGGCTTGATTCTTCTTTTGTAAAGTGATGAGCTCAGCTTCTGTACTCAGCCACACGATGTAACTCTTGACGCTGTCAACGTCCACAGGCAGTACATCAAATAAATCGTCAAGCTCTGCATCAGTGGCTCGGCGTTTTATTTCTGGGTAAAGCAGGTTGAACAATTGATAACAGCTGAATTCATCTCCACCTAGGTACTGATCTAACTCTCGGTCACTGCTGATAGATGTCAATATGGTTTCCTCAATAGCCAAGGTGTCCACCATGGTCACAAGATCCGTCAAGCGGCATTGACTAACACCACCAGTCAAGTTGGATCCAAGGATCACGGGTTCCACGAGGCTCAGATTGTTTTCACGCAGCCATCTGTGCAAGACCATCTTTTGAGCACCGATTTGACCGCCCTCATTTGCAAGTTCTTTAAGGGAAATGGTGAACAGATCTAACTTTTGCTGCAGGGGTGTAGCTGCAAAGTGCAGGCTTTTAAAAAGCTTGTTCTCAAGCACTCGGATGTATTTAGCCAAGGCTCTGTGCGCTGAGTTGGCAGGTTTAGGGAACGCCAAGCTCAGGGCTTCGTAAACCTTTGCGTCAATGGTGATCTTGATCAAGCGCTGCCCCCTTGCTGTCAGGACTTGAGAAATCCTGAAATTCACAGGTATTTAGCTGGAATATACAGATTACCCGACAAATCTCAAAAAGTCATGCGCTTATAGTAATTGTTGCCACTTCCCATATACCCAAATAGCCCAATTACCTGGGTCATTGACCTGATTGATCCCAATTCAAGCGAGTCCTTGTTTTTTCGACTGGCACTGATTCCGGAATTGGTCGGGATATAGATGCGCTACTTGTTGGGGCTAAATACTGGATGCATACCTACCAAGCATCCGTCAGAGTCCGAGCCAACAATGGTCGCAGCCAAGTTGTTCGCACTGAAGTTCGGGCACCAAGCAGTCAAGACGCTCGTTGGTTGCTGTGGGCGCAGTATGGATTCCACAGCATTCAAGCGGGCCCTAGTCAGGTCAATACTCGCTAGGCAGCATGATCACCCAGTTCTCCTGATCCCAACAGGCATAGAGCGTGATCGAGTCCAGCGGAAAGTCTGTATATGGAATCTCCTGCCTGGCGTGTTCCTTGTCATTGCCATCTTCGTAGATCATCACCGCCCTGCCCTCAGTGACCTTAACGTGGACCACTACAAACCAGTCCTCAGTACCAATCTCACACAGGTGACTGGCAATGGCATCCATCATCCAAAAGCAAGCCGCCTTTTCTGCCAAGTGCTTGGTGCCGTCGGTCAACAGATGTCTGCGACTGATTCTGTAATAGGCTGTTGTGCCTGTGAATCGAGACATGGTGCAATTGTCTAAACCCAACTGCTGAAGTTCTCGGTGTGTTTTCATCTCTGTGTTCCTGTTTGTCAACATGACCACAGTTTTGTTTCAGACGCGTAGTTGGACAACCGATAGTTGGTAACCCGATGATTTGGCGGGACACTGGTCTAAATTCACCAGGCAAGAAGTTCAAGTACTGGTCCTTAAAAATCCGCAGCCCAGAAATTTAGACCTGTAGGACCATTTTGGCAGCGAGCTAGGTCGTGGCGAAAATCTCACGAATTTGCTGCAGAGTTACTGTCAGCATGTCAGTGCCTACAAAAACCCACCGTTTAAAGCACGCTACAGCGCATCGATTTACAAGCCCGAATACTTTGGGTGCTGACAGGATTGATCAGTTCTTGTAGGGCTTGCTATGCAATCTGCGCTGGTTATCCACAGAGCGTGTGAGTTATCCAAGAAAAATCACGAAAAACTTAGCTTTTCATAGATTTCAAAGTTTGAGCGTTGAAATCATTGAAGAAAAAAACCGTGAAAAAGTTATCCACAGCCATTTCATTTTACCCTGCTCCAGCAGAGAAACCCATCACTTTGGCAGGACTCAGGTTGTCCAGATAAATATATGAAAACACAATGCATTTAACGCAAACAAATGATTTAGGAGACATGACCATGGCACAAGCAAAGACACTGACAACTGCTGAAATTGAGCGCTTGTTAACGCATATCAATACACGCAAGTACGCGGCCCGCAACAAATCAATGATGCTGCTCACACACTGGGCAGGTTTGAGAATCGGTGAAGTAGCCTGCTTACGCTGGTGCGATGTCACAACCACAGATGGAGAGATTAAAGATGAGATCCGCTTGCTGCCCGACATGACCAAAGGCCGTCATGCACGTACTGTTTTTGTCAGCGCCAAGCTCAAAACAGAATTGCAATCCTACGCACTGCAAGCCAAGTGCGTGGATCGCAACTACCCATTCTTTGCAAGTCAAAAGAGCATCCGGGCAGGCTTCAACGCAAACAGCTTGGCACAAACGTTTGCCCTGCTCTACGAGGGAGCTGGACTTGAGGGCGCTAGCAGCCACAGCGGTAGAAGGACTTTTTTAACAAGTCTGGCCAACAAAGGCACTGCCATCCATATCTTGAAAACGCTGGCAGGTCACCGCAGCATCAGCACTACTGCTGCTTACCTGTACAGCAGCCCTAGCCAGTTGAAAGCGGCTGTGGAGTTGGTTTAATTCGATAACTAAACTTGGAACCAGTACGTAGCGAGGGTTGCTGGCACTAAGGCGCTCGGACCTTTTCTCACGGCTTGATGTAGGCGAAGTTTTCGCGGCTCTGCAGCCGCCCGATACGCACTACCCCCGACGGGGTGAATGTCGCGTCCATGTTGAACTGTTCTTTTTTGAGGTTGCGGTTTCGCAGCGTGATTTCGCAGATCTCAAAAGTGACCCCTCTTGCCTTGAGCGAACTCACCAGGGAGTCATAGTCGATGTTTGGGTCCTTGGTGTCCTTGGCGCCGTCCATCAAGAAATCCACTCCGTTGGCATGAGTCACAACCGTAATCTTGGTGTCGGGGGCCACATCCAGGTGGTTGCGTATGTTGCGCAGGCCTTTGGTGGCCTGGGCCGCCGCATCGTCGATGTGGTAAACAATCCGGTCCTGGGCGACGGCGAAGCTGCACAGCAGGACGGAGGTTGCAAGAACAAGCAGCACTTGAAAAACCCGTTTTGTGTTCATTTTCTACCCCTGTTTATTAAAAATAATTTATTAAAAATAATTTCATTATGAAATCACTCGGTCTGGGTAGCGGCCCATGCTTTTGCACTAAGCAGAATTGCAAAAAAGGTAAAGATAAGTGTTTTTTTCAAATGGGAGAGATAAATCCCGGGTTGGGTAATACACCTTCAAGCAGCGGTACATTGGCTTTGCGGGTAGAAACTTTACCGCCAGTGGCTGACAACCATTGCTCGGCCACTTCCCAAATTGGTTTGAGGTTTTGCTTGGAAGCCTCTTCAGAGACCGGCGCCCAACCGGCCACTTTATAGGTTTTGTCGGGGTCTATAGGTTTATCGTTAAGCAACATGTTGTGGATGCGTTGCCCCATGCTAGCCATAGGTCGGCAGGTATATTTCAAGCCGCCCACACGCACCATGTCACCGCCTTGTTGGTAATAAGGATCGGGGTTGAACAAATTGTCCGCCACATCCTCCAAGATTGTTTTGATCATGCTGCCTTTGATGGGCGTGACCGTGGCATAGGAATAGGTGGTGGCCGTCATGTCCATCAACCACTCTTTGGTGATGGCTTGGCCGGGCAACAAACTGGTGCCCCAACGGAACCCAGGAGAAAACGCAATTTCAGCACTTTGCACATCCAGCATCGCGTCCAAAAGCAACTGGTCACCCGTGCCATTGAAGTTGCCACGTCTGTAAAGCGTGCCTTCGGTAATGGCCAAGGTTTTTTGCAGTTCAGCTAAATAAGGGGCTCGAATGCTGGTGATGAGTGATTGCATTTGCGTGTCAGCGGGTAATAAATTTGCAAACACGGGCATGAGTTTGTAGCGGAAGTCGGTCACCTGTTTGTTTTTCACTTCCAGGTCCAACACACCCAAGAACTTGGCATTGGAACCAGCATTGGTCACCAAAGTTTGGCCCGACTTATTCGTCACCACTTTAGCCACAGGCATGCCGTCATGCGTGTGGCCACCCAAGATGGCGTCCAGACCAGTCACGCGTGAGGCCAATTTCAAATCCACATCCATGCCGTTGTGCGACAACAAGACCACCACTTGGGCACCCTTGGCACGAGCCTCAAGAATAGTTTTTTGCAGGTTTTCTTCTTGAATGCCGAACTCCCAATCTGCCACCATGTAACGCGGGTTGGCAATTGGCGTGTAGGGAAACGCCTGACCAATGATGGCGCAAGGCACCCCGTTCATTTCGTGCATGACATAGGGCTTGAACACCTGATCACCAAAGTCTTTGGTTTTGATGTTGTGCGCCACAAATGCGGTCTTGTCACCCAATTGTTTTTCCACAAGCTCAGTGACCCGGTCTTGCCCATAGGTGAACTCGAAGTGCCCCGTCATGACGTCCACGCCCAATAATTTGCAAGCATCCACCATGTCTTGGCCCTTGGTCCACAAGGCTGTGGCCGAACCTTGCCAAGTGTCGCCACCATCAAGCAACAATGCCCCCGGGCGTGAAGCCTTCATGCGTTTGACCAAGGTGGCCAAATGCGCGAAGCCACCAACCTTGCCGTAGCGTTTGGCGGCGGTTTCAAAGTTCAAAGCACTCAGGGCATGCGCCTGGGCGGTGTCGGGTTTGACGCCTGTGGCTTTGAGCAGTTCAGCGCCTACCAAGTGAGGCAACTGCCCTTTCATGGCCCCCAAGCCCAAATTCATGCTGGGTTCGCGAAAGTGCACCGGCAGCAACTGCGCATGGCAGTCAGTCATGTGCAAAAAAGACACCTGACCAAAACGTGGCATGTCGTACAAGCCTTCAGCATCAGCAGCGTCTTTTTGCGCAAAGCTGGCCAAGGGCATACCACCAGCCATGCCAGCACCCAGCACTTGCAGAAATTCACGTTTGGTCAAGTTCATATCTATAGCTGCTTATTGGTTCACGGGAGATTTCGGATCGAGCAACAACGCCATGAGGTGCTGCAACTGGGCTTCAGTAAGGATGGAGTTGTGGCCAAAGCGCGGCATGTTCGAACAAGCGTTGTAGCCTCTTGCGTTCCATAACTTGGCCCAGGTGTATTCAATGATCGGCTTGGAGGTGGGGCTGTTCACATCTGTGACACCACGCAACTTGCCGTAGTTGTAAAGGCTGGGACCCAGTGTGCCGTAGGAAATTTCTGTGTTGCTGATCTTGTGGCAGTTGTAACAATTGCCTCCATTGACCGAACCCTCTTTGTCTGACCAAGTTTTGCCGCGCCCATCTTGGGCAATCGCCTCGCCCAATTTGTAGTCGCCGAAGAATTGACCGTTGCTGGGCCACTTGATGGTCTTGAAGTTGTCGTTGCGTATTTGTTCAGTTTGCTTATCTGACAAAGGGTTGCCCTCATACTCGGATTGGCTGCACAGACGGTTAGCCTCGTCCGGGGTCAGCCTGTCCAAGCCAGCCTGCCCTTCTGCGCGAAAAGACGCAGCCAAAACAGTTTGGACATCTTCAAGGTAGTTGCTGCTTTTCACTGTGGTGGTGGCGCAGGACGCCAGGCCCAGTGTCATAGCCAGCACAGTCAGGGTTGGAATAGGGAATATTTTCAATGTGATTCCTTTGAACATCAACGACGAATGGCAGGGGCAAAAGCCACCGCATCTTTGGAGGTCACGCCCAAATAAACACCCAAGGCGGTGCTGACATCGCTACCAAACACGGCATAGGGGAAACGCTGTTGTCGGTAGCAATCATTCAGCCGCAATTGCATGCTCCACATTTGCCCGTTGGAAACGCGATAGGCAGGCCATGCACCAAAGCCAGTGACAGCACCAACTTGGGTGGTGAGATTGGGCAAGTCTTGCAATCGAATGCGTTTACCATCTTGTGCATGGCAGGTGGAACAGGCGAAATCGTGGGTTCCAGAGCGAAAGTAAAACAACTTTTTGCCCAAGTCGAACATGCGTTTCTCTTCAGCATGGGCTTGGGGTATGTTGAAGCGCAAACCTTTAGACTCGGCCGCCACCCATGTGGCCAAGGCGGTTATGGTGATCTGCTCTCCTTTGCCGTAAGGCGTTTTGCGGATTTGCTCGGCATCAAAGCCTTGCAAGGTTTCCATGCAGGTCAGCAGCCTTGACTCCAAGTCTTGCACTTTTTGGGTGTCCGCAAAATAACGCGGCAACTCCGCCCAAGCCCCCTTCACTTGGCCCGGTCCTTTGCCTAAATCGCATTGGGCCAGCGATACTTTTTTCGGACCACGCGCTTGTTTCCAAAGGTCTTCGCCTTTGGCTTCAAACAAATCGGCAGGGTTGCCGTCTTGCAGCATGGCACGGTATTCGTTAATGCCATCAGATGTCGTTTTTTGGGCATAAGCCGTTGTCGCGGTAACGACCAGGGCCACAGCGGCCAAGGATGCAGTCAAGCGTCTCATGTCAGGACACCGTGGCTTGATCAGAGCGGGTGTCGCCCTTGTTGTCTTTCCAAGTCACGCCAACTTTGTCGCCTGCTTTGCCGTTTTTGATGGTGAACTGCAAGAACGGGTTTTTAGAGACACCAGGGCCCCAATCGGCAGAAAAAACGGGTTGCCCGTTGTGGGTGGCGGTGACTTCTTGGATGTGCCAAGCAGGCACTATCGCGCCGTTGGCATCTTTGCGTTGACCTGACTCCATTTCGTGACTCATCAAGACACGAACATTGATTTTTTCACCTGCCACTTGGGCACGAATGCGCATTGGATCTGCCATGTTGTTTCTCCTTGATTTGATGAATGCTCAACCGCCGCAACCGCCGAGCGTGACCTTGACTTCTTTTTTAGTGAAAAGTGTTTTGCCGTCATCCATGACCGCCACTGCATAAACATCGCAGGACGCGCTCATCTTGGCGCGTGTTTGAAAACTGGTATCTACCGCAGGATTGAGCATGAACTGCGCTACCAATGGGGAAGGGTTTTTTTCGACCAACAGCAACAACTTTTTGGCACCAGGCAAACTGGTTTGCACCGTCATCGGCACCACCGCGCCGTTTTCGGCAATGTCTGGCGCTGTCAAACCGACATCCTTGCTTTCGGTGGGCATGGGCAAGCCCAATGCTTTGAAAACATCGGCCATGGTTTTGGCATCGAAGGCCGATTTTTCAAAGGCCTGCGCCAATTCGGGCAGCATGCCAGCGCTCATCATCAGGCTGACAACAGCAAAGCTGCGTTTGAGTGCATCGCGACGTGTTTGCATTTCATTTCTCCTTGTTGAAGTTCAGGGTTTGGCGCTGCCCGCCAACCATTCGGCGATGGCTTTGGCGTCAGCAGGTTTGAGGGTTTGCGCCGGCATGGGGATGCTGCCCCACACACCGGAACTGCCCATCAAAATTTTGTTGGTCAGGTAATCCAATTTACCGGCGTGTTTGCTGGCGACATCAGTGAAGGCTGGACCCACAACTTTCTTGTCCAAGCCATGACAGGCCAAACAATTGTTGGCTTGCAACAAGCCCAGTACAGCATCGTTGGGGCCTTTGGGAGTGTCTTTGGCAGGTACTGCTGCTTTTGTACCCGGGGCAGTGGCGACCGTGCGCAAGGTGTTCACCCCTTTTTGCTGACCCACCAAGCGGTTTTGATCAGCCAAGTTGCCGTGGGCATCGCGGGCAAAGTCGGGCAGCATCGATGTGACCTTGACATCGGTAGAGCAGTTTTTCATGCAGGCGGTGTTGGCCGTATCGGGCTTCTTGGTACCGCCCATTTCAGGACCTGGCCACATGTAGTGCTGGGTGGTCACGCCATGGCGGTTGGGCATGCGTTCTTGTGCTTGAACGATGGTTTTCTCGTTCAAAACGAAGTTGTCCTCAACGATGCCACTCAAATTCAGCATAAAGGCCGTGACGGCATAAACCTCGTTGGTACTGAGTGTTTTGGGCTCATTCCAAGGCATGGCGCGGTTGATGTAGTCCCAAACGGTAGACAAACTGGGGGCTTTCATGAACGTGGTGCGGGCTGGAAAAGACGTGTCTTTGAGTTTGGCTACGCGACCCGTTTTCACATCCTCAGGCCCCACACCACCCACCACAGGGTTGAACACCTCGTTGGATTCGCCAAAGATGCCGTGACAACTGGCGCATTTGGCCTCCCAGACATCTTGACCTTGCGCCACCGAGCCTTCACCCTTGGGCAAACCTTTGAAATCGGGGCGGATATCGATGTCCCACTTGGCGATCTCAGCAGGCGTGGCGGCGCGGCCGACACTTGGAAAATTCTGTTGCGCATGGGCGCTGGCAACACCGGCCAACAACACCGCAATGAGGGTCCACGTGTCCATGCGGAACTCAAGAGACTTGTACATTTTTCACCTCACCGCTTTCTTGCACCAACCACGATTGAATGGCGTTGTTGTGGTAGATGGAACGCGTGCCACGTACATTGCGCAATTGCTTGAGGGTGGGCTGCACAAAACCGGTGTCATCGGTGGCGCGGCTTTGGATGATGCAAGGCTTGCCATCCCAAACCCAATCGAGGTTGAAGCGGGTCAGGCATTTGCTGGGCACCGGTGACTCCAAACGAGCTGGCTTCCAGTTGGCGCCACCATCGACCGACACATCGACCTTTTTGATGGCACCTCGGCCCGACCAAGCCAAGCCGGTGATGTTGTAAAAACCTTTGTCCAGCAAAGCTTGACCACCTGAGGGTGTGGTCACCACGCTCTTGCATTCTTGAATGCCGCTGTATTGGCGGTGTGTGCCGTCCGGCAGCAAGTCGATGTAATGAATAGCTTCGTCCTTGGTGCCGTAGGGCTTGTCACCCAATTCGATGCGGCGCAAATATTTGACCCAACTCACACCTTGCACACCAGGCACCACCAAGCGCAAGGGGTAGCCGTTTTCAGGACGCAGCATTTCACCGTTTTGACCATAGGCCACCAGCACTTCACCTGACTTGATCAAGCTCATAGGAATGGTGCGCGTCATGGACGAACCATCGCCGCCTTCTGCCAGCACAAACTGACCGGCTTTGAAATCTGCACCGCAGTGTTCCAAAATGGTGATGAGTGGCACACCAGTGAACTCGCTGCACGACAACATACCGTGGCTGTATTGCACCGTAGGGACAGCGACATTGCCCCATTCCATGCCGGTGTTGGCACCGCACTCAATGAAGTGAAAACGCGAGACCGAGGGCAAGCGCATCAAGTCGTCCATGGTGAAAACCTTGGGTGTTTTCACCAAGCCATTGACCATGAAGCGGTGTTTGGTGGGGTCGATGTCCCACCATCCTTGGTGATGCCGCTCGAAATGCAAACCACTGGGGGTGACGATACCAAACAAGGATTGCAAAGGCGCAAACGACACAGAGGCTTGATTGGTTTGGGTCAGGCCTGGACTTTGTCGGCGCTGCAAATTCACTTCAAATTTTGAAGGCTTGCCATAACCTGGGGAAGCCACGCCCTGCCCCAAACCGGTTGCATGGGCGGGCAGGTTCAAGATGTTGGGGTCGCCTTCGAAAGCGTTTTGTGCAAGGGCTGCTGCACTGGCGGTCATGCCCGCTGCTGCTGCAAAGGCCTTGCTTAGGAAATCACGGCGACCTTGGGGGGTTTGCTTCTTCACCACCTGAATGTCTTGCTGAGACAAAAAATGCTCAGGCGCTTTGAGAATATGACCGGGCTGCTTATTCAAATCAGTTTCCATTAAATGTAAATTTATAAATTAGTTGTGGATAATATATAACTTATTTAATCAAATAAAAATAAGTAAAAACCCTATAATTGAGCACTATTTCAAGCTCTCTTGTTCCATCAACAGGTAGGTGTTGAAGGCATTCATACGGTTAGCATAATTAAAAAGTGGCAGATTTGAAAATTTTGACCAATCAGTGCGCTGATAGGCCTCTTCAAACAACAAGCCCTCATCCAGCGCTCTTGACATGCTGTTACGTAAATATTGCAAATAGTCTTGCGTGAGTTGAAGGTCCTGGGTGAAGTTTTGGGTGGCAGGACCATGGCCAGGCACAGCCCATTGGACGGGCAAAGATGACAACGACGCCAAGGCTTGTTGCCAATGACGACTGTCAGCTTGACCCACAAACGGCACACGCTGGCGAAACATCAAGTCGCCTGCAAACAGCACTTTTAGCGTGGGCAAATACACAACCAAGTCTTCCAAGGAATGCGCAGGTCCCAAGTGCATAAGTTGAAACGTCACTCCACCCAAATTCAAAGAGCGGTCAGTGCTCAGCCATTCATCGGCAAACACCAATAGCGTTTGTGCATCCACCCAAGGCGCTAAGTCCACGCGGGACGCGGCCAGCCGTGCTTGCGCGGTCTCTGAATACAGATAGTGCTTGCCTGCTTCATGGGCCCAAATGCGAGCGCCTGCCTCTTTGAAAACCTGCAAGCCGTAAATATGGTCGGCATGAAAGTGGGTGACGATGACATCGGTCACAGGCAAGGGGGTGCGCCTCTTGATTTCTGCCAACAACTGCCTGGCCAAATCGGGTGAGCCCAAGGCATCGATCACCACCACCCTGTCTTGGGTGATGACAAAGCCTGCGTTGGAAATGAAATTGCGGTTGACCGAACTGCCCAAGGCGGCCAAACCCTGCACAAAGAACACTTGGGGCTGCAACTCGATGGGACACACCAAGCAGTTGTCGTTTGTCTCAGCGGCTTGTGTTAAAGGTGCCCACAAGAACCCAAACCATAAAGCCGCATTCAAAAACCCAAGCAACCAGCCTTGCCGCTTGAACATCATGTATCAGCCTAAAGCCCGATAAGCCTTCAATCCACCGGCGATGTAACGGGCATTGACATAACCCAATTGACGCAAGGTGTTGGCCGACAAAGCACCACGGTTGTTGGCATTGCAATAGCACAGGACCATGGTGTTGAGATCTGGCACCACACCTTCGATGTTCATTTCCAGCTTGCCCCTGCTGACGTGCAAGGAGCCCGCCAGGTGGTCTGCGTCATGCTCTTCTTTGTCACGAATATCTAATGCCACTGCGCCTTGGACCAACAATGTGTTGACCTGCTCCGGTGAAACGCTGGCAACTTGAGACATGGCGACTTCTGCCAAGTGTTGAAATTTATCGGTGTAAGCCATGGTGCTGTTGGCTCATTGCTCTGCAGGTGTATCAGCATCGGTTTTGATGGCACAGGTGCTGAAGCCAAACAGGGTGTAAGGCATGCAAATGCCCATGACACCGGTGGCCAAGACGATGACGCCCATCCAAGCCCATGGCCCCAGCACGCCAGTAGCCGCCAAGATGATCAGCGCCAAACCGGCGACGATGCGAAGAGCGCGGTCGATGCCGCCAACATTTTGAGTCATGATGATTCCTAGAAAGGTTATGGGTCGTCTCAGGCCTTGAGCAAGGCAGCGCTGACCCAACGCGCCACATCGGGGGCCGACATCGCCCCAGGCTGTCTGGCAATCTCGCGGCCACCCGCAAAAACCGCCAAAGTCGGAATGCTTCGAATGTTGAATTTGGCCGCCAAGCCTTGTTCGTCTTCGGTGTTCACCTTCACAAAACGGGCTTTGCCGTGCATGTCGTGGCTGACCTTTTCATAGGCTGGTGCCATGGCGCGGCACGGGCCACACCACGGCGCCCAAAAGTCCACCACCAAGGGCAAATCGCTTTTGGCCAATTGCGCGTTGAAAGCGGCTTCGCCTAAGTTGTCGGGATGCGCTTGCAGCAAAGCAGCGTGACATTTGCCGCAGTTGAGCTCGGCTTGCAACTTGTCCGAGGGCACGCGGTTGGTGGCGTTGCAGTGGGGGCAGACCAAATGCATTTTTTGAACGGTGTTCTCAGTCATGGCTTCCTCGCCACCAAACCCACCAAGGCCGACATGCCGCTGTGGCCTGCACCTTCATGGATGATGCTTTCATAGGTTTCACAGACCTGAATGTCGTAGCCAGCAAAAGCTTGGCGCAGCAGATCTTCGTCGTAGAGATGGTCTAACTTGCCAGGACCACCGGTGTTGTAGCTGAGTTGATTTTTGCCATAGCCCTGAATCACCACAACACCGCCCGGCTTCAGGCTTTGTTTGATTTTTTCAAACAATTCAACGCGTTCATCGGGCGTGGCGAATTGGAAAAAAATGCCAGCCACCAAGTCGTAGTGCGCGGCTTTCCATTCGAAAGATTGCCAATCGCTGCAAGTGAAATTGACAGTCACGTGGTGCTTGGCAGCCAAGGCCTTGGCCTTGTCCACCGCAGGGGGAGAAAAGTCAAAGGCATCCACCGTGAAACCTTGCTGGGCCAACCACACACTGTTGCGCCCTTCGCCATCGGCCAAGGCCAAGGCATGGCCCTTTCCTAGCAAAGCGGCTTGGGACACCAAAAAGGCGTTGGGCTCCTCGCCAAACACATAGTCGGGCGTGGAGAAACGCTTGTCCCACATGGCTTGGGGATTAGAGAAACCGGTCATGGCAGGTGAGCTTTCAAAGAGCGTTCAAAGGAATCTTGGCGTAAGCAATGCCGTTGTCTTCCTTGGGTGGCAACTCACCGGCGCGGATATTGATTTGCACCGCGGGCAAGATGAGCACCGGCATTTCCAAGGTGGCGTCACGCTTGGTGCGCATCTCCACAAACTGGGCTTCGCTGATGCCGTCGTGCACATGGATGTTTTTCGCTTTTTGCTCGGCCACCGTGGTTTCGAAATTCACAGGACGGTTATTCGGCGGGTAGTCGTGGCACATGAACAAACGTGTAGCGGGCGGCAGGCTCAAAATCTTGCGGGTCGAGGCATACAAGGTTTTGGCGTCTCCTCCGGGGAAGTCGCAGCGTGCAGTACCCACATCGGGCATGAACATGGTGTCGCCCACAAACACCGCGTCGCCAAACTGGTAGGCCACGCAAGCAGGGGTGTGGCCAGGCACGAACAGGGTGTTGCCTGCCAAGTTGCCAATGGTGATGGGCTCGTCCTCGGCGAATAGATGGTCAAACTGCGATCCATCCGGCTTGAAACTTTCTTCCATATTGAAGATGCCCTTGAACACTTTTTGCACGCCACCGATGTGGTCGCCAATCGCGGTTTTCCCACCCAAATGCTGTTTCAAATAAGGTGCAGCGCTCAGGTGGTCGGCATGGGCATGGGTTTCCATGATCCACTCGACCTTCAAATTATTGGCTTTAACAAATTCGATAACTTTGTCAGCAGACTTGTGGCTGGTGCGGCCCGACTTGGGGTCGTAGTCCAACACCGAGTCGATGATGGCGCAAGCAGAGCCTTGTTTTTCGTAGACCACATAAGTAACGGTCCAAGTGGCGGGGTCAAAAATGCCGTGGACTTGGGGAGTGGCAGAGACTGAGGTCATCAAAAGTCCTTTTGAATTAGGTTGTAGATAATATATTGACAAATAATCTGTTTGTCAATATACTTTTAACATCCTCTTCAAAACAGCTAGGAAAACCGCCCATGGATACCTCCACCTTGGACCTTGACAAAATGAAAGCATCAGCCGGCAACGCCTGTCGGATGATGAAAGTGCTCTCCAACCCCGACCGCCTGATGCTGCTGTGCCAGCTGTCCCAAGGCGAAAAACGGGTGGGTGAGTTGGAAGAAATTTTGGGCATTGTGCAGCCCACCTTGTCCCAGCAACTCACGGTTTTGCGTGAAGAAGAGCTGGTGACCACCCGCCGTGACGGCAAAAGCATTTATTACCAAATCGCCAGCCCCCAAGCGCTGGCGGTGATGAACGTTTTATTCGAACAATTTTGCGGACCACAAACAGGAGACAACACATGACTATCGATTGGATGCATTTCACCCCATGGGCGTCACTCACCGGCGGACTGATTTTGGGCGTGGCTTCGGCCATGTTCATTTTGCTCAATGGGCGGATTTTGGGTATCAGCGGCATTTTGGGCGGGCTCATGCCCCCCAAGGCGGGCGACACATGGTGGCGCGTAGCTTTTTTGCTGGGCATGTTTGCGGCACCTACGGTGTTTCATGCCGTCATGCCGGTTGAATGGGTGACAGCGCCACGCATTGAAGCGGGCGAGCTCAGTGTTATTGGCGCGGGTTTGTTGGTGGGCATAGGCACACGCTACGCCTCAGGCTGCACAAGTGGCCACGGCGTTTGCGGTTTGTCGCGCCTCTCCCCTCGCTCATTGGTCGCCACCCTGTCTTTCATGGGTGCTGGCTTTTTGACTGTTTATGTATTGCGTCACGCACTTCAAGGATGAAACCCATGATTCACAACAACACTTATCACCGTATCAGCGAATTCTTGGTCGGCCTGCTGTTTGGCCTAGGCCTGATGCTCTCGGGCATGACCGACCCTGGCAAGGTAATTGGTTTTCTTGACCTGTTTGGCTCTTGGGACCCCTCTTTGGCGCTGGTCATGGGTGGTGCCATTGCGATCGGTGTTTTCGCTTTTGGCATGGCGAAAAAACGCACCACCAATTTTTTCGGCGGCGTGTTGCGCTTCCCAGCTAACAACCAGATTGACAAGCCCTTGGTGATTGGCAGCCTGATGTTTGGCGCAGGCTGGGGTTGGGCAGGTTTTTGCCCTGGTCCCGCTTTGGTCTCCATGGCCGATGGCCAACCCAAAGCGATGATGTTTGTGGTCGCCATGTTGGTGGGCATGTTGGGCTTTGAGTTGATGGACCGCTTCATCCACGCACCGCGCAAAGCCAAATTCAACCCCGTCTGACAACCTCTTTTACTGGAAACATCATGGACATCAAAGCACTCACGCCTCATCTGTCGATCAGCCCGCAAGTCATGGTCGCCGAACTGGAGGCAGTGGCGCAGATGGGCTTCAAAGCCATCATTTGCAACCGCCCTGATGGTGAAGGTCCAGACCAACCCAGCTTCAAAGAAATGGAGCAAGCCGCGTTGACGCTGGGAATGCAAATGCGCTATTTGCCTGCCGACGCAGGCAAAGTAAGCGACGAGGACGGCAAGACCTTTGGTGAACTGCTGGCCACCCTGCCTGGTCCGGTGTTAGCTTACTGCCGCACCGGCATGCGCTCCACCACCATGTGGGCCTTGTCGCAAGCCGGTGTCACGCCCTTGCCGCAAATTTTGGAAGCGTCAAACAAAGTGGGCTTTGACATGAAAGCCTTGGTGCAACGCATTGCCAACGGCGGCAAAACGCCCAGCAACCAAGCCGACGCCAGCCACGATGTGGTGATCGTTGGCGGCGGTGCCGCAGGCATTTCGGTGGCGGCAAGTTTGCTGCAACGTAGCCCGCAACTGGACGTTGCCATCATCGACCCGGCAGACGCCCACTATTACCAACCCGGTTGGACCATGGTCGGTGGCGGCATTTTCAAACCCAGCGAAACTGCCCGCACCATGGCCTCGGTCATCCCCACCGATGTCAGCTGGATCAAGGCTGCTGTGGCCGCTTTCGAACCGGACAACAACCAAGTCATTTTGGAAGGTTGCCGTGTGGTGAAGTACAAGCAGCTGGTGGTCTGCCCCGGCTTGAAGCTGGACTGGCAAGGCATTGAGGGCTTGAATGAAACATTGGGGCGCAACGGTGTGACTTCCAATTACCGCTTCGACCGGGCTCCCTACACCTGGGAGTTGGTGCAAAACTTGAAAGGCGGTAAGGCGCTTTTCACCCAGCCGCCCATGCCCATCAAATGCGCGGGTGCACCGCAAAAAGCCATGTACTTGTCAGCCGACCACTGGACACGCCAGGGTGTGCTGAACAACATCGACATCCAGTTTTGTAATGCGGGTGCGGTGCTGTTTGGCGTGGCTGACTATGTGCCCGCGCTCATGGAATACGTGAAGAAATACCGCATCGGTTTGAACTTCGGTGAAACCTTGGTGGCTGTGGACGGCCCCGCGCACAAAGCCACGTTCATGAAAACCCTGGCCGACGGCAGCAAAGAAAAAGTGGTGCGTGACTTCGACATGATCCACGTGGTGCCGCCGCAAAAATCTCCCGACTTTGTGCGCGTCAGCCCTTTGGCAGATGCCGCTGGCTGGGTAGATGTTGACCCCTCATCCCTGCGCCACAAAACCTACGCCAACGTGTTTTCCTTGGGCGATGTGGCCAACACCACCAACGCCAAAACCGCTGCGGCGGCACGCAAACAAGCGCCGGTGGTTGCACACAATCTGTTGGTGGCCATGGGGCAATTGCAAGGCCAAGCGAAATACGACGGTTACGGTTCCTGCCCACTCACGGTCGAGCGCGGCAAGATCGTATTGGCCGAATTCACCTATGGCGGCAAGCTGGCCCCCAGCTTCCCTTCTTGGTTGATCGACGGCACCAAGCCTTCTGCTTTGGCTTGGTACCTGAAGGAGCGCATCCTCCCTCCCATCTATTGGGAAGCCATGCTCAAAGGCCGCGAATGGATGGCACAACCTGAAATGGTGGGCTGATGACTGCACTTTCGCGCTGGCTGCCCTCGGTTCCCCTGCTGGTTTGGGGCCGTCAATACAACCGGGAAACCTTCACCAACGACGCGGTGGCGGCGCTGATCGTCACCATCATGCTGATCCCGCAAAGCCTGGCTTACGCCTTGCTGGCGGGTCTGCCGCCCGAGGTGGGTTTGTATGCCAGTGTCGCGCCGCTGCTGTTGTATGCGGTGCTGGGCAGCAGTCGCGTATTGGCAGTCGGCCCCGTGGCCGTGGTGTCACTCATGACAGCCGCCGCCGTGGCTGAACACGCGGCAGCTGGCACGCATGCCTA
This sequence comes from Bordetella parapertussis, assembly GCA_945878065.1. GTDB lineage: Bacteria > Pseudomonadota > Gammaproteobacteria > Burkholderiales > Burkholderiaceae_C > Limnohabitans > Limnohabitans parapertussis_B. The sequence continues at coordinate 1,737 of CAMDXA010000034.1, read as the reverse complement.
TTGGCAAGTGGCCATCACCTTGGCGTTTTTGTCGGGCGGCATGTTGCTGCTGATGGGATTGTTGCGTCTGGGTTTCTTGGCAAATTTTTTGAGCCACCCTGTCATTTCGGGTTTCATCTCTGCCTCGGGTTTGTTGATTGCGCTGAGCCAACTCAAAACCATCATGGGCGTGAAAGCCGAGGGCCACAACTTTGTGGAATTGCTGTCCTCGCTGCTGCACCAAGCCTCGAATCTGCATCTGTTGACTTTGGCCGTGGGCATTGCGGCAACCGTATTTTTATTTTGGGTGCGCAAGGGCTTGAAGCCTTTGCTCATTTCAGCAGGTTTGACACCCAAACTCGCCGATGTGCTGGCAAAGGCCGGTCCGGTGGTCGCCATCGCCCTCACAACTGTCTTGGCTTGGGGCTTGGATTGGCAAGGCCAAGGCATGAAGCTGGTGGGCACCGTGCCGCAAGGCTTACCCCCGCTCACAACCCCTTTGTGGGACTTGGCGCTCTGGCAAGAGTTGTTGGTTCCTGCCTTGCTGATCAGCGTCGTGGGATTTGTCGAGTCGGTGTCGGTGGGTCAAACGCTGGCAGCTAAACGTCGTCAGCGCATCGAGCCCGACCAAGAGTTGGTGGCCTTGGGTGCCAGCAATTTGTCGGCCGCTTTCACGGGCGGCTTTCCGGTCACAGGCGGTTTTGCGCGTTCGGTGGTCAACTTTGACGCCGGTGCGGTCACACCAGCGGCGGGGGTTTACACAGCGGTAGGCATCACCTTGGCATCGCTGTTTTTAACGCCTGCGCTTTACTATTTGCCGCAAGCCACTTTGGCTGCAACGATTGTGGTGGCTGTGTTGTCTTTGGTCGACTTCAGCATCTTGAAATCCACTTGGCGTTTCTCCAAACTCGACTTCATCGCCGTGACCACCACCTTGCTCGCCACGCTGTTGGTCGGTGTGGAAAGCGGTTTGGTGATGGGTGTGGTGGTGTCTTTGGCGTTGTTTTTGTTCCGTGCCAGCCGACCGCACATCGCCACTGTGGGGCTGGTACCGGAAACAGAGTACTTTAGAAATGTATTGCGCCACGACGTCAAGGTCAGCCCCAAACTGGTTTGCCTGCGCGTAGACGCCAGCATGTTTTTTGCCAATGCGCGGGGCGTGGAAGACCGCATCAACGCCGAGGTGGCATCGCGCCCCGAACTCGAGCATGTGTTGTTGCAATGCTCAGCAGTGAACGACATCGACGCCAGCGCTTTGGAAAGTTTGGAAGCGATTGCCAGCCGTTTGAAAGACTCTGGCATCGCCCTGCATTTCTCTGAAATCAAAGGCCCGGTGATGGACAAACTCAACAAAACCGAGTTTTTGCAACATTTACATGGGCGGGTGTTTTTAACCAACTACCAAGCCATTCAAGCCCTGACGCCGGAAGTCATCCATAAAGCCTGAAACCGTCGTTTCATCAACGGTATTCATTTGCTTGACGCAGGTAACGCCATGAAATGTGCGAGCACTGTTCCATGCGCAAAACTCTCGCCTGCCGGAATCAGTATTTTTTCTATGAATCCGTCGCTCGGCGCTTCGATATCGATCGATGCTTTTACCAACACAACCGTGACCAATACCTGTCCCTTGATAACCGGTTCTTTTTCGACAACCAGCCATTTATCTAGCAAGGCCTGTGTATCGTCCTGCGTGCCCTCCCATGAGACCTCTTCAAGTTTTATCTCCATCACTGCGGCTCCAACAATGCCACTTTC
>CAMDXA010000033.1 GCA_945878065.1 Bordetella parapertussis | reverse complement strand
ACTCGGGCAATTGCTGCGTGATTCGCGTTACGACATCGCTGTTTTTCTGGAAACCGTGTTTTTATCGAATGATTTTTACAGCCCAACATCCATGGCCTCGCGCATCAAGCCGCCGGTGGAGTTATTGATTTCCACCTATAAAAAAATGGCGCTCAAAAGTGTGCCCGGCATTCCGGACTTCAACGAGCAAACCGAAATGCTGGGGCAGAAATTGTTTTATCCACCCAATGTGGCCGGTTGGGCGCATGGGCGCAGCTGGATCACGCCGGGTTTGTTGCTGGCACGCGGCAACGTGGTGTACGACACGGTGTACCCACCCATCGATTTTGTGGCACCCGACCGCACACCCAACGGGCTGTACCAAATTGTGCCGGTGGCTGACAAACTGTCCCAAGGCATGGACGTGACCACCGCCACCCAGCCCGAGGGCAAAACCATGGGCGACATGTCCATGTCCATGCAAGCCGACCGCAACGAAGACTTCAATACCCGTTTGGCCAGCTACCACGCCTGGCGCAAGGCGATTGAAAAAGTCAAACCCATACCGCGCGACACGGCGCAACTCAATCTGTCGCAGTTGTTGCGCCAGGCGAATTGCAAAACCACAGCCTGTGCAGTGGACCATTTGGTGTCGCGGTTTTTTTCTGCCCCGGTGTCAGACGCAGTGAAGCAACAACTCAGCGCATTGCTCAGCGACGACCTGGGCACTACCGACTTAAAGCTGGCCGACAGTTACATGGAAGACGCATTGCGCAACTTATTGCATGTCATGTTGTCGCTGCCTGCCTACCAACTGGGATAAACCATGAACCACACACAACTGACACGCCGCGAACTGCTGCAAGCCTTGAGCGCTATGAGCCTGAGCACCGCCCTGCCCTTGAGCGCCATCGCCAAGCCTGCTGACGACAAGCGCATTTTGGTAGTGGTGGAGCTGACCGGGGCCAACGACGGTTTCAACACCCTCGTGCCTTTTGGTGACGATAACTATTACAAGTTGCGCCCCAACCTAGGCATTCGCGCCAACAGGCTGCGCAAGATCGACGATATGCACGGCTTCAACCCCGGCATGGCGGGTTTTGAGCGGCTGTACAAAAACGGCCAAATGGCGGTGGTGCACGGCTGCGGCTACGACAACCCGTCTTACTCGCATTTCACCTCTGCCGCTTACTGGCACACCGGCGCACCCAACACCGGCGAGCCCTATGGCTGGCTGGGCAGATTGGCGGACGCCATCGACCCGCAACTGACACCGAATTTTTTGATCAACATCGATGAGCGCCAATCGCTGGCGGTACGCGCCGCGCGACATGTGCCGGTGGTGTTTGACGACCCCGAGCGCTTCGGCCGCAAAGGCCTGTACCAGAGCCGCACGCTGTTGGACAAAGGCACGGGCGACAACACGCACAGCGCCAATGCGGCGCATCAGTTTTTAGAAGACGTGGCGCAAAGCGCACGCCAGGCCTCGGTGCAAGTGCGACAGGCTTGGAGCAATTACAAAACGCCGATCGACTACGGCATTTTGTCCATGGACCTGCCCAAAGTGGCGGCCATGATTCACGCGCGTTTGCCCAGCCGCATTTACCACACGGCTTACCGGCACAACGCGTTTGACACCCATGTGCACCAAGGCGAGCTGCACCAGCGGCTGCTGACCTATGTGTCAGACGGCATCGCCGGTTTTATGCAAGACATGAAGCGCATCGGCCGCGACAAAGACGTGACGCTGATGGTGTATTCCGAGTTTGGCCGCCGCCCTGCTGAGAACACCAGCTTGGGCACAGACCACGGCACCGCCAACCATGTGTATCTGATCGGCCAACCGGTCAAAGGCGGGCATTACGGCCAAGCGCCCGACTTCACCCGATTGAACGCGGAAGGCAACGTCAACCCCACCGTCGACTTTCGCCGCGTGTACGCAACGGTGGCGCAGCAATGGATGGGCGCAGACAGCGCGGCTTTGTTGAACGGCAAGTTTGAAACGCTGCCGGTGTTCAGCGTTTGAAAGAAATTATTTGCTGTTCTTGTGGATGAAGTCCGCCATGCGCTTCAAACCGGCTTTGATGGCTTCGTCAGACGCTGCGTAGCTGAAGCGAATATGTTGGCCGTCCCCCGCCACGCGCGGCCCGAAATGGATATCGGCCAACACCGCCACGCCTGCTTCTAACAACAAGCGCTTGCGAAACTCTTCCGAATCGGCGCAACCGGTGAGCCGACACGCCTCGGTCACGTTCGGCCACGCGTAAAACGCGCCGCCCGGGGTTTTGCAAGTCACGACGGGGAGTTGGTTGAGCAAACCGACGATCAGGTCACGGCGGCTCAAGAACACCTCGCGCATGTGGTTGGCGTCGTCCTGCGGCCCGTTCAAGGCTTCTACACCCGCCCACTGCGTGATGTGCGACGCACAGGACTCGGTGTTGGTGATCCAGTTGGTGAAATATGGCGCCAGCTTTTTGTTGGCACAAAAGCCTAAGCGCCAGCCGGTCATGGCCCAGGTTTTGGAGCAACCGTCGGACAAAATGGTGCGCTCTTGCATGTCCGGCAAGGCAGCGATGGAATGGAACTCACCGTCATACACCAACTGACCGTAAATCTCGTCAGCGAACACCCAGATTTGCGGGTGCTTGCGCAGTATGTCGGCAATGGCTTGCAAGTCGGCTTTGCTGAGAATACCGCCGGTCGGGTTTTGCGGTGAATTCAAAATCAACAGCTTGGTGCGCGGTGTGATTTTGTCGGCCAACTCTTGCGGGTCAAAGCTGAAGTTGCGGTCTTCGCGCAAATAAATCGGCACACCGACCGCGCCGTTGGCCTTGATTTGTGAATCGTAAATCGGAAAACCCGGCACCGGATAAATGACTTCATCGCCCGCACCAAAATCGGTCACCGACTGGATGGTGTAGCCAATGAACGGCTTCGCACCGGCGCCGACCACGACGTCATCGGCATCCACCTTGATGCCGCGCGTACGGGCAAAGTAATCGGCAGCGGCCTGTCGCAATTCAGGAATACCGGCCGAAGGCGTGTAACCGTGTTTGCCACCTGTGATGGCCGTGATGCCAGCTTGCTGAATGTTTTTCGGTGTCGGGAAATCGGGCTGGCCAATGCAAAAAGAAATGATGTCACGGCCTTCACGGATCAGCTTGTTCACCTCGGCCAGCACCACAAATGCGTTTTCTGTGCCCAATCCCAAAGCACGTTGACTCAGTTGTGTCATGGCTTACGCCCCTTCGATGATGCGAATATCGCGCACCACAGCGTTGTCGCCTAGTTCATGCATGGCTTCTTGGTAGGCCGCACTCTCGTATGCGTCCAACGCAGCTTGCAAACTTTCAAATTGAATCAACACGGTGCGTTGCATCTTGCCGTTTTCTTTGACTTTGGCAGGCATGCCGCGTGCTAAAAATGTGCCCCCGGCAGCGGTCAATGCAGGCAGTGCCAATTTGGCATACGCAGCCAATGCATCTTGGTTGTGAATTTCTTGGTAGGTGCTGATGAGGTATGCCTTGGGCATGGTGTTCTCCTTGGAATTTTTGCAACAAAGCCAAAGTGTAGACGCTCAAAAAAAACCGGGCCCAGGGGCCCGGTAGATTGGAACTCAGCAAAAAACTATGCCAACGATTTGTAGACCGCTGATTCAAAGTCATAGAACAAAGGCAGTGCTTTGACATCTGCGAACGGCAGGATTTGTGTGGCCAGCACGCCGCCCACCCCTTTTTTTCGGTCGATCCAGTAAAAACTGTTGGCCAATCCGGCCCAAGCCACGCTGCCAGCGGATCTTCCAGTGGGTGCTTTTTCTTCGTTGGTCATGAACGACAAGCCCCAAGCCTTTGGCTCGCCAGGGAAAAACTCGGCATCGTTGGAGGAACCCACGCCTGCAGGTTTGAGCATGGTCACGCGGGTTTTGCCCATCGCGTTTTTCGTCATCAGATCAACAGTGGATTTTTTGAACACGCGGTTGCCGTTGCCTGTGCCGTCGTTGAGCAGCATTTGGACAAACTTCAGGTAGTCACCCACCGTGGAATACATCCCGCCGCCGCCCATTTCAAACTCAGGCGCTTGGGGAATTTCAAACTCAATCGGCACCAAACCGTCTGGCGTGCGGGCGTGCATGCGCGATAAACGCGTGCGCATGTCAGCACTGATCTTGAATGCGCTGTTGTTCATGCCCAGTGGCGCAAGCAAGTTATCCCGCAGGTATTGACCGAGTGTTTGGCCGCTGACGGCCTCTACCATCTTGCCTGCAAAGTCGATGCCGGTGCCGTACTCCCAACGCTCACCCGGATCAAACACCAATGGCGTGGTCAAGGCCGCGTTTTGGCAGGAAATAATGCCGGGCACATTTTTGACTTTCATGTATTGGCCGATTTGGGGGTTCCAAATGTCGTAGGAATGGCCCGATGTGTGGGTGAGCAAATGCCGCAAAGTAACGTCGCGCTTTGGCGGGCGAGTCACCGGTTGGCCCGCGCTGTCAAAGCCCGTCAGCACGCGTGACTCTTTGAGCTGTGGCAGGATTTTGTGGGCAGGCGTGTCCAATTGCAACTTGCCGCGCTCAACCTGCTGCATGGCTGCTGCACCTGTGAGCGCCTTGGTCATGGAGGCAATCCAAACCACCGTGTCTGCGGTCATGGGGTTGTCAGCACCCGCTTGACGGGTACCGAATGCACCTTCGTAAATCGTGCCACTGCGGTTGGTGGCCATGGCCACCACACCAGGCACATCACCTGAATCGGTGGCGGCTTTTAAGATGGCATCTGCACTGGCTTTAAGCTTGCTCTCTGATGCAAAGGCGGCAGGCATGCCCGGAAACAGCGACATGGCACCGATGGCGCCAGCGACTTTCAAGTATTGACGACGTTGATTGGTCATCAAAATGTCCTTGAGTAGTTGACAGGCCCGTCGAAATGAGAAGGCCTGTGACATCCTATGAACCCCAACCAAAATTGACAAGGGAAATAACGCGGTGACAAGGGAAATCCATGAGAAGAAATGGGCCGTGTTTTGCCGCGTGATCGACAACCACGGCGACATCGGTTTTGCTTGGCGGTTAGCCGCACAATTGGCCGCTAGCCGTCAAACCGTGACCCTGTTTGTCGATGACGCCAGCGCACTGGCCTGGATGGCACCCTTGGGCCACCCAAGGGTCGAGATACAACCCTGGCCCAATGATCACGCGCCTGTGCCGGTTGAAGACTTGCATGACGTTGTGATTGAAGCGTTTGGGTGTGAATTGCCCGTTGCGTGGCAAGCGGCCATGGCTGCCGCGCCCTTGCCGCCAGTCTGGGTCAATGTGGAATATTTCAGTGCCGAAGCCTATGCCATTCGCAACCATGGCCTGCCCTCGCCTGTGCTGAGCGGCCCCGCCAAGGGATTGACCAAATGGTTTTATTACCCGGGCCTCGACGCACAAAGCGGTGGACTGCTGTCGCGCACCTGCCCCAGCGACGCATCAAGCACCGCTGCCCGGCGCAATTTGCGCATCAGTGTGTTTTGCTACGAACCGGCGGGCATGGCGCAATGGTTGACGCAACTGGCGCAACAACACGCAGGCAGTGAATTGTTTGTGACCGCAGGCCGCGCCACCAAAGCAGTACAACTGGCTTTGCAAACGCTGCCTGCAGGCACCGCCCATGCGCTCAAGCTGCACGATGTGGCAGCGATGTCACAAGACGACTACGACCTATTTCTGTCGTCCATGGACTTGAATCTGGTGCGCGGCGAGGATTCGTTGGTGCGGGCGATACACGCAGGCAAGCCCTTGCTCTGGCAGATTTACCCGCAGGACGATGGTGCACATTGGAAAAAATTGAATGCGTTTTTGGAGCGCACCAAGGCCCCGCCGGTGGTGGTGCAATCACACCTGGCATGGAACAGCGAAACACCAAAAGCTTTGCCCGAATTCACCGCGCCAGCCTTGGCCGAATGGGCGACATGGGTTGCAGATATCCAGCGGCGACTGGCGCAACAAACCGGGCTTGCCGAGCGACTGAGGGCTTTCGTGGCGGCTAAAGGCTAAAATGTCAGCTTTGCCTCAAGCCTTAACCACTATTATGAAAATAGCCCAAGAAATTCGCGCCGGTAACGTCATCATGCACGGCAAAGACCCGATGGTCGTTTTGAAAACCGAATACAGCCGTGGCGGTCGCAACTCAGCCACTGTGCGCATGAAACTCAAAAGCCTGATTGCCAACTTCAACACCGAAGTGGTTTTCAAAGCCGACGACAAAATGGACCAAATTATTCTGGACAAAAAGGAATGCACCTATTCTTACTTTGCCGACCCCATGTATGTGTGGATGGACACTGACTTCAACCAGTACGAAGTGGAAAACGAGAACATGGGCGATTCGCTCAATTACCTTGAAGACGGCATGACCGCCGAAGTGGTGTTCTATGACGGCAAAGCAATTTCAGTAGAATTGCCTACCAGCGTGGTTCGTGAAATCACTTGGACCGAGCCCGCTGTCAAAGGCGACACCTCTGGCAAAGTGTTGAAGCCTGCAAAAATCTCCACCGGCTTTGACATCAACGTGCCTATTTTTGTGGCGCAAGGCGACAAAGTGGAAATCGATACACGTACCGCTGAGTACCGCAAGCGCGTTTAATCTGGATCGTTCGGATCGATCACGTCCGACATATCGTCCATTTGCAAAGGTAAACGAGCCAAGGCTTCGGTCTCGGGCAAGGCTTCCACGACTTTCAAAGCGCGGCGCATTTGTTTGCTGCGGGTGTCGGCCTTGTCCAAAGTGTCGGCCGCTTTTTGTACCTGCTCGCGCACCTTGGCCACCCATTCGCCGTAACGTTCAAACTCGGTTTTGACCGCGCCCAACACCTTCCACACTTCAGAGGCTTGCTTCTCCAAAGCGAGCGTGCGAAAGCCCATGTGCAAGCTGTTCAATATGGCGAGCAGCGTGGTAGGTCCGGCCAAGGTTACACGGTAGTCACGCTGCAAAGCGTCCATCAAACCGGGGCGGCGCAATACCTCGGCATACAAACCTTCGACCGGTAAAAACAAAATCGCAAAGTCGGTGGTGTGCGGCGGCGCCAAATAACTTTCTGCAATGGTTTTGGCTTCCAAACGAATGCGTGCTTCCATGGCTTTGGCCGCGCTCTCTGCACCCGGCGCGTCGGAACGGTTTTGCGCTTCTAACAATCGTTCGTAGTCTTCACGCGGAAATTTCGCATCGATGGGCAGCCACACAGCGGCGCCGTCGTCGCTGCGGCCGGGCAACTTGATGGCGAAATCCACACGCTGGTTGCTGCGCGGTTTGGTCTCAATTTGCTTGCCGTATTGCTCGATGGTCAACACTTGGTCTAACAAGGCCTGCAATTGCACTTCACCAAAAATGCCTCGGGTTTTCACATTACTCAGCACTTTTTGCAAATCACCCACGCCTTGGGCCAGGGTTTGCATTTGCCCCAAACCTTGGTGCACTTGCTCCAAGCGCTCGGCCACTTGTTTGAAGCTTTCACTCAAGCGCTTTTCCAAGGTGGTTTGCAGTTTTTCGTCTACCGTCTTGCGCATCTCTTCGAGCTTGGCGAGATTGGTTTCCTGCAAGTTCTGCAATTGCCTATCAAGCGTTTCCCGCACCTCGGCCATGCGACGCGTATTGCCCTCGCCCAAGGTTTGCAACTGGGCGTTGAGATTGGCCTGCATCAAGGAGAGTTGCTCGGTCAAGGTTTGCTGAAACTGCGCCATGCTTTGCGACATTTCCTGACGGTTACCGCGCAAGTTTTCGCTGACTTCAAAACGCATTTCGCGCGAAATTCTTTCTAGCTTTTCCTCTAGCTGTTCCATGGCTTGGTTGCCTTGCGCTGGGGCATGAGAGAACCGGCGCATGGCATAAAAAGCCGCGCCGATGATGCCGGCCAGCACGATGACATAAGTCCAATCGGTATTCATGGGCGGATTAATACCTCGGGGTTAAGCGGCGTGACAGCCGTGCCGTTGTCAAAAAATGCGATCAGGTTATCAGCGGCCAGATTGGCCATGGCCAAACGCGTTGCGCGGGTGGAACTGCCTATGTGCGGTGTCAGCACCACATTGGTGGCCTTCAATAAATCGGGGTGTACCGACGGCTCGCCTTCAAACACATCCAAACCTGCCGCGGCAATTTGACCGGCGGCCAAAGCGTTGGCCAAAGCCGCATCGTCAATGATGCCGCCACGTGCGATGTTCACCAGTGTGGCGGTCGGCTTCATCAGTGCGAGTTCTGCCGCGCCTATGGTGTGGTGCGACTCTTTGCTGTAAGGCAACACCAACACCACGTGGTCGGCTTGTTGCAACAGTTCTTGTTTGCTCACATACGTTGCCTTGCATGCGGCCTCATCCGACGCGCTGAGACGGCTGCGGTTGTGATAGATGACGCGCATGTTGAAACCGTGCGCACCGCGCTTGGCCACGGCTTGGCCGATACGCCCCATGCCGATGATGCCCAAGGTGCTGCCGTGCACCGCCATGCCAGCAAACGACTCCAACGCCCATTTTTGCCAGTGTCCTTCTCGTATGTAACGCTCGCTCTCGGTGACGCGGCGTGCGGCAGCCATCAACAATGCAAACCCGAAGTCAGCCGTGGTTTCGGTCAGCACATCAGGCGCGTTGGTGGCCAGTACTTTGTGCTGGGTCATGGCCGGCACATCAAAGTTGTTATAGCCCACCGATAAATTGGCGCAGATGCGCAAGCGCTTGCATGCCGCCAGCACCTCGGCATTGACCGGCTCTATGCCCATGGTCAGCGCACCATCATGTTGCGACAAGGCTTGTGTCCACGTCTGCGGCGTCCATTCGGGGTCGGTTTGGTGTGCAGTGACATCGAAATGGGTTCGCAGTCTGTCGATGACTTCTGGGTAAATGGGGCGAGAAACAATGACGGAAGGTTTCATGAATTTCAATGGGCCAAGTTAAATTGAAAAATGTAAACCAACGCACCCGCGAAATAACCCACCAATGCCAAGGCGCTGATGTGCTTGACGTACCAAAAAAAGTTGATTTTTTCGAGACCCATGGCGGCTACGCCTGCCGCTGATCCGATCACCAAGATTGAGCCGCCCGTACCCGCACAAAACGCCAAAAATTCCCACAGGAAACTGTCCGTCGGGTACTTGGCCAAGTCGTACATGCCCATCGCTGCCGCCACCAGTGGGACGTTGTCTACCACCGCACTGGCAAGACCAATCAGGACCACGATCACATCTTGCCGCCCAAACACGGTATCGAGCCAATTGGCCAAAGAGGTCAGCACATGGGAATGCTCGAGGGTTGCAACGGCGAGCAAAATGCCAATGAAGAATGTCAGTGAACCCATGTCGATGCGAGACAAAGAACTGGCCAATGTCAAATGCTGTTTTTCTTCAGGAACTTTATTTCGGTGAATCAGATCGCCAACCAGCCACAACAATCCCAAGCCCAACAGCATGGCCATGTAAGGCGGCAAGCCGGTCAATGTTTTGAATACAGGTACCGCAATCAATGTACCCAGACCCAAAAAGAACATCAGGTTGGCATGCGGATACAAATCGCTTTGCGGTTGCAGACTCTCCGCTGGGGATTCGACCAATGCATGGCGCATCTTCCAAGAGAAAAACAGCATAGGCACCAAAGCTGCAACCACTGAAGGCAAAAACAAACTCTGCATGATGACCATGGCGGTGATTTGTCCGCCTATCCACAGCATGGTGGTGGTCACGTCACCAATCGGGGACCAGGCCCCGCCCGCATTGGCGGCAATGATGATGACGCCCGCAAACACCAGTCTGTCTTCGCGCTTTGACAGCAATTTCTTCATCAGCGACACCATCACAATGGCAGTCGTCAGGTTATCCAACACCGCACTGAGAAAAAAAGTGAGGGTACCCACCAACCACATCAGCGTGGACAAACGCTTGGTACGAATCCGCGAGGTGATGATTTCAAACCCGCCGTGGGAGTCCACCACTTCCACAATCGTCATGGCACCCATCAGGAAAAAAATAATTTGCGCAGTGGTCACCAATGATTCATTCAAATGCTCGGTGACCAAGGGCATATTGCCCTCGCCAAAGGCATAAATCGCCCACAACACCACCGCACCAATCAGCGCAGGGGCAGACTTATTGACCCCGGTTTGATGCTCCAGGGTGATGGCGGCATAGGTGACAAAAAACACAGCAATTAAAAGAATTTCCATGGAAATTTCCTAAAAAATCAAAAGCGATCAGAATGATTCAATTTGAAAGACTTGACGCAAATACGCCATGTAGTTGGCGTCTTCGCACATGTTTTTGGATGGCGTGTCGGACAATTTCGCCACCGGTTGTCCGTTGCACTCCACCATTTTGATAACGATCTGCAAAGGCTCATAACCGAGATCGTTGGTCAAGTTGGTACCGATACCAAATGCCAGTTGGCAACGCCCGCGAAAACGTTGGTACAACTCAATGGTGCGAGGCACGGTCAACCCATCACTGAAGATCAGTGTTTTGGTTAATGGGTCAACCCGGTTGTTTTTGTAATGCTCGATCATGCGCTCGCCCCAGTTGAACGGGTCCCCACTGTCGTGCCTGGCCCCGTCAAACAATTTGCAAAAGTACATGTCAAAGTCGCGCAAAAATGGTTCGATGCCATACACATCACTGAGCGCAATGCCCAAGTCACCGCGGTATTCACGCGCCCAAGTTTCAAAACCAAACACTTGGCTGTCGCGCAAGCGTGGACCCAGCGCTTGGCACGCTTGCAAATACTCGTGCGCCATGGTGCCCAACGGCGTCAAGCCCAAGTTTTTGGCAAACAAACAATTGCTGGTGCCAGCAAAACGCCCGGTCGAACCCGCCCCCAAACGCGCAGTCAGCACGCGCAATACTTCTTCATGCCACGGTTTGGAGAATCGACGGCGTGTGCCGTAGTCGGCAATCTTCAAATCGCCCAAATCCACCGCTTGCAGTTGCGTGATTTTTGTCTCAAGGCGCTTGCGCCCTTCCACATAATCCGGCACCGGTTGGGTGTGGCGGAAATACACCTCGTTGACGATGGCCAGCACCGGAATTTCAAACAAGATGGTGTGCAACCAAGGGCCTTTGATTTGAATGTCGATGGAACCATCGGGCAAAGCGCTGACGGTGATGTATTTTTCGTTGAGCCTGAAGATACCCAGAAAATCGACAAAGTCGCTTTTGATGAAACGCATGGCCCGCATCCAAGCCAACTCTTCCTCGGTGAATTGCAGTTTGCACAAAGACTTGATTTCGCTGCGTATGTCATCCACATAAGGCGCGAGCTGCACACCGGGTGTTCGGCATTTGAATTTGTAGGCCACTTGGGCGCCAGGAAACTGATGCAACACCGCTTGCATCATGGTGAATTTGTATAAATCTGTATCGAGCAGGCTGGTGATGATCATGGGTTGACCTGACTCATTCCAACCAATGGGTGAATGAAGCGACAGTCTCACGCGGTGTGCGAAAAGTGTTGACGATCTGCGACTCGTCGGCATAACCGAGGGCCATGCCACACACCAGCATTTCGTTGTCGCCAGCACCGATATGCGGCAAGATGATGCTGCCAAAACCGTTCCATGCGGCTTGCGGGCAAGTGTGCAGCCCCATGCCTCTGGCGGCCAGCATCAGGGTTTGCAAGAACATGCCGTAGTCGACCAAGGAACCTCGGCCCATGACTTTGTCCAAGGTGAACATCAAGCCGACTGGCGCATAAAAAAAACGGTAATTGCGCTGGTGCTGTGCATGCATTTTGTCTTTGTCACCTTTGGTGATGCCAAGCAGTCCGTACAAGCTCCAGCCGTTTTCGCGGCGTCGGTCGATGAAAGGACTGACCCATTTTTCCGGGTAGTAGTCATAGGGCTCGCGGTACTCTGCGGCTTTTTCCGGATACGCCCGGACCTCGTCATGCGCCGCGCAAACTTTTTCCACCAAGCTGTCTCGGCTGTGGCCTTGCAACACATAGACCTTCCAAGGCTGGGTGTTGGTGCCGGAAGGCGCACGGGACGCTTGCGCCAACAACTCGGCAATGAGCTCGCGCGGCACGGCTTGCTGTGTGAATGCGCGTGCTGACATGCGCGTGTCTATGGCTTCTTTAACCGTGGCTGCTGTGCTCATGTGAGTTGTTCCAATACTTGTTTCAAAACTTCTGGCAGTTGCGACACTGGCCGCCGCGATAACTTGTCTACATACACATGGATGAAATGGCCGTGTGCCGCACTCCATGCTTCGCCTTGGGCAAACACACCCAACTCGTAGCGCACACTTGAAGACCCGATACGCGCCACACGCAACCCAACTTGCACCGTTTGAGGAAATGCCAGCGGTGAAAAATAATTGCAATGGGTTTCCACCACCAAGCCGATGGTCTGGCCATTGTGAATATCCAGCGCACCGTTTTCAATGAGGTGTGCATTGACTGCGGTGTCAAACCATTGGTAGTACACCACGTTGTTGACATGCCCATAGGCATCGTTGTCCATCCAACGGGTAGAAATGTTTCTAAAACTTTTAAAGACTGAGCGCTCTAGCGCGTGCGGGCGTGGGGATGTCATGATCAATGATTTTGCCAGCGTTCCCAAGCCGCCAAGGCTTGCGAAAAAGTATTTATTTGTACCTGTACCGTGTCTGCAATCTCTTTGCCATACCCACCTGCCATGGCCATGGCCAAGGGAATGCGCTTTTGCCACGCCCAGTCCAATACCATGCGGTCCCGCGCCAGCAAGCCCTCAAAGCTCAACTTCAAGCGACCCAAGCGGTCACCTTCGTGCGGATCAGCGCCGGCCAAATAAAACACCAACTCCGGTGAAAAACGCGTCTCCAATTGCGCCAACGCGTCTTGCAACTGCGCCAAATACAACTCGTCGGTGCAGCCGTCAGGCAAATCAATGTCGATATCGCTGGCCTCTTTGCGAAACGGAAAATTTTTCGCCCCGTGCATCGACAAGGTGAATACCGAGGGGTCATGGCGAAAAATACTGGCGGTGCCATTGCCTTGGTGAACATCCAGGTCAATCACGGCCACTTGCAAAGTCGGTTTGCGTGTTCGCGCGACCTCCGCCTGTAGCAAACGGGCGGCAACGGCCACATCATTGAACACGCAAAAGCCGCTGCCCTTGTCGGCATAGGCATGGTGCGTGCCTCCCGCCAGATTCGCCGCCACACCATGGCGAATGGCATCCCGCGCCGCACTGACAGTCGCGCCGACAGAACGGCGCGCCCGCTCCACCATCCCTTCAGACCACGGAAAACCAATTTCTCGCTGCGCAGGCGCACTCAATTCACCCTTGGCCACCGCCTGCACATACGCGGGCGTATGAACCAAAGCCAGTTCACCGTCGCTGGCCGGCTCAGCCAGTGTTAACTGCAATTGCGGCAGTTCTGCGGCCAAGCGTTGGCGCAATATCTCGTACTTGCCCATCGGGAAACGGTGACCCGCTGGCAGCGTTTGCAAACTGGTTGCGGCAAAAAATAGGTTCATTACTGATAAAAAAACTGTATCTGATTGATTTTTAAGGATTTTCATCCGTTTCAGGGAATTAGGCAATGCAGTCTAAATTGCTGCGATGCAACAAAAAAACCTTGAAATGCCTAGGATAAACCCTATACTTAAAAACATGCTGCACCGCAACATTCATGCAAAGCAGTCCAGAGTCAGTCTTTTTAACAACCTCGAAGGAAATTGCCATGATGACCGCAGAACAAATGATCGCCGCCCAAAAAGCCAACATAGAGACCCTGTTCGGCCTGACCGAAAAAGCCTTTTCTGGCGTGGAAAAAATGGTGGAACTGAACATGGCCGCTGCCAAAGCCGCCATCGCCGACAGCCAGTCGCAAGCCCACGCATTCATGAATGTCAAAGATGTTCAAGAATTGATGGCCCTGCAAGCCGGTTACTTGCAACCCCTGAGCGAAAAAGCCGTTGCCTTCAGCCGCCACGTCTATGACATCGCTTCCAACACCAGCAAAGAATTTGGCCATGCTTTCGAAGAAAAAGCGGCTGAAGCCCAAAATTCAGTGGTCGGCTTGGTGGATTCCGTCTCCAAAAACGCACCGGCTGGTTCTGAAAGCGCAGTGGCGATGATGAAATCAGCCATGTCTGCCAGCCAAACCGCTATCGAAAGCGTACAAAAAGCGGTCAAGCAAGCCACCGAAGCTGCTGAAGCCAATTTGCACGCCATGGCTACTACCACTGCTACGGCTTCCAAGCCTGCCGCACGCAAGCGTTAATTAACCCCCAATATTGTCTCCTCGGATCCTCAGGAACACGGGTTCAGGGATCCGTTTACAAGGCCCGCTCACAAGGCGGGCCTTTTTTTATGCGCCTCCTATGTTGACTGGCAACCTAACGCTGGATCTGCTCAGGGTGCCATCAAGGCTTTTAATTGGGGCAAGGCTTGCTTCATGGCTGCACGTCCGGCCTCAATGCTTTTTTTACGGGCGGAAAACTCTGCACTGCCCACATCGGGCAATGCGGGTCTTACCACCACGTCAGCCTGCGCCAATTCGAGTTGGCTGATGCTTTTGCCCATGATGCTGAACGTTTGCAACAAAACCTTGAGCAGATCGCTGGTTTTGGCGTCTTCGGGTCGGCTGGAGATGTCAACGGCCAGCACCACATCGGCACCCATTTGTTTGGCATAGCGAACTGGAACCGGAGAGACCAAACCGCCGTCCACATAATCCTTGCCGCCAATGCGCACCGGTTCAAACACCGACGGCACCGCGCTGGAAGCACGCACAGCCATGGCCACATCGCCGCGGCGGAACAAAATGCCATCGCCCGTGCGCAAATCGGTGGCAACGATGCCCAGTGGCATCTTCATGTCTTCGATTTTCATGCCGTTGAGCTGGCTGTTGACGTATTTACCCAAGGCTTCGCCACGCAACATACCGCGCCCGGTAAAAGGGTTGGCCCAATCGGTGAACTGGGACTCGTCCATGGTGTCGGCCAACCATTGCAATTGCGAAGCGGTTTTGCCGCTGGCATAAAACGCCGCCACCACGCTGCCAGCCGAGGTGCCAACTACCAAGGTCGGCTTGATGCCCTCTTCCTCGAGCACTTGTAGCACCCCAATGTGGGCGAAACCCCGCGCAGCACCCCCACCCAAGGCCAAGCCTAGCTTGGGGATTTTTTTCGCCACCGGGGCTTCCACCACAGGGGTTGGGGCGGGGGCCACTGGCGGTGACGGTGGAGGCACGCTCGCGCAAGCGACCATCAACAGCAACACAGCCGGGGAAATAATTTTTTGCAGAAAAGTCATGGTGATGTGGGCAAAGTCAAGCGCTCGATTGTGGCAGGACTTCACTGCCATAATCTTTCGGCTAAGCACTGCTTTCGCAGCAGATTTTTCATGGAGAAACTTTTATGCAAATTACAAACAATGTATTTATCGTGACCGGCGGGGCCTCGGGTTTGGGAGAAGGCACCGCACGTTTACTGGCGCAACACGGCGGCAAAGTAGTGATTGCTGACATGCAAGACGAAAAAGGCCAAGCCATCGCTGCTGAGCTGGGCGGTGCGTTCATGCACTGCGATGTGGCCAATGAAGAGCAAGCCGCGGCGGTGGTCAGCAAAGCCCAAAGCTTGGGCAAGCTCTCGGGCTTGATCAATTGCGCAGGTATTGCCACGGCAGAACGCACCGTTGGTAAATCGGGGCCCCACGTATTGGCCGGCTTTCAACGCACCATCAACGTCAACCTGATCGGCAGTTTCAACATGATCCGTTTGGCCGCACAGGCCATGAGCACCAACACCCCAGAAGAAACCGGCGAACGCGGTGTGCTGATTTCAACCGCGTCTGTGGCGGCCTATGACGGTCAAATCGGTCAAGCCGCTTACTCTGCTTCCAAAGGCGGTATTGTGGGCATGACCTTGCCTATCGCGCGTGATTTGTCCAAACTGGGCATTCGCAACATGACCATTGCACCAGGTATTTTTGGTACACCCATGATGTTCTCCATGCCAAAGGATGTGCAAGACGCTTTGGCAGCCGGTGTGCCATTTCCTTCACGTCTTGGCACGCCGCATGATTACGCCAAACTGGTGATGCATATTCTTGACAATGACATGCTCAACGGCGAGGTGATTCGCCTCGATGGCGCCATCCGTCTGCCACCCAAGTAAAACGATGCAGCCAAACTGTCGCATTTCTGCGCTGATTGGATTCGGCATAAGGCTGCGCCTGCGGGTTGTGTGCGGTGGCTTGTCTTTGTTTGCGCCGCTTCTCTTTACACCTTGGGTGATGGCGCAAACATCAGCCGTTGCACAACCCGAAGCATCCAGTGGCTGGACCGACAAACCCGGCTGGCCATTGAAACAGCGTGGTGTGGCTGCAGCGCACCCGTTGGCCAGCGAAGCCGGATACCGTATCTTGCAAGCCGGAGGGTCTGCGGTAGATGCTGCCATTGCTGTGCAAATGGTGTTGACTTTGGTTGAACCGCAATCCAGCGGTATCGGTGGCGGCGCGTTTTTGCTGCACCACGATGGCCGCCGATTGCAAGTGTTCGATGGCCGCGAAACAGCACCGGTACTTGCGCCGCAAGACCTATTCATGCTCAATGGCAAGCCTTTGCCTTTTAACGACGTGGTGAGTGGTGGACGCGCTGTCGGCGTGCCGGGCGTCCTGCGCATGCTCGCCATTGCGCACCAGCAACACGGTCGCTTGCCGTGGGCCAGTTTGTTCCAACCCGCGATCGAATTGGCAGACAAAGGATTTGCGATCAGCCCCAGACTGCATGCATTGCTCAAAACCGAAACCAGTTTGCTGAAAGACCCGCAAGCCGTGGCCTATTTTTTCAAACCGGATGGCACGCCACTCCCGGTGGGCCATGTGCTCACCAACCCGGGCTTGGCAAAAGTGCTGCGCATGGTGGCCAAACAAGGTGCCGATGCTTTTTACACCGGCCCATTGGCACAACGCATCGTCGACAAAGTGCAACTGCATGCCAGTAACCCTGGTCTGTTGACCATGGGCGACATGCAAAAGTACCGGCCCCGCATTCGTGACGCCCTGTGTTTTTCTCATGCCGCAACAACCCCTGTGCAAGCCGTCAAAATTTGTGGCGTCGGCCCACCCTCTTCCGGGCTGATCACCATGGGGCAGATGTTTGGCATGCTTGCCGCTCGCCCCTCATCTGACCCAGAGATGGGCAGTGTGAATTGGCTACACCAGTACAACGAAGCAGCTCGGCTGGCGTTTGCCGACAGGGCGATGTATATCGCTGACCCCTCGTATGTGCAAGCCCCTGGCTCTGGTTGGGACAGCCTGCTGAATGCCCCCTACTTGCATCAACGCGCATCGCAAATAGGCGCGCAACGCTTGCCCAAAGCCGAGGCAGGTTCGCCAGCGTCGTTCAAAAGTTCGTACGCTCCCATGCCGGCCCAAACGGAGCATGGCACCAGCCATATCAGCATCATCGATGGCTTGGGTCATGCAGTGTCCATGACCACCACCATCGAGAGCGGTTTTGGGGCACGCATGATGGTCAGCCCCGGCCCGCGCGGTGGATTTTTGCTGAACAACCAACTCACTGATTTCAGTTTCACACCGCACGATGCACAGGGACTGCCCATCGCCAACCGTTTACAAGCCGGCAAGCGGCCGCGCTCCTCCATGAACCCAGTGATGGTGTTTTCAGACAGCGCAGCCGACGCAACGCCGGCGCCTTTGCTGATCAACATGGGCAGCCCAGGCGGCGCCATGATCATTCATTTCACCAGCCAAAGTTTGTGGGCCATGTTGCACAACGGCAAAGACGCGCAGCAAGCCGTGAATGCACCACACAGTGGCGTGGTCAACGCCAACGGGCCCTTATTGCTGGAGAAAAACCGGTTCAATGCAGCCACCATGGAGGGACTGCGTGCCAGAGGACATGACGTATTGAGCACAGAAATGCCCAGCGGTTTGCAGGCCCTTCAAAGAGACGCACAAGCTTGGTCAGGTGCTGCAGATCCGCGCCGTGAAGGCTGGGTCAGCGGCGACTGAATCCATGGCCATTCCCCAGTCTTTCATTCAAGAGTTGGTTGCACGCGCTGATGTGGTGGAAGTGGTGGGTCGCTATGTGCAGCTGAAAAAAGGCGGCGCCAATTACATGGGCTTGTGCCCTTTTCACGGAGAGAAATCCCCCTCGTTCACAGTCAGCCCCAGCAAGCAATTTTTCCATTGCTTCGGTTGCGGCAAAAACGGCAACGCCATCGGTTTTTTGATGGAACACACCGGCATGAGTTTTGTCGATGCGGTCAAGGACTTGGCGCAATCGTATGGTTTGCAAGTTCCCGAAGACGACACCGACCCCATGCAGCGTCAACGTGCAGCACAACAACGCCAGCACCAAGCCACGCTCAATGATGTGCTGGAAAAAGCCGCAGACGCCTATCGCAAACAACTCAAAACCAGCCCCAAAGCGGTGGACTATTTAAAAGGTCGCGGGTTGACCGGTGAGATTGCCAAAGATTTCGGACTGGGGTATGCCCCGGACGGTTGGCGCAGTTTGGCAAGCGTGTTTGCCGACTACCAAGATCCGTTGCTGGTGGAATCCGGCCTGGTGATCCATTCAGTTGCTGAAGACGGAGAAGAAAAACGCTATGACCGGTTTCGCGACCGGATCATGTTTCCCATTCGCAATGTCAAAGGGGAATGCATAGGTTTTGGCGGCCGCATCATTGGTGAGGGAACCCCCAAATACCTGAATTCACCAGAGACGCCTGTCTTCAGCAAAGGGCGCGAGTTGTATGGTTTGTTTGAAGCCAGACATGCACTGCGAGACGCCGGATATGTGCTTGTCACCGAAGGCTATATGGATGTGGTGGCACTTGCGCAACTGGGCTTTGCTAACGCGGTTGCCACCTTGGGGACTTCCTGCACCACAGAGCATGTACAAAAGTTATTTCGATTCACCGATGCCGTGGTGTTTAGCTTTGACGGCGATGCGGCCGGGCGTCGTGCCGCACGCAAAGCATTAGACGGCGCACTGCCCTACGCCAGCGATGTGCGCAACGTGAAATTTTTATTCTTACCTGCTGAACATGATCCCGACAGTTTCATCCGCGAACACGGCAAAGAAGCCTTTGCACGCATGGTGTCAGATGCCACCCCGCTGAGCCGATTCATGGTGGAAGTCTCACGCGAGGGCTGCGATGTGGACACCGCGGAAGGTCGCGCCATGCTCGCCTCGCAAGCCAAACCCTTGTGGTCGGCCTTGCCCGAGGGTGTCTTGAAAACACAGCTGCTGGGTGAATTTGCCGAGTTGGTCGGCATCGGTGAGCGCGAGTTGCTTCGACTCTGGCAAGGTGCTTCCGCTGCCGTGAGCGAGCGTCGCCGCACACCGATGAAGTCTGACAAGACTTGGGGGACCACAGCCGCCAGCCCAGTGGCACGCGGTATTTCATTGCGAAGAAAAATTCCCAGCCGACAAGACCGTGCCTTGCAAATTCTGTTTACGGAAATGCCGCAGTGGGCGGCGCTTGCTTCTGCGTTGCAACACCTGCTCATGGATTTGCCCCCCCCGCACGGCCGTTTGTTCAGTTGGCTCGACCAGCAGTGGCATGAACATGGCGTGCAACCCTTGGCTGCACTGCGCGAAGGACTGCGAGGACACGAAGACGAGTCATTGTTGGTCCAACTGATTGACAACACGCCGCTAGAAATGGATAACGACGAGAGCGAATTGCAAAGCATCATGCTGGAGTTGGAAAAAGCTTATTTGGCAAGCCAAATCGATGAACTGACACGTCGCATGGCCACAGACCCTCATGCCTATGCCAGCATCAAGCAACTTAACGCTCGCTTGGCGGATCTGAAAAAAGTACCTCTGGTATAATCCACCCTCTTACAAGCGCGACAGCAACACCTCCGGGCCCGGCCAACCGTGACATTAAGCGCACGACCCGCCCAACTCCGCAAGGATTGCACTCCAAATGTTCGCCCTCACAGCTTGTTTGCCCTCCTCGATAAGCATGACGCTCGGCTCAACGGGCGTGTGATATTTTTTTGAATAAGGATTGACATGCCTTCCAAGAAACCCGCCAAAGCTGTTTCCAAACCTGCTGCCAAAGCTGCAACCAAACCAGTGACCAAAACCGTGACCAAAGCCTCTGCCAAACCTGCGCCTAAAACAATAACCAAACCTGCCACCAAAACACCCGCCAAGGCTGTCGCAAAAACACCCGCTAAGCCTGTCGCCAAAGCCCCAGCCAAACCCGTTGCGAAAACACCTGTCAAAGCAGCCACCAAGCCCGCCGCAAAAGCCGCCAGCAAACCAACAGCAAAGACCTCCGCAGAGCGCGCCAAGCCATCCAAAGCTGTTGACACAAAAGCTGCCAAAGGAAAAGCCACTGCCAAAAAAGTTTTAGAAGATGATGACATCGTCGACCTCGAAGCCGAATTCGCCGAAGAAACCGCCGCCAGCGGAGAAAAAGTCAAACCGCTGCGCATGAAAATCAGCAAGGCCAAAGAACGCGCCTTGATGAAAGAATTTGGCTTGGACGAAGCCGTGCTGTCCGAAGAAGACCTTGCTAAACGCCGCTCCCGCCTGAAAACCCTGATCAAGCTAGGTAAGACCCGAGGCTATTTAACGCACGGCGAAATCTCTGACCACTTGCCCGACAAGCTGGTTGATGCCGAAACCTTGGAAGTGGTGATCACCATGTTGAACGACATGGGTGTGGCGGTGTTCGAGCAAACACCCGACGCGGAAATGCTGATCATCAACAACACTGGCCCAACAGTTGCCAGTGAAGAAGAGGCTGAAGAAGAAGCCGAGGCCGCTTTGTCCACCGTGGACAGTGAATTCGGTCGCACCACCGACCCGGTGCGCATGTACATGCGTGAAATGGGCACAGTCGAGCTCTTGACGCGTGAAGGTGAGATCGAAATTGCCAAGCGCATCGAGGGCGGCCTCATGCGCATGATGGAAGCCATCTCTGAAAGCCCGGCCACGATTGCCGAAATCCTGCGCCTGGCCGCTGAAATCCGTGAAGGCAAGATCGTCATTTCCACCGTGGTCGACGGTTTTTCCAACCCTAACGAGGCCGATGACTATGTGGCCGAAGAGGACTTTGATGAGTTCGATGAGGAAGACGACGATGACGGCAAAGGTGGCTCCAAGGCGCTGACCAAAAAGCTGGAAGAGCTCAAGAAAGAAGCCCTGAGCCGCTTCGACAAGATCGCTCTGTACTTTGAAAAAGTCCACAAGACTTATGACAAAGAAGGTTACGGCTCACCGACTTACCTGAAGTCGCAAAAAATGCTCAGCGACGAGCTGATGACTGTTCGCTTTACCGCCAAGACCATTGAGAAGCTGTGCGATCTGTTGCGCGGTCAGGTGCTTGACGTTCGCAAGAAAGAGCGCGAGCTGCGCCGCATCATCGTAGACAAGTGCGGCATGCCGCAGGAAACCTTCATCAAGGATTTCCCGCCCAACCTGCTCAACCTGAAATGGGT
The DNA here is from genome assembly GCA_945878065.1 of Bordetella parapertussis. Taxonomy (GTDB): domain Bacteria; phylum Pseudomonadota; class Gammaproteobacteria; order Burkholderiales; family Burkholderiaceae_C; genus Limnohabitans; species Limnohabitans parapertussis_B. The sequence goes on along the minus strand of CAMDXA010000033.1, from coordinate 342 downwards.
CGAGAAACAAGTCGCTGCTAACAAGCCCTGGTCCGTGGTGATGGCCCGTAACGTGCCGCCTATCCAGGAGCTGCAAACCAAGCTGGCCGAGTTGCAGTCGCGCGTGGTGGTGCCTTTGGGTCACCTCAAAGACATCAACAAGCGCATGAACGAGGGCGAGACCAACTCGCGTGATGCCAAGAAAGAAATGATCGAGGCCAACTTGCGCCTGGTGATCTCGATCGCCAAAAAGTACACCAATCGCGGCCTGCAGTTCCTGGACTTGATCCAGGAAGGCAACATCGGTTTGATGAAAGCAGTTGACAAGTTCGAGTACCGCCGCGGCTACAAGTTCTCGACCTA
>CAMDXA010000032.1 GCA_945878065.1 Bordetella parapertussis | reverse complement strand
TCTGAGCCAGGATCAAACTCTATAGTTCGATCTTGATAGTTTTTTGTCTCTTTCGAGACCACTCATTAAAAACGGAATTGAAGTGAACTTCACTTCTATCTTCATGAGCGTTTTAAGTCTTGCGACTCGGTTACTAGAACCTTGGCAATTGCCTTAAATCGCCCACGCTTATCGGCTGTAATTTGTTAATGAACCTGATGATTTCTCATCTGCTGCCACTGCGATCAGCGGAGCCTAATATTATGACACGATTATTAAAGTCCTGTCAAACCTTGGGGTTTTCCCTGCTCTATCGAGTACTTTTTCGAAGCACTTTTCAAAAGCTGAGCCCGCTACTATAGCGCACTTTTTGAGGCTTGGCGCCCGCAATACAAAATTATTTGTCTGGACGAGGGTCAAACAATCGCTAAGCCCTTGTAAATACTGAGTTTTCCGATCTAAAAAAATTTTTGAAAAAATTTCGCAGCCACTGTTTTTCGGGTAACAGAGTGCGCTGTTGACGGTCCGGCAAGTCTTTCTTCACCATGCAATTCGCCCATACCCGACTGTTTTTGCTTTGGACCTTTCAAAGCAGAGTTGTTTGCGGGCTTTACCGCCCTTTGTATGGCTGGTCTGATAATCAAGCGATGGCCTTAATCACTTTACAGTCAGCGCAACTGGCATTCGGCGACGTTCCCCTGCTCGATCGCACCTCTTTGTCTATAGAAACTTCGGAACGTATCGGCCTGATAGGCCGCAACGGCACAGGAAAGTCTTCGTTGCTGAAGATTTTGGCCGGCAAAGAACACCTCGATGACGGCGTGCTTCAATTGCAACAAAACCTCAACTTGGCTTATGTCGCCCAAGAGCCGGTTTTAGACCCGGATGTCACTGTGTTTGAGTCTGTGAGCGAAGGTTTGGCTGGATTGAAAGCCGTGCTCGACCAATACGTGGCTGGCATTGGTGACTTGGATAGCTTGCAAAACATCATCGAGTTGCAAGATGGTTGGAATTGGGAGCAGCGGGTCACTGAAACTTTGCAACGACTACATCTTGACGGCGAAGCATTGATCGCAAGCCTTTCTGGTGGCATGCGAAAGCGGGTTGCGCTGGGTCAAGCGCTGGTGACCATTCCGGACATGTTGCTGTTAGACGAACCGACCAACCACTTGGATCTGGACAGTATTCAATGGCTGGAAGACCTGTTGATCGAGTTCAAAGGCAGCATGGTGGTCATCACCCACGACCGCACCTTTTTAGATCGCGTTTCCACCCGTATCGTCGAGTTGGATCGCGGGCATTTGTATTCTTACCAAGGCAATTTTCAACAATACCTGCTCACCAAAGAAGCTGAGCTTGCCGCAGAAGCCGTCACCCAGGCCAAGGCAGACAAACTGCTGGCGCAAGAAGAGGTCTGGGTGCGCAGAGGCGTTGAAGCCAGGCGTACGCGTTCTGTGGCACGCATTGCTCGCCTGGAAAAATTACGTTCCGCCAGACAAGCCAGACGCAACACCATGGGCCAGGTCAAAGCCAGTGTGGATGCGGGTTTGCCGAGCGGGAAAATCGTTGCTGAAGTAACTGATGTATCTCTGGCCTACGGCACTAAAAAAATCGTGGCTGGCTTCAGCGCCACCTTGCTGCGCGGCGACAAAGTGGGTTTGATCGGCCCCAACGGTGCTGGCAAAACCACGCTCTTGAAACTCATACTCGGCGAGTTGCTGCCCGACAGCGGCAAAATGCGCCAAGGCGCGAATTTGCAAGTGGCTTATTTCGACCAGATGCGCAACGCGCTCGACCTGAACGCCACGCTCGAAGATTTCATCAGCCCGGGCAGTGAATGGATTGAGATCGGCAACCAGCGCCAGCACGTCAAAAGCTATCTTGGTGATTTTTTATTCTCCCCGGCGCGCGCCAATTCTCCCGTGCGCAGCTTGTCCGGCGGAGAGCGCAACCGCTTGCTGCTTGCCCGACTGTTTGCACGTCCTGCCAATGTGCTGGTGCTGGATGAGCCGACCAACGATTTGGACATAGACACGCTAGAGTTGTTGGAAGAACTGCTGCAAAACTACGACGGCACGGTGTTTCTGGTCAGCCACGACCGCGCTTTTTTGGACAACGTGGTCACTAGCACCATCGCCTTTGAAGGTGACGCAAAGTGGCGCGAATACGAAGGCGGCGTGCAAGACTGGTTGACTCAATCCAACCGCGCCAAGGCCTGGGCCGCCCAAACACAAGCTTCCACGAAAACCACCGAAGCGGCAGCCAAAAACAGCGCATCCGCAACGCCTTCTAAAACAGTCGCACCCAAAAAACTCAGCTTCAAAGAGCAACGCGAGTACGACAGTTTGCCCGGCTTGATCGAGCAACTCGAAGCCGAGCAAGCCAAGCTTAACCGCTTGTTGGCGGACGGCAGTTTGTATGTGTCCGACCCTAAAAAAGCGGCGGATATGGCGGCACGCATCACGCAAATCGATGATGAAATGCTGACGGCCATGGAACGCTGGGAAACGCTGGGGCAACGGGTGCCTGTTTAAGCCACAACCCACAGTCATGGCGCCCAAGGTCACCGGCGTGACCACGTTGTTTCTTTTAATTCGCCACAATCTCACCCATGGGAAATTTATATGTAGTGCGTCACGGGCAGGCCTCTTTCGGTGCGGATGATTACGACCAACTGTCCGCCTTAGGTCAGAAACAAAGCGTGCGCTTGGGCGAGTACTGGCGCGAGCGCGGCATGAAGTTTGAAGCGGTCATCACCGGTAGCCTGAAACGGCATCGCCAGACCTGGGAAGGCATTCAACAGGGCTTGCAAGACACGCAGTTACAGCCTTTGGTGTGGCCCGGTTTGAACGAGTACGACAGCGAGGCGGTGATTCACTGCATACACCCCGAACCGCTGGCCAAACCTAATACCCCCGAGTTGTACAAACACCATTTCGGGCTGCTGCGCAAAGGTTTGCAAGAGTGGATGAACGGGCGCACCCGGCCTGCGGGCATGCCGACTTTCAAAGATTTTGTCCAAGGCATCAGCGACGCATTGGCGCATGTGCGCCAGCACCACAACGGCGATGTGCTGATCGTGTCCAGCGGCGGGCCTATCTCTACGGCTGTCGGCACTTTGCTGGGTACGCCGCCTGAAAGCATGATTGAGATGAACATGCGCATACGCAATACCGCCGTCACCGAGTGTGTCTACAACCCCAAGCGCACCACGCTGGTCAGTTTCAACACGCTCAACCATTTAGACGCTGAGGCTTACCGGGATTGGGTGACATTCACCTGAGTGAGTCTTCCCAGGTTGTGGTGCAACGAAATAAGTCATCAAGCGGCTATGCAGCCTTAGCAGGCCGAGTCCGTCAGTCAGCTTGTTAAATCAGCGGCTCAAACTGAACCAACTCTTGCAGCAACTTGGCCAGTTGCACACCGACCGCATCCAGTAAGGCCTTGCCTTTGTCGGCCGTCGCCAACGCGGCGTTTCCAGCCGCGCCATGCGGGTTGTAGTCCTGCATATGCCAGCCGAGTTTGGCGCTTTTACCGTCGCCCAGCAACGTAAATCGCGCGGCGCGTTCTTCAGAGGCAGACGCGAAATGCTGCGCCTCATCCATGCGCACTTTGTGCGGCGCGATCGCCAGCATCAGCGAGGTTTCGATGTCGCCACCGTGCACCCCGAAGCGATGTTCGTGTTCGCCAAATGCGTCCCATGCCGCACCCAGCGGCAATTGGTACCAGTGGCTGGAAAAAACCGTGAGGCCGCAGTGTCCGCGCAATTCACGCGCGACCACGTCCATCAAACCGGCGTTACCGCCATGCGCATTGAACATCAGCAATTTTTTGATACCGGTGCGCGCCACGCCCTCGCCGATGTCGCACCATTGTGAAATGAGATGCGCCGGTGAAAGACTGAGCGTACCGTCATAAGCCAGATGCTCGCTACTCAAGCCCACGGATTGCGTGGGCAACACCAACACCGGGTCCGCTGCTTGCAAATGCGTGAGCGCTGCACCCACCATGGCATTGACCAAATCGGTATCCACCGACAACGGCAAATGCGGCCCGTGCTGCTCGGTCGCGCCCAAAGGCAAAACCGCCACCGTGCGCAGTGGGTCGAGTTCGGAAAAATCGGTGCTGACGCAATCAGCCCAGTAACGCGGTAAAACCTTCATACACGCCATCTTAAGCGCTTGGGTAACATGGGCCGCATGTCCTCATTCAAGTCGTTTTTTAAGAAATCTTGTGTCGTTGTTTCGTTGTTGCTCGGCCAAGGCGTTGCACTGTCGCAAATTGCCCCAAGCGCTGTTGTACAAACTGCGCAGGTTCGCGCTGAACTTCTGGCTTATGCGCCACAAGGGGTGCAAGCCGGTCAGCCACTGTGGTTAGGCTTGCAATTGCAACACCAACCCGGTTGGCATACCTACTGGCGCAACCCGGGCGACAGCGGCTTGGCCACGCAATTGCAGTGGCAACTTCCCGCAGGCATGAAGGCTGGCAACACCCTTTGGCCCACGCCACAAATGATTCCCGTGGGCAACATGGTGAACCATGGCTTTGAGGGCCGTGTGCTGCTGGCCGTGCCGTTCAAAGTCACTGGTTCAATCACTGGGCATGAAATCGACATTCGGCTGCAAGCAGACTGGTTGGTCTGCAAAGTAGAATGCATTCCGCAGTCTGGGCAGTTCGCATTGAAACTTCCTGTTGCCTCCAGTGTGGCTGAGCATGCCAACGCCTTCGAACAATTGTTGGCGGTGCAACCGGCAGGCCTGTCACCATCCAAACAAACCATGTCGTTTGACGCCAATGCATTGGCGCTGCGCATACAAGGTTTGCCCACCGATCTACAAGGCAAGCCACTAAAGGCTTTCGCCTACACCCCAGAGGTGCTGGCCAGCGGATTGGGCATCAACGGTGGCGGTGAATGGCAGAACGATGTGTGGCAGTTGCGCGCTGCTTTGCACAATATGCGCAGCACTGAACCCAAAGACATGGATTTGCTGCTGGTAGATGACAGCACCACACCAGCGCGGGCATGGCAGGTCACTCTGCTGGTTCAAGGCGATTGGCCCAAAGACACTGTCGCTGCCCCACAGCCAACTCCGGCACCAACAATCAGCACCACGGCAGCTGCATCCTGGCCTGGCTTACTCAGCAGTTTGCTGGGGGCGTTGGTGGGCGGCTTGCTACTCAACCTCATGCCTTGCGTATTGCCGGTTCTTGCCATCAAAGTCTTGTCGCTGACCAAATCTTCATTGACGCCTTTGCAGCGCAAAGCGATTGGCACTGCCTACGGGCTGGGCGTGCTGGTCAGCATGCTGGCGCTGGCGCTCCTGGTCATGGGCTTGCGGGCGGCAGGCAGCCAATTGGGTTGGGGCTTTCAATTGCAGTCGCCCGGGTTGGTGGCAGGCCTGGCGCTGTTGTTCACATTGATTGCGTTGAATTTGTGGGGCTTGCTGGAATGGCGCGGCAATTGGGGCGGTGGTCTGGCCGCTCACATGGCCCGCCACCCGGTAGTGGATGCGTTTTTGTCCGGTGTGCTGGCGGTGCTCGTGGCGGCGCCTTGCACCGCGCCGTTCATGGGCGCATCGGTGGGGGTGGCTTTCACCCTGCCGGCTTGGCAAGGTTTACTGATCTTTTTGAGCTTGGGCACCGGTTTGGCATTGCCATTCACGATGAGTGCCTGGCTACCCGCCACTGCTGCATGGCTGCCCAAGCCAGGCGCATGGATGCAGGTGCTGCGCCAGACCCTGGCTTTCCCGATGTTGCTGACCGTGGTTTGGTTGCTGTGGGTGTTTTCCAAGCAAGCCGGAGAAGAAGCGGCAGCGCTGCTGCTGGCTGCCTTGGTTCTGGCGGGCGGCATGGTCTGGTCGCTGGGCTTGGCCAAACCAGCCGGTCAATGGGTACGTGCGGTTTTCATTGCGTGCTTGTGCGCTTTGTTGTGGCTGGCTTCACCGGTGTGGCGCAACGCGCCTGCACCAGAAGCACAAACAACGGCTGAGGGCAATTGGCAAGCTTGGTCAAGCGAGCGTGTGAACGCGGCCCTGCAACAAAATCAAGCGGTATTTGTGGACTTTACCGCTGCTTGGTGCGTGACTTGTCAGGTGAACAAGCAAACCACTTTGCGTGATCCCCGGGTGTTAAAGGCATTTGCGGATCGCAACGTGTTGTTGTTGCAAGCGGATTGGACGCGCCAGGACCCGGCAATCAGTCAGGCCTTGGCCGCCTTGGGTCGCAGCGGGGTGCCGGTGTATGTGCTGCATGTGCCTGGCAAGCCGCCACAAGTGTTGTCGGAGTTACTTACCCCGGACGCTGTGCTCAAGGCATTGGCAGATTTGCCGGAAAAATTGGGGTCAGGTTCTAATTAATTCACGCCATGTCGGCTCGGTCGCCGCTCACCGCCTACGGCAACGTTCGCGTCGGCCCGACCGCCATGTCGTTTGTCCACTCGCCAATTTTCTCCGACAGCATTTCTGCGGATAGACATACCAACCAGTTACGGCAAAAGAAAACCTAGGCAAACTTCAAACATCACTTCAGGCCGAACAGGCGGGGGCGTTTTTTTCGAGCGAAAGCGGAGAAAAAAAGCGCACCGGACGGGTCGGCCTAAGCGTGACTTTAATTGGCAAGCGTGTCGTCAACAGCAGGAATGCCAACCCCAACGGACAGGTCGGCCAAAGCGTGACTTCAATTGGCAAGCGTGTCATCAACAGCAGAAAGCCAACTCCTCCCCATGGGTAAAACACCCGATAAAAGTGTCAATTTACCCTGTCACAATATCTGCATGACTACCCCACTACTCAACGACAGCTTCCTCAAAGCCTGCCTGCGTCAGGCCACCGATCACACCCCCGTCTGGCTGATGCGCCAGGCCGGCAGGTACTTGCCCGAATACTGCGCCACGCGAGCCAAGGCCGGCAGTTTCATGGGCTTGGCCACCAACGTGGACTACGCCACCGAGGTCACGCTGCAGCCGTTGGACCGTTACGCCCTTGACGCCGCGATTTTGTTTTCAGACATCCTCACCGTGCCTGACGCCATGGGTCTGGGCCTGAGCTTTGCCCAAGGTGAAGGCCCCAAGTTTGAAAAAGTCGTGCGCGACGAAGCCGCCGTGGCTGCGCTGGCCGTGCCGGACATGCACAAACTGCAATACGTGTTCGACGCCGTCACCTCCATCCGCAAAGCCTTGAACGGGCGCGTGCCGCTGATCGGCTTTTCCGGCAGTCCCTGGACGCTGGCCTGCTACATGGTCGAAGGCGGTGGTTCGGACGATTACCGCCTGGTCAAGTCGCTGATGTACAGCCGCCCGGACCTGATGCACCGCATTCTGGCGATCAACGCCGATTCGGTCGCCGCTTATTTGAATGCACAAATCGACGCCGGCGCCCAAGCCGTCATGGTGTTTGACAGCTGGGGCGGCGTGCTGGCTGACGGCGCCTTCCAACAGTTCAGCCTGGCTTACACCGAGCGCGTGCTGGCGCAACTCAAGCGCAGCCACGACGGCAACATCATCCCGCGCATTGTGTTCACCAAGGGCGGCGGCTTGTGGCTGCCCGAGATGAAACACCTGGATTGCGAAGTCTTAGGTCTGGACTGGACCATGAACCTGGGCACAGCGCGCCAGCTGGTCGGCGGCCAGCCCGGCGGACCGGGCAAGGCCTTGCAAGGCAATATCGATCCCAACATTTTGTTTGCACCGCCCCAACACATCGCCACCGAGGTGCACCGGGTGCTGGACAGCTTTGGCAAACCGCACACCGACACCACAACCACCGGCCCGACCCACATATTCAACCTGGGCCACGGCATCAGCCAGTTCACCCCGCCGGAGCATGTCAGTGCGCTGGTGGACGCGGTACACAGCCATTCCAAGGCCATGCGTTCGGCGAATCAATGATCCGGCAATGACTACTTTTGCAGGTGTCAAGCGTACTTATGCACAAAAATTTATTTCTTCCAATACCAAGGTCTTACATCAGAAAATAAATATTCAATCGCTTTGTTTTTTTGTAAGCCCTTGATTTTGAACGAATCAATAGGCTGCCAATTTTTCGGGCATTGTGTTCAAAGCCTTGATATATCGGGCTTTCTGAACCGCTCTGACAAGCTGTCAACAAAGTTATCCACAGAAATTTTGGATCGTTTTCAAATCCTTTGTCAATCAACCACTTAGGCCGGTATATGAAGTTTTCTCTGAATATCCTCGTGCAAATGGGGTCTTGACATGCCCGCACTTTTGCAAGTGTTGGTGGCCACGCCTGCACACAGCCGTTTAAGCGGGCCACTGGTTTACGAATCTGCGCAACATTTGCCTCCCGGCACGCTGGTGCGCGTGCCATTGGGTTCACGCGATACCTTGGGGTTGGTGTGGCCAGGCGAGCCCGCTGCCCCGCCTTTGGCGCAGATCAAGCCTGTGCACGAAGCACTGACCGATATCGCGGCACTCGACACACATTGGCTGGAATTGATGGCGTTTGCAGCGGCGTACTACCAGCGTTCGGTGGGTGAATTCGCTTTGGGCAGCCTGCCGCCTTCGTTGCGCGATCTGAGCCGCCAACAGCTGTTGCGCAAGCTAGATAAGCGCGCCAAAGCAGCCGCTGTAATCGCCCCGCATAACCCCGATGCTTTGCTGCCAGAACTGACGGCGGAACAAAGCCAAGTGCTGCAACAGTTGGCCACGGGGTCTGGCACTTTCTTGTTGCACGGCAACACCGGCAGTGGCAAAACCGAGGTGTATTTGCGCCGCGCAGCACAGGTGATGGCCATGGACCCGCAGGCGCAAGTGATGATGCTGGTGCCGGAAATCAACCTCACCCCGCAACTCGAAGAACGGGTGCGCCAGCGTTTTGCAGCGCTGGGTGACCACGCGATCGTGTCCATGCACAGCGGCATGACGCCGGCACAACGTCTCAACAGTTGGTTGTCGGCGCATACCGGTCAAGCACGGCTGGTGCTGGGCACGCGTCTGGCGGTGTTGGCGTCGGTGCCGCACTTGAAACTGATCGTGGTGGATGAAGAGCACGACCCCAGCTACAAACAACAAGAAGGCGCACGTTATTCAGCGCGCGATTTGGCGGTGTACCGAGGCCGTTTGCAATCGGCCCAGGTGATATTGGGATCAGCCACGCCGTCGCTGGAGAGCTGGCACCACAGCCGCGCCCCTGTGGATGGCCAAGACACACCGCGCTATGTGCGCTTGTCCATGCCCAGCCGTATCGGGCAAGGCAGCTTGCCGCAATTGCGTCGGGTTGACATGGGCAAACAACCGCGTCGCACGCTGGTGTCTGCTCCCTTGCTGGCCGCCATGCGCGAGCGCTTGGGCAGGGGTGAACAAGTGTTGGTGCTGCTCAACCGGCGCGGCTATGCACCGGTATTGCATTGCACGGCTTGCGGCTGGAAAAGCGAATGCCCGCATTGCAGTGCTTTTCGCGTGTTTCACAAATCTGACCGCAGTCTGCGCTGCCACCATTGCAGCTTGAGCCAATCGGTGCCGCGTGCTTGTCCGGCTTGCGGCAACCAAGACATTGGGGCCTTGGGCCATGGCACAGAAAAAATCGAAGAGCATTTGGCCGAGTTGTTGCACGACCAACGTCGCCAGGACGGAACGCCTGTGCGGATTGCGCGCATTGACGCCGATTCAACCCGCGGCAAAGGCGAGTTAGAACGACAACTCGCACAGGTGCATGACGGCGATGTGGATGTGCTGGTGGGCACGCAAATGGTCGCCAAAGGCCACGACTTTCGACGCGTAACTTTGGTGGCGGCACTCAACCCCGACGGCGCTTTGTTCAGTGCCGATTTCCGCGCACCCGAACGCTTGTTTGCCCTGTTGTCACAAGCCGCCGGGCGGGCGGGCAGAGACGCCGACTTGTCGCAAGTCCATGGCTGCGAAATGTGGGTACAAACTTTTCATCCCGCGCACCCTTTGTTTGAATGCCTCAAGCACCACGATGTCGCCGGGTTTGCCGAACAACAACTGACCGAGCGCAGGCAAGCGGGTTTGCCGCCCTTTAGCTTTCAGGCATTGCTGCGGGCTGAAGCGCGCACGCAAGAAGGGGCACAAGCCTTTTTAAATGCCGCCAGAAAAGTGGGGCAGCAATGGTTGTCATCCCAATCCCAAGTCGTCACGGTCTACCCCGCCGTGCCCATGGGTTTGCAACGGGTCGCCAATGTCGAGCGGGCGCAAATGTTGTTGGAATCGCATTCACGTCCTGCATTGCAACAATTTTTAAGCCATTGGCAACAGGATTTGCAAGGCTTGCGCGACCAGCACAAGTCTGTGATCCGGTGGGCGATTGATGTCGACCCGTTGGTGATCTGACATCAGGGCTTGAAAAAAGTCACCCACGCGGAAAAGCTGGGAAACGCCAACACCGTGGTCAGCAATATCACCCGCGTGATGCGGCCACTGTCCGCAGTGAACCGTTCAGCCAGCAATGCGCTGTTACTGGCGCTGGGCAACGCGGCCACCAGCACCACCGCCAACCATGCCTCGTCAGACAAAGGCACACCCGCTTGTTGCAACAGCCAACCAACGCCTGCCGCCAGCAAAGGATGTAACAGCAATTTCGTCAAAGTCATCGACAGTTCTGGCCCGCCATGGCGCCAATGCGAATCTGTGCCTGCGGCAGACTGGCTCGGGCGCACCAACACCGCCCCGATCGTGAACAAGGCAACCGGCGGTGCGGCCGCCGCCATCAGTGCCACGGTCTGCGAAAGCATCGAGGGCAACACCCATGCATTCGCAGAAAACAAAGCACCCAATCCTATGGCCCAGGTCAATGGAATACTGACCACACTTTTTAACGCTTGCCATCCTGCGCTGCGAACACCATGGTGCTGCGCATGGTCCATGCGGGACATGGCGATGCACACCGAACTGGTGAAAAACACATCGACCAAGATGGTGACGATGGCGCTACCCACCGCGGCAGGACCCAGCAGATTCAACAGCAGCGGCAGGCCCATGTAACCCGTGTTGGGAAACGCCATCACCATCGTGCCAAAGGCTGAATCGTTCCAATTGAGCCCGCGTCGGCGCAGCACACCTAGGCCGAGGCACAACATAGCAACGGCGCACACCAGGTACAGGAATGCCACGGCCGGGTCAAACAACTGTGTCATGGGCGTGCTTGAACCGAACTGAAACAACATGCACGGCAGGGCGAAATACAACACAAAGCTATTGAGTCCGGGAATCGCGGCCAGCGGCAGCCAGCCCCGCCGCGCGGCCACATAACCGGCCAAGACCAAGGCAAAAAAGGGAAATGTCACCGACAAAATATTGAGCATGGCCCTGATTGTCATCGCTATGATCACTGGCTTTGCCTGTCACGCGCCCCTGTCTGTCACCTGCATGTCTGCTTCACTCAATCTTCCTCAGCTCGAAGCGGTCCACCATGTGCAAGGCCCGTGTCTGGTGCTGGCCGGTGCCGGTTCCGGCAAAACCCGCGTCATCACGCACAAAATCGCGCACCTGATTCAACTGGGGCTGGAGCCTGAGCGCATCGCCGCCATCACCTTCACCAACAAAGCCGCGGCTGAAATGCGCGAACGCGCCAAGCAGCTGGTGGGGCGCGAAGCACAAAAAGTGTTGATTTGCACTTTCCACGCTCTAGGCGTGCGCATGTTACGGCAAAACGGCGACGCGCTGGGGTTAAAGAAAAACTTCAGCATCTTGGACACCGACGACGTGACCTCGATCTTGAAAGACGCCGGGGGCAGCTCTGACCTGGCCACGGCGCGTCAATGGCAATGGGCGATCAGTCTGTGGAAAAACCAAGGCTTGAATGCCGCCATGGCCGATGCCCAAGCCACGACAGACAACGAACGCATCACCGCACGCATCATGGCGCGTTACGAAGAACGCCTGACGGCTTACCAAAGCGTGGATTTTGACGACTTGATCGGCCTGCCACTGAAACTGCTGCAACAACACGAGGACGTGCGCCTGCAATGGCAACAGCAAATGGGCCATGTGCTGGTGGACGAGTACCAAGACACCAACGCCACTCAGTATGAAATGCTCAAACTGCTGGTCGGCGAGCGCGCCCGCTTCACCGCGGTGGGCGACGATGACCAGTCCATCTACGGCTGGCGCGGTGCCACTTTGGACAATTTGCAAAAGCTGCCGATCGAATTTCCGCAACTCAAAGTGGTGAAGCTGGAACAAAACTACCGCTCCACCGGGGCTATTCTTCAAGCGGCGAACAACGTCATCGGCCCCAACCCCAAGCTCTATCCGAAAAAACTGTTCTCTGAACTCGGCGCGGGCGAACCGGTGCGTTTGTCAGACGCGGACAACGAAGAACACGAGGCCGAGCGCATCGTGCTGCGCATACAAAGTTTGAGAGCGGGCAACGACACCGGCGTGGGTTTGGGCCAATGGCGCGACTGGAAACATTTCGCCGTGCTGTACCGCGCCAACCACCAGTCACGTGTGTTGGAAAAAGCCTTTCGCAAAGCCGCGATTCCCTACAAAGTGTCTGGTGGACAAAGTTTTTTTGACCGCGCCGAAATCCGTGACCTGTGCGCCTGGTTGCGCCTGTGGGTGAACAACGACGACGACCCGGCGTTTTTGCGCTGCGTCACCACGCCCAAGCGCGGCATCGGCCACACCACGCTGCAAAAGTTGGGCGAGTTTGCGACGCAATACCGGATCAGCATGTTCGAAGCGGTGTTCAGCCATTCGCTGGGTGCGGCACTGCCGGCCAAAGCGGTGGGAAGCTTGCAAGCCTTTGGCAATGAAGTCAACGATTTGCAATACCGCGCCAAACACACGCAAGGCAGTGAAGCCGCGCTGGCACTGCTGCTGCAATGGCTGAAAGACATTGATTACGAAAAGCATTTGTACGACGGTGAAGACAGCGAAAAACTGGCGGCGGCGCGTTGGACGAATGTGCTGGATTTTGTCGACTGGATGGCCAAGCGCTGCGGCGGCGAAATAGACGACACCGCCGGGGTCAGCCTGGCCAGTGAAAGTAAATCGCTGTTGGAAGTCGCGCAAACCATCGCGCTGTTGTCCACCTTGAGCGAGCGCGAGAAAGACCAGGACGTGGTCACCTTGTCCACTTTGCATGCGGCCAAAGGTCTGGAGTGGCCGCATGTGGTGTTGGCCGGGGTGAATGAAGGCCTGCTGCCGTTCAAACCCGAAGAAGACGGCGTCAGCCTGCAACAAGACGCGATGAACCTGACCCGCATCCAAGAAGAGCGCCGACTGATGTATGTGGGCATCACCCGTGCGCAGCGCAGCCTGGTGGTGAGTTGGAGCAAGCGGCGCAAAAAAGGCCGCGAGATGGTGAACGCCATGCCCAGCCGCTTCATTGCCGAGATGTCGCTGGAACAAGCCACGACCCGCGAAGACCCGCGCGAAAAACTGCGTGCTTTGCGGGCCGAGTTTGCGCTGAAGGTGGAGGCGGAAAAGGCGCTGGCGGACAAGGCGGAGCACAAGGCCTAGGCTGCTGTTTGTGGTTTTTTATTCAATTCCAGTACGTTTTCAGTGGTATTCGTGCATTTATGAATACTTTATGGGTTGATTAAATATTCATTCTTTGGAAAATGATTTCTTTTTAACCAAAGGGAACTTCCAAATGAATGCTTTACTAAAAACTTCGCTACTCGGCTTGGCGCTGGTGTCCACGGCTTCCATGGCTGGTAATTTTGCAGGGCCAGAGGCGGGGGCCAGTGTCACTATGAATGGAGGATCGACAAAATATCAAAAAATTGGCGAAAAAGAATCCATTTTGGGTGGGTCATCCTTAGGATTCAGATTGCACGGTGGCTATGGGTTTGACATGGGTAACGATGCGTTGGTTTTGCTAGGTATCAATTACAACGCCACAGAGTTATCAGTGGCTAAGTTAAATGGTGAGAATGCAAAAATTAAAAATTCTTGGTCTTTATCTGCTGCACCTGGCATGATGCTGAATGACAAAACACTGGCCTATGTGAAACTGTCTTACGAAGCTGGAAAGTTTGATTCATCTTCGTCTGATTTAAAATTTAATAAATCGGTGTCTGGTTTCGGCTATGGTGCAGGCTTACGCACAGAGATCAACAAAACCACTTTTTTGGAAACCGAAATCAAACAAGTGAATTACAGCAAATTCAACTATAAAAAAGGTTCAAATAGTTATGATTTCACCCCCTCTGCTACTGTGGGCAGCGTCGGCGTGGTGTTCAAGTTCTGATTTTTTCCAGCTTTACAAAAAGCCACGCACAGCGTGGCTTTTTTATTTCCGCGCCCAACCATGAATAATGCTTCATGCATGCTTTTCGTTTTACATCGCCCCACCGACAGCCGACATGAGCGACTTCATCGAATTTCTGCACGAGGTGTTCGCCGGTTTCGGCCAGATCACCACCCGCCGCATGTTCGGGGCCCATGGTATTTACCGGGATGGTTTGATGTTTGGGCTTTACGCGCAAGGCCGTTTGTATTTGAAAACCGATGCGCACAACCGCTCTCAATTCACCGACCAAGGCTGCCAAGCCTTTGGCTTTGTGCAACGCGGCAAGCAAGTGCAACTGTCTTATTGGAGCGCCCCGGATGTCATGTTGGATGACCGCGAACTCGCCGCAGCTTGGGCGCAAAGTGCTTACGACGCCGCCTTGCGTGCGCAAGAGGCCAATGACCGCCACGCCAGCGCGCCACCGTGGCGAAAAAAATAATTTCAGTTATTCTCGACATCTGTTTGGCAATACCTGAAAGTCGCCCATGTCTGTTCACACCCTGCCCACCTCCGCTGCTGTTGACCCTGTGTGGCAAGCCAAAGTGCATCTGGCCGCCGCGCTGCGATTGGCGGTGCTCGATGGCTTGGAAGAAGGCATAGACAACCACTTCACCATGATCGTGCCCGGGCGCACCGACCAGTATTTACTGTTGCCCTACGGCCTGCACTGGTCCGAGGCACGCGCCAGCGACATGCTTGTGTTCAACGATGCGGGTGAAACGCTGGAAGGCCACGGCGTGGTCGAACTTTCAGCCCAATGCATTCACGCTCCGCTGCACCGCATCACCGGCGCCAAGGTGGTGTTGCACACCCACCAGCCTTGGGCCACGGCACTCAATATGTTGAAAAACAACCGGCTGCTTGCCGCCAGCCAAACCGCTGCGTTTTTCCACAACCGCATCGCGTATGACGACCATTACACGGGTCTGGCCAAGACCATGGACGAAGGCGAACGACTCGCTGCATTGCTACAAGACAAACAAGTCATGTTTCTGAAAAACCATGGTGTGGTGACGGTCGGCAACACCGTGGCTCAGGCTTACCGCCGTTTGTACAAATTGGAAAAAGCCTGCCAAACCCAAGTGCTGGCCATGAGCACCGGCGAAACGCTGGAAGTCATGAGCGAGCAAGTGGTGGCCGAAGTGCTGCAACGCTCACCGAACGACCGCCACCCTGTCTCCGAGCGTGAACACTTGTATTTCGCAGCCATGATGCGGGTGCTGGACCGGGTCAATCCCGGGTATGCGGACTGAACAGCCTCACAGCTTGGCCACCACATCTGCATTCGCCTGAGCCAAGACTTTAAAAGCGTCCGACACGCGCGTATCGGCGGCAACGCTTTGCCAAAACTGTTGCGCCAGTTGCTTGGCTTGCGGCCACACCGTCAGGGTTTGGGAGGTCGGTTGTAATTTCCGGGCAGCAAAATCTCGCTCTACCAATTCACCTTTCACAGGCGCATACAACATCGGCAACATGTCGTAGGTAGGCGATAAGCGCCAATCGTCGTCCTCCAGCAAAAACGAAATATTGCCGTAATGCCTGTCGGTATTGGCAATCAACAAGCCGTAGGCTTCCAGCAATTGCAGTTGTTGAGCGTCTTGCGAGGTCATCAATTGGCGCGCCGCCATACGCTGTGCTGTTGCTGACCAGTTATCCATTTCACCCACATACTGGGCGTCGTACACCAGCAGCGACACCATGCCGATGCGGCCTTTGTCTGTTCTGTCAAATCGCCGTGACTGCAAAAACACACGCCCGCCTGCGATCACGATCTGCGAGTCAGCGGCTGGCAATCCCGCTGCCGCTAAAGTCTGCAACGCAATGTGCTCGCACACCAGCAAGTCACGGCTGCGTTCATCCCCGGGCGCATCGCCCGACGGGGAAAACTTGACCAGCATGGCCTGTCCGTTTACCAAAGCGGAAAACTTCGGCTGTTCGCCACCCGCCGATGAACCCGGTTGCGCGCCTTGCATGGCGAGCATGGCCAATCGGGGATAGTCCACCTCGGGTTGTTGCACCACGGCGGTTTGTCTGACCCCGCTGAGATAGCTGGCCAAGGCTTGCTCGCCCACGATCAAATTGCCCGGCAAATCGTCCCCGGCCAGCACCATGGCTTTGAGCGCGTGATCGTCGTTCCAATGGCGCAAATCGGCAGGCAAAGATAACTCGGGGTGGTTTTGCACAAAAGTCTGTCCCATGAAGCCTTGCGGTCGCATATCGTCCAAAAACCAAGGCAAACCATCGTGTATTTGGGTCAGGCCATCGGCTTCGTTGACCCAGAAACGCCCGCCCGGCAGCGCCACCATGCGGGCAAACGGACTGACACTCCCTTGTGTGTCCACGCGAACCATGCCAATTTGCGAGCCCACGCCTTCAATATGGCGCGGCAACAGGTATTGCTGCGACCGCGCAGCGCCGACTTTGAGCAAGCGGCCTTTTTTGACCAACGCAGACAAGGCGCGGGACACCGTTGGCTGACTCAAGCCCAAACGGGTTTGCAACTCTGTGCTGGTGCCAACACCACCTACTTGGTGCAGCACGTGGAGTACACGCTCAGCGATTTCGGAAAGACTGTCCATTGAATAGATTTCTGAATAGATAAAATTTACATTTTATCAATATTTTCAATGGCTTACGAATTTTTATGAATAGTTAATTGGACACTTTTAAGCCCGGGCGTTCACCTGTTTGAGGGGTCACCTGCCCCACCACTGCCGCCTGCGCAAACCCGTGCCGTTCAAACACGGCCATCACTGCGTCAAGTGATTCAGGCGCACAACTGACCAGCAAGCCGCCGCTGGTTTGCGGGTCACTCAGCAAAGCCTGATCAATCGCATCAAAACCGCTGGCGGGCAGTTTCACGTCCGCGCCATAGCCGCTCCAGTTACGCGTTGACGCGCCGGTGATATGGCCTTGCTGCGCCAATTCACGCACGCCGTCCAGCAGGGGCACGGTTGACCAATCAATATGTACATCGAAGCCCGAGCCACGCGCCATCTCCAGCGCATGACCGGCCAAGCCAAAACCGGTGACATCGGTCATGGCATGCACGCCGTCTATCGCTGCCAGCTCCGGGCCGGGCGTGTTCAAGCGCGTCGTTGTGGCAATCATTTGCGCATAGCCTTGGGCTGACAGCTGTTCTTTTTTCAAAGCGGCTGACAGTATGCCCACGCCCAGCGGTTTGCCCAACACCAACACGTCACCTGCCTGCGCAGACGCATTGCGCTTGATACGGCTCGGGTGCGCCAAGCCCAACACCACCAAACCGTAAATCGGTTCCACCGAATCGATGCTGTGGCCGCCTGCGATCGGAATGCCTGCGGCCTGACACACGCTTTGTCCGCCCGCCAATATCTGGCCAATGGTGTCTGTGCTCAGCACACTGATGGGCATACCGACCAGCGCCAAAGCAAAAATAGGCGTACCTCCCATGGCGTAGACGTCGCTGATGGCATTGGTCGCGGCGATGCGGCCGAAGTCAAACGGGTCGTCGACCACCGGCATGAAAAAATCTGTGGTGGCAATCAGCGCTTGTTGGTCATTGAGCAAATACACGGCCGCATCGTCCGAGGTGTCAATGCCGACCAGCAATTGGGGCGGTAGCGCGAAGCCTTTCATGTTCGAGAGGATGTCGCGCAGCACGCCGGGCGCGATCTTGCAGCCGCAGCCGCCGCCGTGGGCCAAGGAAGTCAATCGGGGTGGTGTGTTGTCAAGTGAAGAAGTCATGCGGCAAATCTAACACGCAGCCGTGTCTTCTATGATCGGTCGCTGCTGCATGTCGTCCATGCAATCTGTTGTCCACAGGGAGCCAGGGTTTGGAAGTTTCATTTGTTGAAGAAATCAAGTCACTGCGCTTAAAGGATGGCGAGCGTTTTCACGGCGAAGGCATATTGGCGGTCACCAAAGCCTTGTTGCAATCGGGCGTGGCTTACGTTGGCGGTTACCAAGGCGCACCGGTGTCGCATTTGCTGGATGTGATGGTGCAGGCCAAACCGCTGATGCAAGAGCTCGGTGTGCATGTCGAAGCCTGTTCCAACGAAGCCTCGGCTGCGGCCATGCTTGGCGCCAGCATCCACTACCCCTTGCGCGGCGCGGTCACTTGGAAATCCATTGTCGGTACCAACGTGGCCAGTGATGCTTTGTCGAATTTGGCTTCGCCCGGCGTGGTCGGCGGCGCGTTGATTGTGGTCGGCGAAGACTATGGCGAAGGCGCATCCGTCATACAAGAACGCACGCATGCGTATGCGCTGAAAAGCACGCTGTGTTTGCTGGACCCGCGCCCCGACCTGACGCGCATGGTTGACATGGTGGAACACGGTTTCGCGCTGTCCGAAGCATCGAACATGCCTTGCATATTGGAGTTACGCATACGCGCCTGCCATGTGCGCGGCAGCTTTGTCGCCAAAACCAACCGCGCACCGGCGGTGTCCACGCGTCACCTCATGGCCGAACCGGCCAAGTTCGATTACATGCGGCTGGCGCACCCACCAGTCACCTTCAAACAAGAAAAGCGCAAGCTCGAAGAACGCATTCCGGCGGCGCGTGAGTACATCGTCAAGCACGGTTTGAACGAGTTGATGCCGGGCAATCAACACGCGGATCTGGGCTTGATCGTGCAAGGCGGTTTGTACAACAGCTTGCTGCGCAGCCTGCAATTGCTGGGGCTGGCCAACGCCTTCGGCGAATGCGACATTCCCATGCTGGTGCTGAACGTCACCTACCCGCTGGTGCCGGATCAGATCATTGACTTTTGCCAAGGCAAACGAGCGGTGCTGGTGGTGGAAGAAGGCCAGCCCGAGTACATCGAACAAGACATCGCCACGCAACTGCGACGACGTGGCATCAACACACCCTTGCACGGCAAAGACCTGTTACCCGGCGCGGGTGAATACAACGTTGAAGCCATCACTTCTGGGCTGTCTCCTTTCATCGCGCAATATGTGTCCGCCGACAACGCCAAAGCCGCGCAGCAGTGGTCCAAAGATTTACAGCAACGCCGCGCCGATGTCGCCAATGCACTCGGTCAGGCCTTGCCCGCACGTCCTCCCGGCTTTTGCATAGGCTGTCCGGAGCGTCCGGTGTTTTCTGCGTTGAAACTGGTGCAACAAGAAATCGGCGACTTACATATCGCCGCCGACATCGGCTGCCACGCCTTGGGCACGTTTGAGCCGTTTTCCACCGGGCATTCAATACTGGGTTACGGCATGAGCCTGGCCAGCCGCGCCGGTGTATCGCCGATGATGCAAAGGCGCACACTGGCCATCATGGGTGACGGTGGTTTCTGGCACAACGGTTTGCTCACGGGTGTGCAAAGTGCGTTATTCAACGGCGATGACGCGGTGTTGTTGATTTTCAAAAACGGCTACACCTCGGCCACCGGCACGCAAGACATCATCTCGACACCGATGGAAGCAGAAAAGCAAGCTGCTAGCGATAAGCATACGAGCTTGTCGCACACCAACATGACCATCGAATCCACATTGCAAGGCTTGGGCGTGCAATGGTTGAAAACCGTGCACACCTATGAAGTGGCGAACGTCAAAGCTTTGCTCAAAGAAGCGTTCACGTCTGAGTTCAACGGCTTGAAAGTCATCATCGCCGAGGGCGAATGCCAGCTTGAGCGCCAGCGTCGCATCAAACCCTGGATCCAATCGCTGCTGAAAAAAGGCAAGCGCGTGGTGCGCGTGAAATACAGCGTGGATGAAGATGTGTGCAACGGCGACCATGCCTGCATACGCTTGTCCGGTTGCCCCACACTCACCCTCAAAGACAACCCGGACCCGCTGAAAGTCGACCCCGTGGCCACCGTCATTGATGGCTGTGTCGGCTGCGGTTTGTGCGGGGAGAACGCACACGCGGCCACCTTGTGCCCGAGTTTTTACCGCGCGGAAATCATTCAAAACCCGGGGCTGTTTGAAAGCCTGTGGGCGGCTTTGCAAACGAGGCTGGTACGCGCCATGCAAACCGTATGACACAGCCCATCAGTGTGTTGGTGTGTGCGTTGGGCGGCGAAGGCGGCGGTGTGCTCAGCGAATGGCTGATGGACACGGCACGGCGTGCGGGCTACCCGGCGCAAAGCACGTCCATACCCGGCGTGGCGCAGCGCACCGGTGCCACCACCTATTACATTGAAGTGCTACCAACACCCTTGACTGAATTGAACGGCAAACAACCGGTGTTCAGCTTGAACCCCGTACCGGGTGCCTTAGACGCTTTGGTGTCTACCGAGTTGCTGGAAACCGCGCGGCAAATCTCGCTGGGCATGGTGTCAGCGGACCGCACCCGTGTCTTCAGTTCTTCATCGCGCAGTTTGACCACGCTTGAGCGCATGCCCATGGGCGACGGTCGATTAGTTGTGCAGCCCTTGCTGGATCTGGTGAAACAGTTTTCGCACGAATCCCAAGTTTGGGATTTTTCCGTCATGGCCAAAGAGCAAGGCACCATGGTCAGCGCGGTCATGCTGGGTGTGATCGCGGCCAGCGGAATATTCCCCATGTCGCGCGAACATTACGAAGCGACGATTGGCACAGGTGGCAGCAGTGCCGCCAGCTTGCGCGGTTTTGCAGCTGCTTATGAACGGGTACACAACACGCAAACCGTGCAAGCCATGCTGACGGATGACGATGTCAGCAAGAAGCCTTTGCCTTTAGATGAAGAGCCTGCGCTCACCGTTTTTCCCGCCGCTGTGAAAGAACTCGCCGCTTTGGGTTTTGCCCGCCTGTGCGATTACCAACACCGCAATTACGCCATGCGTTACGTGCAGCGCTTGCAGCAAGTGCTGGATGCGGAAAACGCATTTGACCCGACGCATGTCAACGGCTACTCAGCCAGCCGCGAAGCCGCGCGATGGCTGGCCTTGTGGATGGCGTTTGATGACATCGTGCGTGTCGCAGATTTGAAAAGCCGCGCCAGCCGCAGACAACGTGTGGCACTGGAAGTCAAGCAACAAGACGGCGAACTGTTGCGCGTGTATGAGCATTTCAAACCCGGCGTGCCCGAGTTCGCTGCGCTGCTGCCCGCTTGGCTGGCCGCGCCTGTGCTGCGCTTTGACAAAGCGCGTGTGTTGAAAGGCCGCGAGCCTTTGGCGCTGGCTTTGAAAATCGGTTCTCATTCTGTGGGCGGCATGCTGGCGCTGCGAATGCTTGCCGGGTTGAAATGGCTGCGTCCATTGGGCAGCCGCTTCGCCGTGGAACAACGCGACATAGAGCAATGGCTGGATGCCGTGTGCACCGGCTTGCGTGAAGACCATGGGCTGGGCTTGCAGTTAGCCATGTGCGGCAGATTGATCAAAGGCTACGGCAGCACCAACGAACGCGCCAAACGCAATCTGCAACACATACTGAAACACTTGGCACCTGCGAGCGTCAACCCGTCGCCTCAGTGGCGTGCAGATGCAGTGCGCCAATCGCGCGAGGCTGCATTGACCGACGAGGCCGGATTGGCCTTGGATAGCAAGTTGCAAGCCCTGGGGGTGGCCAAGCGCGCACCACTGGAACAACCGCTGCGTTTCATACGTTCTGCCGGTCGCAGCAAAGCCGATTGATAACGCGCTGTACAAGGGCAGATACCGATAAGCACCCCACATAGGCTGGGTTATCCTCAACAGCTTGTTGCCAACCCTTGTTGCACTGTGCCATGAAAAAAAACCTGACATCCTCGCTTCTGCATTTAAGTCTTCTGTTTATCTGCTTGCTTGGTCTGCACAAGACAGCAACTGCGCAAGACAAAGTCCAACAAATGCGTGTGTCCACGTGGGTCCCCGCGCAACATGCCCTGAACCCCGCCCTACAAACTTGGGTAGAGAGCTTGAAAAAAGCCTCGGGCGGCAGCATCAACCCAATCCTGTTTCCGTCTGAACAATTGGG
>CAMDXA010000031.1 GCA_945878065.1 Bordetella parapertussis | reverse complement strand
GATTGCGCCCAAGAAGCCGCAGGCCAACTGCGCTATGAAATTGAAGCAGCCTTCAGCCAAGGCCTGCCCAACACGCCCATGGCCGGTGCCACGGTGCGCGTCATCTCGGGCAATTTCATCACCGCCAAACCGGTGGGCATCGTCGATGGCGTGGACTTCCAACACTCGGGCATGGTGCGCAAAGTCGACGTGTCCGGCATCAGCCAAATTCTGAACCTCGACGCCATGGTGTTGATCTCGCCGTTTGGCTTCTCACCCACGGGCGAAGCTTTCAACCTGACCATGGAAGAAGTGGCCACCTCGGTGGCCATCGCCTTGCACGCCGACAAACTCATCTTTGTCGCCGAAGTGCCCGGCATTCGTGTCCGACCCCATGAACCCGAGAGCGAAGACAACCCGATTGACACGGAAATGCCACTGGATGTGGCCGAAGCCTTGCTAGCCAAAGAGCCCTCGGCCACGCAGCCCACCGATATTGGTTTTTATTTGCAGCATTGCGTGAAGGCCTGCAAAGCGGGTGTGGAACGCAGCCACATCCTGCCGTTCGCGGTGGACGGCGTGTTGCTGCTGGAAATTTATGTGCACGACGGCATTGGCACCATGGGGGTTGATGAGCGGCTGGAAAGTTTGCGCGAGGCCACACCGGACGATTTAGGCGGCATTTTGCAATTGATCGAGCCGTTGGAGAACGACGGCACCCTGGTGCGCCGTGAACGCACCGAAATAGAACGCGACATCGGTAACTACACGGTTATTGAACACGATAGCGTGATCTTTGGATGCGCTGCCCTCTATCCATATCCTGAAAACAAAACCGCCGAAATGGCGGCTCTGACCGTGTCGCCTCATTCTCAAGGACAGGGGGACGGCGAAAAAATTCTGCGTCGCATCGAGCAGCGCGCCCGTCACCTTGGGGTAGAAAGTATTTTTGTGCTGACCACGCGCACCATGCACTGGTTTTTAAAACGTGGCTTTGTGCAAGTGCCTATCGACTGGCTGCCGCAAGCGCGATTGGGCAAATACAGCCCGGACCGTAAAAGTGTGGTGCTGGTCAAACGCCTGCCTTTGAACTGAGGCGCTTCATCAGGGTGGTTTAGGCTGATGGTTGAAAATGGTCGTCATTGGCGGCTTGGGTGTGCTGGCCCAATTTGCGCCAAACCACGGCAACCAACCAAAGCCCCATGGCAAGAAACACCACAAAGGTCCAGTTGGCGATCGAGCCACCTAAAAATGTCCAATCAATTTTGGTGCAGTCACCACTGCCCCTGAAGATCAGCGGAATGGTGCGCTGCAGAGAAAACGCTTCGATCATGCCGTAGAAATCCCGTCCGCAACTGACAATGTTTGGCGGGTACCACTGCAACCAAGACTGCCGCGCAGCAACAAATGCGCCAAAGCCTGCGGTGAGCACACCAACTGCCACCAATACCTGCCCTGCTCTTTGATGGGTGACCACCCACCCAATCAAAGCGATCAAGGCAACGACCGTCATCGCATAGCGTTGCACGATACACATGGGGCAAGGCTCCAAGCCGACCACATGCTGCAAATACAAGGCAAAGCCCAGTGGCCCGATACAAGCCAAAAGCAACAAGGCCCAAGCCTGCCGAGCGGTTATCAGGTTCAAAAATTTCAAAGGCGCGACCATACAAAATTCCTAGTATGCGAGTAAGTCTAGCCAGTTTCGAAACAAGCGCATGGTATTTGGTCTGATGGGTGACTGGCAGCAGGGGATTCAAAGCTTGCTACAGTCACAGCTTTGTCTGACACACGCGAGGAATTTCATGGCACGCACCGTTCACTGCATCAAACTTGAAAAAGAAGCCGAAGGCTTGGATTTCGCGCCCTACCCTGGCGAGTTGGGCAAACGCATTTGGGAAAACGTCAGCAAGGATGCTTGGGCCGCGTGGCTGAAACACCAAACCATGCTGGTGAATGAAAACCGCTTGAACCTTGCCGATTTACGCGCACGCCAATACCTGGCCCGTCAAATGGAAAACCATTTCTTCGGCGATGGCGCCGATGCTGCACAAGGCTACGTGCCTCCGCCTGCTGCCTGATTTTTTTCGAAGCGATGGAAGCTGACAAGCGTTGTATCGTCATTGGGGCGGGCATTGCAGGTGCCGCCTGCGCACGCGCCTTGGCCGACCGTAGTTGGCAAGTCAAAGTCCTGGATATTGCCCCTGAGCCCTGTGCTGCTGCGTCTGGCGTCCCGCTTGGCGTGGTGT
This sequence comes from Bordetella parapertussis, assembly GCA_945878065.1. GTDB lineage: Bacteria > Pseudomonadota > Gammaproteobacteria > Burkholderiales > Burkholderiaceae_C > Limnohabitans > Limnohabitans parapertussis_B. The sequence continues at coordinate 20,141 of CAMDXA010000031.1, read as the reverse complement.
CTTGCCATGCATCGCCAGACAACAACCTGTTGTCCCAGTTGACACGGGCAGGCATGAGCTACACGCTGGCGTTTGCACGAAAGTATTTGATTGAAGGACAAGACTGGTCGCCCACTGGTGTGCTGGAACGCCGGCTTGTAGAAACCGACCACCCGAAAAAGCCTTGGCAGGAACCAACCGAGGACAGTGTGTGGTTTTCCCATGTGCATCTGGCTAATGCTGAACAACTCAATGCCGCCGGTTTGAACAGCAACAACTCGCAAGACCTGTGGCAACCACAAGGCGCATGGATCAAACCTTTGGCACTGGTACGTGCGCTTTTGAGCCATGACAACATCCACTTCATGGGATTGCATGAAGTAGAGAGCATGCAAAAAAGCCCTGCCACTGGTGAATGGCAATTGCGCATCAAGCACCATATTTCCATCCCCAGCATGGGAAGCTCGCACACTTACACCAGCGAAAACGCGCCACATATTGTCTTGGCCACGGGAGCACAAACCCCAGATTTTTTTAACCAAGTTCTGTATGAGCCCCACATGGGCTTGCACCCAATTTCCGGACAAGTGTCATGGGGCTTGCATACACATGTGCACGAACCACTGCCGCCTTTTGCTGTCAATGGACATGGCAGCTTTGTGGCACATGTGCCCACCGCAAACGGCACAGCTTGGTTCAGCGGCGCGACCTTTGAGCGCAACAACGGATCCACCGTGGCAAGCGCACAAGCCCATGCGCACAACCAACACCGTCTTTCACAGTTATTGCCCCAAGCCGCGCAAGCATTGCATGCGCAATGGAACAGCGACAGCGAACTGCATGCATGGGTTGGCGTGCGCTGTGCGTCCGTCAACCGCTTGCCCAAAGTTGGCCCCTTGGATCCGCAACGCTTGGCGGGTTTGCATATCTTGTCTGCCCTAGGCTCCCGAGGATTGACGACTGCCTTGTTGTGCGCTCAATGGTTGGCCGACCACATAGAAGGAAAACCACCTGCCGAGTCGGAAACACTGTACAAGGCCATGCAGTGCGATTTAGAAAACGCATAAATAAACGCAGCCCTTTCGAACGGCGCATGAATTTTCATCAGCAGCTAACCCACCGTTAACAGCTCTGGCAATCTTTGGGAAACTCACGTGATGCGTCGAAACATTGCACTTACACAATTTAGACGGAATGCCAATGTGCTTATATCGAATTTGCATATACGTCCAACTAAAAAATAGTTTGCTTGCTTGCATCTCATGCCTATAGTTCGCGGCTTATGGAAAATTTACCTTTTGCTTTTGTCTTGGCCGGTTTTGTGGTGGGCTTGATCGTCGGACTCACAGGGGTCGGCGGCGGCTCTTTGATGACACCTTTGCTGATCTTCGGATTCGGCATCAAGCCTGCGTTTGCAGTCGGCACCGATTTGCTTTTTGCAGCAGCCACCAAATTCGGTGGCTTGCTCAATTTCGCCAGACAACGCATCATTCCCTGGCGTGTGGTGTTCAGTCTCAGCTTTGGCAGTGTGCCGGCCGCCGCCGTCACACTGGCGGTGTTGCACCATTTCGGCACCTCCAACCCTACGGTGCAACACGCGATCACCTTCACGCTCGGCATTGCCTTGTTGCTGACAGCAGCAGCCACGCTTTACAAAGCGATTCGCGGCCCGCTGCGCCGCATGGATAGCGAAAAGGACATTGACCCGTCACCTGCGGACATAACCACACACCCTTGGATGCCCATCGTGTTCGGTGCTGTCATTGGTGTGTTGGTGACGTTGACTTCGGTCGGCGCGGGTGCGATTGGCGTCACAGTGCTGATGCTGCTTTATCCGCAGCTTTCCTTGCCCCGCATCGTTGCTGCCGACATTGCGTATGCCGTGCCACTCACGCTGGTTGCCGGTTTAGGTCACGCCTCACTCGGCACGGTGGACTGGAGCCTTTTGGGCATGTTGCTCATCGGTTCCTTGCCCGGCATTTGGTTGGGCTCGCACCTGGTCACCAAAGTACCCGAGCGTTTCATCCGCACCGCCTTGTCTGTTTTGCTGGCTTGGGCCGGCACCAAATTGATTTTGATCTGACACACCATGTACCAATACACCGATTTCGATAAACGCTTTGTGCGCGAACGCGCTGCTCAGTACCGCGACCAGTTAGAGCGCCACCTCAGTGGCCATTTAAGCGACGACGAATTCCGTCCGTTACGTTTGCAAAACGGCTGGTATGTGCAACGCTATGCACCCATGTTGCGTGTGGCTGTGCCCTACGGCGAACTCAGCAGTGCGCAACTGCGTGTGCTGGCCACCATTGCACGCGACTACGACACGCCCGAGCCCGGTTTGTTCGAACGCGCCCAAACCACGCAAGACGCCATCGGCGGCATTCCCGCACCGGCTTTGACGAAAAACTACGCCCATTTCACCACCCGTCAAAACCTGCAATACAACTGGATTCCGCTGGACAAAAGCGCCGATGTGATGGACTTGTTGGCAAGCGTGAACATGCACGGTATTCAAACCAGCGGTAACTGCATACGCAATATCACCAGCGACGAACGCGCCGGTGTGGCAGTGGATGAAATTGTGGACCCGCGCCCGTTCGCAGAAATTTTGCGCCAGTGGAGCACGCTGCACCCTGAATTTGCATTTCTGCCGCGCAAATTCAAAATCGCCATCAGCGGCGCTTTGGAAGACCGCGCCGCCACCGCATGGCACGATGTAGGTTTGCATATGCAACGCAATGCAGCAGGCGAAGTCGGGTTTCGCGTCATGGTTGGCGGTGGCATGGGCCGCACACCCATCACCGGTACGGTGATTTACGAGTTCCTGCCTTGGAACCAGATACTTAACTTTTTGGAAGCCGTGGTGCGCGTTTACAACCGCTGGGGCCGTCGGGACAATATTTACAAAGCCCGTATCAAAATTTTGGTGAAAGCAGAAGGCCCGCGTTACATACAGGAAGTACGAGCCGAGTACCAGCGCATCCTCACGCAAGACGGCGCACCACACACCATCACGCAAGCCGAGTTTGACCGCGTCAAAGCCAACTTCGCTGCGCCTGTTCTGGCAGCGCAAAACAGTTTGTCGGCTGAAGCCGTGCATCAGCAGTTGACTCAAGCAGCCGATCAGAACAAAGACTTCGCCCGTTGGTTGCAACAAAACGTGGCGGCACACCGCGACCCGCATTTGCGCGTTGTTACCCTTTCTTTCAAAAGATTAGGTCAAGCACCCGGCGACGCCACTGCGGATCAACTCGACGCTGCCGCCGTGTTGGCGGATCGCTTCTCCTCCGGTGAAGCGCGGGTCAGCCATGACCAAAACCTGGTGTTGCCATGGGTGTCTGCACAAGACTTGCCCGCGCTTTACGAGCAAGCCAAAGCTCTGGGACTGGCCAAACCAAACATACGCATGCTGACCGACATGATTGCCTGCCCTGGCGGCGACTATTGCTCTTTAGCCAATGCGCGTTCGCTGCCGGTCTCCGCCGCTATCAGCGAGCGCTACCAGGATTTGGACGAGTTGTTTGATCTGGGCGAAATCGATTTACACATCAGCGGATGCATCAATTCTTGCGGTCACCACCACAGCGGCCATATCGGCATTCTGGGCGTCGATAAAGACGGCAAGGAGTGGTATCAGATCACGCTGGGCGGCTCTGATGGATCCACGCTGAGCGGCGCACCCAAGGCCGGTAAAGTGGTTGGCCCCTCGTTTTCATCTACCGAAGTGGTGGATGTGATTGAGGCAGTGTTGCAGGTGTACACAGAGCAACGTCACCATGGCGAAAGTTTTATTGATGCGACCAATCGCATCGGTATCGAGCCCTTCAAAATTGCTGCCAATGCCGCCCGTCACCTCTCGGACGACGAAGCCTTGAGCACCATCGACTGAAAGCTGAATATGCAACTGATTTCACACACAGAACACGCGACCTTGACGCACGACCATCTGCTGACATTACCCAATGACGCAGACCCTATGCAACAAGCATTGCAAAACGTTCAAACCATTGAACTGCATTTCCCCAAATTCACTGACGGCCGCGCCTTCAGCCAAGCCTTGATGCTGCGCCGTCGTTGCGGCTTCGCCGGAGACATCCGCGCCACTGGCGACGTGCTGATTGACCAACTCAGCCAGATGCAGCGCTGCGGTTTTAGCAGTGCTGTTTTGCGCGCAGACCAGAACATCGCCAAGGGGCGAGAATTGCTCAGCCATTTCAGTGCTTTTTACCAAGGCGACGTGACACAGCCCCAACCCTTGTTTGCACGATGAAACCCTTACCCAAAGCCACCGAATTACACGCCAAAGCCAGCGCCACGTTTGCTGACAAACTGGCTGCCACACAAGCACAACTCATAGCTGCAGCGTTAGAGCTACAGCCGCTGAAACAAGCCTCCAGTCTGGGCGCGGAAGACGTGGTCATCACCCACATCATTAACAGCTTGCAGTTGGATATTCCCGTGTTTGTGCTGGAAACCGGCGCACTACACAGCGATACCTTGGCATTGCTCGAGCGATTGCAAGCGCATTCACGCGCACCGGTTCAGGTGTACCGCCCGCAGCATGAAGCTGTCATCGCGTTTGTGAAGCACCCGGGTCAGCAAGCCATTTACGACAGCATGGCCAACCGCAAAGCTTGTTGCGGTGTTCGCAAACTGAAGCCCTTAGGTCGTGCGTTGAAAGACCAAAAGGCATGGATCACCGGATTGCGCCGCGAACAATCCCAAGCGCGCGCAGAAGTTTCTGCGCAGGAAGCGGATCTGACCAACGGCGTGCCCATCGTCAAACTCAATCCGCTGGTTGACTGGACCTGGGGCGACCTCTGGCACTACATCGCCACACACCAAGTGGACTACAACCCGCTGCACGACCAGTTTTTTCCCAGCATTGGTTGCGCACCGTGCACCCGCGCTATCAGCCTCGGCGAAGATTTCCGCGCCGGTCGTTGGTGGTGGGAAGATGAAACTGCCAAAGAATGCGGTTTGCATGTCAAGGCTTGATGGCCTTTACAAAATTTGAACGAGAACAATATGAACGCCAGAATACCCACAGAGTTGCACCAATTAAGCAACGCCCACCTAGACGCGTTGGAAGAAGAAACCATCTTCATCCTGCGCGAAGTCGCTGCTGCGTTTGAGCGTCCCACGTTGCTTTTTTCAGGTGGCAAAGATTCTTTGGTGATGTTGAAATGCGCCGAAAAAGCCTTTGGCATCGGCCGCATTCCTTACCCGCTGTTGATGATTGACACCGGCCACAACTTCCCCGAAGTCACAGACTTTCGCGACCTGCGCGCCAAAGAGTTGGGCGCTGAATTGATCGTGCGCAGCGTTGAGGACTCCATGAAACGCGGCACGGTGCGATTGGCCCGCCCTGACGAATCGCGCAATGTGCACCAATCGGTCACGTTGCTTGAAGCGATTGATGAATTCCGTTTTGATGCCCTGATTGGCGGTGCACGCCGTGACGAAGAAAAAGCCCGTGCCAAAGAGCGCATCTTCAGCCACCGCGACAGCTTCGGCCAGTGGCAACCCAAATCACAACGCCCTGAGTTGTGGAATTTATTCAACACCCGCCTGCATCCGGGCGAGCATTTCCGGGTGTTCCCTATCTCCAACTGGACCGAGCTCGATGTGTGGCAATACATTGCACGCGAGCACATCGCCCTGCCTTCGCTTTACTACACACACACACGCGACGTGATCGAGCGCAAGGGTTTGCTCGTGCCCGTGACCCACATGACGCCGCCGCGAGATGGCGAAACCGTGCAACAACGCCAAGTGCGTTTTCGCACTGTCGGCGACATCACTTGCACCTGCCCGGTAGAAAGCACCGCCGCCACGCCCGACGATATCGTCATCGAAACCTTGGCCGCAGATGTCAGCGAACGCGGTGCCACCCGTATGGACGACCAAACCTCAGACGCTTCGATGGAGAAGCGCAAGAAAGAAGGCTACTTCTGATGACTACGCAAACTGCTACGCGCCCTGCCCTGAAATTCATCACCTGCGGTTCGGTAGATGATGGCAAATCCACGCTCATCGGTCGATTGCTGGTCGACTCCAAATCCGTGCTGCAAGACCATTTGGCCGGTATGCAGCGCCAAGGCGAAACCGACTTGGCTTTGCTGACAGACGGCTTGTCTGCCGAGCGCGAGCAAGGCATCACGATTGACGTGGCTTACCGCTACTTCAGCACCGAGTCACGCAAATTCATCATTGGCGACTCGCCCGGCCACGAGCAATACACGCGCAACATGGTGACCGGCGCTTCCAGCGCCGACGCAGCAGTCGTGCTGGTAGACGCCACCAAACTCGACTGGTCTGTCGCCGGTTTTAACCTGCTGCCACAAACCCGCAGACACAGTTTGTTGCTCAAACTTTTGCGTGTGCCGTCCATCGTATTTGCCATCAACAAGCTCGACGCGATTGAAGATGCTGCCACCGCTTTTGTGAACATTGCCCAGGCATTGCAAAGCTTTGCTGACGAAGCCGGTATCGACATCACGGCCACCGTACCGCTGTCAGCTCTCAAAGGTTGGAACGTGGTCAATCCGCAGCCTGATTGGTGCAATTACAGCGGCCCGAGCTTGTTGCAATTGCTCGAAAGCCTGCCTGTCACTGCATTTGAAGAAGACGCTGAACTGGCATTTGCCGTGCAGTGGGTGGAAAAATTTCATGACAGCGCAGACACCTCCAAAGGCAGACGCGTGTATTGGGGCCGTGTCGGCACCGGTATCGCACGCGCTGGGGACACCATTCGCGTGTTTCCCAGCGGCCAAACTGCCCTCATCAAAGAAGTGCTCAGCAGCGTGCGCCAATCCGCAGAGATTGCAGCAGGACACAGCGCAGGTTTGGTGTTGGACCGTGAAGTCGATGTGTCCCGTGGCGACTGGGTACTGGCTCAAACGCACGAAGTCCAAGCGCAAAACCAGTTGAATGTCACGCTGGCATGGCTGGACGATGAACCCTTGGTGGCTGGTCGTGTTTACTGGGCGTTGCATGGGCACCGTTGGGTCAAAGCCAAAGTGGTGCGCATCGTGCATCGATTAGATGTCAACAGCTTGCAAGAGCTAGAAGCCACCGAATTGCCCGCAAACTCCATTGGCCATGTCCAGTTGAGTTTGCAACAACCCTTGGTCACCTTGCCATTCGAAAGATCGCGCAGCTTGGGTTCACTGGTGCTGGTTGACACCGCCAGCCACAAAACTTCTGCCGCTGTCATGGTTCGAGAGTGATGCTCACATTGCCCTAAAATGCTTTTTCCCGTGGCCATTTCGCCCGATTGATCAACACCTGAATCACCATGACCCACGTTGTTACCGAAGCCTGTATCCGTTGCAAATACACCGACTGCGTGGACGTCTGTCCCGTCGATTGTTTCCGCGAAGGCCCGAATTTTTTAACCATTGATCCGGACGAATGCATCGACTGCGCGGTCTGCATTCCAGAATGCCCGGTCAACGCGATTTATGCTGAAGAAGATGTACCCGCCGATCAGCAACACATGGTTGCTTTGAATGTGGAACTGGCCCGCATCGGCTGGCCCAGCATCACCAAACGCAAAACCCCTTTGGCGGACGCCGATGACTGGAAAGACAAGACCGGCAAGCTCTCCGAGCTAGCCCGCTGATTGTGTCGGGCGGGGCCTATGCGCCATGAGCACTGACACCGCCACCCACATGACTACCGATGCACTGGTCATCGGTGCAGGTCCGGTGGGCTTGTTTCAAATCTTTGAATTGGGTTTACAAGAAATCCATGCGCAGGTGGTGGATGTCCTGCCTGAAGCTGGCGGCCAATGCATGGCCCTGTACCCAGATAAGCCTATCTACGATATACCTGGCCTGCCTGCCAGTACCGGCCGTGATTTGACACAACGCTTGCTGAAACAGATCGCGCCTTTCAAAGCCGGGTTTCATTTCAAACAACGCATAGCCGGCATGCAAGCCCAACCCGACGGTCGTTGGCTGGCCACGACCAACCACGGCCTGCAATTTTTGGCAAAGACAGTGTTCATCGCCGCAGGGGTAGGTGCGTTTGTGCCGCGCATGCTGCCGCTGCCTGAATTGCAGCCATTGGATGGCAAGCAAGTTTTTTACTCAGCGGAAGATGCAGCATTGGCCACGGGTCAACACCTGGTGGTGGTAGGTGGTGACGATACGGCTGTTCAAGCCGCGCTTCTGGCTTTGTCCCATTCGCCAGCCAGCGTGACATTGCTGCACCGTCGCAGCACACTGGATATTTCCCCTGAATTACAACAAAGATTGCAACAAGCGGTTGCCGCTAAACACATGGTATTCATCACCGCACACATTGCTCAAGCCCAGATCAAGGACCAGCACCTGAATGGTTTGCAAATTAACCTGATGGATGGCAGCTCTCGCACCTTGGCTTGCGATCAACTGCGGGTGATGCTCGGCCTCTCCCCGCAACTCGGTCCGCTGGCAGATTGGGGTCTGGACATGTCGCGCAAACAGTTGGCTGTCAACACAGAAAATTTCAGCACCAGCGCGACTGGCATATTCGCCGTTGGAGACATCAATACCTACCCGGGCAAACGCAAACTCATCGTCAGCGGATTCCATGAGGCCACGCTGGCCGCATTCGGTGCCGCCGCGTTTCTGCGTCCCGAACAAAAAGTGGCGCTCGAATACACCACGGCATCTCCCCGGTTACACCGTCTGCTGGGGGTTTGAATAGGCGGCCCCATGAGCAGGGCATAATCGCAAAACTTGTTTCACAACAAGTCCGCTGGGGGTGCTGAGGTTTTCACAAACCAAGGCTGAGAAAGTCCCTTTGAACCTGATTGAGGTAATCCTCGCGCAGGGAAGCACGGCCCACAGGAACTGCTCATTCATGCTCCCCAGGCCTGGCCGAACTGCCATTCTTTTTTGGAAAACAGATGGCACACAACACTCACAACGAATCCTTGACACCTATCGGCCCCACCGAGCGCGTGTTCACTTGGTACTCACACGCGTCGCTTTGGTTCAGCTTGGGCGTCGGACTGCTTGTCATGCAGGTCGGTGCTTACTTGGTTCCCCGGTTGGGCACGCAAGAAGCCCTTTTGGTCACCATCGTGGGTTCCATCGTGGGCGCAGGCTTGCTTGCTTGGGTGGCCAAAGTGGGTTGCGACACTGGCTTGTCTAGCGCAGGTCTCATGCACCAAGTGTTTGGCAGCAGTTTTGCACGTTTGCCGGTGATGCTCAATATTGTTCAATTGGTCGGATGGACCACGTTTGAGTTGGTGGTCATGCGCGATGGCACGCTTGCCATGACAAATGCCACCCATTGGTCTGCTCCCTATGCAGCGACTTTGCTGTGGGGCCTGGTTTTGGTGCTGCTGATGACCGGTTCCATGCTGGGCTTGGTGCGCAGCTTTCTCAGTCGCTTTGGATTGCCATTGGTGGTGTTGTCGCTGCTGTGGTTGAGCTGGCAGTTCATCGGCATGTTGCAAACACAAGGATGGGAAAGCTTTTGGAACAAGCCCGGCAACGATCAAAAAAATTACATGCTGGCCATGGAGTTGGTGATCGCCATGCCTGTGTCCTGGTTGCCGCTGATTGCTGACTATGCACGCTTTGGCAAAAACAGCCGATCAGCCATGACCGGCAGCTGGCTCGGCTACGCATTGGCCAATATCTGGTGCTATGCATTGGGCGTGATGGTGATCAGTGTGTCAGCCCCTGATGCCAATTTGGTCAACACTTTGTTGTTGGCGCAAGGCGGCTTGCTTGCCTTGGGTCTGATCTTGCTGGATGAACTCGACAATGCCTATGGTGATACGTATTCCGCTTCAGTCAACAGCCACAGTATTTTTTCGGGCATCAGTACCAAGCATTGGGGCATCTTGATTGCGGTGCTGTGCACAGGTTTGGCGATGGTGTTGCCCATGCACAGTCTTGAGCCTTTCCTATTGACCTTGAGTTCAGTGTTCTTGCCACTGTTTGGCGTGATTCTGGGTCGCATGGGTTTTGGCTACAGCAGCACGCAAACGTCTAGGGTGGACATAAAAGCCGTATTGTCTTGGTTGGCAGGCATTGCGCTATACCAACTGTGCATGCAATTTGAATCGCCATGGGGCTCTGCACTGCCGAGCTTGATGTTGACTTTGTTGCTGGGCTGGCTGACCCGTCCCGTCAACGCAAAGGCTTCAATTGCATAAGCACTGGTGCAAACCCATGGTTCAAGGGACCATGACCCTCACCAGTTTTCACGCTGGCACCGTCGGCAATCGCCTGCAGAATGAACACGCGTGCCGCCGCCACCGCGTCAGCCATGGTTTTGCCCGAGGCCAGATGGGCGGCAATCGCAGAAGACAAACTGCAACCGGTGCCATGCACATTGCGGCTGTGAATGCGGGTCGATTCAAACACCACGGCATCACTGCCAGGTGTTTGCAACACATCGCACAGCAGGTCTCCTGGCAAATGTCCTCCTTTGAGCAGCACGGCTTTGGCGCCCATGTCAAGCAAGGCTTGCGCCGCTGGTTGCAGCGCTTGTACATCGGTCAATGTTTGCTTAAGCAGCAAGTTGGCTTCATCCAAATTGGGCGTAATCAACTGCACCCGGGGGAACAGTTCGCGCACCAACACAGCCACCGTTTCTTCGGCGATCAAACGGTCGCCACTGGTGGCCACCATCACCGGGTCAAGCACCACTTGTTTCAAACCGTAATGGTCAATCGCCCACGCCACCACTTCGACCACTTCGGGGGAGTGCAACATGCCGATCTTGACCGCGTCCACGCCGATATCGTCCAGCACAGACTGCAATTGGGTTTTCAAAAATGGCGCTGGCACGCCATGAATCGACTGCACACCCAAGGTGTTTTGGGCAGTCAACGCGGTCACAGCAGTCATGCCATAGCAGCCCAATGCAGAAAAAGTTTTCAAATCGGCTTGAATGCCAGCGCCGCCGCCACTGTCAGAACCAGCGATGCTGAGCACGCGCGCGTATTGGTGAGTGAATGGAATCTCGTTCATGGTTTGCATTATCAGCAAACTTTCACGCGTCCTTACTGCGGCACAGGAAAGAAATGAGTAAACCCATGCATTGCATCGTGTGGGGCGCCGGATTGATGGGGCGGTTACTGGCGCATTCGCTTGCGCAGGCTGGGCACAAGGTTCACATTTACGATGCTGCAGATTCCCAAGGCCATGGTTCAGCGGCTCGCATAGCTGCCTCTATGCTGGCCCCTTTGGCAGAGTCCGCGATCACCGAATGGCCAGTGGTGCAAATGGGTCAGTACAGTCTTGAACGTTGGCCGGACTTGATTCAAAGTTTGCCTGCACCCGTTTTCTTTCAGCAAGCTGGCAGCTTGCTGCTGTGGCACCGGCAAGATGCATTGCAAGCCAAAACACTGGTGGACAAGTTGTATGTCAACAGCAAGCAATTGCCCGCTGCATCTGCCCCTGTGTCACTCAACGCAGACCAGTTGATGGAACTCGAACCTGAACTCGGCAGCAAATTTCAACAAGGCCTGCTGCTGCCGCGCGAAGGGCAACTAGACAATCGACAATTGCTAGACGCTTTGCTGCAATCGTTACAAAAACACAAAGTTGATATCCATTGGCATTCGGCCCTCACCATGGCTGACATACAAAACATGGTCAGCAACGGTGTTGATTGGGTGTTTGATTGTCGCGGCACAGGCGCTAAAGCCGACTGGCAACAAGTCCGCGGTGTCAGAGGCGAAGTCGTTCGCTTGCATGCACCCCATGTGAATATTCACCGCCCCGTGAGGCTGATGCACCCGCGCTATCCTTTGTACATTGCGCCCAAACCCGGTCAGGTGTATGTGATTGGCGCCACAGAAATTGAAAGTGACGATACATCACCTGCGAGTGTGCGTTCTACTCTGGAATTGCTCAGCGCTGCCTACAGCTTGCACTCAGGATTTGCTGAAGCGCGGATTCTAGAAATCAACACACAACTGCGACCTGCCCTGAACAACAATTTACCGGGCATTCGCCAATCTTCACCGCGCCTGTTACAGATCAACGGTTTGTACCGCCATGGGTTCTTGATTGCCCCGGCCATGCTTGATGCAGTATTGGGATGGATACAAGGGGACAAGACATTGGCCGAGCGCTTTCAACTGCTTCAGAATGCATGACATGACCGCAGCAACTATCCAAGTCTGGATCAACCAAATCAGCACTGAACTGAATGCGCCTGCAACACTGTCGGATGCGATTGCAGCAGCAGATCTCAAACCGCCTTTTGCGGCTGCCGTCAATATGCAGTTCGTGCCCAAAAAAAACCATGCCCATCACCTTTTGCAGGCTGGTGACAAAATTGAATTGATCGTCCCTGTCACAGGAGGATAGTTTGCTCACACCTACCGATTCGCTGATTTTGTACGGCGAAGTTTTTCAAAGCCGCTTGTTGCTTGGCACTTCGCGTTACCCGTCACCGCAAGTATTGGCAGATGCCGTCAAGGCATCGCAACCTGCCATGCTCACGGCTTCATTGCGACGACAAACAGCACATGCCGATACCTCGCCTGCATTTTGGAATTTACTCAAGGACATGAAAGTGCCTGTGCTGCCAAACACGGCGGGTTGTCACAGCGTGCAAGAGGTCATCACCACGGCGGAAATGGCGCGTGAAGTGTTTGAGACCGATTGGCTCAAACTTGAATTGATTGGCGATGATTACAGCTTGCAACCCGACACCTTGAACTTACCCGCGGCTGCCGAACATTTGGTCAAAGCAGGTTTCAAAGTACTGCCTTATTGCACAGAAGATTTGGTGCTTTGTCAAAAGCTTGTCGATGTGGGTTGTCAGGCGATCATGCCTTGGGCTGCACCGATTGGCACCGGTCAAGGGCCGGTCAATCCATATGCCATGCGATTGTTGCGCGAGCGATTGCAAGTACCCTTGATCGTTGATGCGGGTCTGGGTGTCCCGTCGCATGCCTGTCAAGTCATGGAATGGGGCTACGACGCCGTGTTGTTAAACACCGCCGTGGCTTTGGCACAAAGTCCCATTGGCATGGCGCAAGCCTTTGCGCATGCTGTTGTGGCAGGCAGGCAAGCTTTTTTGGGTGGAGCCATGCAAGCGCAAACATCCGCACAGGCCAGCACCCCTTTGATCGGCACACCTTTTTGGCACCAAGCATGAACACACTTTCAACGGACAAACACCTCTTGGCAACGGCTTTGGCCGAGCGGTTCAAAAATTTACAAGCCGCTGAACAGGCGAACTGGGAATCGTTGCCGCATGCTGTTCCCACAACGTTAAAAGAAACGCCTTTCGAAGCCGTTTGGTATGGCGCAAGATTGCTGGGTTTTGTACCGCAAGACGCAGACTGCATCGCACACGCGTGGCAAGCACAAACCCAACGCACTGGAAATTTTGATGCCACATGCTGGCCTTGTGAAGCGCAAGATTTCTCTTTGTCACCAACTTCAGCAAGCAACGCGTTTGCGCCCTGCCCTGCTTCTCTGGGCTTGTACGCGGTACTGCCTGACGCGCAATGGGTGGCACGCATGGTGGATTTAGGTGTACCTACCGTGCAGTTACGGTTCAAGTCGGACAACACCAAATCGATTCAGCAAGAAGTACTGGCCGCTGTGAAAGCTGTTGAAGGAAGCCATACCCATTTGTTCATCAATGACCATTGGCAAGTCGCCATAGACGCTGGCGCCTATGGTGTGCATTTGGGTCAAGAGGACATGGAACTGGCCTCGCTTGACGCCATTCGCTCAGCGGGTCTGCGCCTTGGACTCAGTTCGCACGGCTATGCCGAAATGCTAAAAGCCTGTGCGGTTCAACCCAGCTATTTGGCGCTGGGTGCGGTTTTTCCCACCACACTCAAACGCATGGCCACTGCCCCGCAAGGATTAGGACGGCTTGCCATGTATGCCAGGTTGATGCACGGGCGCTCGCTGGTCGCCATAGGCGGTATCGATATTGAACGCTTGCCAGCGGTCATGCAAACGGGCGTCGGCTCTGCGGCATTCGTTCGGGCCATCACCGCAGCAACCGATGTGTCTCAAGCCGTTGCGCAATTACAGACATGCTTGACAACACATCTTCAACATTGATCCAGTCAATAAGGTGCCGGGAATAAAAATGGATTCAACCGCGGTTCTCGTACACACCGAGTTTTCGGTGCAACGGGGACTCGTCGGCCATGAATAAAAAAGCTGGCTGCTGTGAATGCAGATTGACCAAAGTCACTGCTTCATAGCCCGGGGCGCAGCAGGTATCCGCTTCAAGCAAATGAAATAGGTTGTTGACGATCTGCGCTTGCACCTCACCTTCAATCACATGAAACACTTGGGCAGGTGAACGGGCAGGCAACCGAAGCGACTGGCCTGGGCGCAACATCAGCGCATAAAACCCCAAGATATTTTCTGCATCACTGCCAGTTTCAGGGTTGGTGTAAGTGACTTGAACCTGTTCGACAGCGGGATCATCCACTGCCAAGGCTTGCAACGCAGCTTTTGCATCTGCCCATGCGTAACGCAACATCGGGTATGCCTTTGTGCTGCGCTCAAACACTTTTGTGGGCACGACTCCTCCATGCGCATACTGCTTGTCTCCTCGCCCATTGACCACCTTTTGCGGCTCGCCATTGACGTGGTAAGAGGTCTCCATGTAATAGACCAACGGAAGGTCCAATACATCTAACCAAATAACAGGATCGGTCCCATCATGGCCATGCTCATGCCATAAGCCTGTGGGTGTCAGTATCAAATCACCTCTGTGCATCGGGCATTTTTCACCGTCCACCGTGGTGTATGCGCCTTCGCCTTCCACAATCATCCGCACTGCATTTGGGGTATGCCGGTGACTGGGCGCCCTTTCGCCCGGCAGTAGCAACTGCATGCCCAGGTACATGGCCGAACTGGCCTGCATCTTGTCCAAACCGTGACCCGGATTGGCCAGCACCAGCACACGGCGTTCAGCTTTTTCAATCGGCGTCAGTTCACCTGCTTTAAGAAGCAAGGCTTTGATTGACAGATAAGGCCAATGGATGGGACGTGTTTGGCGAGTTGGAATATGCGGCGGCAACACACCGCGCAAACTGGGCCACAAGGGTACCAAGTTCAAATCCCGTAAATCTTGAACATAGTCAACAGGTAAATCTTCTAATCGACCGAGCTCTTGTGTCATAACTTTACCCATATTCTTGATTGGTCTATACGTACCGGATAAGTGCGGATGTTTTTGGTCAATGGCGCACACAAGGCTTTGCCTGTGCACACATCGAAGCGGCCTTGGTGAAAAGGACATTCAATTTCGTGTCCTTCCAAAAAACCATCGCTCATACGGGCAGCACCATGGGTGCACAGATTGTCAGTTGCAAAGACTTCACCATCTACTTCGTAAAGTGCAATTTCATTGCCGTTTACCATCACTGCAGTGACGTCGCCTTGCGGCATGTCGCTTGCGTCCAATACGTCAATCCATGAGTCAGTCATATGCATTTCCTTAAATGGGATAGATGATGGAGTTGGCAATCATTTCGCTGTCATAGACGCACAAACGCGATTGGAATTTCAAGCCTTCACTGGTGCGAACAATATGATCGCGGTAAAAACCAACAGACAAAATGGTCGAATCGCCATCGAATTTGGTGCGAATAACGGTGTAGTTGGCTTCTGAATGAATGCGGCTAGCGTCGTCTGCAACCGAAAGAACCCTGGGGGTGCCCACAATATGGCGTTGGTAGTAGGGATCGTGATAAAGGGTTTCTTTCACGCCATACACCCTGTCTTTGATCATGGCGCGACTCTCTAAGGCAAGCAAGCACAAAGGCAGACCTTGTTCAAAATTCTCCCGAGGTTGCAGTCGGTATGTGCCATCTTCTAAAAAGAAGTCTGGCCATTTTTCCCATTCCTCAGAATCACACACCATGGCGTAATCACTGTAGAAGTTTAAGAGTTCGAAATAGGTTTTGAAATCCATCATGCTCACTCTCCCATCACCTGACGCCAATATTTGTACATCCCGCGAATCAATGTTTCAGTAACCATATGGTCTGTGTCGCCCACTTCATGTCCACCCATTTCAACCACAGTGCGGTGCGAGGGTTTTTGTTCAAACCCTTGTTGAGACCATTCAATCACTTCACCATCGTCTGCAGATACAAATCCTGCGGGACCAAATAAATTGGCCTGTATCAAACGGCGTTGCTCCATCTCAGGGGTATCGTCTGAAAAACCAAAATGTGTCCAGACAAAATCAAACGAGCCATGTCCATTGGGCTGAATGTGGCGAGTGGATACGCTGTTGACTTGTTGCTGAATGATCAAACTGGGGAATATGGTGGTCATCACAGCGGTTGGACCCGCCCACCATGCCTCGGGGACGATGTCCAATAAGCGCATGTCGTTGAGCGTCATTTTTTCTTTGTAGCTGTCCACACCGCTCACCACGTCTTCATTGTTCCCACCCTGCCCTCGGGTAGAAATCATGGCGGCATGGCGAAAGTGGGCATCCATTTTCAATTCTGATTTATTGTCAGCACGCCAAAGACCAAAGGTAGAAAACCAAGTATGTAAAAGACCCGGGTGGTAAGGATCTTTGATATTTTCTTGCATCAACTTCCAGTTACCGGGAATTCTTTGGCGTCGATATCCCAACACCTTGAGTGGTCGTCCATTGAATGTGCGGTCAAAGTAAGCCAATATGGTTGGCCCTAAAAATGCTTCCAATGGCTCAATGTCATGGTCAAAAGAAGCGAACACCACCCCACCTCGCGTTGCCACTTTGAGTTTGGTCAAACCATGCTCTTCTACCTTGAAGTCTTTGGGCATGCCGCCATTGATCTTTCCGTCTTGCTTGACGCCGCGCCGAAAAGGTACGCCTTGCAAATCGCCCTTGACGCTGTAATTCCACTGGTGATAGGGACAGAAAAAATCTTTGGCGTTGCCGTGTCGTTCGCGACAAAAACGCATGCCACGGTGGGCACACACGTTTTCGATCACATTGATGCCACCGTCTGGATCTCGAACCATGATCACCGAGCGTTCACCGACCACCGTGCGACGAAAATCACCCGGGTTGGGAATCTCAGCCTCTAAGCCCACATAACACCAGTGCCCGTTGTAAAAAAATTTGTCCAGTTCCTTTTTATACAAATCGTCACGCGTGTAAGCCCAAAATGGAATACGACTGGTACCTTCGCCGTCCCAGGTCGGGTCTTTGGGAAATACACTGGTTGTTGTCATGACACATCTCCTTGGTTCAATGTCAAATACCCGAGGGATAAAACGCATCGGCATGGATTTTTTCAAACATGGGATGACAAATGTTGGTGGCCACGGCCGCCACGTACAGGTTATGACCGGTTTGAATCTGCAAGCGCAAGTTTTGGGGCGTGACCAGCAGTTCCATATAAAAAAATATCCTCGATAGGGTCCATTGTCAGAAACCAGACCTTATAAGTAAATCCTTTGGATCATATAGACTGTATTCATTTCGTGAATATTGTTTTTGCCATGGATCTCAGAAAAATAGACCTCAATCTGCTGGTGGTGTTCAATCAATTGTTGCTGGATCGCAGCGTGTCTGTCAGCGCAGATAAATTGGGTTTGTCACAGCCTGCAGTCAGCAATGCACTTAAGCGATTGCGGGATTTTCTCAAAGATGACTTGTTTGTGCGAACGTCTCGGGGCATGGAGCCTACCCCTTACGCCATGCACCTGATCGAGCCTGTGGGCTACGCCTTGGGGATGCTGCAAACCGCGTTGAACCAACGAGACAGTTTTGATCCGGCCACCAGCGACCGTACTTTTACCCTGGCCATCACAGACATTGGTGAAATTTATTTCATGCCGACCTTGATGGAGATGCTTTCACGCTTGGCACCCACAATAAAAATCAGCACCCTCAGACACCAGAGCGGTCACCTGAGTGACGACATGGCAGCAGGCGAAGTGGACTTGGCCATAGGCTTGCTGCCAAGTCTGACCACAGGTTTTTTTCAGCGGAGATTGTTCAAACAGCGCTATGTGTGCATGTTTAGACAAGGACACCCTGCAGCCAGCAACCCGATTACCTTGGCGCAATACAAATCACTGCCCCATGTGGGCATCATGTCGGCAAATACCGGGCACGGGGAACTCAGCGAATGGTTGGAGAAAAAAAACATACACCGGCCCATTCAATTGCACGTTCCACATTTTGTGGCTGTTGGTCATATTTTGCACAGTTCGGATTTGATCGCCACCGTGCCTGAGCGGTTTGCACAAAAATGCAAGCAGCCTTTTCAGTTGGAAACGTCCCCTCTGCCATTCAAATTGCCTGAAATTGCAATCAATTTGTTTTGGCATGCCAAATACAACCGCGAGCCCGCCAATGTGTGGATGCGCCAGCAGTTGGTGGAATTGTTCAGTGAATAAGAATCGTCTAAAAAAAAGCCCACTAACCGTTAATCACTGAAGCAATCACGCATCTAAAACGTGATTGCGATGCGTGAACAGGCAGGTTATTTTTTCAATTGAACGGCAAACGACAACCAGCCGATCATCAAACCAATGATGATGGACACCACCGTTTGTGAAGAAGCAGACAACGCTGGGCTGACGGGCAGTATCAAATGGACAGCCAATGCAATGCTGGCAACCATGCCAATGAAACCGGCAAATTTAGAGATGGTGTCCTTGGCATCGTGAGGAGCAGGAAAAAACATGACGGTATCCTTTCAACGTGAACAATTAACAAAGCAATCACAACAAGTTTTCTATAAGTGTCGCGAACCCAGCAAACGTCAGAACGATAAATCATTACACACGCGTCAAAACCTAGGGTTATTACTTATATACGATGGCAACTTTAGAAAAGGATCCATATTTTTGTTGGCGCCTTCATCTTTAAACTCTGAAAATATGAAACAAGCAATTGGCTACTCTCTCTTCGTCTTGTCATTTATCACTTTGGGGGCGATTGCCGTGGTTCCTTTTTTGGATGTATCGATCGGGATGGCTACGGCTTACACAACAGGTCTTGTAATCATTGGAGAAATTGCATTTTTCTTAAGTATGGTTTTGCTTGGGAAAGAATTTTTATTGAAAATAAAAAATTTTTGGGTCAAGTTGAATGTTTTTCAAAAGCAACAGGATTGACATCACTTCACCTGCCGATGCAAAGTCAATGAAACAGGCTAACCCCAACGACTCCCACAGAAACCTTGCTGATTTATTGATTACTTTTTGATCTGGAAACTCAGCAAATTCAGAGGCCCAAAAATTGTTTGCTACAATGTCAGAGCAATAAAATGTGCGGGAATCAACCCTTACAGGTGACACCCCTCAAGCATGTTTCTTGCTAGAAAAAACCGAATACATTCCTCGATAGCTCAGTCGGTAGAGCGCCGGACTGTTAACTCCGCAGAAAGAGTTCCTTACTAAAAAATACCCTTAAAAAACCCATATAAATCAACGATTTATAGCCTATATTTTACCTAAAGTATTAATTACACGGTTATTACACGAATACTTCGTAGGCTTCTCACATTATGAGAAGTTGCATTTTGCAACTGACGATTTGAAAACCTGTTTTCTGCGGTTGGCACCCTCCTCTTAGCGACCCAAAACAAAGTTGGCTTTCATCACCCAAAACTTTGATTTGAGTGCTTGTTGAATTTCTATTTTTACAAGCTGCTTGAGAGTCCGTCCAATGCTTCGGGACACTCACTGAAGCGGTTGCCCAAACCACAGTGCTGAAACTAAATTCATGTGAAGTCCATTGCACTGCTGCATTTGCTTAGGCTCTGCACCTTTTAAGAATCACATGACACATGAAATTCAAATTGCTCCACGCACTTATCTCAACACCCAGATCACAAGGCGCATCAACGTCAGCGGTATCGATGTTGATGAGGACTTGATCAAGGAGTTGCTGATCAAACACCTTCAAGAATTCAACAGCAAGCAACGTCCCAAGTTGTCGGATGCGTTTGAAATCTACATGACTGAGAACACCTCAGCCCACAGACGCAAATTCAAACTCAATGCCAATCAGTACTTCAAACGCTTTGTGGCGCAGTTTGGCGACATGTACTTGGATGAACTCAGACATTGGCACATCACCGAGTACCGAGATCACCGTTTGGCTGAAGGCCTTCATCCCAACAGCGTTCGAAAGCACAACAACATCCTCAACGCCATGATCAACATGGCATTCAATCATTTGGATATTGA
>CAMDXA010000030.1 GCA_945878065.1 Bordetella parapertussis | reverse complement strand
AGGCCAATTGCGCAAAAACCAAACCTGCGGCGAAAACGGTGTACTTGATCATGGGAACTCCTTGGTGGTTAAACAGATGGGCTTGTTGAAAGCCGATGAGTGAACTGTATAGGATGAACCCCTTTTGCAGAGATTAAAAATAGGTCAGTTGCGAATAATTAGGGATTATACCTAGTATTTCGCTTATTAACTGAGACAAAATTGGTTCAAAGCAAGTCAAACAGCTGTTTTTGAAACACTTGGCCTGAGGGCAAGGCGCCTGTTTCGATGGAAAAGGCTCAGATAGCCTCGACCACTTTGCAAAAATCGTGGGCACTGATGTTGGAGTAGCTGCCTTTGACCTGGTGGACAACAGATGCGTCCAAGTCCGCCTCGATCGTCAAGGTGAAGGTGAACTTGGCGTGGTGCCCAGACACAGGGCTTTTGAATTCCAGGGGAATGCTGACCACGTTGAGCTCGCAATCACGGCGAACGATGCTCACCTCGATGTGACCGGCTTTGGCCAGGCCCAGCCAATACGCCTGTTGCACGTCTGTTAACCCCAACGCCAGCTCGGGCGACAACACCCCGCCGTTGATGGCGCGGTAAACCACATACAAATTGCCCTTGTCTGTCAGCTGATCTTCGGTGTATTGGCTGGCGAGGTCTTGCTCCACTGCATAAAAAATCTCAGCCAGCTGCGCCATCAAATTCGATTGCTGCAAAACCCGGTCGGTCAGCTTTTGAAGCATCCGGGTTTCCATGTCTGGCGGTACTGGGCGCATAGCGAACTTTCGAAGATAAGGCTGGCAGATGGCCCAAGAAGACCGACCAAGGGCCCAGTGGGCTGGACATATTAACCCAGGGAAAGTGCCGCTTGGTTTTTGTCAAAGGGGGCAGGTCACATGCGTATTTTTGATGGTATGTTGTCTGTTGGGTAGAAAACAAAAACGCCCCGAAAGGGGCGTCTTTGCTTGTTTGCTGGCGGAAACGGAGGGATTCGAACCCTCGATGAGGCTCTCCACCCCATACTCCCTTAGCAGGGGAGCACCTTCGGCCACTCGGTCACGTTTCCAGTGAATGAAATTATGCCTGATTCTGCTCCAGATCAAACGCTTTATGCAGTGAGCGCACGGCCAATTCGAGGTATTTTTCATCAATAACCACCGAAGTTTTGATTTCGCTGGTCGAAATCATTTGGATATTGATGCCCTCGGCGCTCAGGCAAGCGAACATTTTGCTGGCCACGCCCACATGGCTGCGCATGCCGATGCCAACGATAGAGACTTTGCAAATTTGGTTATCACCCAACACTTCGGGGTTGCCCAGATCGGAGAGCACTTTTTCTTTCAGCAGCGTCAGGGCGCGGGCATGGTCGTTGCGGTTGACGGTGAAGCTGAAGTCGGTAAGGCCGCCCTTGCTGATGTTTTGGATGATCATGTCCACTTCAATATTGGCGTCGGCCACGGTACCCAAAATTTTGTGGGCAATGCCGGGCTTGTCAGGTACACCAATGATGGAAATTTTGGCTTCGTCACGGGTGAAAGCGATGCCAGATACGATGGCTTGTTCCATTTGTTCATCTTCCTCAAAAGTAATCAGGGTGCCCGATTTGGCCTCTTCATTGATATCGATGTCCCACGGGGTAAAGCTGGACAACACACGCAGTGGCACTTTGTATTTGCCCGCGAATTCCACCGACCGGATTTGCAACACCTTGCTGCCAAGGGAGGCCATCTCGAGCATCTCTTCAAAACTGACGGTGTGCAGGCGCCGCGCTTGCGGCACCACGCGCGGGTCAGTGGTGTAGACGCCATCGACATCGGTGTAAATCAGGCATTCGGCAGCTTTCATGGCTGCTGCCACCGCTACGGCTGAAGTGTCAGAACCGCCTCGGCCCAAGGTGGTGACGTGGCCGCTCGGGTCCACGCCTTGAAAGCCGGTGATGATGACGACTTTGCCTTGGTCAAGGTCTTGACGCACGCGGGCGTCGTCAATGGATTCGATGCGGGCCTTGGTGAACGCACTGTTGGTGCGGATCGGTACTTGCCAACCGCTGTAGCTGACAGCAGGGACGCCTTCGGCTTGCAATGCAATGGCCAGCAATGCGGAGGATGCCTGTTCGCCGGTGGCTGCCAATGCATCGAGTTCCCTGAAGTGGGCATCACTGTGGGCATTGCCAGCCAATTCTTTGGCCAAGCCCAACAACCTGTTGGTTTCGCCACTCATGGCAGAAGGAACAACAACCATTTGGTGTCCTGCCCTGGCCCATTTGGCCACGCGCTTGGCCACGTTGTGTATGCGCTCGGTCGACCCCATGGAAGTGCCGCCGTATTTGTGAACGATTAAAGCCATCAGAGAAGGTGTTTATCAGCAGTCAAAGCTAGAAATTGTACCAATCGATCAAATCGCCAATACGCCTGACAAAACCCCGGCCCACCTTGAGATCAATCGCATGGCCGCGGGTGCGGCAGGCATCAATTTGGGCCAGCAAAGCGTCAAGCTGTCTGGCGTTGGATTGCACGCCTCGGTTGCTCAACCACAAACGCAGCACATTGATTTGTCGCGCAGCGCTGAGTTGTTGCAGACGCGTGATGACGGGTGGTTCGCCCACCAACTCCAAATCGAGTTGCGCCAAGGTCACCAGCAACTGCTGTGCTTGCGCTGAATGCCGGGCGCTTCTGGCAAAGGTTTGCCGAAACGCCGGAAAAGCCTTTTGCAGCACTGGCAACAATTGATGGCGAATCAAGTTGCGTGTGAATTGCTGGTCGAGGTTGGTCGGGTCTTCGACCCAAGCCACGCCCGTGGTTTCAAGCCACGCACGAATATCCGCGCCAGGGGTTTGCAACCACGGTCGGTGCAACACCAAGCCATGTCGCTCTGTTTTTTCCGGCATGGCAGACAGTCCGGGCAACCCAGCGCCGCGCGACAACGCCAACAACAAGGTTTCCACTTGATCGTCTGCATGCTGCGCCAAAGCCACTTCGCGCACATTGCCGCCCCACTGGTTTTTCAAAACATCTGCAATGGCTTGGTAGCGCCCTCGCCGCGCGGCTTCTTCGGGGCTCTCACCTGGCGCATGACGAGCGTCGATGCGTTCAATCGCCAACGGCACTTGCAATTGTTCGCACAACCGTTCGCAATGGCTTGCAAACAGGTCGGCGGCCGACTGCAGGCCATGGTGTATGTGAACCGCTTTGACTTGCGCAGGCCAATGGGCGGCACAGGCCAATAACAACGCAGTGGAATCTGCGCCACCACTCAATGCCACGGCAAACGGCAACGCCGGCTTGAAATGCTTCAATGAAAGTGTCGCTGGCAAAGCAGCGGCTAGCGAAGACAAATCAACGCGCGTCGGCTTTGGTGTCGTTGAATCGGCCATAGCTTTGCAGACGTTCATAACGTCTGTCGAGCAACTCTTGCGGCTTGAGGTCGCTCAATTGACGCCAAGCGTCGTTCAAGCCACGCTTTAAATGGGAAGCCATGAGTTTGGTGTCGCGGTGGGCGCCACCCACGGGTTCATTGACAATTTTGTCGACCAATCCCAAGGCTTTGAGACGATGCGCGGTGATGCCCAAGGCATCGGCAGCATCGGAAGCACGGTCGGAGGTTTTCCACAAAATGGAAGCGCAACCTTCAGGGCTGATGACCGAGTAAATGGAATATTGCAGCATCAACAATTGATCGGCCACACTGATGGCCAGAGCGCCACCAGAGCCGCCCTCACCGATGATGGTGGTGATGATGGGCACTTGCAATTGCGCCATTTCAAAAATATTGCGGCCAATGGCTTCGCTTTGGCTGCGCTCTTCGGCATCGATACCAGGAAAAGCGCCGGGCGTGTCAACGAAAGTAAAGACGGGCAGTTTGAATTTTTCAGCGGTCTTCATGAGACGCAATGCCTTGCGATAACCTTCAGGACGGGTCATGCCGAAATTACGTGCGGTGCGCTCCCGGGTGTCGCGCCCTTTTTGCTGTCCCAGCACCATGCATGCATTGCCATTAAAACGGGCCAAACCACCCACGATGCTCAAGTCGTCAGAGAAATGTCTGTCACCATGCATTTCTACAAAGCCGGTGAAGATTTCATTGATGTAGTCAAGCGTGTAAGGCCGCTCAGGGTGTCGAGCTATTTTTGTGATTTGCCAAGGCGACAAATCACTGTAGATGTCTTTGGTGAGTTGCTGGCTTTTTTTCGACAGTTGCTCAATTTCTTCTGAAATGTCTAAAGCTGACTCGACTTGCACATAACGCAATTCTTCAATTTTGGATTCAAGCTCTGCAATCGGTTGCTCGAAATCGAGAAATGTTTTCTTGGCCAATCGTTTCTCCTTGTGGACCAGGGGCTGCGACAGTTTCAGTAAGCCACAGGCTGAGGGTCCAGCGAGCGCCAAATATACCAAGTTGCCACACTGCAATAAGGTTGCCACGCGGCAGCGACTTCGCGGGCATCACTGCGGCTGACGGCTTCGCCAGAAAAATAATTTTTGCTGATGCCGTTGATCAAGCCCACATCGTCCAAGGGCAGTACGTTGGGACGCAGCAAATAAAACATCAAAAACATCTCAGCGGTCCATCGGCCGATGCCACGGATCGCTACCAATTCTTCGATGATGGACTCGTCGTCCATGTCAGCCCATTTGCGGGTATGCACTGCGCCATTGGAAAAATGCAAGGCCAAGTCCACCAGATATTCCACCTTGCGAGCGGACAAACCCGCAGCTCGCATGCCGTCGACTTTGAGTTTGAGCACGTTTGCAGGCGTGATACTTTTACACAGCGCGGCAAATTTGTCCCACACCGATTGAGCGGCTTTGACAGAAATTTGCTGCCCCACAATGCTGCGCGCCAAGGTCACGAAAGCGTCTCCGCGCGACTCTAAGCAGGCGTCCCCGAACTGCGGAATCAAGCGACGCATGACCCGGTCTTTTTTGGCCAAATGCCGACAAGCTTCTTCCCAGTACTCAGGGGTGACGCGTTTGATCTGCAGCGGACGGCCAGCCATCAGGCGCGCTCCCATTGCGTGCCCTGGGCTGAATCTTTCAACACCACGCCCATGTCACTCAACTGTTGGCGGATTTGATCGGCGCGGGCAAAGTCGCGTGCAGCTTTGGCAGCGGCACGATCAGCAATCAGGGTTTCAATCTGCGCGATATCACCGTTGTTTGAGTCGGCATGGACAGTTTGCAAAAAGGCCAAGGGCTCGGCTTGCAACAAACCCAACACGCCACCCAGGGCCTTGAGCAAACTGCTGGCTTGCACCGATTGAGAACGGTTGACTTCTGCGGCCAGGTCAAACAACACCGCCACGGCTTCGGGCGTGCCGAAATCTTCATCCATGGCCGCTTTGAAACGCGCGGCTTGCGCTTGCTGCCAATCGATGGCCAAGGGTTTCGGCGGTACTGCTTGCAAGGCGGTATACAAACGCTTGAGGGAAGCTTTGGCATCGTCCAAATGCTGATCACTGAAATTGAGCGGACTGCGATAGTGGCTGCGCACCACAAAAAACCGCACTTCTTCAGGGCGATAGCGTTGAAACACATCGCGTATGGTGAAAAAATTGCCCAAACTTTTGGACATCTTGACGTTGTCCACGTTGATGAAGCCGTTGTGCATCCAAAAACGCGCCATGGTCACGCCGTGGGCACCTTCGCTTTGTGCAATTTCGTTTTCATGGTGAGGAAACTGCAAATCTGCGCCGCCACCGTGGATATCAAATGATTCACCCAATAAACTGCACGACATGGCCGAACACTCAATATGCCAACCGGGGCGACCACTGCCAAACTGGCTGTCCCATTTCACTTCCGGGGGTTCATCGGGCTTGGCAGATTTCCACAGCACGAAGTCCAATGGATCTTCTTTGCCATCGAGCACGGCGACGCGCTCACCGGCATGCAATTCGTCCAGCGATTTGCCGGACAACTTGCCATAGCCGGGAAACTTGCGCACCGCGAAATTGACATCACCATTGGGACTGCGGTAGGCCAAGCCTTTGTGTTCGAGTGTGGCGATCAAGCCCAACATACCGCTGACATGGTCGGTGGCCCGGGGTTCAGCCTGCGGCCGCTCAATGCCCAAGGCATCAGCGTCTTGGTGCAATGCGTCGACCATCCGGTCTGTCAATGCGCGAATGGATTCGCCATTTTCTGTGGCGCGTCTGATGATTTTGTCGTCGATGTCGGTGATGTTGCGTACATAGGTGACTTGCAAGCCCGATTGCTTGAGCCAGCGTTGCACCACATCGAACGCCACCATCGAACGTGCATGACCCATATGGCAGAAGTCATACACCGTCATGCCGCACACATACATGCGCACATGGCCAGGCGTGAGTGGTTCGAAAACCTGCAACTCACGCGCGAGCGTGTTGAAAATTCGAAGGGCCATGGTGGTTGAATCGGGATGTAATTGCACTTGGAAAGTGCGTAATGTCACTCTACTACAATGCCTTCAGTATAGCGAGGTCCTCTGCTTTGTATCTTCGTGACAGGTGTCCTTCATTTTTATTTCCATGCCACTTTTTCAGTTTTTATTCCCGCCAAACAGCATGACTTGGGTGTCGATACGCAGATGGTTTTTGCTATGGGTCTTTGTCGCCATTGGCGCAACAAGTGTGCAAGCGCAAACTGTGACACAGCAAACTTACAAAGGCACGCCACACGATGAAGTGCAAAAAAGCATGAAGCGTCGCGACTGGAACAACGCATTGTGGATCACCGAAGAATACTTGCAAGAGCAACCGCGTGACCCGCAAATGCGTTTTTGGCGCGCCCGTTTATTGGAACAACTCAACCGCACCGATGAGGCGCTTGACACCTATTTAGATCTTTCACGCGAGTACCCTGAATTGCCTGAAGTGCAAAACAACCTTGGCGTGATGCTTGCCGCCAAAGGCCGCATCGATGAAGCCAGGCAAGCGTTCGAACATGCATTACGCAACAACCCCGATTACGCCACCGCCCACGAAAACCTGGGTGACATACTCGTTCATCTGGCGCAACGTTCCTACGACAGCGCCATTCGTTTGCGCGGCGCTGACAAATCGCTGAAGCAAAAAACCACGGCTCTTCAACCCGCTCTTCAACTCACTTTGACACCACCATGATGCAAACAGCCCTTCGCCTGGCACTCAGCTTTCTGATGTGCTTTGTACTGACTGCTCAGGCACAGTCCACCAATCCGCAGGTTAAATTTGTCACCAGCGCTGGCGAATTTATCGTCGAGGTCTATCCCGACAAAACGCCTAAAACTGCGGAAAACTTTTTAAGCTACGTGCGCGATGGCCACTACAACGGCACCTTGTTTCACCGCGTCATCAACAATTTCATGGTCCAAGGTGGCGGATACGACACCAAGTACAACGAAAAAAACACCCGCCCGCCAATCAAACACGAAGGTGCCGAGGCCAAAGCCAACGGCGGTTTACGCAACACTGTTGGCACGCTTTCAATGGCCCGAACCAACAACCCGCATTCGGCCTCCGCTCAGTTTTTTATCAATGTCAAAGATAACGATTTTCTTGACCACCAATCGACCACTTCGCAAGGCTGGGGCTATGTCGCGTTCGGCAAAGTTATCTCCGGCATGGATGTGATCAATCGCATCAAAGCCCTGCCCACCGGCCCCGGTGGCCCTTTTCCGACGGATGCGCCCCAAACCCCCGTCGTCATTCAATCTGCAACCCTGGTGAAGTAAACATGTCAAACCCCCACGTTGAACTGCATATCCAAGACCATGGCGTCATTACTCTTGAGCTTGATGCCGAGAAAGCGCCAAAAACCGTCGCCAATTTCCTCAGCTATGTCGAACAAGGCCACTATGACGACACTATTTTTCACCGCGTGATACCCGGCTTCATGGTGCAAGGCGGCGGTATGGGCCCTGGTCTGAAAGAAAAGAAAGTCGGCACCAAGCTTGAAAACGAGGCGAACAATGGCCTCACCAACGACTGTTACACAGTGGCCATGGCACGTACCAGCGACCCGCATTCAGCCACTGCTCAATTTTTCATCAATGTCAAAGACAATGATTTTCTCAACCACTCCTCACCGACACCGTCCGGTTGGGGTTACGCCGTTTTTGGCAAAGTCATCGCAGGCACAGAAGTAGTGGACGCCATCACGCAAGTGGCGACCGGCCGTCGTGGTTTTCATGACGACGTGCCCAAGGATGATGTGTTGGTCACCAAGGCTGTGCTGCTTTGAACCTGAGCACGCATGTCTGATGCGGATGTCTTGGCGGCGCCCTTGCCCGCCACGCTCACCACACTGGATTTGCGTCACTGCGAGCGCATTGCTTTTTTATCCGATGTGCATTTGCGCATGGATGACCCAGCCACTTTTCGCGCTTGGGCCGATCACCTAAAAACACTGAATGCGGATGTGTTGTTCATATTGGGCGATTTGTTCGACGTCTGGTTAGGCGACGATATATTGCAACACCCGCCTGCTGCGTTTGAACGCGATTGCCTCGCTCGCATTCGAGACTTGAGCCAATCCCTGCCAATTTACTGGCTGGTGGGCAACCGCGATTTCTTATTCGGCCCGACAGCTTGCCAAGCTGCCGGCATGACAGCCATCAGCGACCCCTGCGTGGTGCATGTCGACAACAAAACATGGCTGCTCAGCCATGGCGATGCCTTGTGCTTGTCTGATACCGCCTATCAGGCTTATCGCCAAACCATACGCTCGGCACAAAGCTTGGTGCAATTGAACGCCAGCAGTTTGCCAGACCGTATGCAACTGGCCAAAACGTTGAAAGCACAAAGCCTGGCCAATAAATCTCAAATGGAACACTGGGCCGACGTGGATGAAGTGGCGTGTGTGCAATGGCTGAAAGCAAGTGGTGCCTCGGTGTTGATCCATGGGCATACCCATATGCCGCAAGACCACCGGATGCAACAAACATTCGAGCGCATTGTGCTGAGCGATTGGGAGGCCATGGCCACACCCCCGCGATTGCAATCCTTGGTATGGCAACGCGGCAGTGGCTTTACACGACACGCGCTGCCCGCACCTGTCAACGCCTGAGCAAAACCCGCAGCACGTTTTGCAAACGTTGCTCGGCATCTGGCGTGAACGCAGCTTGTAAAACAGTGGACACATCTTGCGCCCAAGTTTGCGTTGGTGGTGCTTCATGCCGCTTGGTCAATAACTGCAATTGAAGAGCACGTCTGTCCGCTTGATAGTCAGCAGGTGTATTGACTTCAGCCGCCATTTCCAGACGCAGCAACGCAGTAGATGACTCACCTTTGGCATCGGTCTTGATGGCCTGAACCCATTCTTGTCGCTGGGCTGCAGTGATGCGTTGACCCAGCTCTTTTGCCGCCGGCAGTTGCTCGGCTTGTCTGAGTTTCCACGCAGACAATACATGTACCAGCACTTCTCCGTGGGCTTGCATGGCCAGCTTTTTCAACGCTGCCTCTGCTTGCTCCACCGCATGGCGTTGGGCGCGAAAAGCTGTGTCACCAAGACGGGGACCGCGTTCGGCAAAAGACTCGCGCGAGCGCGGTGCATCTCTGTCCGATCGACGTGAAGGTGCATCACGCTCATTGCGTCGCGCCCCCGGTTTGTCGCCAAAACGTCCGGCCACAACAGGTTCGGTTTTTTTCTGTCCAGGGCGATCGTCGCCACGCACGGCTACCACTTTTTTGGCAGGCATGGGCGGTTTGGCCTCGGCTTTGATCGGCTCAGAAATTTCGGAGTTTGTGGCTTGTTCTTCAGCGACCTGCCCGTCAGAGACAGCCGCTTCAGATGACACCGGCGCTTCGGATGGCAATGAAACTTCTGACGACAACGGCGCCTCAGCTTGCACAGTCGGTTCTGGTGGCACAGGGTTGGCGGCGGCAGATCCGGGCTGCGCTGTCACAACTTGGTTCAAATGTTGCATGGCCTGGCGAATGGCTGACACATCGCCTTGCGCGATGGCTTTTTCCAAAGCATGAGATGCCTCCAGCACCAATTGGTCATGCGCTGACAAAGCCTGGGTTTGGCTGCCACGGTCTTGTGTTTTGCGTTGAAACGCTTCATCCAGTGGTTGCCTGAATGCATCCCACAGTTTTTGGGCCAATTTGCGCTCGAGTGCGACCGCCTGCGATTCGATTTGCCAACGCTGTTGCAGCGCTTTGACCGCATCAATTTTGAGCACGGCAGCGCTGGCCAGTTGCTTGGCTTCTTCAATCATGGCGCGGCGTTTGGCGATGCTGGCCGCCTGCGCTTTTTCAAGAGCCGCATGTGCGCCGGACATAGCGGCTTTCCATTGCACTTGCAATTCAGCAAAAGTTTTTTCGCTCAAATGGCCGCTGTTGCGCCAGCGCTCTGAGAACTGATGCAATTCACGCGCTTGTTTTTTCCAATCGGTATTGCCGTCATGGGCCTGGGTCCAAGCGGCCACTTCGGCCAGTAAAGCCAAACGTTGCTCGCGGTGCGCCTGTGACTCGGCTTTGGCTTTCTCTAACCATTCCTGCACAAAAGGGTAAGCACGGTTGCACGCCAAATCAAAACGTTTCCACAAGGCATGGTTGGGTTGTCCGCCTTGGTCTGTTTGTTTCCATGCGTCGCGCAATTGGCGCAATGTGTCTTGCAATTTGCGCCCTGTCAGCACGGGAACCCATGCCTGCTCTGCTGGGGGGCTTGTTTCATTTGCAGTGCTTACTTCGGCGCCAGTGTTGGCTTCGGAAATGGCAGCTTCATCAGGAGCAGTGATTGCTTCAGGGGATGTATCAACCACCTCTTGTGCCGCGGTGGGTGCCTCGGTTACTGCAGTTGGTTTGGCCGCTTTGGCAGGTTTGAGTAGCGCCTCGGCTTTGGTCACCAATTCGGTGCGCAGTTGGTCAGCGCGCCAGCGTTGCCAGCCTTCAAGTTCTGTCGCCTTGGTGAGCGCCGACTGGGCAGTGGCCTCGAGTTCAGCAGGCAACCAACGCGCGTTGGATTTGAGGGATTGACGCAAGGCGGTGGCTGCCGCGGTGGTGGCCTTGCTGTGGCCCAGCGCCATCTCGCCCTCCAGCGTTTGCATCAACTGTTGTACTGCTTGAATAGCCTGCGCTTGTTGGGCCGGGTCTGGGGCGGGTTTGCTGGCTGTAACAGGGGCTGGCTTGGCCGGTTCACCACGCAACACACGCAATTGATCGGCCCATGCAGGCACCCCCGGCAAAGGCAAGTTGGCGTCTGCTGCTGCGGCTTCGGTTTGCGTCAGAGCGGCATTGAATGCATCCCACACCAGATGGATATGTTGCGCACCTTCATTGAGGATGGCGGGGTATTTGGGGTCGACGCTTTGCCAGTGAAGGTCCTGGCTAAGGGTGTGCAATTCAGCATCAAAGCGCTGTAAGTCCGATTGCAACGTAGCGCGCAATTCGATGGCTTCGGTCCAGGGCTTGGTTGACAACACTTCAATGCGTTGCGCCATCAGCAACGCCGACTCACGCAGGACCTGGGCGCGGTGCGCCAAATCTTCAATGTGTTTGACCCTGTCAGCCAATGCCAAGCGCAAACCCGAGAGTGGCTCACGCGACAAAGGTGCGCCGGCTTTGGCCGCATCGCGCGACCAAGCCATGGCATCGGCCAGATTCAATTTGGGGTGGTTGAGCAAGGCGTTAGCTTTGGCCGCCCACTCATCGGCCAACGCAGTCTGGGTTTTGGAGCGCCGCAGTTCTTCCATCTTTTCTTTGACCGCCTTAGCTGCGCCTTTGTCGCGTGCACTGAGTTCTTTGAACACTTGTTGCAGCAGTTCAATAGACGGTTCGGTGTCGAGCCATTGCCTAACGCGGGCCAATCTTTCACCTGCGGTAGCAGCGGATATAGCACCCCCTGTCAAGGCATCTAAGGCGGGCAAGTCGGGAGAACTGTGGGAGGGGGTATTCACGGCAGTCAAATCGCTAGGTTGAACCCTGATGGGCTGAGCACGCTATTGTGACAGGGCTTAAGGGCAAAGGTTTAAAATGCACAGATGCAACTCTTTGAAACGATCAAAGCATCGGTGAAAGTCATTGTGGCTGATATTGGCCAAGGCTTTTTCCTGATTACCCACAGCGGTCTCGCGTTGCTCGGTTTGGCGGTTTTTTGCTTTTTACTGGTTTTCAGCACGCAAACCGATTTGCGTGACAACGTAGAGGTTCGACTCATCGACTGGTTACAAAACCGGCACGGCTTGGATTTCGGTTTCAGCGATGATGCGGATGCGATCGACAGGGCCACCGCCGTGGACCCGCGCGATTTGTCCAAAGAACAAGCCGCCATTGCTTTGTGGCTGAGCCGCAAGTACCGTGTGGCGCCCGAACCGTTAAGCGCGTTAGTGGTTGAGGCGTACAACATCGGCAAACAAAAAAAACTCGATCCGACCCTGCTGCTGGCAATCATGGCGATTGAATCCAGTTTCAATCCCTTTGCCCAAAGTTCTATGGGGGCCCAGGGACTTATGCAAGTGCGCACAGAGGTGCACACTGAAAAATACGACAACTATGGAGGCAATTTCGCGGCCTTTGACCCGGTGGCCAATTTGCGTGTCGGGGCCTTGGTGCTGCGTGAAGCCATAGACCGCAACGGTGGGCTTGAGCCCGGACTGCGCCAATATGTGGGTGCGGGCAATAGCGGTGAAGACGGCGGCTATGTCGGCAAAGTCTTGGCGGAACAACAACGACTACAAGACATCGCCAATGGAAAACCGGTGTCTATCACAGCCACCAAAACGCCTGCTGAAGTTGCTTTGACAGATGTGTCGGGCAAGACCAAAAACTTCAGCCCCCTCAACGAATCCACCCCATCACCCTGAAACAGAGACACGGAGAAAACATGTACTCACGCTCGCAACTGATGGCCCAAACTGACCCCGAACTGTGGGCGGCCATTCAGCATGAAAACCAACGTCAAGAGCACCATATCGAATTGATTGCGAGCGAAAACTACGCCTCGCCTGCGGTGATGCAAGCGCAAGGCACGCAACTCACCAACAAGTACGCCGAAGGTTACCCGGGCAAGCGTTACTACGGTGGTTGTGAAAATGTGGATGTGGCCGAGCAACTGGCCATCGACCGGGCCAAACAATTGTTCGGTGCGGATGCCGCCAATGTGCAACCGCATTGCGGCGCGTCGGCCAACCAGGCGGTATTTCTGGCGTTCTTAAAACCGGGTGACACCATCATGGGCATGAGTTTGGCCGAAGGCGGTCACTTGACCCACGGCATGCCATTGAATTTGTCCGGCAAGTGGTTCAAGGTGGAGAGCTACGGCTTGAATGCCAAAGAAGAAATCGACTACGACGCCATGGAAGCCAAGGCACTGGCCACCCACCCCAAGCTGATCATTGCAGGGGCATCGGCTTACAGTTTGCACATCGACTTCGCGCGTTTCGCCAAAGTGGCCAAAGAAATCGGCGCCATTTTTCTGGTGGACATGGCGCATTACGCAGGTTTGATCGCGGCGGGCGTCTACCCCAACCCGGTGCCGCATGCCGATGTGGTCACCTCCACCACGCACAAAAGTTTGCGTGGTCCGCGCGGCGGCATCATTCTGATGAAAGCCGAGCATGAAAAAGCCATCAACAGCGCGGTGTTCCCCGGTTTGCAAGGCGGCCCGCTGATGCATGTCATCGCGGCCAAAGCAGTGGCATTCAAAGAAGCACTTGAGCCAAGCTTCAAAGCCTATCAACAGCAAGTTTTGAAAAACGCCGACATCGTGGCGAAAACCTTGACCGAGCGAGGTCTACGCATCGTGAGCGGTGGCACCCAAAGCCATGTCATGTTGGTGGATCTGCGTGCCAAGGGCATCACCGGCAAAGCTGCAGAAGTGGCGCTGGGCAATGCCCACATGACCATCAACAAAAACGCCATTCCCAACGACCCTGAAAAACCCATGGTCACCAGCGGTGTTCGCATTGGCACACCCGCCATGACCACGCGCGGCTTCAAGGACGAAGAAGCACGCGCGACCGCGCATTTGATTGCCGACGTGCTTGAACACCCGAACGATGAAGCACACATCGATGCAGTGCGCGCCAAAGTACACGCCCTCACCAGCCGTTTTCCGGTGTATGGGTAACAACTTATGAAATGCCCTTTTTGCAGCCATGTGGAAACCCAGGTCATGGAAACACGCATGTCTGAAGAGGGCGACTCCATTCGCCGCCGCCGTTCTTGCAGCCATTGCGAAAAGCGTTTCACCACCTATGAACGTGCCGATGTCAGCTACCCGGCGGTGGTAAAGAAAGACGGACGACGCATCGAATACGACCGCAGCAAATTACGCGGCTCGCTCAATTTGGCCCTGCGTAAACGCCCGGTCAGCACCGAGCAAATCGATGCGGCAATCGAACGTATCGAAGACAAATTGCTGACCTTATCGCAGCGTGAAGTCGCATCTAACCGGATTGGTGAATTGGTGATGCGTGAATTGAAAAAACTAGACAAGGTAGCCTACGTGCGATTTGCCAGCGTCTACCGAAGTTTTGAAGATGTGGACGAATTCAAAACCCTGGTGGATGAATTCCGGCGTTAATAAAACACGCCCGCACAGGTCACAGTTCACAGTTTTTAGAAACCGATGTCCGGATGATGGCGGACATGTATCCGTCATTTATTCCTCAGCCCTTGTGCGGTTTGTTTAGCCGGCAAGCTCAGCACGTTTTTACCAGCCAGTCACACGCATGGTGCACTCATCGCACGCAAACGGGTTACAGCCTCGCCGAACTGTGCGTGGTGATATGCCTTGTGGCTGTCGCCGCAGCCATGGCTGCGCCTTCCGTCAGCCATTGGTTATGGCGTTCGCGGGTGGAAAATGCCGCACGCGCTTGGGCAGCTGATCTACAGTCTGCGCGCTTGCAAGCCCTGCGCACCGGTCAGGCGCTGCAACTGCAAAGACTCACTGGATGCGCTCGTATATTGCCCGCAGGTGACTGGCGCTGCGGATGGGAAGTGGTCGGCCCCGACAGCAAACAACCCGCGAAGCTTCACCACGCCATGAATGGTGAACTGAGCGTGGTGCTTTTTCCTGCCAAGGATTTTTTGCCCATCAACAGCCAAGGCGAGCCTGTCGCAGGCGGTTTGCGCTTCCAAGTCATGCCGCGCACCCTTAAATCACCCTTGGCAGTCAGTGTGTGCATGAACATCGCTGGCAGGATCCGGTTCGTCAAATCGGCCAACTGCGCATGACACAGCCTATGCGTCGTTGCCATGGTTTTTCTGTGCTCGAAGCCATGGCAGCGCTAATGGTGCTGAATATGTTGTGTTTGGGCCTGATGGCCTGGCAGTTGCAAGCCATGCAAGCCCAACGCGACGCTTTGTCTATGCAACAAGCTGTTGCCATGGCCCAGGACCTGTGGCAACGCATGCAAGTTCACCCAGGGGCCGCCCCTTTTTACCAACTGGGCTTAGACAGCGTTCCGACCACCGTGAATTGCCAATCGAGGCCTTGCAGTGCGGCGCAATGGGCGCAATCCGATATGGCGGATTGGTGGCTGGAATTGCGACAAAGACTTCCGCAGGCCAGAGCCAGTTTGACCACCACCCAAAGTACCTCAGATGTTCAGTTGCTGCTGGTTTGGCCCAGTTCATCCACCACACCGCATCCCGAGGCAAGCGATATTTGCCCCTTGGCCCACCGCTGCTGGCAAACCACATGGCGAATTTGATGTATCCGACGCAACAAGGGCAAAGCCTGGCACAGTGCATGGTGGGCATGATGCTCAGCCTGTTGGTGGTGATGGCTGCATTCAGTGCGTTTGCATGGATGCAACGCACCCAAACTTTGCTGCAACAACAGATGGACTTGCACCAAATGCTGCACCAAGCCACAGCCAAATTGCGTGAGCGTGCTATGCGTGCGGGGGCGCCAGAGTTATTGGTCAATGAACTGAATATGCCGGTCTTAAACGGCATGAAAAATAGCTTGGCTGGCGACGACAAATCCCTTCAACTGATGCAATTTCGCAGCCTGACACCCGCCGATTGCCAGGGCCACGAAGCATCCCATCTGGCTTGGATTCAGGACGATTTCAGACGCAACAACACCCGTGGTTTTGCCTGCAAAGACGCAGCCCGTTCGACATCCAATTACCAAACACTGGTCGAACAAACAGATGAAGTGCGCTTTTTTTATGCGCAACGCATAGGCAGCCAACTGCCCGATTCTTCTGCCCAACAGATGCAGTGGTTAAAGGCTTCCCAAGTCACCGATTGGGATGCGGTCAGTGCCGTGCACATGTGTTTGCAGATTCGCGGTAATGGTGTGAGTGCCACCCCAGCGGGTGTGTCGTGCAACACATCCGCACCCTTGGTCAATGGAGCCATGGCTTGGCGTTCGGTTTTACACCTTTCCCATTTGTCGCCATGAGCCGTGTCGCGCACCATCCCTTGTCGAAGCTTTTTTCCCAACGCGGACTGACATTGCCCACGGTACTGGCGCTGTCCATGGTCTGCAGTGTGATGTTGCTGGCCTGCTGGCGCAACATCACCCTGGCGCAAGCTTGGAGCCGCCACCACGTTGAGCAATGGCAGTTGCGTCAAGCCGCCCTCAGCGCATTGCTGACCACCGCTGCAGCGGCCATGCATCCGCCCTTGGCGACAGAAGCTGATGGCCAGCAGCCTCTGCGCATTCCCACAACGACTGAGGCGTGGAAATCGGTGCATGCCGAATTGCCTGAACTGGGTTGCGCCCATGGTGTGTGCCTGTCGCTGCTCGACGCCAGCAACCGAAGAGCGGATTGGCTGGGCAGAACCGAGGGAGCCTATACGTTGTCCGACGCCACTGGTTTGCAACTCTTTCACTGGGTTGAACTGTTGCCCAACAACTTACCCAAAACCGAATTGGCCAATCCGTTTACATACCGAATTACGGTGGTGGCTGTGGATTCCCAGCGACACACACAAGCCGGATGGCAAGCTGTATGGCAACCCTCTGCAAACACACCCTTGGACAAACCCATGCGCTTGGCTGATCTGCAACGCGTGCTGGAGCTGTTGCCATGAATCGGTCTTTCATTTGCATGCAAAGAATCACCCGCCCCTGTCAGCTTGTCAGTCCGGGCTTTACCTTGATTGAATTACTCTGTGTGTTGGCCATCGTCGGGCTGCTCAGCGCCTTGGCCATGCCGGTCTATCAAAACGCGCAGTCTCGCAGCCAACGGCAGCTTGCCAAAGTGGCTTTGGTGAAATCCGCCCAATGGCTGGAACAAGCCGCCATATCCAGCGGCAGTTACCCGTCCTTGTTGCCCGAGTCCGTTTGGCGCAGCCCGGAGTTCAACTACACCTTGTCCCTGAC
The DNA here is from genome assembly GCA_945878065.1 of Bordetella parapertussis. GTDB lineage: Bacteria > Pseudomonadota > Gammaproteobacteria > Burkholderiales > Burkholderiaceae_C > Limnohabitans > Limnohabitans parapertussis_B. The sequence goes on along the minus strand of CAMDXA010000030.1, from coordinate 5,400 downwards.
CAGCCAAGGGCAAAGCTATGTATTGACCGCCACACCCGCGCGTGGACAGCAACCAGACCAGTGCGGCGCTCTGACGCTCAACCAGGCCGGGCAACGCGGTGCACAAGGCGATCTGCATTTTTGTTGGTCCAAATAAATCTTTGCTTGCCGCTGATAATCCTCGGATGCAATTTTCCCCTTTCGATATCGCGCACATGAACCGGGCGCTGGCCTTGGCTGAACAAGCCCTGTTCATCACATCGCCCAACCCTCGGGTCGGCTGCGTCATCACGGGGCCCGACGGCAGTGTGTTGGGGCAGGGTCATACGCAAATGGCGGGCGGGGCCCATGCCGAGATCATGGCTTTGCGCGATGCACAAGACCGGCAACTCAGTGTCAAAGGTGCCACCGCTTATGTCAGCTTGGAACCTTGCGCACACCATGGGCGCACCGGTCCTTGCTGCGACGCATTGGCCGAGGCCGGTATTGCCCGGGTCGTGGCCAGTTTGCAAGACCCCAATCCGCAAGTCGCCGGTCAGGGGTTTGCCAAATTGCGCGCCTCCGGTCTGCAGGTAGACACCGGATTGTTAGAAGAACAGGCCCGCGAACTCAACCTGGGTTTTTTCAAACGCATGCAAACCGGCAAACCTTGGCTGCGTATGAAAATCGCGCAATCCTTGGATGGGCACACGGCATTGAACAACGGTAACAGCCAATGGCTCACCCAAGCTGAGGCCCGCCAAGATGGTCACCGTTGGCGCGCCCGCGCATGTGCTGTTCTCACCGGCATTGGCACTGTGCTTGATGACGACCCACTGCTGAATGTTCGGGGCGTAGACACTCCTCGTCAGCCTGATCTGCTGTTGATCGATTCCAAATTGCAAACCCCATTGACCGCACGCCTGTGGAACGAATCCCGGCGTGTGGTGATTTTTCATGCCCTCCACGACCCTGCCAAAGAACAGGCGCTCAAGGCCAAAGGGGCGCACTTGTTTCTCCTGCACGACTCGGGCGACAAGGTGGATTTACCCGCCATGCTTGCGCAATTGGGGGCCATGGCGTACAACGAAGTGCATGTCGAAGCTGGCCACAAGCTCAACGGATCCTTGCTGCAAGCCGGGTTGATCGACGAACTGCTGGTGTACATGGCACCGCTTTTGACCGGCCCTGGTCACGCCATGGCAGCGCTACCAGGCTTGACCGAATTGGCCCAGGCCCAAGCTTGGCAGTATGTGCAAACCGAGCGAATTGGAGCTGATTTAAGGCTACTTCTCAGGCGCGCCGTCTGATCTGCGAAAATACGCGCATGTTCACCGGAATCATTACCGGCGTGGGGCGCATCGCCGCCGTCCACGACCTGGGTCGCTCTTTGGATCATGGCAAGCGCCTTGAGATCAGCACACCCGCGCATTACTTGGATGACGTAACGCTGGGTGACAGCATCGCCCTCAACGGCGCTTGCATGACGGTGACCTCTTTCAAGACCGCTGACAACGTCTTCACCATCGATATTTCTGCAGAATCTCTTGCCAAAACCGCACGGCTCGACACCATCGGCACCACCCTCAATCTGGAAAAAGCTTTGCGCGCCAATGACCGGTTGGGCGGGCACATTGTTTCTGGCCATGTCGACGGTGTCGGCAATGTCGCCACCTTCGAATTGGTCGGAGAAAGCTGGTTGCTGCAAATCCTCGCCCCGCTGGGGCTGTCCAAATACTTGGCCTACAAAGGCTCCATCACCGTCAACGGCGTGAGTCTGACGGTCAATCGGGTGCACGACCAGGCGGACGGTTGCCTCATCTCCATCAACCTGATTCCCCACACCATCGCCAACACTGCCTTGGGCAGTCTGGTCAAGTCCGACCCCGTCAATTTAGAAATCGACACCGTGGCCCGCTATGTCGAGCGCATGCTGCAGTTTGACAACCCGCCGACCGCACAGAAAGTTCACCCATGAGTGCCAACTCGCCCACCGTCGCCATTTCCCCGCTGCAAGACATCATTGACGACATGCGTGCCGGTCGCATGGTGATTTTGGTAGACGAAGAAGACCGCGAAAACGAAGGTGACTTGGTGCTCGCTGCCGACCACGTGACGCCTGAGGCCATCAACTTCATGGCGCGTTTCGGGCGCGGCCTGATTTGCCTGACACTCACCCGCCAGCGTTGCGAACATTTAAACCTGCCGCCCATGGTGGCGCGCAACGGCACGGTTCACAGCACTGCATTCACCGTCTCCATCGAAGCCGCCCAAGGCGTCACCACCGGCATCTCTGCCGCCGACCGCTCCCGTACCGTGCAAGTGGCTGTTGCTGCCAATGCCAACGCTGCCGATCTGGTGCAACCAGGTCACATATTTCCATTGCAAGCAGTGGACGGCGGCGTGTTAATGCGCGCCGGGCACACAGAAGCGGGTTGCGACTTGGCGGCCATGGCGGGCTGCTCTCCCACTGCCGTTATTTGTGAAATCATGAAAGACGACGGCACCATGGCGAGGTTGCCTGACTTGATGCAATTTGCCGCCGAACACGGTTTGAAGATCGGCACGATTGCCGATCTGATCGAGCATCGCAGCCGCACCGAATCCTTGGTGCAACGACTCAGCACCCGGGCACTGGTGACCGCCCATGGCGAATTCACCGCGCATGCCTATAAAGACCTGCCCAGCGACAGCGTTCATCTGGCATTGGTGCGCGGCAATTGGTCCGTTGACACCGCCGTGCTGGCGCGGGTGCACGAACCGCTGTCGGTACTGGATGCGTTAGAGCCCCAGCGGGCCATGCATTCTTGGAGCTTGGACGCGGCTCTACAACGCATTGCGAAAGAACAAGCCGGCGTTTTGGTATTGCTCAACTGCGGCGAAAGTGGCGCGCAATTGTTGGCACAGTTCGAAGGATTGGCCCGCTCAGCACAAGCCCCTGAACGCGGCCGCATGGATTTGCGCACCTACGGTATCGGGGCGCAAATTTTGCGCGATTGCGGTGTGCACAAAATGCGCTTGATGGGCAATCCACGACGCATGCCCAGCATGGCCGGTTATGGTTTAGAAATCACCGGCTACTTGGCCAAGGAATAAGCATGCATCAAACGGACCTCAGCGCTACGCGCAGCGACATGGACGGCAAGGGCCTGCGAATAGGCATCGTGCAAGCACGGTTCAACCCTTCCATCACTGCCGCATTGGCCAAAGCATGCAGCGATGAATTGCATGGACTCAAAGTCGCGGCTGAAGACATCCAACATGTGCAAGTGCCGGGCGCACTCGAAGTGCCAGTGGCTTTACAGGCCATGGCGCAATCCGGTCATTTCGATGCCTTGATTGCACTGGGCTGCATTATTCGCGGAGAAACCTACCACTTTGAACTGGTGGCTAACGAGTCCGGTTCGGCCATCACACAACTGGCCTTAGACCACGGACTGCCCATCGCCAACGCCATCCTCACCACCGAAAACGAAGCCCAAGCCGTTGCCAGACAAACTGACAAAGGACGAGACGCTGCCCGGGTGGCGGTGGAAATGGCTTTGCTGATGAAAACGCTCACATGACCGCCTCTGCTCCCCCCGTCGCCAAATCCGGCAAACCTTCTGACATGCGCCGCGCCAGTGCACGCGCTGCACGCACTCGCGCTCGGGGGTTTGCCGTACAGGCCTTGTACCAAGTCATCGTTGGTCGCAATGCCCCTGACGATGTCGACACTTTCACCCGCGAACTCAGCGGTTTTCATAAGGCCGACAGCGTGCATTTCGATGCGTTGCTGCACGGCTGCGCCGCGCAAGCCGAGGCGCTTGACGCCCACATCCTGCCGTTGTTAGACAGAAAAATGGCGGAAATATCGCCGATCGAACATGCCGTCTTATGGATTGGCGCCTATGAAATGCAACATTGCTTAGACATACCCTGGCGCGTGGTCATCAACGAATGCATCGAACTGGCCAAAGAATACGGCGGCACCGATGGCCACAAATATGTGAATGCCGTGCTCAACGGCTTGGCCCCATCGCTGCGTGCTTTGGAGGTCGCGGCCGACAAGCATGCGCCGCCTGCCCCAGCCGATTGACGCCATGCGAATCAGCCAACGCGCCAGTCGTATCGCACCGTTCTATGTGATGGAGATGGCCAAGTCCGCCAAACAACTCGCCGATCAAGTCAAGCACAGCGACTCGCCGATGCTGTTTTTAAATATTGGCGAACCCGATTTCACCGCCCCGCCCTTGGTACAGGAGGAGGCGATACGCGCTATCCAAGAAGGCCGCACAGCCTATACCCAGGCTTTGGGTTTGGACGCATTGCGCGAGCGCATCAGCGACTGGTACCGCACGCGCTTTGGTGTGTCCGTGCCGGCCCGACGCATTGTGGTGACGGCCGGCGCATCGGCAGCCTTGCAATTGGCGTGTCTGGCGTTGATCGAATCGGGTGACGAGGTGCTGATGCCCGACCCGTGCTACCCGTGTAACCGCCAGTTTGTGCAGGCTGCCGATGGACGCGCGGTGCTGCTACCCACCACGGCTGAACAACGCTTCCAACTCAGCGCGGCCCAAGTCGAGGAACACTGGCAAGCTGCTACCCGGGGGGTATTGTTGGCCTCACCGTCCAATCCAACCGGCACGTCTGTGGCCATGGAAGAACTCATCAAGATCCATCGTTTTGTGAATGCCAAAGGCGGCATCACCATGGTGGATGAAATCTACCTTGGTCTGAGCCACGACCCGGCCTTTGGACAAACCGCATTGGCCATCGACGATCAGGTCATCAGCATCAACAGCTTTTCAAAATATTTCAACATGACCGGCTGGCGGCTGGGCTGGCTGGTGGTGCCGGATGCGCTGGTGCCGGTCATTGAACGCTTGGCGCAAAACCTTTTCATATGCGCGAGCACGGTGGCGCAACACGCGGCGCTGGCCTGCTTTGAGCCTGACAGTTTGTCCATCTATGAGGAAAGACGCGCGGCCTTCAAACACAGGCGCGATCAGTTCATTCCTCAGCTCAATGCCATGGGCTTGAACGTACCGGTCATGCCCGATGGGGCGTTTTATGCCTGGGCGGATTGCCGCCAAGCCTGCGAGCGCCTGGGGCTTGCAGACAGCTGGGCGTTTGCCGAGCATGTCATGCAACAGGCGCATGTGGTCATCACGCCCGGTCGAGATTTCAGCCAACACCGCCCGGGTGACTTTGTCAGAATGTCTACAGCCAGTTCGCTGCAAACACTCGACAACGCCGCACAACGCTTACGCCACTTATTGGAGACTGCATGAGTTTTCAATTTCCCGTCCGGGTGTATTGGGAAGACACCGATGCCGGTGGCATTGTGTTTTATGCCAATTACCTGAAATTTTTTGAGCGTGCACGTACCGAATGGCTGCGTCACTTAGGGCTACAACAACATGCGCTCAAGCAAGAAACCGGCGGTATGTTTGTGGTCAT
>CAMDXA010000029.1 GCA_945878065.1 Bordetella parapertussis | reverse complement strand
ACCGTAGATGGTGGAGTTTGCCTTTTGATCAACATCACCGCCAGTTTGGAGGGTGTTGTAGCCACCATAAACCTTGGCCATGCCAAAGTCATAGGTAACAGTAAAAGCTTGGACTGTGCTTCGGGCTCCAGCAGTAATTGCCTCTGTGGCGACTGCTGTTGCACCAGTTACTGGAGCGGTTGTAAAGCCTGTTGCTGCACCAGTGGATGTACCTTTGGCATATCCTGTTGCAAGCGTTAAACCGCCAGTTGTGTAAGCTACTGCAACATCAGTAGCATCACCGTAGCCTGTGGCAACCTCACCTGGGGCATGACCAATTGTTGCGCTCAAACCAGATATGACTTGAGGGAAGGTGTATGCAACTGCGTTGCCATATCCACCACCATCACCAACCTTGTGAACCATACCAATTCCACCGCCATAACCTGTTGGGTCAGCCATTGCACCTGTATTCCAAATTGCGCCGTAGCCTTGACCCAGAAAGACGCTACCGAATCCAGAGGAGAGAGTTAGACCGGAACCTGCATCCACTGACACAGAGTTTGCTGGTGTCGTTGTTGCCGCGGCTGCTGCATTACCAGTCGAATTAAAAATTGTGTTAACTCCAGCGGTAATTTTCATACCGTCTCCAAGATCTTCGCTGACGCTGAATCTCAATGCGTCCTGACCAATCGCATTGTGACCAAGTGATTTGATCGTAGTGCTTTGACCAGCTGCTGTGGTAGTGCGTTGGGTGTTCCAAGCTTGGTCGATAAAGCCAGAGATAGTGACTTCAGCCATTGCGCCTGTAGCGGCGGCCAATGCTGCAACTGCAACGAGGGTTTTTTTCATTTCAATTTTCTCCAAGGGTTAAACAAAGGGCTCCGGAACTGCGGTTTTTCAACCACCGGATCCCCGGGCCAACCTCCATTTAGGAAGCTGACACTATTTGACCCGAGCCCATGTGGCGAAGCAATGTCTTTGACCAAATAAATGGGCATCTCGTTGTCTTCGGGCAACAAAGACCATCGATGATTTTGGTGTATTGTTTTATTAAGTTTCAATTAAATCAAATTTAAAGAATTTAAGTAGTATTTGATTGAATTTGCGGTTTTGCTCATACAAGTGATCAGTAAGCCATGAAATATGCGCCATTAAAACTTGTACTGCAAACCGATGTTTGCTGTTTTGACCGATCCGGCTTGCACACTTTGGCTGCCAATCCTTGTCAGACTGCCCACGAAATACGCCGAGGTTGATTTGTCAAAGGCGTAATAAGCACCAAGGGTGGTATCGGCAAGTTTTGCGTCACCTGCGGTCAAACTGCTTGCGCTGGCGGTGGTGTATGAATCCAAGGTGCCAGTTCCAGCACTCAGCGCAAACGTGAATGCGTCCACGGGTACTTTGACGCCCACGGTGTGCGTGGTCAAACTGCCGACTTTGTTGTATGCCGTGGTGTAAGCCTTGGCATATATGTAGTTCAGCTGCGCAGGGCCAAGGTCGTAACTGGCAGCGGCAATGTTCCTGAACACTTTGTCTGTGTCTGAGCCGCCCCACACCAACGAATTTGAATTGCCCACCGTGGAACCGTCATATGCAACGCCGTCTGTGCAGTTGGTACCTGGTGCACACAATTTTCCTTTGGCGTTGTCAGTGCTGTCTCTGACGAGTACCGCTTTTATCTTGTCTTGTTGGTATTTGATGGCGAGCGATTGGTATCGCGTGTTGCCCTCTCCAAATGCCGCCAAGGCATGCCCTGTGAAACCAGAAAATGATGGGGTGATGTACTTCACGGAATTACCTGCACGGTCGCCTTGGGAAACAGCGTCTCCTTTGGTTTGTGTCAAACGCCACAACTGTGGTTTGTATTCGGTGCGGCCATTGGCATCCATGGCAAATGTTTCATAGGCCATGGTTTCTTGCGTGCCCATGCGCACCGTACCGGCTTTTCCACTGAGGCCCACAAAATTTCCTCGGTTGGATGTGGTGCTGAGCAGGCCCTTGGCTTTGTCAGGCTTGAGTTCTATTTCGATTTGAATATGTGCTTTGGTGCTGCCACCGAGATCACGCTCAGCTCTGACACCCAAACGGCTGGTTGACACCGCAGCGTACATACCGACATATTTTTGACCAGCGGTGGTGCTGATGGAATCGGTCAGCGCCTGCGATTGCACGGCTTGGTCCAGCACGCCATACAACTTGACACCGGCGGCGACTTCGACATCTGCCAGCGCTTGACCGGCAATGGCCATGCCGAAAAGAACAACCAGAATATTTTTCATACAGTGACTCCATTTAGATCGTTTATCGGGGTTTGACATGTGCTTGCCTTGAGGCAATGGCGCTGTGTGAAAGTCACTCAGCAAGTGCTAATGACAAGCAACGACAACCCAGATAATACACTAAATGCGAATCATTCCTATTTGCTTTGCGCCACTTAAAGCAGGCAAAAAAAAACCCACTGTGTTGCCACAGTGGGTTTATAAGTAACGCCTTGGAGGTGTTAAGCGTAATTCAGATCAGAAATTGAACTGGGTACGAACAGAGATGATGTCTTCGCGGTTTGTGGTGGATCCATCAGCGCCTGTATCAAGATACTCCACAGAGCTGCCAAATTTTGTAGTCGCGTAGTTAAACATGACCCTTGCGTTGGAATTCAAAATCCAGTTAAGGGCTAATGTTTGTGTAGTTGCAGTTGGGCTATTTTGGTAACGTGATATGTCGTTATCTACTCCATCATTGATCGATTTATCTATACCTGTACCTGTAGCGGTTTGTACTATCGATGCATCGTAGCTGGATACTCGGTAACCCAATTGCCAAGCACCGGTACCGTTACCTACTACACCACCATAATCTTTCATGAATTCTGATGTAGGTTTAACTCCACCAAAAGAGCCATTTGCATAGCTTTTGCCGAAATCTTCACCGGTAATGTTCCAAAGGAAAGAAAGATATTGTGTTTTCACAGTGGCATTGATGTTTGCTACGCCAAGCAATGCACAACCTCCGGTAGTTGAAGCCAAGTAATTACAACGGGACGACTCGGCATTGTATTTGGAGTTTGCCATTTCAGCCTGAAATTTAAATGGCCCTTGTGCCACTGCCAATTCCATGCCACTCATATTTTGAGCAACATTAACCACACCACTGGCTGTAGAACCGTAAGCTGCAGTGCCAAGCACGTCACCGGCAATTTGAAGTCTGTAGGCATTCGCCAAGCCCCTGTTCTCGTCCCTGAAACTCACAATAGTCGATCTTGTTGTGGATGCAACTGTTTTTGATGTATCGCCACTGGTTGCTGCAGTTTGCTCATACTTACCTTTGACCCCACCAACGCCAACGTGAACCACGGTGCTGTCGGAAATTTTGGCTAATTTCGCCAAATTGCCGGTCAAACGTAATGCATATTGCGAACCAATCGGGCTTTGGTTGGTTAACTCGTTAAAGTCCTGCTGGTAAACAGACGCACCATAGGTGAAACCCGCTTCGTTAACACCATGCAACATGATGCCAAGTTTTTTACCTGGAATGATTTGGTTGACGTAGGAACGCTCCATGAAATCGATGTTATTTGAACTGGTGTTTTCTTCCAGAGAAAACGGTTGCTTGAAACGGCCTACTCTGACTTGACCTTGTTTGTTGTAGCCGTAGTTAATGAAACCCGTGTCAATGATGTTGGTGGTACTGCCAACTGCATTGGCCACGCCTTCAAATTGGATTTGTTTGTTGTAGCTGCCAGTAAATCCGATGCGCGCACGACGCAATTCAAAACTATCTCCTGCTGTGGCAGAGTCACGGTCCGTGATTTTGAACAAATCGCTGTTAATGACGCGGCGGGCGTCATAGTGCACACGGCCGGTCAACTTGGTTTCCATTTGCGCAAATGCAGGCATGCTGATGCCAATGCACACCACGGCGACTGCCATGGACACGCGTGTGGGGGAAAAGGTTGAGGTTTTTTTCATGGGTAAGGCTCCGAAATAAAAAAAGGTTAATCTGGTTTTTCCAACCCATTCATCTTTACCAGCCTATATTTCAATTTCGTGACTTTTCTGCATTTCCGCCACAAGTCAACCACTGCAAATCGGCATCAAAACTCCTGCACACTCGATAAATGAATACTTTTGAAATCAAATCCGTCCATGTTCATACAAATCGCGCTGGATTTGTCGACGAATGTCTGGTTACCGTTGACAAGGCATTGAGAACCGTATTCACCAAACACCACGCCAGCCGCCCCTATCCGGCGCAAGGTATCAACACGGTGGCGCTGAATGACGCTGAGCGCTCGCAAGCAGGTGCGTTGATGCGGGTGAACCATGTCGGTGAAGTATGCGCGCAGGCTTTGTATGCCTCACAGTCGCTGGCCACACGCGACCCTGTGCTAAAGGCACATTTTCAGCACGCCAGTGCCGAAGAGACCGACCATTTGGCGTGGACCGAAGCGCGGTTGGCAGATTTGGGTGCGCGTCCCAGTGTGCTCAATCCGCTCTGGTATGCGGGCGCATTCGGGTTGGGTTACCTGGCAGGCAAGCTCGGTGGCGACAAAATCAGTCTAGGCTTTGTGGTGGAAACCGAGCGGCAGGTAGAAGCACATTTGCAAGAACATATGCATCGTTTGCCATTGGCTGATTTGGCGTCACGCGCGGTGGTGGAGCAAATGAAACAAGACGAAGCCGAGCATGCGGCAGACGCGCAAAAAGCCGGGGCTCAACCCTTGCCCAAACCTATTACCGAGGCCATGCGGTTGGCAGCCAAACTCATGACAACCGTGGCACACCGCATTTGATATGAATAACCATCAACAACGCAAAGCGTCGTAGTTGATCAAACTTCTATCACTTCAAAGCTGGTGGTGATGTCAGCGGTTTTGCCGAGCATGATGCTGGCCGAGCAATATTTGTCGTGGCTCAGCTTGATGGCACGTTCGACCACATTGGCTGCAATGCCTGTGCCGCGCACGGTGAAATGCATATTGATGCGCGTGAAGACTTTGGGGTCGGTGTCAGCGCGTTCTGCACTGAGTGTCACGCTGCACCCGACGACTGAGTGCCTGCCGCGCTTGAGCATCAACACCACGTCATAAGCCGTGCAACCGCCTGCACCGGCCAACAACAATTCCATCGGTCGCGCAGCCATGTTTTGACCACTTTGGTCGGGCTTGTCTGGGTCAGGTGCGCCATCCATGGCAATCACATGGCCACTGCCGGTTTCGGCGACAAACCCCATGGCAGAGCGAGTGCCGCTCGCGCCGGTCCAACTGACGGTGCATTCCATCTGCGTTCTCCTTGAATGGCAAGAATTGTCGGCCAATTTGCCATATGTTCATAAATCCAAGTTGAAACAAATGATTTGCCAGCACGATGCGTGAGAATCAAGCTTGATTAGGAATTCAACGCATGCCCGCAAACACACCTTCAGACACAGCCCGCAAACCCCAAAAGCGCAAGCTCACCCCTGCCGATTATTTAAAAAAAATCCTGACCGCCAAGGTCTATGACGTGGCGCATGAGTCTGCGCTGGACGTGGCACCGGTACTCAGCAAAAAACTCAACAACCAAGTGCTGCTCAAGCGTGAAGACCAGCAACCGGTGTTCAGTTTCAAACTGCGCGGAGCCTATAACAAGATGGTGCAGTTGACGCCCGCCGAATTGAAAAAAGGCGTGGTCTGCGCCTCGGCCGGTAACCATGCGCAAGGCGTGGCATTGGCCGCCAGAAAACTAGTCACTCGTGCGGTGATCGTCATGCCGGTCACCACACCTGCGCTCAAAATAGATGCGGTCAAAGCCTTGGGCGGTGAGGTGGTGTTGTTTGGCGACAGTTATTCAGATGCCTATGCGTATGCAGTGAAACTGGGTGTTCGCCATGGCCTGACATTCATCCATCCGTTTGATGACCCTGAAGTGATCGCCGGTCAAGGCACGATCGCCATGGAAATGCTGCGCCAACACCAAGGGCCATTGCATGCGGTGTTTGTAGCTGTGGGGGGTGGAGGTTTGATTTCCGGTGTGGCCAACTACATCAAGGCGGTGCGCCCCGAAGTCAAAATCATCGGCGTGCAAACCCATGACTCAGACGCGATGTTGCGATCGGTGAATGCAGGCAAACGCATAGCCTTGGATGATGTGGGTTTGTTTGCCGATGGCACGGCGGTGAAATTGGTGGGCGAAGAAACTTTTCGCATTGCACGCGGCTTGGTGGATGAATTCGTGAGCGTTGACACGGACGCGGTTTGTGCCGCCATCAAAGATGTGTTTGTCGACACCCGCAGCATCGTTGAACCCTCAGGCGCCATGGCAGTAGCTGCCATCAAAAAATATGTGGCCCAACACAAAACACAAGGCGAAACTTATGCTGCGGTACTGTGTGGCGCCAACATCAACTTTGACCGTTTGCGGTTTGTGGCAGAACGCGCCCAAGTCGGTGAAGAAAGTGAAGCCTTGTTTGCTGTGACCATTCCCGAAGAGCGCGGCAGTTTCAAACGCTTTTGCAGCGTGCTGGGCGACTTGCCTGCGTTTGGAGGCAGCCAAGCGCCGCGCTCCATCACCGAATTCAACTACCGCATCAGCGATGCCAACAAAGCCCATGTGTTTGTGGGCTTGACCACCAGTGCACCGGGGCAAAGTACCAAGATTGCCGCGCATTTGGATAAGCATGGCTTCAAAGCCCTTGATTTGACGCAGGACGATTTGGCGCAAGAACATATCCGCCACATGGTGGGGGGGCGCACACAGTTGGCGCACGACGAACGTTTGTTGCGGTTTGTGTTTCCAGAAAAACCGGGGGCTTTGATGAAGTTTTTATCTTCTATGCGCGCCGGGTGGAACATCAGCCTGTTTCATTACCGCAACCAAGGCGCTGACTATGGAAGGATTTTGGTGGGCCTGCAAGTGCCACACAAGGACCAGGCCAGTTTTGAAAAGTTCTTGCTGACCGTCGGCTATCCGCATGTGGATGAAACCGACAACCAAGTGTACAAATTGTTCTTGCGACAGTGATCAGCGCAATACCCATTCGCCCTGGGATTTGATGGCTTGGTACATGGCGTCTGGTGCCAAGTCCACCTGACCCGGCCATGTGACTGCACCCGACTCAACATGCGCTTGTTGAAAAATTTCTGGATCCAATAAAGCTTTAAATACACCCGTCAAGTGGCTGGTATGGATTTGGACTTTTCCAGAGGTTCCGTCTGAAAATTTAACCCACAAGGCCCATGCTGGCAGTACTTGAACATCTACAACATCAGGCTCCATGATTAGCTTTCATTTCAAGGGGGAAATCGCCAAAGGTGTTGATTTATTTTGACAAAGTTCCCAATTGTGTGTCAATTCAAGTTGATGAAGTTCTGCCCTATCGCAAACAAGTTCAAAAGCCCGTCTTGGAAGATGGCCTGAAATCAATTCCAAATTTTCAATGGTCATTTTGGCTTTGTATTCCGCATAAACCACATGAAAGTGCAGTGGTTCACCCGATTGACCGACATGGGTATAGAGCCGTTTTTGCTCAGCTCGTCCTTGCTCGGCGTGCTGGCACAAAGGCTGGTGCGCAAATTCTGTCTGTCATGCCAGGGACGCGGCTGCGAGGCTTGCGGCGGTGCGGGTTACCAAGGTCGCACCGGGATTTTTGAATTGCTAAGGGTGTCTGATTCCGTGCGCCAACTGATCCATGACCGCGCGGGTGAACCCCTGCTGCGTGAAAACGCGCTGCAACTTGGCATGCTGACTCTGCGTGAGGACGGCCAGCGATTGGTGGAACTTGGCATCACTTCAGCGCAAGAACTGTTGCGCGTGACACGCGAGTAATCCCTATGCCCGCCTATACCTACGATGCCATCAATGCCAGCGGCCGCCAGGTGCACGGCATGATCGATGCCGAATCTGAACGCGCAGCACGCCATCACTTGCGCCAGCAGGCCTTGGTGCCGCTCACCTTGAAACCGGTGACCGCTGACAAATCGGGTTTCAAGCGCGATATCGTTTTGTGGCAAGCCCGGGTGTTCAGCCGCACTGACTTGGTGGTCTGGACCCGGCAACTGGCCAGCTTGGTCGCCGCCGGATTGCCATTGGAGCGCGCATTGACCGCGCTGTGCGAAGAAGCCGATTCCCCGGCCAAAAACGAATTGCTGATCCAAATACGCGCCGAGGTGAACGCCGGTGCACCTTTGGCACAAGCCCTGGCGATGCACCCGCGCGAGTTCGATGAGTTGTACCAAGCCGTCATAGCGTCAGGTGAACAAAGCGGCAAGCTGTCACAGGTGCTGCTGCAACTGGCCGGCGACTTGGAGTCAGCCCAACACATGCGCGCCAAGTTGCTGGCCGCCTCGCTGTACCCGGCTATCGTCAGCGCTGTGGCCTTGTTGATGATGGTTTTTTTATTGGCCTATGTGGTGCCGCAAGTGGCTCAGGTTTTTGTCAGTACACAGCGCAGTTTGCCTGGGTTGACCGTGGTGATGCTGACGCTGAGTGGCTGGGTGCAAGATTTCTGGCTATGGGCGCTGCTGTTGGTATTGGCCGCTTGGGGCGTCACCCAACTGGCATTGCGGCAGCAGCGCTTGCGTGAGCGGTTCGACGCCATCTGGCTGCAAATTCCCGTGCTGGGTCGCTTGAGTCTGGGCTATAACGCCGCGCGTTTTGCATCTACCTTGGCGCTGCTGACGGGTGCAGGTGTGCCCGTGCTCAAAGCTTTGCAGACGGCGGCTCAAACCTTATCCAACGCCGCTTTGCGTAGCCATGCCATGCAGATGATCGACCTGGTGCGCGAAGGCGCACCGCTGGCAAGTGCGCTGTCGCAACACAAGCGCTTGCCCGGGTTATTGGCCATGTTTGCCCGTTTAGGCGAACAAACCGGTCAATTGCCGCAAATGCTGCAACATGCAGCCAACCATTTGAACCAAGAGGTGCAGCGCCGGGCCATGCAATTGGCGACCATTCTCGAGCCCTTATTGATTGTTACCATGGGGGCGGTGGTGATGCTGATCGTGCTGGCGGTCATGTTGCCCATCATTCAACTCAATCAGTTCGTGCGATGAAGGTGACACATGGCGAGTACGCTGGACGGCAAATTGGTGGTGGCCATTTCCTCGCGGGCCTTGTTCGATTTTGAAGAAGAAAACCAGGTCTTCGAGCAAAACGACGACCGCGCCTACATGGATTTACAACTCCAGCGGCTGGAGCAACCTGCCACGCCCGGGGTAGCCTTTTCATTGGTCAAAAAACTGCTGGCATTCAACCGGCCTGGTGACGCGCGGGTAGAAGTTGTCATCTTGTCGCGCAACGACCCGGTTAGTGGTATGCGGGTGTTTCGTTCCGCGCAACACTATGGGCTGGACATTCAGCGCGGCAGTTTCACACGCGGACAGCCGCCTTGGCGCTATCTCAAACCGCTTAACGCCAATTTGTTTTTGTCTACCCATTTAAGCGATGTGCGGGCTGCACTGGACGCTGGTGTACCTGCTGCACAGGTCTATCCGCATTCGGCGCACGCCTCCGAAGCACACCCCCATGAGGTACGTATTGCTTTTGACGGCGATGCGGTGTTGTTCAGCGACGAGGCCGAGCGCGTGTTTCAAGCGCAAGGGCTGAATGCCTTCCAACAACATGAGAAAGACAAGGCGGCACAACCCTTGTCGGACGGCCCGTTCAAACCCCTGCTGGCGGCATTGCACCGGTTGCAGCAAGAAGGCACGCCAGCCATTCGCATACGCACCGCGCTGGTCACCGCGCGCAGCGCCCCGGCGCATGAGCGCGCCATCCGCACCTTGATGCAATGGAATATTCAGGTGGATGAAGCCATGTTTTTGGGCGGGCTGGCCAAGGGCGAGTTTTTGCGTGAATTTGAGCCCGATTTTTTCTTTGACGACCAAACCGGGCACATCGAATCTGCCGCCCGGCACGTGCCTTCAGGCCATGTGGCCAGCGGGGTGCAAAATACACGTTTGCCAAAAGAATGAATCTTTATGCGAATTTTTAATCCCATACGCTCTATTTGGCGCAAGACACGCATACACCTGGGCAAGGTTTGGACGTTGTCATTGCCCTATTTCCGCTCTGACGAACGCTGGTCAGCGCGGTTTTTATTGCTGGCTTGTGTGGCCCTGAATCTGGGCCTGGTGTATGTGCTGGTTCTGCTGAACGAATGGAACCGGGTGTTTTATGACGCCTTGCAAAACCGCGACGAAGTGGTGTTCTGGGAACAGATCAAAGTGTTTTGCATGCTGGCGGGCGCGTTCATTGTGGTGGCGGTTTACCGTTTTTACCTGACACAGTTGCTCGAAATTCGCTGGCGCGCTTGGATGACCCGCGATTTTCTTAACCGCTGGACCACACACCAAATTTTTTACCAGATTGAATTGCGTCAATCACACGGCTTGGGCGACGGCTTGAACGGTACGGACAACCCCGACCAGCGTATGCAGGAAGACATCAAGATGTTCACCGAACAAACGGTCGGGCTCAGTATGGGGCTGCTGGATGCATTGGTCACGCTGGGCAGTTTTATCGGCATCTTGTGGCTGATGTCGGGGGGCTTTAGTTTTGTGTTTCAGGGGGACGAATACACCCTGCCCGGTTTCATGGTTTGGATGGCCTTGTTGTATGCCGTGGGTGGCAGCGTCATCGGACATTTCTTGGGCAGGCGCATGGCGCCACTCAATTTCGCGCAGCAGCGTTTAGAGGCCGATTTCCGTCACCACTTGATTCGGGTGCGCGAATACAGCGAAGCGATTGCCATGGACCGCGGTGCCGCTTACGAAAACCAATCGCTGCAAAAGCGCTTTGTGCAAGTTGTGACCAATTTCAAACAATTGCTTGCCGTCCAAAAGCGCTTCACTTGGTTCAGCTCCGGATACGGTCAGGCAGCGGTGGTGTTTCCCATATTGGTGGCCGCACCTCGTTACTTTGCAGGCACCATACAGCTGGGTGAACTGATGCAGATTTCCTCAGCGTTTGGTCGGGTCCAAGACGCTTTGAGTTGGATCATCAGCAACTACAGCAATTTGGCAGCTTGGACGGCAACCACACACCGTTTAAGCGTTTTTTCAGTACAAATGGAAACCCTGCGCGCCATTTCTTTTGCGGTGGTGCAACCCTTGGATGCAGACAGCCCGTCGGCCACTGAACTGAAAACCTCGGCATTGACCATCACGCTGCCAGACCGAACCGTGTTGCTCGACGATGTGGTGTTGCAAGTGCGTCCCGGTGATTCGGTGTTGATTCGCGGCCCATCTGGCAGCGGCAAATCCACGCTGCTGCGTGTGCTGGCAGGCATTTGGCCCTATGTGCGCGGTTGGGATGCCAAGCACCAACCGTTGCCAATTTCGCAGGCGGTGGTGCTGCCGTCCAATGCCGTGTTCATCCCACAACGGGCGTATTTCCCTGAAGGTACTTTGCGCCATGCTTTGTCTTATCCCAGCGCCGACAACGATTACACCGACGAGCAACTGAAACAAGCGCTGGAACATGCTTTGTTGCCGCAACTGTGTTCGCAATTGGATGTCGCGGGTCAATGGAACCAGCAACTCTCTGGCGGCGAAGCGCAGCGATTGGCGATGGCCCGGGTGTTTTTGAAACAACCGAGCTGGGTATTTGCCGACGAGGCCACCAGTGCGTTGGACGAGGTCACTGAAAAAGTGATTTATGAACGGTTGCTGCAAATGGTCATGCGCCAAGGCGGCGCTTTGGTATCCGTGGCACACCGTCCCAGCGTAGCGGCCTACCACCAGCGCTTGTGGCAGTTGGTGAATGTCAACGAAGGCAGCATCAAGAGCCATGTGCTGCAAGTCAGCCATTAAGACCTGAACTGGTTCTTGAAGGCGCTTGGCTCAAGCTTGGCTGATTTGGGCCGATCTATTATTTGCGATGGGTAAACACACTGTTTTCAGACCGTCCTCGCTCATAGCCCTGGTGTTAAGGGCGCGTCCTTGTGGCGCCGGGGACGGTCGCCTTTTTTAATTTAATTGGGGTCTGACCCCAATTTTTATTTTTTCAAACGCATTTCTGCCGCCCGCGCATGGGCTTGCAAGCCTTCACCGTGCGCCAAAACGGAAGCCGTTTGACCCAATATTTGCGCCCCGGCTTCGGACACTTCAATCAAGCTGCTGCGCTTTTGGAAATCGTACACGCCCAGCGGCGAAGAAAAACGCGCGGTGCCTGACGTGGGCAACACATGGTTGGGTCCGGCGCAATAGTCGCCCAGGCTTTCGCTGGTGAATACGCCCAGAAAAATCGCGCCTGCGTGGATGAGCAAAGGCTCCCATGTATGCGGCTCGCTGCTGCTCACCTCCAAATGCTCGGGCGCGATGCGGTTGCTGATGGCGCAAGCCTCCTGCATGCTGCGCGTGTGTATCAAAGCGCCTCGCCCATTCAAGGATGCAGCAATGATGTCGCGCCGTGGCATCTCAGGCAATAGTTTGTCGATGGACGCTTGCACCGCATCGATGTAAGCCGCATCCGGGCACAACAAAATGCTTTGCGCCAATTCATCGTGCTCGGCCTGGCTGAACAAATCCATCGCCACCCAATCGGGCGGCGTACTGCCGTCGGCGAGCACCAAAATTTCTGACGGCCCGGCAATCATGTCAATGCCGACCGTGCCGAACACGCGACGCTTGGCTGCAGCCACATAGGCGTTGCCCGGGCCGGTGATTTTGTCCACGCGCGGTACGGTGGCCGTGCCATAGGCCATGGCCGCGACGGCTTGTGCGCCGCCAATGGTGAAAGCCCGGCTGACACCGGCCACATAAGCGGCGGCCAACACCAATTCGTTGCGCTCGCCGCGCGTGGCGGTTGTGCCGCTGCCCGCCGTGCCGCCGGTCGCCACACTGCCGCGCACCGGCGTGGGCACCACCATGATGATTTCGCCCACACCCGCCACATGCGCGGGGATGGCGTTCATCAACAAGCTGGACGGATACGCTGCTTTGCCACCGGGCACGTAAATGCCAGCGCGGTCTAAAGGCGTGACTTTTTGACCGAGCAAACTGCCATCGGCATCCCGGTACTGCCAGCTTTCACCGCAGGCTTTTTTCTGCGCTTCGTGGTAGCTGCGAATGCGAGCGGCGGCGTCTTGCAGGGCGCGTTTTTGCGCTTCGGGCAGGCCGTCGAAAGCGGCTTTGAAATCGGCTTGGTGCAATTCCAAGTCCGCCATAGACGCAGCCTGCAGGCCGTCAAATCGCGCGGTGTAGTCCAGCACGGCGGCATCGCCACGCGCTTTCACATCGGCAAGAATGTCAGCGACGCGTTGTTCGATGGCGGCATCGGTGTCCGCAGACCAATGCAGCCGCTGTTGAAACAAGGTTTCAAAATCGGCTTGGGCGGTGGACAGGCGAAGTGGGCGGGCGTTCATGGCAAAAGGTGTTTGGAATCAGCTGGGTCAGTGAGGCTGATGAGCATCAAGCAGTTTGGGTGGTGGCGCGGTCAAAAGCATCGATCAATCGGCGGATGGCAGCGGTTTTGAGTTTCAGTGACGCCTGATTGACCACCAGCCGAGAACTGATGTCCATGATGCGCTCGACTTCAATCAAATGGTTGGCCTTGAGCGTGCTGCCGGTAGACACCAGATCGACGATGGCGTCCGCCATGCCGGTGAGCGGTGCCAATTCCATGCTGCCGTACAGCTTCACCAAATCCACATGCACGCCTTTGGCGGCGAAAAAGTCACGCGCAATCGCCACGTACTTGGTGGCCACACGCAAACGTGCGCCTTGTTTGACAGCAGCGGCGTAATCGAAACCTTGCGGCACGGCCACGCTCATGCGGCAACGCGCGATTTGCAAATCTAAGGGCTGGTACAAACCGGCGCTGCCGTGTTCAATCAAAGTATCCAGACCAGCCACGCCCAAGTCAGCGCCGCCGTATTCCACATAAGTGGGCACGTCAGAGGCACGCACCAGCACCACGCGCAATTCGTTGTTGTTGGTCGGCAAAATCAGCTTGCGCGATTTTTCGGGGTCTTCCAACACGGTAATGCCTGCGGCCTGCAACAAGGGCAGGGTTTCGTCAAATATGCGTCCCTTGGACAGCGCCAGCGTGATGCTCATCGGATTCTTTCGATGTCCGCGCCCAGGGCGCGCAGTTTGTCTTCCATGCGGTCGTAACCGCGGTCCAGATGGTAAATCCTATCGACCAAGGTTTCACCGGAGGCCACCAGACCGGCGATCACCAGGCTGGCAGAGGCGCGCAAATCGGTGGCCATGACGGTCGCGCCCGACAACTGCGGCACACCTTCGACCATGGCGATTTTGCCGTCAATGTTGATGTGCGCGCCTAAGCGCAGCAACTCGTTCACATGCATGAAACGGTTTTCAAAAATGGTTTCAGTGACCTTCGAGTTACCTTGAGCGACCGTGTTGAGCACCATGAATTGCGCTTGCATGTCGGTGGGAAAGCCTGGGTATTCGGTGGTGCGGAAACTTTGCGCCTTCAAATACTGGTGTGCCGGGGCACTGGCACGCACCCGCAAGCCGCCATCCACTGCATCGATTTGCACACCTGCGTCGCGCAGTTTGTCGATCACGGCTTCCAAATGGTCACCACGCGCATGGCGCAACACCGCATCACCGCCGGTGGCCGCTACCGCGCACAAAAACGTACCGGCTTCAATGCGATCCGCCACCACTTGGTGACGCGCACCGTGCAAAGCATCCACACCTTGGATGTGGATACGGCTACTGCCGTGGCCGCTGATGCGTGCGCCCATGGCGATCAGCAATTCGGCCAAGTCAGGAATTTCAGGTTCTTGCGCGGCGTTTTCCAGCACGGTTTCGCCGTCGGCCAAACAAGCCGCCATCAGGAAATTTTCGGTGCCGGTGACGGTGACCATGTCGGTGGCAATGCGTGCGCCTTTGAGCCGTGCGAGGCCCGGCTTGAGACGCGCCACCATGTAGCCGTGCTCGACATCGATGACCGCGCCCATGGCTTGCAAGCCTTTGATGTGCTGGTCCACAGGCCGGGTGCCAATGGCGCATCCGCCGGGCAAAGAGACTTTGGCGTGACCGAAGCGTGCCAGCAAAGGGCCGAGCGCCAGCACCGAGGCGCGCATGGTTTTCACCAGTTCGTACGGCGCTTCGGGCGTGTGCAAACCGCCTGCGTTCAACACCATGTCGCCTGCGTCTTTGCGCTCGGCGCTCACGCCCATGTGGCGTATCAGTTTGAGCATGGTGCTGACGTCTTGCAACTGCGGCACATTGGCCAACGTGACCGTGTCAGCGCTTAACAGCGCCGCACACAACTCGGGCAGAGCCGCATTTTTAGCGCCTGCAATCGACACCTCGCCTTGCAATTGGCGGCCACCGCGAATCAGTAATTTGTCCATGCGTGCGCGACAGCGGCCTTCAGGCCTGCGCCTTCCACTCAGATGGGGTGAATGTTTTCATCGACAGCGCATGCACTTCATCGTTCGCCATCTTGTCGCCCAAGGTCCCGTACACCATTTGGTGACGCTGAATCAAACGCAAGCCTTCAAATTGCGCCGACACAATCGTGCCGAACCAATGGCGGCCATCGCCTTCGACATGCACATGCTCACACGGCAGACCGGCGGCAATCATCTGTTGGATTTGTTCAGCATTCATACATCACCCCCGAATTTTGTAACCTGTGCGCAGCAAATGTAGCGCGATGCCAGCCACGATCAGATTCGCACCACCGACCAGCGCCAGGCTGATCCACGGCGACACATCGCTGACACCAAAAAAGCCATAACGAAAACCGTCGATCATGTAGAAGAACGGATTGAAATGGCTGACCTGCTGCCAGAACGGCGGCAGTGAATGGATGGAATAAAACACGCCGCTCAAAAACGTCATGGGCGTGATCAAAAAGTTTTGAAAGGACGACATCTGGTCGAACTTGTCGGCCCACAAACCGGCGATCAAACCCAGCGTGCCCAGCATAGAAGCGCCCAGCAATGCAAACACCAGAATCCACAGCGGCGCAACGGCGGACAACGGCGCAAACCACATGGTGACCAGCAACACGCCGAGACCCACCGCAAAACCGCGCACCACCGCCGCCAGCACATAAGCCGCAAACCAACTCCAATGCCCCAGCGGCGTGAGCAAAATAAACACCAAATTGCCCATCATCTTGCTTTGCACCATGGACGATGAACTGTTGGCGAACGCGTTTTGCAGCACGCTCATCATCACCAGACCCGGCACCAGAAACGAGGTGTAGCCGACACTGTCATACACCGTGACTTTGCCTTCGAGCAAATGGCCAAAGATCAGCATGTAAAGCAAAGCGGTCAACACAGGCGCAGCAATGGTTTGCGCGCTGACTTTCCAAAAGCGCAGCACTTCTTTGTAAAACAGGGCGCGCCAGCCGGTCATGCGTGGGCTCCCATGACATCCAAAAACACATCTTCCAAATCGGCTTTGCGAATTTCCACGTCTTCGGCGACCAAACCGGCGCTGCGCACCGCTGCCAAATAATGTTCGATTTGCGCCGCATCGTTCGCCGGGAACTGCACGATGCGACCGGTGACCCGGGCTTGCGCGGCGAGCTCGGGCGGCAGTTGTGCATCGAGCTTGAAACGCAACACATTGCTGGACGCGTTTTTCAACAAGGTGCTGGTGTCGTCCAAAGCCACGACCTTGCCGAGCTTCAACATGGCGATGCGCGAGCACAGGGCTTCGGCTTCTTCCAGATAGTGCGTGGTCAACAACACCGTGTGGCCTTCGCGGTTCAAGCGGGCAACGAATTGCCACAGGGTTTGGCGCAATTCCACATCGACACCGGCGGTGGGTTCGTCCAGCACGATGACCGGCGGTTTGTGCACCAGCGCTTGAGCGACCAGCACACGCCGCTTCATGCCGCCGGAGAGCTGGCGCATATTGTGGTTGGCCTTGTCGGCGAGCCCGAGGTTCTCCAACAACTCATCTATCCAAGCATCGTTACCGGTGACACCGAAATAACCGGATTGAAATTTCAGGGCTTCACGCACCGAGAAGAACGGATCGAACACCAATTCTTGCGGCACCACGCCCAACAGTTTGCGCACTTGTTGTGACTGGGTTTGCACATCCAAGTCATGCACGCGGATGGCACCGCTGCTGGACTTTAAGAGGCCGGCCAATATGCTGATGAGGGTGGTTTTACCGGCGCCATTGGGGCCGAGCAGCCCGAAAAATTCGCCGGACTGGATATCGAAAGACACCTGATCCAATGCGGTGAACGTGCCACGGGCATTGGTGAATGTTTTGGAGACAGATTGAAAGGAGATGGCAGCCATGGCAAGCTGGCTATTCTAAGGGCTGCAGCTTTGGTGACCTGACTTTAGTGCGATGACGCCACTGGGCTGTGACCCGACAAAATATCAGCGACACCATAAAGCGTGGCCAGTTGCACTGCACGCTGCGGCAAACCGGTGATTTGCAATGTCACTGCGTGTTGTGCCGCGGTCCTGCAAGCTCCCAACAACACGGCCAACGCAGAAGAGTCAAATTGCTGCAAAGCGGACGCATCCAGCACGCATGTGCCCTTGGCAGACAGTAAGCCTGCTTGAAGTTGTTGCGACACCGAAGTTGCCTGCGCATGGGTCAAAGTAGCAGGCAGCGCCATGGCAGAGGCGGCGGTCATTTGCGACTGTTGGATTTGTTGCGTTCGCTCAGCGTGGCGATCAAACCATCGATGCCTTTGGCGTTGATTTCCTGCGAGAACTGGGTACGGTAGTTATCAACCAACCAAATGCCCAAGATATTGAAGTTGTAGATGCGCCAGCCAGAATCCGATTCGGTGGTTTTTTCCAAGCGGTAATCAATTGGGATGGGCTCGGCGCCGCCACGAATTTCTGAACGCACCACCAGTTCGTTGTCGTTACCGGTTTGGCGCAAGGGTTTGACCAAGATGGTGGAGTTGTCCTTGATTTGCGACAAAGCACCGGAGTAACTGCGCATCAGCAAGAGCTTGAATTCTTCTTGCAAACGTTTTTGTTGCTCTGGTGTGGCTTGCCGCCAAGCGGGACCGACCGCCGCTGCAGTCATGCGCTGAAAGTTGATGTAAGGCTTGAGTTTGGTGTCCAAGACCGCGCCAATTTTTTGCAGGTCACCCGCTTTGAGCGCCGGGTCCTTGCGCACCATCTCCAGCAATTCGTTGGTGAGTTTTTGCATGAACTCATCCGGTGCTTGTTGGGCAAATGCCCAGCCCGACAAGCCCAATGCCATGCAGTAGATGGCTAAAAATCGTTTGAAATAGCGAAAGCTTGTCAAAATCAGAGTGTTCATATCCAAGGGGTTAAGCGTCTGTGCTTACCTATTATTAGCCATTTCACATTCCATCGTTGCCGTCGTCACCACCGCCGTCTTTGTCGCTCGATTTACGCCGCGTGGCTGCCAGTCTGCGTTGCAAATACGCATCCCGCACGAAGGTGTATTTGTCCAGAGCCACTTCGTTCAGGCTGGTGTCCATGCCGACAAATCCTGCACGTTTGTCCACCAAGCGCAGGGCTGAGCCGCCATACCGCAAACCCACCGCATCCACTTCTGTGCGCCACAAATCGTAACGGTTGTCTATCGCCCAGCCGGCGGTGTCACGCACAGTAGACGGGCCCAGCAAGGGCAGCACCACATACGGCCCGGGTGCTACGCCCCAATAGCCCATGGTTTGGCCGAAATCCGCGCTGTGGCGTTCTATCCCCACCATGGTGGCCACGTCAAACAATCCGTAAATACCAAATACCGAATTGACCGCGACACGCAGACCCGTCTCGGCAGTTTCCATGGGCTTGGCCTGCAAACCATTGTTGAGGGTTGACCAGATGTCCCTGAGGTTGCCAAAAAAATTGTTAACGCCTTTTTGCAACACATCAGGCACATTATTTTTGTAGCCGACGGCCACCGGGCGCAACACAATCGCATCGAGGCGATCATTGAATTGATCGACGCGCCGGTTGGTGGCTTCAAAAGGATCCGTCGATTGGGTGGCCGAATGCGTGGCGCACGCCGCCTGAGCCAACAAGGCCAGCACGGCAACTACACGCATCAAAGGGCGCGCAAAGTACATGGTCAATTGCCGGCAGGAGCGCTGCCCGCATCAGAGGCTTTGTTGTAAAGAAAGCGGCTGATCAGGTTTTCCAAGACCACCGCTGACTGGGTGGATTGAACCTTGTCGCCTTGGGCCAAATTGGCCACTTCAGAACCCGCCTCAATACCGATGTACTGCTCGCCCAGCAAACCGCTGGTGAGAATTTTCAATGAACTGTCTTTGGGAAATTGGTAGCGTACATCCATGGCCAGCACCACTTTTGCCTGAAAGGATTTGTCATCAAAACGAATGTCTTGCACCCGACCGACCACCACACCCGCGCTTTTAACCGCTGCTTGCTTTTTCAAGCCGCCAATGTTGTCGAACAAGGCATTGATTTCATAGGTTTTTTGCCAACTGATGGACAGCAAATTGGCCGATTGCATGGCCAAAAACAGCAATGCCGCGGCACCTATGACCACCAGCAGTCCCACCCAGACATCGGTATTAGAGCGTTGCATTCCCTGGTTCCCTTTTCAAAGCTTGAACATCAGTGCAGTGAGGACAAAGTCCAGCGCCAACACCGTCAAAGAGGCCATCACCACCGTGCGGGTGGTGGCACGCGCCACGCCTTCGGGGGTGGCCTGCGCCTCAAACCCCTGACGCAGCGCAATGAAACTCACGGTCAGTCCAAACACCACGGTTTTGATGAACCCGTTGCCGACATCTGACCAGACGTCAACACCGTCTTGCATTTGACCCCAAAACGAACCGGCGTCAACACCGATCATCACCACCCCGACCAGCCAGCCACCCACAATTCCTACGGCACTGAAGACGGTGCCCAAAATTGGCATAACCAACACACCGGCCCAAAAGCGCGGCGCCAGAATGCGCGACACCGGGTCAATGGCCATCATTTCCATGGCGCTGAGTTGTTCTCCGGCTTTCATCAATCCAATTTCAGCGGTGAGTGACGTACCGGCACGGCCCGTGAACAACAAGGCAGACACCACCGGCCCCAACTCACGGACCAGGCTAAGCGCCACCAACAAGCCCAAAGCCGAGGCTGAACCAAATTTTTGCAAGGTGTTGTAACCCTGCAAAGCCAACACAAAACCGACAAACAAACCGGAGACCGCAATGATGGCCAGCGAATGGTTGCCTAAAAAATGCATTTGGTCACGAACCAGAGAAAACCGCTTTAAACACGACGGCCCCAGCCACAACAAGCGAAAGAACAGCAACGCGGCATGCCCGACATCGGCCAGCCACCGCCTGACCCAAGCTCCGATCCCGGCGAGCATCAGCCTCATGTTTGCTTCTCCCGCGTGGCGATGAGACCGAAATCTTCACGGGCCTCGGCAGCAGGGTAGTGAAAACGCACCGGACCATCCGGGGCTGCGCTGACAAACTGTTGCACCAAAGGATCGGTGCTGGCGCGGACTTGTGCCGGTGTGCCTTGTGCGGCGATGCGTCCGTTGGCCAAAATCACCACTTGGTCAGCGATGTGAAATGTTTCTTCCAAATCGTGCGACACCACAATGCTGGTCAGACCCAGGGTGTCATTCAGCTGGCGGATCAAACGCGCTGCTGTGCCCAGCGATATCGGGTCAAGTCCGGCGAAAGGCTCGTCGTACATCATCAACTCAGGATCGAGCACCATGGCACGCGCCAAGGCCACACGCCGGGCCATGCCGCCGGAAATTTGGCTGGGCATCAAATCACGTGCCCCGCGCAAACCCACTGCTTGCAGTTTCATCAGCACGATATCGCGCACCATGGTTTGCGGCAGCGCCGTGTGTTCACGCAATGGAAATGCCACGTTGTCAAACACACTCATGTCGGTGAACAAGGCGCCGAACTGGAACAGCATGCCCATGCGGCGACGCGCCTGGTAAAGCGCCTCGCGGCCTGAAGCGCCAATGTCGGTCTCATCAAACAGCACACGCCCGGCATTGGCGCGGTACTGTCCACCAATCAGGCGCAACACCGTGGTTTTGCCGCCGCCCGAAGCTCCCATGAGTGCAGTCACTTTGCCTTTGGGAATCTGCAAGCTCACGCCTTCGAGCACCGGTCGCTCACCGTAACCGAAATGCACATCCTCTAGCTGGATCAGTGGCGCAACATCATGTGGCATGTGACTGTGTGGGTAAAGCCGTTGATGGAGTCGGCGATTCTATGGGGACGCCTCAGTCTGCTTAAAAACAAAGCAACTCCACAGTTATCTCGGCAATTCACTCTCTCCCATCAAAAACTGGTCGATGGTGCGTGCCGCTTGGCGGCCTTCGCGAATGGCCCACACCACCAGCGACTGGCCGCGCCGCATGTCACCGGCCGCAAATACCTTGGGCACATTGGTGATGTAGCCACCCTCTTCGGTGTGGGCTTTGGCATTGCCGCGAGCGTCTTTGTCGATGCCGAAAGCGTCCAACACCGTGGCGACCGGGTTGACAAAGCCCATGGCCAGCAACACCAAGTCGGCTTTGTGCACTTGCTCGGTGCCAGGCACTTCGGTGAGTTTGCCGTCTTTCATTTCGACGTGCACGGTTTTCAAGCCAGTGAGTTTGCCTTTTTCACCCATGAATTCTTTGGTGGAAATGGCGAACTCGCGCTCGCAGCCTTCGTCGTGGCTGGAACTGGTGCGCAACTTCAGCGGCCAGTAAGGCCAGACCAAAGGTTTGTCTTCGTGCTCGGGCGGTTGCGGCATGACTTCAAACTGGGTCACGTGCGCAGCGCCATGGCGGTTGGAGGTGCCAACACAATCTGAACCGGTGTCGCCGCCACCGATGACGATGACGTGTTTGCCGTCTGCGCGCAATTGGCCTTTGTAGCTGTCACCGGCATTCACTTTGTTTTGCTGCGGTAAAAACTCCATGGCGAAGTGCACGCCGTCCAGATCGCGTCCAGGCACCGGCAAGTCGCGCGATTGCTCGGAGCCGCCGGTCAACAACACAGCGTCAAATTCTTTTTTCAATTGATCGGCTGTGACCGTGTCTTTGGCCCAGTTGGTGACCTTGCTGTCTTTGGGCCAGGCCCCGACCATCACGCCAGTTTTGAACACCACGCCCTCTGCTTGCATTTGTTCAACGCGGCGGTCGATATGCGTTTTTTCCATTTTGAAATCGGGAATGCCGTAACGCAGCAAACCACCAACGCGATCATTCTTTTCATACACCGTGACCGCATGACCCGCGCGTGCGAGTTGCTGGGCTGCCGCCATGCCCGCCGGCCCGGAGCCGACGACCGCGACTTTTTTACCGGTCTTCTTCGATGGCGGCAAAGGTTTAACCCAGCCTTCGGCCCATCCGCGGTCAATGATGGCGTGTTCAATCGATTTGATGCCGACCGCGTCATCGTTCACATTCAAGGTGCAAGCGGCTTCGCAAGGTGCGGGGCAAATGCGGCCGGTGAACTCGGGGAAATTGTTGGTGCTGTGGAGCACGGTCAACGCGTTTTGCCAGTCGTTGTTGAACACCAGGTCGTTGAAATCCGGAATGATGTTGTTGACCGGGCAACCGCTGTTGCAAAACGGCGTGCCACAATCCATGCAACGCGCACTTTGTGTTTTCGCCTGCTCGGGGCTCAAGCCGATGACGAACTCTTTGTAATGTTTGAGCCGCTCAGGCACGGGCTTGTAGCCCTCTTCGACGCGCTCAAACTCCATGAAGCCGGTGATTTTTCCCATGATATTTCCTTGTACGCGTTAAGACTTGACGGCTGCTTTTTTGGCTTTGGCGGTTACCGGTTTGGCATCCGCTGCGGCCATGTCGCCGAGAGCGCGCTTGTATTCGTTGGGGAACACTTTGACGAACTTGGCACGGGCTTCGTTCCAGTTGTCCAGCAACGCACGAGCGCGTTTAGAGCCGGTCCAACGGTGGTGGTCTTCCAGCAGTTTCTTCAACTGCGCTTCATCGGTCTGGCCGCGGTGCCACAAAGCTTTGGGCGTGTTGTCAGTCTGTTCTTTGTCGCCTAGCACTTTGTCCATGCTGACCATAGAAGTGTTGCAACGCTCGGCAAACAGACCATCCTCGTCGTACACATAAGCGATACCGCCGCTCATGCCTGCGGCGAAATTGCGGCCGGTGTTGCCCAGCACGGCTACCGTGCCGCCTGTCATGTATTCGCAGCCGTGGTCGCCTGTGCCTTCCACCACCGCAGTGGCACCGGACAAACGCACCGCAAAACGCTCACCGGCCACGCCGCTGAAAAACGCTTCGCCGCTGGTCGCGCCATACAACACCGTGTTGCCGACGATGGTGTTGCTGATGGCTTCGCCACGGAAATCGATGCTCGGGCGCACCACCACGCGGCCGCCGGACAAGCCTTTGCCGGTGTAGTCGTTCGCGTCACCGATCAAATACAAGGTGATGCCTTTGGCCAAGAATGCGCCAAAGGATTGACCGCCGGTGCCCTCCAGTTGAATTCGCAATGTGTCGTCCGGCAAACCTTCTGGGCGCACCTTGGTGAGCGCGCCGGACAACATGGCACCGACCGAGCGGTTGACGTTGCGTGCGACTTCCATGAACTGCACTTTTTCGCCTTTGTCGATGGCGGCGCGGCTTTTCTCGATCAGCACTTTGTCCAAGGCTTTCTCCAAGCCGTGGTCTTGTGTGGACACGTGGAACAGCGGCGTGCCTTGCGGCATCTGCGGCATGGCCAGCAAACGGCTGAAGTCCAAGCCTTTGGCTTTCCAATGCTCGACGCCTTTTTTCATGTCGAGCAAATCGGCGCGGCCGATCATGTCGTCGAATTTGGCGATACCCAATTGCGCCATGATGTGACGCACTTCTTCGGCGATAAAGAAGAAGTAATTCACCACGTGCTCGGGCTTGCCAGAGAATTTTTGACGCAGCACCGGGTCTTGTGTGGCCACACCCACGGGACAGGTGTTGAGGTGGCATTTGCGCATCATGATGCAGCCTTCCACCACCAACGGTGCGGTGGCGAAACCGAATTCATCCGCGCCCAGCAAGGCACCGATGGCGACATCGCGGCCGGTTTTCATTTGGCCGTCGGTTTGCACACGGATGCGTCCGCGCAAGCCGTTCAACACCAAGGTTTGCTGGGTTTCGGCCAAACCGATTTCCCAAGGACTACCTGCGTGTTTGATGGACGACCAAGGAGAAGCGCCAGTACCACCGTCATGACCGGCGATCACCACGTGATCGGCCTTGCATTTGGCCACGCCTGCGGCAATCGTTCCCACGCCAACTTCAGACACCAGCTTGACGCTGACGTCGGCATGTGGCGCGACGTTTTTCAAATCGTGGATGAGTTGCGCCAGATCTTCGATGGAATAAATGTCGTGGTGCGGCGGCGGTGAAATCAAGCCCACGCCCGGCACCGAGTAGCGCAGAAAACCGATGTACTCGGAAACCTTGCCGCCCGGCAGTTGGCCACCCTCGCCGGGCTTGGCACCTTGCGCCATCTTGATTTGAATTTGGTCGGCGCTGCTGAGGTATTCCGCGGTCACGCCGAAACGCCCGGAAGCCACTTGTTTGATTTTCGAGCGCAGTGAATCACCGGCCAGCAATGGCATATCGACTTCGACTTGTTTGTCGCCGATCACGCTTTTCAAAGACTCGCCTTGTTTGATCGGAATGCCTTTGAGTTCGTTGCGGTAACGCGCCGGGTCTTCGCCGCCCTCACCGGTATTGCTTTTGCCGCCGATGCGGTTCATGGCCACAGCCAGCGTGGCATGCGCTTCTGTGCTGATGGAACCCAGCGACATGGCGCCGGTGGCGAAACGTTTGACGATCTCGGCAGCAGATTCCACCTGTTCCAAGGGAATGGCTTTGGCGGGATCAATTTTGAATTCAAACAATCCGCGCAATGTCATGTGGCGACGGCTTTGGTCATTGATGATTTGTGCGTACTCTTTGTAGGTGGTCCAGTTGTTGCCCCGGGTGCTGTGCTGCAATTTGGCAATCGCGTCCGGTGTCCACATATGGTCTTCGCCGCGTGTGCGCCAAGCGTATTCGCCGCCGGTGTCAAGCATGGTGGCCAGTACCGGGTCGTTGCTGAACGCGCTGGCATGCATACGAATCGCTTCTTCGGCGATTTCAAAAATGCCTATGCCTTGCACACGGCTGGGGGTGCCGGTGAAATATTTGTCAATCGTTTCGCTGTTGACGCC
>CAMDXA010000028.1 GCA_945878065.1 Bordetella parapertussis | reverse complement strand
TACACATTTTCAATATCACCTTGCTGCGTGATGCGGGGCATTCCTCTGTCGCGAATCACATCCACTTTGAGTGGCATACGCAGCCACAAACTCAAACCCAAGATCAAAATCAAGGTCCACAACACCCCGGTGTATATCAATACGCGGGGGCGGAAAATTCTGCGCCACATCAACGAGTTATTCCACCCGTTTTGTATGGCATTTTGGGTGGCATAACGAATCAATCCTTTGTCGTAACCCATTTTTTCCATGACACTGTCACAGACGTCGACACAGGCTGCACATCCAATGCACTCATATTGCAAACCATTGCGGATATCGATGCCCGTTGGACATACATGGACACACAAGTCACAATCCACGCAAGCGCCTAAGCCGGTGTCAGTCAATGCGACATGCCTTGAACGGCTGCCACGCGGTTCGCCACGTCTTTCGTCATAGGTCACGATCAATGTGTCGCGGTCAAACATGGCGCTTTGGAAACGCGCATATCCGAAGACACATAAGGCGGCAAGGCGTACATCATCACTTGCATCATGCAAAAACCGGCCACGGACCAGCGCCAGAGTTGACGCCTTACGTCTTGTTGGCCTTGTGTCCGGGCCACGTGGTCGTTTGCAGGTACCGCCTCATAACCGGCATCGTGCAAGGCATTCAGCCATTGCGAAGGTTTGACCTTATCAGCTCGCCAGACGACTTCTGCGCGATGGGTAGCCCCGTTCACCGTCACTTGTGTGACCCCTGGCACAGCGCACAATGCTTTTTCCACATTCAACGCACAGGAACCACAGTGCATGCCTTCAACCACCACCTGCGAATGCCAGACACCTTGTGTTTTGTCAGCATCTTGCGAGTCAGGGTCAGGCACGCTGAAAGCAGCCCATTGGTCGGGATCGTCTAAAACGGCATAAGCTGAAACCATATGTGAATCCTAAAGTGCTGGTTGGTTCATGCCTTGATCTATGTCAAACAAAGTCCACCGCTTTTCTAAGCGTTTGTGTTGGACTGTTTCTGATTGATAATGTTTATCAAACTCTTAGCTTCTAACTTTCAAGGAAAGCACATGGACTCAGCGATCTCTTTTTCCAACATCATCTATCTGGTTCTGGTGGTGCTGATCGTCATGGCACTGCGCTCCGCCATCAAAGTTGTCCCGCAATCAGAAAATTGGTTGGTTGAGCGCCTTGGCAAATACAACCGCAAGATGGAAGCCGGTTTGCATGTGCTGATTCCTTTCATTGAAACGGTTCAACACAAAGTACCTATCCAAGAGCGGCAACTGCCCCCCAAGCCGATCAATGCCATCACTTTAGACAACGTCACCATTTCTATTTCATTGGCGGTGCTCTACCGGATTGCCGACGCCTCAAAAACCATGTATCGCATTTCTAATGTGGATGACGCCATCATGACCATCGTCAATGGCACAGTGCGCAGCGTGATCGGCAAAACCGATTTAGATGGTGTTCAATCCAACCGCCGCCATTTGTCCGATGAAATTGAAGAAGACCTCAAAGCTGTGTCAGATGAATGGGGCATTGTGCTGACACGGGTTGAAATTTTGGAAGTAGACGTTGACATCGAAACCAAGCAGGCGATGCAATTGCAACTGAATGCTGAACGCAACAGAAGAGCTTTGGTGCGCGAAGCCGAAGGAAAAAAACAAGCCACCGAGCTTGATGCGGATGCCCAGTTGTACGCTGCCCAAAAACAGGCTGAAGCCATGAAAATACGTGCCGACGCCGAAGCCTATGCGGTCAACGCCGTGGCCAAAGCCATCTCCTCTGGCGGCGAGAGTGCCGTGGCATTTGAAATCAAAAAAATCCAAGCACATGCGGTACAAGAATTGTCCAAAGGGTCAAACGCCAAGATTGTGTTGGT
The DNA here is from genome assembly GCA_945878065.1 of Bordetella parapertussis. Lineage (GTDB taxonomy): Bacteria > Pseudomonadota > Gammaproteobacteria > Burkholderiales > Burkholderiaceae_C > Limnohabitans > Limnohabitans parapertussis_B. Next base: position 24,935 of record CAMDXA010000028.1, on the reverse strand, counting down.
ACCCACAGACGTGCTCAACAGTTTGAGCGGTACATTGGGGCGACTCGTCGACAGGATCTAAACCATGGACGCCTACCAAATTTCTTTGATCATCAGTTTTGTACTGGCCATTGCCGAGGTCATGACGCTGTCTTTTATCTTGCTCGGTTTCAGCATTGGCATGTTGGTGGTGTCTGGCGTGCAGTACTTGTTCGATGGGTATAGCCTGAACCGAGATCTGATGGTATTTGCCGTGGTGTCTGTGGTCAGTTTTTTGGTGTTCAGAAAATTATTCAAAAAATCTTCAGACGTGAAACCATTGCGAGAAGACGATATCAACCAATACTGACCAAGCGTACTGCGCGCTAAATTAGCGCGGTGCGCACAGCAGGTCTTTGTAGCGAAAGCCAGGTTCGGAAGAAGGGGTGCACTCCCCATCGACATAAATTTCAACAGCTGCTTTGTTGTCTGCGGTCAGGAAAAACTGCACATCGTTGGTTCCGCATTCGTTCTCTATGCAGCCTTGAGAAACGATCAGGTCTTTTTGCACCAGTGCAAACGGCCCACATACTTCCAAGCGCTCTGTGGCTTGAGCCTGCAATTGCACAGACAATTTGCGCCAAATATGCTCGTCAAACGCTGAAGACGCAGCAGAGACTTGTTCACCCGGGAAATACGCAGGGCAACTGACGCCTGAGAGCAGTTCGAACGGCTCAAGAGTCTGCGTTTGTTCCTGCGCAGCGATTTCTTCTTCGATAGGATCAACCGTGGGTACGGTGGCCAATTCCTCCGCAGGCTCCGACCAAGGCGGGGTCAATGCAGACATGTCGCCCACCAATTGTTCGACAGGAATACGCGCCCAGTGACTGCCCTGACTCAGCGGCAAGGTCACGATGGATACCAAACTGCCCAAGCAGACAAATACCAATGCGGGAATGGCGTGGGATACATCACCCTTGGGGGCCAAGCCGGCATGCGACACACGCAATGCTGGTGATGGGTGAACCGCATTCAACACCAGTGTCGGCGACTTTGTCTGCGCAAGGATCAGCGCAGGTCCTGTTCTGACCTGAGAATGCAGCGTAGGGGATGGGTTCATTCAGCTGTGGGCCTTGTGGGCTTCCAAAATGGCTGTGAAAATTTGGGTGATCTCTTCCAATTTTGCTTCTGATATTTCTTGGCCTTCGATGATGGAACGCTTGAGCGTCATGTCATAAGGCGTATCCGTCACTTCTTTTACGCCAATGGTCAATTCACGGTTTAGGATGAATAGCAAAATAGCGATGACCACACCTGATACCGTCAATCCCAAGGCCCATTGCATTTCTTCTAAATAGGCAGCTGCATAAGCACCTGCGGCAAACAGGAAAAACCAGAACAAGGCCAATTTCCAAGGGCGTACCGTGCCAAAGGAGACGGAACTGACCGAATGAATCGGCATGATGACTTTGGAAAAACCGAACACACTGCTAGACTCGTATTGCACCTTGTCGTAGAGGATGCGTAAGCAGTAATTGGGGTCGAGTTTTAACAACGCAAACAACCAAGCAAACAAGCCGCTTTCACGCGCCACAATTTCGACATACACGCCGTCTTCTCGCGGTGTGGGACTGACAAAAAATTTTTTAACCACGAGTGCCATGATGCATCCTTGAAAGAATATCGGTTTTAACAACAGATGGTTTTATCTTAGCGAATTGAGTTAAAAAAATAGTAACTCATATTGATTCAATAACTAAATTGCTTGAATCTAATCTAGTGCATTGGTGCACCCTCCAAAGCCCAAGCCACACTTTCTCTGACCACTTCACTGTCATGTGCCTGCCATCTGCTGGCGGCTTTTCGCAACGCATTTGACTCATCCACCGACAACGCAGGTTGTGCTCGCAACGCATTGCCGACTGCGACCGCCAGGTTGCGCAACCAACGCACGTGGCCAATGCGACGGATTGCGCTGCCCTCTGTCATGCGCAAAAACATGGCCTCATCCCACTGCATCAATTGCACCAATTTGGCAGAGCCCAGACCATGTCTTTCATCAAAATCCGGCAGGCTGCTTCTGACAGCGAATTTGTTCCAGGGGCACACCAACTGGCAATCGTCGCAACCGTAAATACGGTTGCCCATCAACGGTCGCAATGGCAAAGGTATGGGGCCGTCGTGCTCTATCGTCAAATAAGAAATACAGCGACGTGCATCCAATTGGTAAGGTGCCAAGATGGCCTGTGTAGGACACGCGCTGATGCAGGCGTGGCAACTGCCGCAATGGTCACTGACCGGTTCAGACAGGGGCAATGCCATGTCCACAAAAATCTCACCGAGGAAAAAGAACGAGCCTGCATCCCGTTGAAGCACCAGTGTGTGCTTGCCGCGCCAACCCAGGCCGCTTTGCACGGCCAACTCAGCCTCTAACACCGGGGCAGAATCGGTGAACACCCGGTGGCCCATGGGCCCGACCTCGGTTTGCAGCTGATGCGCGAGTTGTTGCAAACGTTGGCGCATCACCTTGTGGTAATCGCGCCCTCTGGCGTACACCGACACCACTGCTTCTGCGGGTTGATGCAAACGCTGCGATTCATGCGCCAGCCATGCGGGCATATCGTTTGTCAACGAAGCAGATTCAACTGCGACACCGTTGTCAGTGGGCATGGGAGCGTCACCAGACGAGCGTCTGGGCAAATAATCCATTCGGGCGGTGATGATGCTGAGGCTGCCTGGCACCAGCTCTGTCGGGCGTGCCCGCACGAGGCCATGTCGCTGCATATAGTCCATGCTGCCGTGGTGCCCCGCCGCCAGCCAAGCCAGCAATCCGGGCTCGGCATGCGACAAATCCACAGGGGCAACGCCAATTTGGGAGAATCCCAGTTGACGCCCCCAAAGCTGTAATTGCGCTGGCAACCCCTGCTGTTGAACGGACACATCATTCCTTTGAACCAAACACCGATTGTAAAAAGCCTGCACTGGCCAGATGAACAGGCCTGTCAGTCGTTTGCCCAACAACTTTCGCACAAGCCCGAACTCGCCAGTGCCGTGTTGTGTTTGCGCGGTGACTTGGGGTGCGGCAAGACCACTTTCACGCGTTATCTGTTGCAAGCATTAGGCTTCCATGGCCGCGTGAAAAGCCCCACTTATGCTGTGGTGGAGGGCTATGAACTCACCCATAAAGGCCGTGGTCTACCGATGTGGCATTTTGATTTTTACCGTTTCAAAGACCCCCAAGAATGGGAAGACGCAGGGTTGCGAGACATGTTTGCCGCACCCGGTCTGAAGGTCTGCGAATGGCCCGAGAAGGCTGCTGGTTTTTTGCCCACCGCCGACCTTGACATGCAATGGCATGTCAACATGGATGACACGCGGGAGTTGACTTTTACGGCCCACACAGACACAGGACGAAGGCTGCTGCCTTGACACTGCCCATTCAACTTTCCATCTGCCAGACAGCACACGCCCGACGATGACCATGGACAGACGCCTTTTGTTACAAACCGGTTCGCTGGTGCTGCTGCTGGGACGCGCTCAACTCGCCCGTGGCGCCACCATTGTGGCGGTGCGGGTCTGGCCCGCCAGCGACTACACCCGCGTGACGATTGAATCTGACACTGCACTGGTCACCAAATACACCTTTGTAGCACAACCGCCCAGACTGGCGGTGGATATTGAGGGCATTGAACTGAATACGGCCTTGCGCGAACTCGTTGGCAAAGTACTCAGCGACGACCCCTACATCACCGGTGTGCGAGTGGGTCAATTCACCCCTACCACCGTGCGACTGGTGCTGGACTTGCGTCAACCGGTCAAGCCGCAAGTGTTCAACCTGGAGCCGGTGCAATCGGGACAAGCCAATATCCAACACCGTTTGGTGCTGGATTTGTATCCCCTGACGGTGTCTGATCCGTTGGAAGCGTTGATTGCTGAAAAACTGCGTGACGACAACAAACCGCCTGCTGACAAAGATGCTTTGGGCGAGTGGATGAACAAACATTCGAATGCGCCTTCCCAAACAGCCGCGAACACACCGCCACCCGCTGATATTGGGGCTCATCCGGTCAGTCGCCCTGACGCTGTGGTACCCGCGCCGTCCAAGCAGGTAAATAACTCTCCCGGTTTTGAGCGGTTTGCCGTGGTGGCCTTGGACCCCGGCCATGGCGGTGAAGACCCCGGCGCGATTGGCCCCGCAGGGACTCGGGAAAAAGATGTGGTGCTGCAAATCGCCAACCGCTTGCGCGAGCGTATCAACAGAACCGTGCTCAAAACCCGGCGCGGTGACTTGCCTTTGCGTGCATTCATGACACGCGATGCAGATTTTTTTCTGCCTTTGCATGTGCGGGTACAAAAAGCCCGTCAAGTGCAAGCCGATTTATTCATCAGCTTGCATGCCGATGCGTTTTTCACCCCCAAGGCAAGCGGCGCCAGCGTGTTTGCACTGAGCCAAGGCGCGGCTTCGAGTGCTGCGGCCAAATGGATGGCCAACAAAGAAAACGGTGCGGATGCCGTTGGCGGTTTGAACTTGAAAGTGCAAGACCAGCATGTGCAACGCGCTTTGCTGGACATGAGCACCACGGCGCAAATCAATGACAGCCTGAAACTCGGCACCGAAATGCTGGGACAAATCCGCCGTGTCGGCAAACTGCACAAACCTCAGGTAGAGCAAGCCGGTTTTGCGGTGTTGAAAGCGCCTGACATTCCCAGCTTGCTGGTAGAAACCGCATTCATCAGCAACCCGCAAGAAGAGGCGTTGCTGTTGAGCGAGGACTACCAAAACAAATTGGCAGATGCCTTGCTTGCCGGGATAGAAAATTATTTTTTGCGCAACCCGCCGTTGGCGCGCAACCGATCGCTCTAAACAAACCGCAGACTCAGCCCGGTGTTTTCAATCGGGTGCTGACCGCACCCCAAACCGCCAACAAGCCGGGCAACAGGATCAAAGCCCAAATGAATTTTTCAAAATGCTGTTGCACCCAAGGAATATTGCCAAACACATAACCCAGCACGCCAATCCCTATGACCCACAGCACTGCACCCACCACATTGAACAGAGTGAAACGGGCGCGGTCCATGTGCGCCACGCCAGCCACGAACGGTGCAAACGTGCGAATAAAGGGAATGAATCTCGCAGCGATGATGGTGATACCGCCGTGCTTTTCATAAAACGCATGGGCTTGGTCATACGCTTTGCGGTTGAACCATCGGTAATTTCCGTCAAGCAACCGCTGGCCGAAATATCGGCCGATCAAATAATTGCACTGGTCCCCCGCAATCGCCGCGATCAGCATGAGCCCCAAAGCCAAGGGCAGATTCAGCAACCCGGCGCCACCCATGGCCCCCACCACAAACAACAAGGAATCGCCGGGTAAAAACGGCATGATTACCACGCCGGTCTCGACAAACACGATCAAAAAAAGCACCAGGTAGACCCATGCGCCATGCTCTTGCACCAACTGAGCCAGGTGGCGGTCAATGTGCACAATGAAATCCAACAGCAACTGCAATATTTCCATAAGGCTGATTATGGCCTGCACTTGAGTGCACCTAGAATCGGCCGGTGAATTCTGTCCCCGCCACCTCCCCCCGCATCCGCGAATTGCCCGATGAACTCATCAGCCAGATTGCCGCTGGTGAAGTGGTGGAAAGGCCTGCGTCTGTGGTGCGTGAATTGGTCGACAACGCGCTAGATGCAGGTGCCACACAAGTGGTGGTGCGACTGGCCGAAGGCGGCGTGAGGCTCATCAGTGTGGAAGATAACGGTGGCGGCATGTCGCCGGCCGAGATGCCTTTGGCACTCAAACGGCATGCGACCAGCAAGATCAGCAGCCTTCACGACTTGGAGTCGGTGGCCACCATGGGCTTCAGGGGCGAAGCGCTGGCCGCCATCGCTGCGGTGTCTGAGCTCAGTGTGATGTCGCGCACCGCCTTGCAAGAACATGCCATGCAACTCGATGCACGCAGCGGCGAACTCAAACCGGTGGCGCGACACATCGGCACGACTATCGAGGTGAAGGAACTGTTTTTCAGCACCCCCGCGCGGCGAAAATTTTTAAAAACCACCGCCACCGAATTGGCCCACTGTTTGGAAACCCTCAAACGCCATGCACTGGCCAGACCGGATGTGGGCTTTGCGTTGTGGCACGACGGAAAAGTCATGGCCCAATGGCGTGCGCAGTTGTATGACAACGGACTGGACCAACGTTTGGCCGATGTGTTGGGACGCGATTTCATTGAACAGTCGTTATGGATTGACCAACAGCACGGCAATGTGCGCGTGCGTGCGCGTGCCGGTGTGCCCGATGCTGCGCGTTCGCGTGCCGACCACCAATACGCCTATGTCAATGGCCGTTATGTCCGCGACAAAGTGCTGACCCATGCGGCGCGAAGCGCCTATGAAGACGTGTTGCACGGACAGCGACAACCGGTGTATGCCTTGTACTTGGACATGGACCCACACGGCGTGGATGTGAATGTGCACCCCACCAAAATCGAAGTCCGTTTTCGCAACAGCCGTGAAGTGCACCAAGCCGTTCAGCACGCGCTGTCTTCGGTGCTGGCGGTGTCACGTGCCGGTCATGCATCGGTTGAACCGCAGGCAGTTGACGGTTCACAGCCCGCCTCTGAGGCCCAAGACCGACGCCAAGCCATTGCCAGTTTGCAGCACTTCGGACAAGCCACACCTGGCCATGTGCAAAGACCGCTGCCTTGGCAAACCAGCTCAGGCTTGGCGGTGAAAGATGTGGGCCAACTGTGGCAAAGCGCCACACTTCATACGCAAGAGCAAGCCGACAGCAGCACCGCATCCACTTGGTCAACGCGCCAATTTCCCGCAGAGGAATGGCCTTTGGGCAAGGCCTTGGCGCAATTGCAAGGGGTGTACATATTGGCTGAAAACACCCAAGGCTTGGTGTTGGTGGACATGCATGCAGCGCACGAACGCATTGTGTATGAGCGACTCAAAGTGCAGTTAAGCGAGCATGGCTTGCAAAGCCAAAACTTGCTGATACCCGCGACCTTCTCGGCCACCGCTGAAGAAATAGCCACTTGCGAAAGCCATGCGCAGGTGTTGTCTGCATTGGGGCTGGACATATCTTTGCTGGGGGCGCAATCGCTGGCGGTCAGAAGTGTGCCTGCCTCCTTGGCCCAAGGGGATGCCGTGGCGCTGGCTCGCAGCGTGTTGGCAGAACTGGCGTTGCATGATGCCCACCATGTGCTGCAACGCGCTCGGGACGATGTGCTCGCCGCCATGGCTTGCCATGCTGCGGTGCGTGCCAACCGTCAACTGAGCTTGGAAGAAATGAACGCTTTGCTTCGCCAAATGGAAACCACAGACCGCGCGGACCAATGCAACCACGGCCGCCCGACTTGGCGGCAAATCAGCATGCGTGAACTTGACGCCTTGTTTTTACGGGGCCGCTGATGCATGCGAATCTGGTGATTTTGCTGTTGGCGCTGGCCATCGGTTTGCAACCGGTATCGACCGATTTGTATTTGCCCGGTCTGCCCGGATTGGCCAAAGATTTGAATGCCAGTGTGGCCATGGTGCAATACACCTTGACCGGTCTGTTGCTGGCCTTTGGTACCTCGCAATTGCTGTGGGGGCCGTTCTCTGACAAAGTGGGCAGGCGTCCCATCATGTTGGGTGGCTTGGTTTTTTATTCCATCGCCGCCGTCGGCTGTGTGCTGAGCACCAGTATCGAGACACTGGTGTTTTGGCGCATCGTGCAAGGGGCCGCCATGGGTGCGGTGATCACCAGCGCCAGAGCGGTGGTGCGCGATTTGTACGAACCCGCCAAAGGCGCACGTGTGATGTCCAAAGCCATGACCGGCTTGGGCTTGATGGCATGTACCAGTCCCCCTTTGGGCGGTTTTTTAAGCCAGCATTGGGGCTGGCAAGTCGCGTTGATGTCGGTGGTGCTGTATGCCATTGCCACACTGACTTTGGTGGCCTGGCGCTTTGATGAAACACTCACACAACCCAACCCGCGCGCCCTGCACTTTCCCACCATGATGCGCATCTGGTGGCAAGTGTTGTCGCACCCGACCTTTCGCGCTTTTGCATTGCTGTCGCTGGCAGCTTATGGTGCTTTGTTTGTGTACCTTGCCACGTCTGCATTTGTGTTTATTCAGGTGCTGCATTTGAGTGGCTTGCAATTGGGCTGGATTTTGTCGTCCATGTCGTTGATGTACATCACGGGCACCATCATCTGCCGCTTTTTGTTGCGCAAAATCGGTATGCATAAAACCATTGCTTTGGCCGGTGTCTCCAGCGCTTTCAGCGGCGCCATGCTGTGTTGGATGGTGTATGGCGGGTGGGCCAGTGCCCTCAGTTTGGTGCTGAGCATGTACCCCATGATCATTGCGCACGGCATTCACCAACCGATTGGCCAAAGCGGTGCCATCGGTCCGTTTCCACAATCGGCCGGAGCGGCTTCAGCCATGAATGGTTTTTTGATGATGCTGGCGGCTTTCGCGACCGGCGCATGGCTCAGCCACAGCATTGACGGCACGCTGTTTCCCTTGGCGCACGGCGTGGCGTTTTGGGGTTGCGTGCTGGCTTTGACCGCTTGGACTTTGGTGCAATGGCATGGTGAACCCGTCCAAGCCGACTGAATTTGCGCATGCAGCGCTTGCCTTGGCCGGGCCCACAGCCAGCGGCAAAACCGCGTTGGCCTTGGCGCTTGCAAGCCAAGTGCCACTGGAAATCATCAGCATGGATTCCGCGCTTGTCTACCAAGGCATGGACATCGGCACGGCCAAGCCCTCGCCTGCAGAACTGCATGCCGTGCCCCACCATTTGATTGACATCAGGCCACCAACGCAGGCATACAGCGCCGCCGAATTTGCGCGAGACGCTACGCGACTGATCGCAGAAATTCGCGAGCGCGGCAAACTGCCGTTGCTGGTTGGCGGCACCATGCTTTACCTGAAAGCTTTGGTGGAAGGTTTGGACGACTTGCCGTTGGCGTCACCCGAGATTCGGGCAGAGATTCAAACGCAAGCCGCGCACATAGGCTGGCCCGGCATGCATGCCGAGTTGTCCTTGGTCGATCCCGTCACCGCCGCGCGTTTGCCGCCGCATGATTCACAACGCATTTCGCGGGCATTGGAAGTTTGGCGCATCAGTGGCCAACCGCTGTCTTCCTTTTTTGGTGCTTCTCGCGTGACGGGGCCGGCTATTGCTTTGGTGTCTTTGGAGCCGGTCGAGCGCAGTTGGTTGCACCATCGCATCGCGCAACGTTTTGACGACATGTTGCAACAAGGCTTGGTCCATGAAGTGCAAGCTTTGCGAAACCGCGGCGACCTGCATGGCGACTTGCCGTCCATGCGCTGTGTGGGTTATCGCCAATGTTGGGACATGCTCGAAACATTGCAAGGTGCTCATCCCGCTGCCGCTGACCTGCACCGTTTGCGCGAAACCGGCATCGCCGCGAGCCGACAACTGGCCAAACGGCAATTGACCTGGCTGCGCGGTATGCCGAGTCGCCACGTGCTGGCCTGCGACCAGCCCGACCTGAGCGCGCAATGGCAACAACTGCTGCGCAGTTTGTCTGTGTGTTGAAACGCTGCGAAACACCCTTCCATATGCTGCCCGTGCTGTTTGCAGATGAACACTTGCTGGTGCTGAATAAACCTGCGGGTGTGTTGAGCGTGCCGGGCCGCGGCCCTGACAAACAAGATTGCGTGTTGAGCCGTTTACATACACATCACCCTGATGCATTGGTGGTTCATCGCTTGGACATGGCGACATCGGGGTTGATGGTGTTTGCCCTGCATGCAGACAGCCAACGCGCCTTGGGCATGATGTTTGCCGCCCGCGAAATCAAAAAAATGTACGTAGCCTGGGTACAAGGCAGATTACCTGTGAGTGACACGTGGCAAACCATCGACCAAGCACTGATAGCCGATTGGCCCAACCGCCCCTTGCAAAAAGTAGATGCCCACGGCAAACCCAGCGTGACGCAATGGCGCTGCACACAACACCATGCCACCAAGAACGCCTCGATGTTGCAACTGATGCCCTTGACCGGACGCAGCCACCAATTGCGCGTGCATTTGCAACACATCGGTCACCCGATTTTGGGCGATGCCTTGTACGCGCCTCATAACCAAGAGGCCGATCGCCTGATGCTGCATGCTTGTGAACTGGGCTTTGTGCACCCTGTGACCCAACACGCCCTGCACTGGCACAGCCCGCCGGATTGGGCGTTTTAAGCCCCATACACCGACACATTGGCGAATGCCACAATCGCCGTACCCTTTGGAGTCCCCATGAAAAAACACCTGACCATCCTGACTGGCGCATCCCGTGGCATGGGCCTGGCCATGGCAGAACAACTGTGCCGCCCTGACCAACAGCTGCTGTGCATCTCGCGCGGTCAATCCGACGAGTTGACTGCCATTGCAAACCAACAAGGCGCACACTTGGTGCAGTGGCAAGCCGACTTGGCGCAACCCGGCGCTGTGGCTGAGAAGCTGTCGCATTGGTTAGACGCACTGAATCCCGAAGAATTCGCATCGGCCACCTTGATCAATAACGCTGGCGCAATCGGCCATTTGGGGCCGATTTACGATGCTGCGTTGGACGACCTCAGCATGGGATTGGCCATCAATTTGCAAGCCCCGGTGCTGTTGAGCGCGGTGTTTTTAAAGCACACGCGCCAATGGCAGATGCCGCGCAAGATCTTGAATATTTCATCCGGACTGGGCCGACGGCCCATGGCTGCCAGCGCTTTGTATTGCGCCGGTAAAGCCGGGTTGGACCATTTCACCCGCTGTTTGGCGCTGGACGAGGCATTACACGCCGACCCGGCCAAAGTGGTGTCTTTGGCCCCGGGCGTGATCGATACCGACATGCAAACCGAGCTGCGCTCGGCAACCGGTTCAGGATTTCCTGACCAAACCCGTTTTGTGCAGATGAAAGATACCGGTGCTTTGACCACACCGGCGGATGCAGCTGCCCAAATATTGACCTATTTGCAACGCCCCGACTTCGGCAGCAACCCGGTGGCCGATGTCAGGGATATTTAATCGGGGACAGACCCCAATTAATTCGGGCGTTTATCATCCCCACAAGGACTTAGAACACATGAACACATCAACCACCACCCTCGACGAACAACCCACCCTCACCTGGTCTGACGACTTGGTGATGAACATGGACAAAATGGACCAGACGCACCGCGAATTTGTGGACTTGCTGGCGGCCACAGAACTGGCGCCGGAAGACAAACTGATAGCCAGCTTCATCGAGTTGATTGCGCATACCGATGAGCATTTCAGCGGCGAAAACCAATGGATGCAAGACGTGAGCTTCGGCCCCGGCGGTTGCCACACAGATGAACACGACATGATTTTGAAAGTCATGCACGAAGCGCTGCGTCGCGGCGAACAAGATGGCAACTTGAAACTGGTGCGCCAACTGACCGGCGAATTGGCGGTTTGGTTTGATGGCCACGCCAAAAGCATGGACGCGGTGCTCGCCATGTTCTTGAAAGAAGTGGCATACGACCCGGTCACCCGCATCGTGCACAAACCGCAGGTGCTGCCCGAGGGCGTGGAAGCCGGTGAATGCGGCGTGCCTTTGGATGAGGCCAGTTCGCAGGTTTAAGTTTTTGCGCTAAATGAAAAAGGGCCTGAGGGCCCTTTTTTCATAGGAACCGGTGTTATGCGGTGATTAATCGGCCTATTCGCCGCGCTTTATGCGGTAAATACCTTGCTATGTCGATCATCAATAAATAGAAAAGTCCGGCAAGTTGCCTTGCCGGACTTGGGTACGAACAAGGTCTTTCGACCAAATTCTTATTGCAGCAACGGCTCTCACCCCGGATAACTACAACGGGTTTATATTACCACTTTTTAAATATTTTAAAATTTAAAAAGGGTAAAAATGAGCTCATCAAATTTGTCAGAGTATCGAATCATTGGCTTAGACATAGGCATTGCCTCAGTTGGTTGGGCTGTGATTACACCAAAGCGAATTGTGAATTTGGGCGTTCGCGCCTTCGACAAGGCTGAAACAGACAAAGAAGGCGACTCTCTCAATCTGATTAGGCGATCCGCTAGGTTAATGCGTCACCGTCTTTTTAATCGACAATGGAGGCTTACCAAGTTGGCTAGGCATCTCAAAAAAGAGGGCTTAATCAAGCAAGTCAATTTTTTCAAAAACCAACCGGGATTCAAAGAATCAAGCTGGCAGTTGAGGGTTGATGGCCTAAACAGACTATTAACACCGGAGGAATGGGCAAGAGTCATCTACCACGTTTGCAAACACCGTGGCTTTCACTGGATCAGCAAAGCCGAACGAGCCAAAGCAGAAAACGATGCCAAAGGGGAAGGAGGAAAAGTCAAGCAAGGCTTGGCGCAAACAAACCAGTTAATGAAAGAAAAGAATTACCGTACCGCCGCAGAAATGGTGCTGGGTGAATTTCCTGGTGCACAACGCAATAAACAAGGTGAATATACAAAGGCCTTGTCCAGGGAATTGCTGGCACAAGAACTCAAGAAAATTTTTGAAGCTCAAAGAGGCTTTGACAACAGTCAAGCATCTATCGACATGGAATCAGCCATATTGGGAAATGGCGACCGAAAAAGCGGTTTCCTGTGGCTACAAAAACCAGCACTGTCGGGTTTAAATTTACTGAAAATGCTCGGGCATTGCACTTTTGAACCAACTGAATATCGTGCGCCTAAGGCCAGTTTCAGTGCGGAACGCCATGTGTGGTTATACGCCATCGACTCGAAACATATGTGGCAACTGGCGGCAAGTTCAACAATGGCGAGAGCAAAGCCTTTCCGGTAGACCAACCGCTGCGTAAACCTGACCGCCAAGGGAAATTGACTGGCCCCATTGTCCGATCGGTGAAATTGCAAATCAATAAATTGAGCGGTGTAGCTGTCAGAGGCGGTATTGCCAGAAATGCGTCAATGCTCCGAATAGATGTTTTCGCAAAGAAGGGTATCCGGGGTGAGAGAGGGAGCTACAACTCATTGATCATTTGGTGCGCCATCTTTGGCAGTGTAGCTATCCGGGGTGAGAGAGGGAGCTACAACAAGGCAATGGCCTCGCCGCATACAGCGGCCATGCCATTGCCACGCTAACGCGTTTTTTGCTGTCCAAAAATCACATCCGCTCTCTGGCCAACGCCGCGCCTTTGGCCAACGCCTTCAATTTTTTCAACGCCACTTCCCGGCTCACCGGCGCCAAAACGCAAGTGCTGCCCTAGAGCGTGGCTGCCAGTGAATGCGGCATGCCCTTGGATGAAACCAGCCATCAGGCTTGAGGCTTTGCGCCAAAAGAAAAAGGGCCTGAGGGCCCTTTTTATGGATGCATCGCGCTTCAGGCCAACACACCCAGCCCATGCTTTTGCACAACTGCCAGGAGCTTGAGGGCCATTCCACTGGGTTGCTTACTGCCGGACTCCCATTTTTGAACAGTGGATTCACTGGTATTGAGGTATCTGGCGAAAACAGGTTGACTGACATGTGCCTGCTCACGAATGTGTTTGATCTCGTTGGGAGCCAAAGTTGATGGCACGACCAAGCATGATTCATCAAACTGGCGCATCGTGGTTTGGTCAATCGCACCTACCTTTTGCAAGGCAGCAGCAGAGGCATGGATGGCCGCAAAGGCATCACTTTTAAATTTCTTTTTTGTCGTCATGGCAAATCTCCACAAAGTCTCCGTTAAGAATCAACTGGTTAACCTGCAACTGCGTTAAGCCAGCATAGCTGTTGGCCAACAGGCGAAACGCAAGTAGTTCATCGTTTTCAATGTTTGAACGATCCTGCTTAGCAAACAGGTATTCGAAAACCCAATGCTTGCCACCTTTGGCCAAAATGATGGACCGGTGCAGGTTGTTATTGAGTCTTTTTTTAAAAACACCGCCACCTAAGTCATCAACCTGACCCAGCAACACTTGCTTTATGGCTTGGCAAAGTTCAGCATCTTTGATCTTGGCCTTTTTTGCATCCTTGGAGAATCTGCCAGCCTTGAAAGCACGATGAGTTGCATGGGATGCCATGGCTTAGCATAGCACCAGGTGATACTTATCGCAAGATGCCATGCAGTTGCTGGGCTATGCCTTTGACCAAAAGCTTTGACCATACAAACTGTCAAATGAGTAAACAACCTGTATGGCTTACTTATTTACATTTCTATTTTGGACAGCAAGGCAGTCACGCCGCCGATGGCGAAGTTTTTCACGTCTTCGCGCACAACTTTCCAAGCGACTGAGCCCAGCACTTCGTCCATCTGCGCTTGGCTGTCAAACCAGATTTCAAAGATCAAATAAAACGGCGGGGCAGAGCCGTCGGGCAGCAGGCTGCATTTGGCAATCTCGATACGGGCCGAGCCTTTGGCTGCGACCACCAACGGTGTATGCGTCTCGAAATAATATTTATCGAACTCTTGCGGGTTTTTCGGCGTGCCGTATAAAACGGTGCGCTACACAGAGTGATTGGGCAACTTGCCGAATAACCCAAATTTAATAATTTTCTATTTTTTATTAAATTATTTTATTATTATTGTACATTTTAATATTTAAATACCATTAAATAATAAAATTTTAGCTAAAATAGATACAAATTTACCCCTAGACCACATCAACATTATCCAGATCATCAATAAAAATACCTTTAAGGTAGTAAGATCAATGAGCTATTCCCTTCAGACGCCTCCATTACCCAAGGTTCCGTTGCCGCAATGCGCCGACGAAGAAAGAAAGATCCGAGGGAAATGCTGGAATCTGAAAGCTGTACAAAAAGATTTGCAAGCTAACAAGTTGCAAATTCTCCTAACAACAAAAGCAGTGGCTGAAGCATCTAAGAAGTTGAGATGGAACCAGACGGATACATTTCATTTTTTGCTGAACTTAGAGACGAGACATTACAAGTCATCAGAATGGTGTTTCCCCCCGCAGGATGGATTGTTTTCTGGGGAGTTTGCAGCAGATGCTTATGTGATGGGATATGACAGAGTGAAGAAAGTAGAAAACTCAAATCGACAACCGCATGTGTATCTGAAATTTGCGGTACTCAAAACAACTGTTTTGATTTTTTCGTTTCACCCGAGTATTTATTGAATTGGAGAAAAAAATGAACCAACACTGCCCTTTTTGCGAAACTGGAACGACAGAGGTGGTCAGCTACACCTCAACAGAGAAGTTCGGGCGCAAAACTGTCGAAGTAGAAGGCCTGTTGAAACTGGTTTGCAACCACTGCCACAGCGAAACTGTGTCAGGGGATTTACATGATCACAATCTGGCACTGTTTATCGCTGCAGAAGAAGGTACGCAAGGCGGCGTGTCACCTGGGCTGTTACGTACATTGCGCGAAAACTGGGACTTGACACAGTGTGAAGCTTCCAAACTTTTTGGTGCAGGTCCAAGCTCTTTTGCCAAGTGGGAGTCGTCACAAACTAAGTTAAGTACTCCTGCTGCGCTGTTGATTCAGGTAGCCTCCCGCTTTCCTGAAGTTGTGCCCTACCTTGCGCAACTCGCTGATGTGCAACTTAACATTAACTCAGTTAAATCAAAAAATGAAATAGACAACAAGCAGCTTGGAACTATCAAAACTAAGAGCGAGAGAGGGAGCTACAACTTGGCAATGGCCTCGCCGCAATCAGCAGCCATACCATTGCCACGCTAAAACGTTTTCTGCCGCCCAGCCATCACAACCGCTCTCTAGCCAAAGCCGCACCCTTCGCCAACGCCTCCAGCTTTTTCAGCGCCACTTCCCGGCTCATTGGCGCCAAGCCGCAGTTGGTGCAAGGAAACAATCTGTCCTTGTTCACAAACTTCAGCGCTTTGCCAATCGTCTCTGCCACTTCCTCGGGCGTTTCAATCGTGTCGGACGCCACATCAATCACGCCGACCATCACGTCTTTGCCTTCCAGCAGCGCGATCAAATCCATGGGCACGTGCGAATGGAAGCATTCCAAACTCACTTGGTCAATGCTGCTTTTGGCGAGCGCGGGGAATATTTTTTCGTACTGTCGCCATTCATGGCCCAGCGTGTTTTTCCAATCCACGTTCGCTTGAATACCGTAGCCATAACAAATATGAACGGCAGTGGTGCAAGTCAAACCCTGGGCCGCACCCTCCAGCGCTTTCACGCCCCAGTCCGCCGCTTCTTCCATGTACACATTGAAAGCCGGTTCATCAAACTGAATGATGTCCACGCCGTCAGCTTGCAAAGCCAGCGCTTCCTGATTTAAAAGTTCTGCAAACGCCATGGCCATTTTGATGCGGCCATCAACGCCCTCGCCGTAAAAACGGTCGGCCACGGTGTCGACAATCGTCATCGGGCCGGGCAAGGTGAATTTGATTTTTTTCTTGGTGTGCGCACGCAGTAACTGCGCTTCCATGGCGTGCACCCGGCCTTTGAGTTTCAAGGCTGACACCACTTGCGGCACCATGGCGTCATAGCGGTTATTGCGTATGCCCATCTTCACTTTGTTCTCGAAGTCGATGCCTTCGACTTGCTCAAGGAAGCCATGCACAAAATGCTGACGCGCCTGCTCGCCGTCACCGATGATGTCCAGTCCCGCGTCTTCCTGCGCCTTGATCCACAACAGCGTGGCGTCTGCTTTGGCTTGGCGCAACGCGTCGCCCTCGGCCTTCCATTGCGGCCACAGCTTTTGTGTTTCGGCCAGCCATTCGGGTTTGGGCAGGCTGCCCGCGATTGAAGTTGCAAACATGGAAAAGTCTCCGTTGAAAATATCAGACCAATGCGACTTCAGGCTGTTCAAACGCCCTTGTCTTCAAAGAAAAAACTTGCGACAGCAACTCGAATGAACGCAGTTGTACGACCGGGTCATGCACCCAGGTGCAGACCACCAGTTCATCGAGATCCAAGCTGGCAGAGAGCGCACGCATTTTGTCGGCGGCTTGTGCGGCCGTGCCTACCAAGGCATCGTCGCGCATGGCTTCAATGGCGAACGCGTCTTGCGGGCTCAAATCTGCGGTCGCCATCTCAGGCGGCAGCAATGCGGTCACCCTGCCCCGGTTGCGTTCCAGGCGCCAGCGTGCGCGGCTTTGAAATTGGAACCAAGCTTGTTCTTCGGTATCAGCCGCCAGCGCGGAGACGCAAATCGTGGCCTGCGGTTTGTCCAAATAAGGGCTGGGTTTGAAATGGCTGCGGTACATGTCCAGCGCCTGTTCGCAGCCGACCCCATCACTGAAAAAATACGCGAATGCATACGGCAAACCCAAATGTGCGGCGAGCTGCGCGCCGTAGTTAGAGCTGCCCAATATCCACAAGGACGGCGATGTCTCGCCTGTCGGTTGCGCGATCACGCCGTGACCCGGATGGCCAGCCGGGAAATCTTGTCCCGTCACCCAAGCCTGCAATTCCATCACCTGTTGCGGAAATCGCTCGGACGCATAACGGTCGGGGTTAAGCAGTTGCGATGTGCGACCGTCGCTGCCAGGTGCGCGGCCAAGACCCAGGTCTATGCGCCCGGGGGCCAGCGCGTCCAGCACGCGAAATTGTTCGGCCACTTTGAACGGCGCGTAATGCGGCAGCATGACACCGGCGCTTCCCAAGCGTATGCGCGTGGTGCGGGCGGCAATCGCCGCCAATAACACCTCGGGCGCGGTGCCCGCAATGCTGGGCAAGTTGTGGTGTTCACTGACCCAAAAACGGTCGTGCCCCCATGCCTCACAGCGTTGCGCCAAATTTAACGTATGGCGAATTGCAGCATCCTGAGGTTGACCATAGGAAACCACTGACTGGTCGAGCACAGAGAGTTTGAGCATGGGTTCATCATACGCAGGCCCATTTGCCGTTCTGGCCGCTTTGGCATGGGGATTTCCATCCCTTGCAAGGTCATCAAAGCAGATTAATATGTGTTGTGGCAATAAAAGCTTCGCGTTCGCGTTGGTTTGTCACAGGAGATATCCATGCTGGTTCGTGCTTTTTACATCAGTCGCAGTGCCGGACCGCAAACCAGCACCATCACCGGCTCTATTTTGAAAACCGCTTTGGTGTTTAACAAAGTCAACCAAATCACCGGCGTGCTGTGCCAAGGCAAAGGGTTTTTCCTGCAAATGTTCGAAGGTGAACGTTCGGTGATCAACCAACTCTATGGCCGCATACTGCGTGACTCGCGCCACAAAGATGTGGAGATGGTCAGTCTGCAAGAAATCAGCCAAAGAAAATTCAGCCACTGGTCGATGGCATTGATTGATTTATCCGACAGCGACCCGATGGTGATGATGCAGCACCCTGAGTTTGACCCTTACTCTGCCAGCAGCGAATTGCTGTCCCAACAAATTGATGAATGGGTGGCCAGCGGCAAACCCATTCACACCTGACCCGCCACAAGATTCAGCGGGTTTTGGCCAATTCGGCCTCTTGCAAACTGCGCCACATGACTTTGCCGCTGCCGCTTTTGGGCAAGGCATCCATGAATTGCAATAAGCGAGGGGCTTTGTAAACCGCCATGTTGTCGCGGCACCAAGCCAATATGTCTTCTGCGCTGACCTGTGTCGGGTGGCTTTGCCGCAGCACCACAAATGCTTTGACGGTTTCTCCGCGATAGCTGTCATGCGCTGCCACCACACATGCTTCTTGGATGGCGGGATGGCGAAACATCAAGGCCTCGACTTCGGCGGGCCAGACTTTGAAGCCCGATGCGTTGATCATGCGCTTGAGCCGGTCGGTGATGAAGAAATAGCCCTCCTCGTCCACATGGCCGAGGTCGCCCGAGCGGAAATAGCGTTGCCCTTCAAACTGCATGAACGCGGCTTCGGTGGCATCCGGCCTTTGCCAATAGCCGTCAAACACTTGCGGGCCACGCATGATGATTTCACCTTGTTCACCCGTGGCCACTTCCTGCAAGCTGTCGGGGTGAACCACCCGAGCATCCACACCAATAAATGGAATGCCCAAACACTGCTGCTTGGGTCTGTCGGGCGGGTTGCTGTGCGAAGGCGCAGCGGTTTCGGTCAGGCCATAGCCTTCAACATACCGCAGTCCGTACA
Source organism: Bordetella parapertussis (assembly GCA_945878065.1). Taxonomy (GTDB): domain Bacteria; phylum Pseudomonadota; class Gammaproteobacteria; order Burkholderiales; family Burkholderiaceae_C; genus Limnohabitans; species Limnohabitans parapertussis_B. Next base: position 5,985 of record CAMDXA010000028.1, on the reverse strand, counting down.
ACTCAAACAGCCGCTGCGCCACCGCTTGCGGCATGGCCGCACCGCCGCCGCCAATCGCTGTCAACGACGTCAGATCGTATTGGTCAAACGTGGGGCTGCCCAGCAAATCGATCACCATGGTGGGAATATTGGTCCAGTGCGTGATGCGGCGTTTTGATATCAGACGCCCTGCATAGTCGCGGTCCCAGCGCGGCATCAGCACGATGGTGGCACCGACATACACCGAGGTATGCATCACCGCCACCATGCCGGTGATATGAAACATAGGCACCACGCACAAGGCGATATTTTCTTGGGTGGCGTTATGCCAGATGGCTGATGCCATGGCGTTGTGCATGATGCTGCGGTGCGGGTGCATGCAGCCTTTGGGTAACCCCGTGGTGCCGCTGGTGTAGGGCAAGACCGCCAAATCGTCAGCTTGCATCACGTACTCGGGCGGCACATGGTTGTGGTGCAAAGCGCCAGACCATGCGTGCACCTGCCCGCCAGAAATTTGCACTGCCGGGTGTTTGGCCAACAACCATTCTTGCCAAGCCTGCGGCCATTGTTCAGAGGCTTGAGCGGATGGGTCAAAGGCATCGGTGTAATCGCTGACCAGCAAATGGGCCAGCCTGGTGCCTGAGGGCAATGCATCGCTGGCAGCGGCCATGTGCGCAGCCAGATCAGACGTGGTGATGGCCACCCGCGCTTGCGCATCTTGAATATAGTGCTCCAGCTCTTTGGCGCGGTTCATGGGATTGACAGGCACCACCACGGCATTGGCACGCAATATGCCAAAGTGCGCTGCCACCCACTGCGGACAGTTTTGCATGTAGAGCAAGACCCTGTCACCTTGCTTGACGCCAGCTTGGGCCAGCCATGCGGCGATCTGTTCGGCCTGTTGCGCCAGCTCGCGGTAACTGGTTTGACTGCCCAAAAAATCCAAGGCGGTTTTGTGGGGGAAGCGGCTGGCACTGATTGACAGGTTGTCCCACAACGTGGTTTGTGCGGGCGTGAATTGGTGGGGAACGCGAAGCGGCCAAAAGGCATGGTGAGATTTCATAGGGGCCAAGGCTAGCCTCTGAGAACCCAGACCGCAAGAGTAAAGTTACTGAGTAGCCGTCAAAGGGTTTATTCAGCTTCGACGGCTGCCGCTGGACGTTTGGGCAAGATGCGCAAACTCATCAACGCTTGGAAATAGCCTTTGAGCCAGCCCATGTCCACAGGTTTGTGCAAGACATGCGTGCCGGTCGGCAATTCGCCGTAGGCGGCAATTTCATCGTTGCTCAAGCCGGTGATGACGATGACAGACATTTTGGTGAACTGCGGATGCACGCTGAGTTGACGCAACATTGCGACGCCGTCAATACCGGGCATGCGCAAATCTGTCATCAGTACCTGGGGCTTGACCACCGGGATATCCAGCAAGGCCTCGATAGCAGAGACCTGCATCACCGAGTCTATGGGCAAGTCCCAACTGTCAAAGTACGCTTGGTACATGGCGCGGGTGTTGGCGTCGTCTTCGACCACCATGACTTTGAGGTATTTGCCGGACTGCGCAGGTAATTTGGGCAATAAATTGGCCCGGCTTTGGTATTGGTAAATGGATTGCAAAGAAATGCGCCGGTGACCGCCTTGGGTCTTCCACGCTATTAACTCGTTTTTTTCCACCAGAGATTGGATGGAACCTACCGACAAATTGAGTAATTTGGCGGCATAACTGGTTCCGCAGTATTCGTCGGTTGAATCAGGAATCGCTTTGTGGCTCATGGAGGCTCCGCTGAGCTTGGGTTAACCAAGAAAGATGTTATTTGTCAAAAAGCGTATTTTAATTGTAATTAAATCGATAACGCCTTCATTTTATTAATTTTTAAGGATTAATAAAATATTTCTTGATTTCCTTCACTCAAACCCCGAAAAGTGTTGCGAAATTACTTAAGCGCCTTGTAACGCATGCGTTTGGGCTTGGCACCCTCCTCGCCCAAACGTTTTTTCTTGTCGGCTTCGTACTCTTGGTAGTTGCCGTCAAAGAACGTCCATTGCGAATCGCCTTCGCAAGCCAGGATGTGGGTGGCGATGCGGTCCAGGAACCAGCGGTCATGGCTGATGACCATCACCGAGCCCGCAAACTCCAGCAAAGCGTCTTCCAAGGCCCGCAAGGTTTCCACGTCCAAATCGTTCGAGGGTTCGTCAAGGAGCAACACGTTGCCACCTTCGATGAGGGTTTTGGCCAGGTGCAAACGACCGCGTTCACCACCGGAGAGCGTGCCAACCTTTTTCTGCTGGTCGCCACCGTTGAAGTTGAAGCGGCCGCAGTAGGCGCGGCTGGGCATTTGAAACTTGCCCACAGTGAGGATGTCCAAACCACCCGACACGTCTTCCCAGACGGTTTTTTCGTTCGCCAAATCGTCGCGGTTTTGATCGACAAAGGCCATTTTCACGGTTTGGCCAATCTTCACTTCGCCACTGTCAGGTTTTTCTTTGCCCGCAATGAGTTTGAACAGCGTGGACTTGCCCGCGCCGTTGGGGCCAATGATGCCGACGATGGCACCCGCTGGCACTTGGAAGCTCAGGTTGTCAATCAGCACGCGGTCGCCAAAGGATTTGCTGACGCCTTTGAATTCGAACACCTCGTTGCCCAAACGCTCGGCCACGGGGATGAAAATTTCTTGCGTTTCGTTGCGCTTTTGGTATTCGTAATCGGACAGCTCTTCAAAGCGGGCCAAACGCGCCTTGCTTTTCGCTTGACGGCCTTTGGGGTTTTGACGCGACCACTCCAGCTCTTTCTTCATGGCCTTGCTGCGGGCGTCTTCGGTGCGCTGTTCTTGCTCGAGGCGGGCTTCTTTTTGCTCGAGCCAAGAGGAGTAATTGCCTTTGTACGGAATGCCGTGGCCACGGTCGAGTTCCAAAATCCATTCGGCGGCGTTGTCCAGGAAGTAGCGATCGTGGGTGATGGCCACCACGGTGCCCGAGAAGCGGGACAAAAATTGCTCGAGCCAATCGACCGATTCGGCGTCCAAGTGGTTGGTCGGTTCATCGAGCAACAACATGTCGGGGCGCGACAACAACAAACGGCACAAAGCCACACGGCGTTTTTCACCACCCGAGAGCTTGCCAATGACGGCGTCCCAGGGCGGCAGGCGCAGCGCGTCAGCCGCGATTTCAAGTTGGTGTTCGGAGGCGTCACCGGCGGTGGCGATGATGGCTTCGAGCTTGGCTTGCTCGGCGGCCAAGGCGTCAAAGTCGGCATCTTCTTCGGCGTAAGCGGCATACACCTCTTCCAAACGGGTTTGCGCGGCTTTGACCTCGCCCATGCCGTTTTCCACCGACTGACGCACGGTTTCGTTGGGGTCGAGGTGCGGCTCTTGCGGCAAATACCCGATCTTCAAACCGGCCATGGGGATCGCTTCGCCTTCGATTTCCTTGTCGATGCCCGCCATGATTTTCAGCAGCGTGGACTTGCCCGAACCGTTGGTGCCCAGCACGCCGATCTTGGCACCGGGAAAAAAGCTGAGGGAAATGTCTTTCAGGATTTGGCGTTTGGGCGGCACGATTTTGCCGACCCGGTTCATGGAGAAAACGTATTGGGACATGGAGTGACTCTCTGGACGTGCGCCACACAGCGTGGCGGGGGTAACAACTGATTATCTCTGCTTCATCAAGCGCTATTTGCGAATAGCGAATAAGGCGTTGCTCAAAAAATCTTCTAAGGACCACATGGGGCAACCGGTGGCACGTTCGAACTCGACGGCGATGGCCAACAAATCTTGGTCGCCAGACACCAAGGCCTGCGCTTGTCCGGCTGCTGCCAATTGCATGAAGGGCTGGTCTTGCGGATCACGGCATGCAGGAACCGGCGGCGGCGGGTGCGGTATGCGCACAATCTCGGCACAGGGCAGGTAGTCGGCCAGCAACTCGACTTGCTCACTTTGAGTCAAGCCAAACTTGGGATAGGCCAAAACCCTCAGCAGTTCGTTCACCGTTTCTGTGCTGGCCAAAGGGACCAAGTCACCGTGCTGCCAAGCCTGTCGCACTCGTCCTGCCGATCGACCGCGAAACACCAGCGCCGACAGCACCACATTGGTGTCGAGCACCACGCGCAAGGCTCCACTCATGTTTTGCCAGAAGGCCTTGTGGAGCTGCGGCTCCAGGCGACAGCAGCAGCGACATCTGCTTCTGTGATGTCCAAGGCTTCGAGTTTGGCCCGCACTGCGTCGCCACGCTGAATCCGCACGGGGGTGAGGATGAGTTGGCCGCCCCGCGCTTCGACATCAAAGTAGTCGGTCGCTCCCACGGCTTGAACAAGGCTTTTGGGCAAGGTGAGTTGGTTTTTGGAGGTGATTTTGGCGAGCATGGCTGATTTCAATGGATCAAGGATTCCTTACTTTACGCCAGATCTTTCAAAAAATCCAACTGTTTTTTCAAACCAGCACCCACCCCATGGTTTGATCTTGAATCACCCTTTAAAAAAGGGAAACGCAAGCAGCTCAAGGCTTGGGCTTAAACCATGCGAGAATGCGCTCAGTTGTTGCCACCAGTTGCCACAACATCAGCGCTTCTGCTGGGGCCGGATTCAAACAAGCTGTTTGTCCATTACCTGCCCACCTGTGTTTCCTCGGTCTTTCACTGGCTGCCCCTTTTTGGGCAGAACGGGCCGAACACCAAGCGTCGCTCAAAAGCACGCTCCACTATGAACTTTGACGAACTGAACTTGGCTCCGGCCATCTTGAAAGCTGTGCGCGAGCAAGGCTACGAAACCCCTACCCCCATTCAACAGCAAGCCATTCCAGCTGTCTTAGCGGGCCACGATTTATTGGCAGGCGCACAAACCGGCACCGGCAAAACCGCCGCCTTCACCCTGCCCATGTTGCACAAGCTCACCATGAGCCGCAGTGCCACCAACCGCTTTGGCGTGTTTGGCATCCGCGCCTTGGTGCTCACACCCACCCGCGAATTGGCCGCCCAAGTGGAAGAGTCGGTGCGCCATTACGGCAAATACCTGCAACTCCAATCCGCGGTCATCTTTGGCGGCGTTGGCATGAACCCGCAAATCAGCCAGCTGAAAAAAGGCGTGGACATCTTGGTGGCCACACCCGGGCGCTTGCTCGACTTGCAACAACAAGGCTTTCTCGATTTGTCCACCGTGCAAATGCTGGTGCTAGACGAAGCCGACCGCATGCTCGACATGGGCTTCATCCATGACGTGAAAAAAGTACTGGCCTTGGTGCCCAAAGAAAAGCAAAGCCTGCTGTTCTCGGCCACCTTCAGCAGCGAGATCCGCGAGCTGGCCGCACAGTTGCTGCACAGCCCGCAAAGCATCCAAGTGACGCCCGAAAACACCACGGTGCAACTCATCAAGCAGGTGGTTCACCCGGTCGGTCGCCAGCAAAAGAAAGCGCTGTTGGCGCACATCATCGAAACCAAACAATGGAGCCAGGTGCTGGTGTTTTGCCGCACCAAATTTGGCGCCAACCATGTGGCCGATTTCTTGAACAAACAAGGCATCACAGCCATGGCGCTGCACGGCAACAAAAGCCAAACTGCTCGCACCCAGGCGCTCTCCGGCTTCAAGACCGGCGACATCCGCGTCTTGGTGGCCACCGACATCGCCGCGCGTGGCATCGACATTGACGAATTGCCGCACGTGGTGAACTACGAAATCCCCAACATCAGCGAAGACTATGTGCACCGCATTGGCCGCACTGGCCGCGCCGGTGCCAGCGGCGAAGCGATCAGCTTGGTGTCTTTGGACGAGGAAGGCTTCATGCAAGAAATTGAGAAATTCACCAGACAAAGCATTGAAGTTGAAAAAGTCGAGGGCTTTGGCCCCGGGCCCGACGAACGCGCCGAGCCCATCGCCATGGGCCGTCAAACCCTGTGGGGTGGTTTGGGCAAGCCGCCCAGCCGCGACGTGATGGCCGCGGCGGCCCGTGCCGCCCGCCAAGACATGATGGAACGCATTCGCGAGAAAAAACCCGCTGGCGGCCAAGGCGGTGGACGCGGCGA
>CAMDXA010000027.1 GCA_945878065.1 Bordetella parapertussis | reverse complement strand
TGCGGCTTGACCGAGCCGGGCTTGCACAGCACTTGGCCGCGCTGCACGTCTTCGCGCTTGGTGCCGCGCAACAAAATACCCACGTTGTCACCCGCTTGGCCTTGGTCCAGCAACTTGCGGAACATCTCAACGCCCGTGCAAGTGGTCTTCACTGTGTCCACAATGCCCACGATTTCGATCTCTTCGCCAACCTTGATGATGCCGCGCTCGACGCGACCTGTCACCACGGTACCGCGGCCAGAGATGGAGAACACGTCTTCCACAGGCATCAAGAACGCGCCGTCAATGGCACGCTCAGGTGTGGGGATGTAAGAGTCCAGAGCCGCGGCCAATTTGAAGATGGCTTCTTCGCCCAAAGGACCTTTGTCGCCTTCCAAAGCCAACTTGGCTGAGCCATGGATGATGGGGGTCGCGTCGCCTGGGAAATCGTATTTGTCCAGCAACTCGCGCACTTCCATTTCCACCAACTCGAGCAACTCGGCGTCGTCCACCATGTCGCACTTGTTCAAGAACACGATGATGTAAGGCACGCCCACTTGGCGGGCCAACAAAATGTGTTCGCGGGTTTGGGGCATGGGGCCGTCAGCGGCCGAGCACACCAAAATCGCGCCGTCCATCTGAGCAGCACCAGTGATCATGTTCTTCACATAGTCAGCGTGCCCAGGGCAGTCCACGTGGGCGTAGTGACGGTTAGCCGTCTCGTATTCCACGTGCGCCGTGTTGATCGTGATGCCGCGTGCCTTCTCTTCAGGCGCTGCATCAATTTGGTCGTAGGCCTTGGCCTCACCACCAAACTTCGCCGACAAAATCGTCGTGATCGCCGCTGTCAGCGTCGTCTTGCCATGGTCAACGTGGCCAATCGTGCCAACGTTCACGTGCGGTTTGGTCCGCTCAAACTTGCCTTTTGCCATTCTTCGACTCCGAAAAAAAACTCACAACAAAAAACCTAAACTCTGGTGCCCTTGGCGGGAATCGGACCCGCGACCTCTCCCTTACCAAGGGAGTGCTCTACCACTGAGCCACAAGGGCGAAAACTCTTCACCTGCACACCAAAAACCGCTTGGAGCGGGAGACGGGAATCGAACCCGTGTCATTAGCTTGGAAGGCTAAGGTTCTACCATTGAACTACTCCCACATCAAAGACTGCGGGCTTGTAGCCCACGGCCGTCATCACAGTTGCAGGTCACCCAAGCACTTTGTGGTGGAGGAGGCTGGATTCGAACCAGCGTAGGCGTAAGCCAACAGATTTACAGTCTGCCCCCTTTAGCCACTCGGGCACCCCTCCAGCGAGCCAAAGACTATAGCACAGGATTACCCGTCAGAAGTTACGTTCTCTTAGAGAGACCAAGCGATTTCAATGAAACCTATTTGTCTAACTCCCAATCGAAAGCTATACCTTGCTCGCTCAGCCAATTTTGTGCCTTTGAAAAATGGCGGCAACCCATGAAAGGAGCGGGCCCGCGCAATGCAGACAAGGGAGAGGGATGGTTGGCCGTGAGAATTAAATTGCCAGAAACCACTTCATGGGTTGAGGCAGGCGTGTTTTGTGCAAGTCGGGCTGGCAATGCTGCGTTTTGGACTGTTTTTTCATCTTCAATCCATGCAAGCTTGGTTTGCGCATGGGCACCCCATAGCAAAAACACCACCGGCTGATCCTGCTGAGCCACAGCACGGATGATGGCGTCCGTCAATTCCTCCCAGCCTTGCTTGGCATGCGAGGCTGGCAACCCCTCTTCAACGGTCAAGCAAGTGTTGAGTAGCAGCACCCCCCGCTCAGCCCAAGGCATCAGTGAACCGCTCATCGGCGGCTGCAAACCTGTGTCTGCTTGTAATTCTTTGAAAATATTGCGCAAAGATGGTGGCGGGCTCATGTGCTGCGGCACAGAGAAAGACAGGCCCTCGGCCTGACCTTGCCCATGGTACGGGTCTTGCCCCAACAGCACCACCCGCACTTTGTTCAATGGCGTGCGTTCGAGTGCGCGCAACGGCTGAGGTGGAAAAATACGGGCGCCGTGGCGGATGCGCTCGTCCAAAAAAGCTGTCAGTTTCTGCCCGGTTTGGCTGCGCCAAAACGCCGACACCAGAGGTTGCCACGACGCATGCACCGCCCATTCGCTGGGGTTGGCGCGTAGCAATGACATGGGCTCATTCCGCAAATAATTGCGCCAATGCTGCGCCGGGCTCGTCAGCTCGCATGAACGCCTCGCCGACCAAAAATGCCTGCACCCCTGCGCCACGCAAACGCTGCACATCGTCTTGCGTGGCGATGCCGCTTTCAGTGATCAGCAATCGCTCATCCGTCAAGTCTTGCAGCAACGACAGCGTGGTGTCCAAAGACACTTCAAAGGTACGTAAATTTCGGTTGTTAACACCGAGCAATCGGGTTTTCAACCGCAATGCGCGTTGCATTTCTTCGCGGTCATGCACCTCCACCAGCACGGACATGTTCAGGCTGTGCGCAACCGCTTCAAACTCAGCCATTTGCGCATCATCTAAACATGCGGCGATCAGCAGCACGCAATCTGCGCCCATGGCCCGCGATTCATAAATTTGGTAGAGGTCGACCATGAAGTCCTTGCGCAACACCGGCAAATCGCAGGAGGCCCGGGCTTGCTTCAAAAAATCTGTTGAACCCTGGAAATACTGCACATCGGTGAGTACCGATAAACAAGCTGCGCTGATCTTGCCGTCGCCGTAGGCATAACTTTGCGCGATGTCAGCAGGAATAAACACCTCGCGCAACAGGCCTTTTGAAGGGCTGGCTTTTTTGATTTCCGCAATAACCGCCGCCTGCCCTTGGGCGATCTTGGCACGCAAAGCCGCCTCAAAACCGCGCGTCATGACACGGCTTTCAGCATCCGCTCGCATCGCCTCAAGCGACACTTTGCGCTGACGCAATGCCACTTCTTCGTGCTTGGTTTGGACTATTTTTTGAAGTATGTCGCTCACTGGAAATCCTTTGGTCAAGCCGCAACTGGGCGCTGGGTGTAGTTGACAAACTGGGCCAACTTGGCCTTGGCCAAGCCATTGGCCAGTGCCTGTTGGGCCAAGGCCAATCCGGCGGCCATGGTGGGGGCGACGTTGGCCGCATACAAAGCCACGCCTGCATTCAGCGCCACGATATCAAGGGCTGGACTAGGCTGATTGTCAAGCACCGCCTCCAGCATGGCACGCGAATCATGTGCATTCTCTACCCGCAGAGCGCGGTGACTGGACATGGTCAAACCGAAATCTTCCGGATGGATGTCGTACTCGGTGATCTCGCCATTTTTCAACTCACCGACCAAAGTGGCCGCTCCCAAGCTGACCTCGTCCATGCCGTCACGCCCATACACCACCAGCGCGTGCTCCGCGCCCAGGCGTTGCAACGCACGTATTTGGATGCCGACCAGGTCAGGATGGAACACACCCATCAAAATATGGGGAGCAGAGGCGGGATTGGTCAAGGGCCCCAAGATATTGAAGATGGTACGCACGCCGAGTTCTTTGCGAATCGGTGCCACGTTTTTCATCGCCGGATGGTGATTGGGTGCAAACATGAAGCCGATGCCTGTCTCAGCAATGCATTGGGCAATATCAGCAGGTGTGAGGTTGATATTGACACCCAAATTTTCCAACACATCGGCGCTGCCGCTTTTGCTGCTGACGCTGCGCCCGCCATGCTTGCTGACACGCGCACCGGCGGCGGCGGCGACAAACATGGCGCAGGTTGAGATATTGAAGGTGTGAGAACCATCGCCACCCGTGCCCACGATATCGACCAAGTGCGTGTGGTCTGCCACCTCTACCTTGGTTGAGAACTCACGCATGACCTGAGCCGCCGCAGTGATTTCCCCGATGGTTTCCTTTTTGACCCGCAGGCCAGTCAAGATGGCGGCCGTCATCAATGGCGTGATTTCTCCACCCATGATCATGCGCATGAGGTGCAGCATTTCGTCGTGAAAAATTTCACGGTGCTCGATCGTGCGTTGTAAGGCTTCGCTGGCTGTGATGGTCATAGGCACTCCACTCTCTCAATAAAGATCATTCAATCGACGTGCTGAGTTTGCACTGTCTTTCTTTATATGGCGATTTGCAAAAAGTTTTTCAACAAGCTGTGTCCGTGCTCGGTCAACACGGACTCGGGGTGAAATTGCACACCTTCAATTGGCAAGCTGCGGTGACGCACGCCCATGATTTCACCGTCGTCTGTCCATGCAGTGATTTCCAATGCCTCGGGCAAGCTGCTGCGCTCAATCGCCAATGAGTGGTAACGGTTGACGGTGAAGGTGGATGGCAACCCGGCGAATACACCTTGCTGCAATGTATGAATATCACTGGTTTTGCCATGCATTAACTGCTGTGCTCGCACAATACGCCCGCCAAATGCCGCGCCTATGCTTTGGTGCCCTAAACACACACCCAGAATTGGCAACTTACCGGCGAAATGCGTAATCGCCGCCACCGAAATTCCGGCCTCCGCAGGCGAGCAGGGGCCAGGCGACACCACCAAATGGCTAGGTGCCATGGCGGTGATGTCCGCCAAAGAAATCTCGTCGTTGCGACAGACTTCAATGTCTGCGCCGAGCTCACCAAAATACTGCACCAGGTTGTAGGTGAAGCTGTCGTAGTTGTCGATCATCAAGAGCTTCATTCCAGCCCCTCCTCGACCAACTCACTGGCGCGCAGCAAGGCCCGCGCTTTGTGTTCTGTCTCCTGCCATTCCATTTCAGGCACAGAGTCAGCCACCACGCCGGCAGCAGCTTGCACATACAAGGTGTCATTTTTGATGATGCCGGTACGTATGGCGATGGCCACATCCATGTCGCCCGCAAAACTGAGGTAGCCGCAAGCACCGCCGTAAATACCGCGCTTGACTGGTTCGAGTTGATCGATCAACTCCATGGCATGCACTTTAGGCGCACCTGTCAAAGTACCCGCCGGGAAGGTGGCGCGCAACACATCCATGCTGCGCATACCGTCTTTGAGCATGCCCTCGACATTGCTCACAATATGCATCACATGGCTGTAACGCTCCACCGAAAAAGCTTCCGTCACTTTGACGCTGCCGGTTTTGGCAATGCGTCCGATGTCATTGCGCGCCAAGTCAATCAACATGACATGTTCGGCGCGCTCTTTGGGATCGTTGATCAATTCCACTTCCGTGGCCTTGTCGTCTTCGGGCGTGGCACCACGCGGTCTTGTGCCCGCCAAGGGTCGAATAGTGACCTTGTTGCCCTCGGCGGTGGTTTCTTGGCGCACCAAAATTTCTGGCGAAGCACCGACGACTTGGAAATCCCCCATGTGATAAAAATACATATACGGGCTGGGGTTGAGCGAGCGTAATGCGCGGTAAAGCGACAACGGACTTTCTGTGAACCGTTTTTTGATGCGCTGACCGACTTGCACCTGCATGAAATCGCCTGCTTCAATCAAGCCCTTGGCGCGCTCAACCGCTTTCAAATAATCGGCTTTGGCAAATTCACGTTCGGAGGGATGGCTTTGAGAGGGCTTCACCACAGGCGCACTCACAGAATATTTCAACAAAGCCTTGAGTTCGCGCAAACGTTTTTTGGCGCGGGTGTAGGCCTCGGGGGTATGTGGGTCGGCATATACCAGCAAATACAACTTGCCTGACAGGTTGTCGATCACCGCCAATTCTTCGGTTTGCAACAACAAAATGTCCGGACAGCCCAGGGTGTCGGGTGGACATGTGTGCAACAACTTTTTTTCAATATGCCGCACGGTGTCATAGCCAAAATAGCCCGCGAGTCCGCCACAAAACCGTGGCATACCGGGGCGCAACGCCACTTTGAAGCGCTGTTGGTAGGCGGCGATGAAATCCAGCGGATTGCCATGGTGGGTTTCAACGACGACACAGTTGGTCACCACCTCGGTATGCGCTTGGTCGCCAAAACCTTGTGCGCGCAAAAATGTGTGGGCGGGCAAGCCGATGAAACTGTAGCGCCCGAATCGCTCGCCACCCACCACCGATTCCAGCAGAAAACTGTATTTGCCGCCGTCATGGGTGAACGCCAATTTCAAATACAAAGAGAGTGGCGTTTCCAAATCGGCAAACGCCTCGGCCATCAAGGGAATACGGTTATAGCCTTGTGCGGCCAGACTTTTAAATTCGAGTTCAGAGATCACAGAGAGCCTCCACAGCTCAGCCCCTCAGGGCCTTAAATAAAAGAACACGGGTGGGTCACCCGACCAATCAGGAGGCGTAACGTATCAATACATCCAGGTCACGCCGTGTCAGACGGGCGACGCCAAGGCCAAGCTCCCCGTCCATGGGACCCTGTGAGGATATTGAGGTGTATAAACATGACTGAAAGTGTAACAAACCGCTGGATTCAAACTTTCAATTCATCGATACGGTCGATGAAACCGTCGCAATCAACGCCTTGGATCGGTTCACCATGGTTGTACCCATAGGTGACCAACACCACCGGGCATTGGGCAGCACGCGCGGCCAGCGCATCGTTTTGGGAATCCCCCAGCATCAACGTGCGTGAGGGTGTCGTGCCCAAGGCCTTACAGGTTTCAAGCAATGGCATGGGGTCGGGTTTTTTGCGCGGGAAAGCATCGCCGCCATAGACATGGCTGAAAAAACCAGCCAGGCCTTTGTCGGCCAGCAAGGCTTTGGCAAACGCCGTGGGCTTGTTGGTCAAACACGCCATCTTCAAGCCGCGGGACTGCAATTGCTGCAACCCGGGCAACACGCCTGCATACACATCCGCAAACTTGCCGTTGACTTTTTCGTAATGGTGTTGGTAGCGCGCAAACGCTGGTTCAAACAAGTTTTCTACGCCGGTGTTGTCACACAACATGCCGGAGGCTTTGACCTCGGGCAAATCCAATTGGTGGCGCAATACCGTGCGAATCAAATGCTCGGAGCCTTTGCCTACCGCGATATTCACCACCGCAGGCGAGACCTTGGGCAAATCGATATCTGCCAAGCACAAATTGAGCGCGGCTTCAAAGTCGCCCATGGTGTCCACCATGGTGCCGTCCAAGTCGATCATGACGGCATCGATGCGCGTAAGAATCATTTGAAGATCAAGAGACATTGCGCACCCTCCGCACAAACAAAGGAATTTTTTTGATCAGGTTGGCTATCAATGAACTGCCGGAGTGCACAACAACGGCGCCATCAGGGCTGCCCATGTCGGTGGATGTCCAGACCCAACCGTAGGGGCCAGCGCCAAACCATGTCTGGTTCAAGGCCGGGTCCGAGCAGCTTTTTTCACTCAAGCCTTCCAGCTCAACCTGGGTGGGCAAGCGCCACTTCGCCTCGGCGGCCGTTTTGGTGGCGACAACCCAGTCTTGTGCAGTGGCAGCACCGGTGCAAGTGGTGCCGTTCCATTGCATGCCCTGCACACAACGCTGCCACACCAGACCGGTTTCCTTGTCTTTGACTTCAGAGCCGCTGGCATTGGCGGCTTCGTAACGGCTGTCAGGTCGGGTCAGCGGTGAGTCGGGAAAACATGCGGCTTGGCTGACGCCGAAAGCCAGCAGGCTGGCAGACACACAAATCAATGATGCGGTGAATTTCATAATGAATATAGAGAAGGGTTAGGCAAGTGCGTGACGCATCTGGTCAATCACGCTCTTGTAATCCGGTTTGCCGAAAATAGCGCTACCGGCCACAAAGGTGTCTGCGCCCGCATTGGCCACCGAGCGGATATTGTCTGGCTTGATGCCGCCGTCCACCTCCAAACGGATATCGCGGCCGCTGGCCTGAATGCGCTTGGCGGCGTGTTCGACTTTGCGCAATGCCGAGTCAATGAAACTTTGGCCACCAAAGCCCGGATTGACGCTCATGATCAAAATCAAATCGATGTCTTCGATCAGCCAATCCAATACATCCAAGGGTTCAGCAGGATTGAACACCACGCCCGCCTGACAACCTGCTGCCTTGATGGCTTGCACACTGCGGTGCGCATGGCTGGAGGCATCGGGGTGAAAGCTGATCAGGTCAGCACCTGCCTGGGCAAATGCCGCGGCCAGTGCATCCACCGGTTGCACCATCAGGTGCACATCGATGGGCACGGCCACACCCGCAGGTGTTTTGGCATGAGGTTTCAAGGCCTGGCAGACCATGGGGCCGAAGGTCAGATTGGGCACATAGTGGTTGTCCATCACATCGAAGTGAATCCAGTCAGCGCCGGCGTCGACAACGTTTTTCACTTCTTCGCCCAGGCGGGCAAAGTCAGCGGACAAAATGGAGGGGGCGATGCGGTAATTGGTAGTCATAAGCGTGATTATGGTGTCAGAATCGACGTTTGCTTCTATTCCGTTCTGATTTACCCACATCCATGGCAAATTACAAACTCAGCGTGGACGTCACGCCGCATTACCTGCCCGATCAGTCCAGCCCGGACGACAACCTGTACGCCTTCGCCTACACCGTGGTTATCCACAACACCGGAGACATCGGCGCACAAGTGATCTCGCGCACTTGGCATATCAATGACGCGCACGGATTGCACGAAAAAGTCAAAGGTCTGGGCGTGGTCGGCCACCAACCATTGCTGCAGCCCGGCGAGCATTTCGAATACACCAGCGGCGCCCGTTTACGTACCCCGACCGGCACCATGCACGGCAGTTATTTCTGCGTTGCCGTCGACGGTGAAAAATTCGATGTCGATATCCCGATGTTTGTACTGGACGCCTTGAGCGACACCGGCAGCAAGCGGCATATGCACTGACCCGCCATGGGTGAATTTGACCTGATCACCCGTTACTTCACCCGCCCGGCCAAGCGGGCTGTGCTCGGTGTGGGGGACGACTGCGCCTTGTGGCAAATACAACCCGGCATGCAATTGGCCGTGTCCACAGACATGCTGGTGGAAGGCCGCCATTTTTTAAGCACTGTGCCGCCCAAGCGGCTGGGTCACAAAGCCTTGGCCGTCAACCTGAGCGATCTGGCGGCCAGCGGCGCCAAGCCTGTGGCGTTCACCTTGGCGCTGGCGATGCCTCGCATCGATGAAGCGTGGTTGCAAGGTTTTTCGGCGGGCTTGCTGGCATTGGCCGATCAACACACCTGTGAATTGGTGGGCGGCGACACCACCCAAGGTCCGTTGACCATTTGCATCACGGTGATGGGCGAGGTGCCGCCGGGCGACGCCTTGCTGCGACAAGGCGCACAAGTGGGCGACGACATATACATCAGCGGCTCGGTGGGTGACGCCCGACTGGCGCTTGAGGTCATGCGCGGTCAACTCTCACTCAGCGCATCAGACTTCGAATCGTGCCGGCAACGCATGGAGCAACCCCAACCCCGGATCGCGCTAGGTTTGGCTTTGCGCGGCGTGGCAAACGCCTGCATTGATGTCAGCGATGGCTTGGCGGGCGACTTGGGCCATGTGCTCAAAGCCTCGCAAGTGGGGGCGGTGCTCACCACCGATTGGGTACAAGACAGCGCTGCCATTAGCGTGGCCATGCAAAGCCTGCCGTTTGCGCGTCGCTTGGACATGGCGCTGGCTGGTGGCGATGACTATGAATTGTTGTTCACCGCCGCACCCGAACAAGCAGAGGCGGTGCAACACGCCGCCAACGAGGCCGACGTCAGTGTCACTTGCATTGGCCGCATCACCACCGGCAGCGGACTGCAGGTGCTCGATCTGCAAGGGGTGCCCATGTCGCGTCGTTTTGCCTCGTTTGACCATTTTGCAAATTGAGAGTTGACCATGTCGATTGATGCCCCCTGGCATGCCGCCCGCTTCATGTGGTCACACCCCGCACATGCCTTGGCCATGGGGTTTGGCGCGGGCTTGAGCCCCAAAGCGCCTGGCACTGTCGGCACCTTATGGGCCTGGGCCGCCTATGTGGTGTTGGGCTTGTTTCTGAGCACGGCAGAAATGGGTTGGCTGATTGCCCTGTCATTTGCTGTGGGTTGGTGGGCCTGCACCGTGACCGCCCAACACATGCAAGTCCAAGACCCCAGCGCCATCGTCTGGGATGAGATCGTCGCGTTTTGGCTGGTACTGTGGTTGTGGATGCCGGTCGGCCTTTTCGGGCAGTTGGTGGCCTTCATTCTGTTTCGCTTGTTCGATGCGCTCAAACCCGGACCGGTCGGCTGGGCCGACCGGCATTTTCACGGCCTGGGCTGGCGCGGCGGTTTTGGCATCATGTTTGACGATATCGTGGCGGCGTTTTGCACGCTGTTGGTTATTTCTTTATGGCAGGCTACCCAATGAACTTGACCGAACTCACACAACGCTTGTCCGAGGTTTTATTGCAACGCGGCTGGATGCTGGCCACCGCCGAGAGTTGCACCGGCGGCATGATCAGCGCCGGTTGCACCGAACTCGCAGGATCCAGCCAATGGTTTGAACGCGGCTTTGTCAGTTACAGCAATGACGCCAAACACGAGTTGCTGGGCGTGCCCACCGCATTGATCGACAAGCACGGCGCGGTCAGTGAAGAAGTGGCGCAGGCCATGGTGTTGGGTGCGCTCAATCACAGCAAAGCCCAAGTCGCGCTGGCCGTCACCGGTATCGCAGGGCCCAGTGGCGGCAGCCGCGCCAAGCCCGTGGGCACCGTGTGTTTTGCCTGGGCCTTGCCCAGTGATACCGGGCCTACATTGGGCGCAGAAACCGCTTGGGTCAAAGTTGAAACCTGTCATTTTGAAGGTGACCGTGCCGCGGTCAGACAAGCCACGCACGCACATGCGATCGAGCGTTTGCTAGAGCTATGGCATCAACGATGAATGGTGCGCCGCCAATGTCAGTGACTCTGCCGATGCTCGCCAGACAAATGTGAACCTGGCATCCGCCAGTGCAGGCTGGCCGTTTTCCACGGCCTCAAATTGGTAAATACCGGTACTGATTTGCATGCCGGGAAACAGGCTCAGTTGCTGAGACAACACGCGCACCCGCACCCGCCGACCGGAGGCAAACACTGCTTGAAAATACCCGCGAATGCCCGCTTGTCCGCTGGTCCAAGCTTGTGAGCGTGTACCCCACAACACGGCGTCTTCGGCGTAGCAAGCCGTCATCTCTGCCACATCTTCGCGGTTGAATGCGTCCACCCACGACTGCAGACCCGAAGGCAACGCTTGCTGTGCGTTGCTGTGATCCGAAGTCGTCGTCTCCATCAGTGAATGGCTGATCCTGGTCATGGCGCGAGCCAAGGCGAAATCGCGCGCGGTCAAGCCACCGGCATCATGGGTCGTGAGTCGAACCGACACGCGGTTGTACACATTCGACCATTCAGGGTGGTGATCCATTTGCTGCGCGGTTTGCGCCGTCGCTGTCATGAATGCGAACGCGTGTGGAAAGTCTTGGAACTTCCACTGCGCATGCAAGCCCTGGTCTTGCAGACGCCACACATTGCGCGGGTCAGCCAGCAGCGCCTGCATCGATTGCTGAACCTGTGTCTGCGTCAACAAATCTGCCATACCTGCCCCGTTGGTGAAAAGCCCAAAGTGTATGGCTGCAAATAGACAAAGATCACAGTGGCCACCCCAGGTTCAGCGCCAAGCTTTGGCCAACTCAAGCCAAGCGGTTTTGTGCATAGCGTTCGCGCCGCCCTGCAAAGACGAGCTCACGCCCAAAGATTTGCCAACGCTCGCAGTAGCGCGCCACTCATTCGGCCCTTGCCAATACATGGCCAGTCCGCTGCCACGCAAATGCACGCGATTGGATGTGTTGTTCCATGGGTTTTTATTCACCTGTGCCACCGCTTTGTCCCAAAAAACGCAGGCGTACCATCGCCCTTGGATGTTCCATGTTTCACCCGGCTGCGGCAACAACATTCGCAGTTCGACACTGCTGAAGAGCGCGTGATCAGTCGATAACACGCCTGCCTCGTAAGCACGCACACTGCGTAAACCACCCAATGAAAACTTTTGCGTCGTATCCAAATTTTTTTGCGCCCATTGGCTGTCCATGCTCAGCGACAAACTGAATGTTGCGCTGATGGTCTGGTTGCGGTAGGCGCGCAAATTGACCTTGGTGAAACGACCCGAGGTGCGGGCCGTGCTGGCATCGTTGGCAGCTGCCACTTGGTCGGTGAATTGTGTTTGACCATGCGTCAACTCCGCGCTCACTTGGTTTAAGCCACCTGCCATGAAACTGTCTGCATTTTCCTGATTGGTTGACAGGCTGAGTACGCGTAACTGTCGATCGGTTTTGATGTTGCTCGCATCCTGGTGGTCCCTCGGGTCCATGTACTCCCACTGAACACGGCTTTTCAACTGGTAATGGCTGTTGCGCGTCCAAGGGTAGTCCAGCCAAACCGCTTGTTGCCCCAATTGACCATGGGCTCTCAAAGACTCAGCACCCTCACCCAAACGGTAATTCATCTTCGCGGTCGACAAGCCTAGCTGCATGCTCGGTTGTCCACGCTTAAATGTGAAATGTGGATCTACCCCATGAATATCGCTGAACATCAAACTGACTGTATCGATTTGCGCCTGCTTGACTTGTTGTCCAGGCTGGATTTCACCAAGGACACGCTCCAACACCTGATCTGAAACTTGGCTGGTATTTTTAACTTCAATATTGCCCCAGACAGCCTCCAATATGAATATCTGAACTGTACCCTCTTCAATCACCTGATCTGGGACCAAGGCACGCGCTAACGGATAACCATTGCTTCTGTAAAAGTCAGTGATTTTTTCAATTCCCGTTTCAAGTTGCTGCAGCGTCATGGATGTACCTTCTAAAGACTTGACCAGCGCATGAAGTTGTTCTTGAGAAAACACTGTGTTTCCGTTGATGATGAGTTTTGAGACTTCAAATGCATCAGACTCAGCTTGCTCCTTGTCATCTGCGTTTTCCAAAAGCTTTATTTCTTGATTTTTTTCTTTACCAGGGTTAGGTGAAGGTATATCTATTAGCAAGCCGCCTGCATTCGGTTTATTGTCTGTTGCCATAGCCCAATTGGTCAGAGTACACCAGACCGCCCACATTCACCTGTGCATCTTTGCCAAAAAAAATACCATTGGGGTTGATCAACCAGATATTCCCGTTGGCATTCATTTTTCCCAGAATTTGCGAACCCTGTGAATCCAAAATACGGTTAAAGACCAGTGACGCATCAGACGGTTGAACGAAATTTACCGTTTCGTTGCGACCCACATTAAAGCTGTCCCAGTGAATAACAAGCGGCAAATATGAGGTTTGATTGACGGTAGTGACTTTGGCGCCGGTGTCGCCGGTGCTGTTGATTGATCCACTGCCTGATTTCACGACACCGCCTGTTGGCTCTGCGTTTGACAAGCTTGGTGATAAGGCTGCGCCCAAGGCCAGCAGCAGTATGCACACCTCAATGTAATATTTATGAATCAATGCATGTATGTTCATTGTCCACCCCCAAACTGAACTACATTTAGTTTATTGCATTGCTACTAAATAGTGTATTTATTTTATTTATAATTTACAAATTACTAAAAATTAATTTATATATAATATAATAGTATTATATATTGAGCACTTGATTGGGTCGTTTATACCTCTCCAGACCATTCTGCTGTTGTCTTTACACCAAAAGCCGATAACCGCTTGCGCAGTTTCAAGACCAGTTTGTCTTTGCTAAGCAATACGGCTGTGTGCGCCACCGCTAAGTCGATGAATTTCTGATCGTCCGGATCCTTGCAGACGACCGTGCAGCGCGGGGCGTCATCCACGGACAGACTCAATCTGTCAAACGCCTCCATCACCGCTTGCAGGCTGAGCCCTTCTTTGTCGCGTCGCATGGCAATGTGAGCATAGTTGAGAACCCGCAACAGTTCCTCTCGCATGGCCGCCGTTGCCAGCCAGCGCAACTGGCCGATTTCCAAAGCAGCCAGCAAGGGTGGCGTGGCAGGATTGCGGTAGACCCAGATGTCCAGCAGGACATTGGTGTCAATGACGATGCAAGGTATGTCCTCTGCCGCAGGCAAGGCGACGCCTGTGCTGCTCTTAACCATGTCCGAATCAATGTGCTGCAACCAAACACCATTCCAATGCGTTCATGGCGTGCCAGTGGGCGAGCCATCAACATCCGGCGATTTGTGTTTTCTTGCCGAACCGGCTTGCAAGTCAAAGCGGAACATGCGGCATTCGATCGGTCCGTTCCACATCGGCACTTTGCGCGATTCTTTCAAACGCATGCGACCGGGCAGTTTCAAATCCGGCGTCAGCACCCAGGCGCGCCAACCGGCGTAGTTCTTTTTCCAATGGCTGGCGAGTTGGCTGAAGAAGTCGCCGCCGTCCTCTACTTGCCCGGATTCGCGGCCTGCTTTGGGGCTGAAGTCTGTCGCGTGTTCATCATCAAACGTCTCCGCTGTGCGCACACCACGTCTGGATGTGCCCGCCACACCGGCGGTCTCGATGCGCTCGCCATAAGGCGGGTTGACCAACATCACGCCGGGCAAATCGCCGGGCGGCATGCGTTGCAAGGCGTCACCGCCGCGCAATTCAATCACATGCGCCACACCGGCACGCTCGGCATTGCGTTTGGCGAAATCAACCATGCGAAACGCCACGTCACTGGCAAACACTTTGGCGCGCGGCGCACATTCTTGTGCAGCGGCTTGCTCTTTGAGTTGCTGCCACACATGGGCATCGAACATGCGCAAGCGCTCAAAACCAAAACGCCTGTGTGCACCTGCCGCCATGCGACATGCGATTTGCGCGGCTTCAATGGCGATGGTGCCGCTGCCGCAACACGGGTCGTACAACGCGAGACCCTGATCGACACCTGGCAGCGGTATCACCGAGGGGCGTGTTTCGCCGGGCGCATACACCGGCGACATGCTCCACGCGCTCGCGGCCAACATGGCGGCGGCCAGCGTTTCTTTCAGCGGCGCGTCGCCCTTGTCTTCGCGCCAGCCGCGTTTGAACAAAGGCTCGCCGCTGGTGTCCAAATAAATACTTTGGGTTTTCTCGCTCAAATGCAAATGCACGCGCACTGCCGGGCGTTGTGTGTCTACATCTGGGCGCACACCGGTTTTCTCGCGGAACCGGTCGGCGATCGCATCTTTCACGCGCAGCGCCGCAAAGTTCAGGCTTTTCAGCGGACTGTGTTGCGCGGTGAAATCGATGCGAAAACTCTCGCGCGGCGTGAACCACATTTCCCAAGCCACGCCTGCTGCCGCGTTGTAAATGTCTTGCTCATTGAGGTAAGGCGCTGTCGCCAATTGAATCAACACGCGCATGCCCAAACGGCTGTGCAAATTCAGCAGCAGCGCGTCACGCCAAGAGGCTTGCAACAGCACACCGCCCCTGAGGGTTTGTATCGCAGTTGGCGGCAAACCGGTAATGGTGGCGACTTCCGCCGCCAGATACGCTTCCACCCCGGCCGCGCAGGGGACAAACAGGTTCAATGCATTCACAGCGTTTTTCGCAGGTTGGTAGGCGCTATGCGCAAAGCTTCTCGGTATTTGGCCACAGTGCGGCGTGCGCAATCGATGCCTTGTTCCTTGAGCATGTCGGAGAGTTGGTTATCCGACAAAGGTTTTTTCGGGTTTTCGCTGGCAATCAATTGCTTGATGAGTGCACGCACCGCGGTACTGGATGCGTTGTTGCCGCTGTCCGTGCCCAGCCCCGAGCCGAAGAAATATTTCAACTCGAAGGTGCCGTAGGGCGTGTGCATGTATTTGGCGGTGGTGACGCGGCTGATGGTGGATTCGTGCAAGCCCAGCTCCTCGGCAATTTCGCGCAGCACCATCGGCTTCATGGCCAGCTCACCATGAATAAAAAAACTTTTTTGCCGCTGCGTGATGGCGTTGCTGACACGCAATATCGTGTCAAAGCGTTGTTGTATGTTTTTGATCATCCAGCGCGCTTCTTGCAAACGTTGTTGCAATCCCGCGTGGCTGTCGCCCTTGCTGCCTTTCAAGGCGTTGGCGTAAATATCATTCACTTTCAGGCGCGGCATCACCTCCGGGTTGAGCATGGCGCGAAACTGCGGCAAGCCTTGTTTGTCCACGCCGCTGGCCGTCACCAACACATCGGGCACCACCACATTGCGCTCGACATCGATAAATCGTCTGCCAGGTTTGGGCTCGAGTCGCGCAATCAATGCCATGGCCACTTTGACTTCGAGTTCGCTCGCGCCGATGGCTGGCACCAAGCGTTTCACGTCACGCTTGGCCAACAACTCCAAAGGCTGTTTGCAGATGGCCAACGCACACGCACGCACCGCGGCACGCTCTTCGTTGTCAGCGGGTATGGCCTGCAATTGCAAGCGCAAACATTCGCCCAGGTCACGCGCACCTACGCCGTTGGGCTCTAAGCTTTGCAGCAAACCCAAAGCCACTTGAAAACGGTGCACCAGTTCTTCGCATTGCTCCAAATCATCACCGGCCAGGCTTTCGGCCAAGGTCTGCAAACTGTCTTCAAGGTAACCATCGTCGTTCAAGGATTCGATCAGAAACCGTAACGCCGCACGGTCGGTGTCATCCAGGCGCAAAGTCATGGCTTGACGGTGCAAAAACGCCGTCAGCGATTCTTGGTTGCGCGCCAACTCGGTGGCCTGTGCTTTTTCGTCGTCGTTATTTGGCTGATTGCGCGCGGGCGCATCGCCACCCCATTCGCTGTCGTCCGGTGAAAACTCCACACTGCCGTCGCCGTCCCAACTCTCGGCCACGCCTGCTGCGTCCAACGGTGCATCCGGTGCTTCACTGGCGGTCTCGACCCGCACTTCACTGACCCGGTCCATCGGGCCGTCCCAAGTGTCAGTGTCGTTGTCAGAATCGCTGGAGGCGGCGACCGCATCTTGTTTATCCAGTCCGAAATCTTCTCGCGGCGCCAGGTCTTCCAGTTCTTTTTCAAGGAACGGGTTGTCGTCCAGCATTTGCTCGATTTCTTGGGTGAGCTCAAGGGTGGAGAGCTGCAACAAACGGATCGATTGCTGCAGTTGCGGTGTGAGCGCAAGATGTTGCGAGACGCGCAGTGAGAGGCCTTGCTTCATGCTGCGTCCATGGGCTTACATGCGGAAATTCTCACCCAGGTACACCCGCCGTACCTCGGGGTTGTGGATGATCTCTTGCGGTTTGCCTTCTGCCAGCACCCGACCTTCGCTGATGATGGCCGCATGGTCACAGATGCCCAAGGTTTCACGCACATTGTGGTCAGTGATCAACACACCAATACCCTTGGCTTTGAGAAAACTGATGATGCGCTGAATTTCCAAGACAGCGATCGGGTCAATGCCTGCAAATGGCTCGTCTAGCAGAATGTATTTAGGTTGCGTGGCCAACGCCCGGGCGATTTCTACGCGGCGACGCTCACCACCGGACAAAGACAGAGCAGACGATTCGCGCAAATGTTCAATCCGCAACTCTTGCAACAAACCGGTCAGCCGTTGCGCAATTTCTGCTTTGGACAAAGGCTTTTGCTTGTCATCGGTTTGCAATTCCAACACGGCACGCACGTTGTCAGCCACGTTGAGTTTGCGAAAAATGGAGGCCTCTTGCGGCAAATAACTCAGCCCCATGCGGGCACGCCGATGTATAGGCAAATGTTCCACCGCCACGCCGTCGATGGTGATGGTGCCGCCGTCAGCACGCACCAAACCTACGATCATGTAAAAGGAAGTGGTTTTGCCCGCGCCATTGGGGCCAAGCAATCCAACGACTTCGCCCTTGTTGACATGGATCGACACGTCTTGAACAACTTGCCGACCCACATAAGACTTTTGCAAATGCCGAACCAGCAGGCCGTCTGCTTGGTCAGTCCCGGGCATTACTTGGCCGCCTCATCGTCGGGCTTGGGCGTCAGCACTGCGCGAATACGCCCGCTTCCGGCGGAAGGTTTGACGCCGCTGACCACACCATCCACAGAGAATTGGTCGCTCAGGTTTTCATAAATGATGCGCTGGCCGGTTATCTGGTCGCCCAAGACCGTGCCACGGTAGCGCCGAAATTCTGCGCGTCCCAGCAAAGTCAAACGGTCTGCTTTGCCATCGTATTCAATCAACTCACCTTCGCCTTCTATCCACTCGTCAACACCTTCGCGCTTCTGCCTGAAGAACCCGCGTTGTCCGGGAGAAGGTTTGATCACGCCATACTGGAATCCGTCCGGGTCTTGGCGCACTTCCAACCGATCGCCCCGCATGATGATGGTGCCCTTGGTTGCCAGCACCTTGCCAGTGAATATGCTGAATTGCTTCAACTCATCATGTTCAAGGTTGTCAGCCTCGACATTCAAAGGCTTTTTGCGGTCGGCTTTTTCTGCCAGCGCTGGCGAGAGCGACAGTGTGAACAAACAAACGATGAGAAGAAGGTTTTTCAAGGCACGGAAATTGCTGTATTGGACAATGCCCGCATTGTAGGGGCAATGTCTGTCGCAACTATTCAGCGGCCTTTGCGAATTTCGTTGATCAAAAAGTCTGTGATTTGCAGCGCCCGCTCCATGCTGCCGGCCAAACTGCCATCGACATAAAAACGCCCGCCGATACCCAGCGCAGGAACGCCTTCTACTTTGTACTGCTCTTGCAACTGGGCTGCGCGACGGGCTTTGCCCACCACAGAAAAAGAGTTGAACAACTCGGTGAACTTGGCCGCAGGGATGCCATTTTTTTCTGCCCACGCAGTCAAGGCCTCGGCTTTGTCCAGCGATTGCTTTTCAACATGGATAGCCGCAAACAATTTGCCTTGCAATTGCTCTACTTTGCCCAAGGTTTCGAGCACGTAATACGCGCGTTGCTGCGCTTCAAACGTGTCGCGAAAACGCACGGGCACGCGCTTGATCTCCACGTCCTTGGGCAATTTTTTGCCCCACGCGCTGAGCGAGGGTTCGAACGCATTGCAGTGCGGACAGTTGTACCAAAAGAACTCCAGCACCTCTACTTTGCCCTTGGCTGCATCAGTGGTGATGGGTTTGGACAACACCAAGTAGTCAGTGCCGGCCTTGAAACCCGCGGACTGTGACAGGGCACTTTGCCACGGCAAAAAGAACGAACCGGCAACACTGGACGAAGCCAGGGCAGTGAATTGACGACGTTTCATGACCATACCTTTCAAGTTATCGTTGCACCCGAATCAACGCGGATTCGAATTTATTGGTTTTCAATTGGGTTTGAATTTGCTCGGCCTGTGACTTGCTGTCAAACGGGCCCAAGCGCACGCGGTAGATGATCTTTCCCTCTTGCTCGCGCTGAGAAATGACAGGGTCGTAACCGCCCAAGGCCAATTTGGCACGTTGCCCCTCGGCGTCGGCGCTGGAGACGAAAGCGCCGGCTTGCACAAAATACTGAAAGGCATCGGACTGCTGGGCTTTGCTGGCTGCCAAATCACCCAAGGGGTCTTCAGAAGCAGCGGGGGCAACAGGCGCAGTAGGCTCGGCGGGCTTGTCCGGTTTTGCGCCATCTGGGGATGTCTGGGCTGGCAGGTTCTTGCCATAAAGCGGCGCATTCGGGTCCCAGTCCTTGTTTTTCTTCTCTTCCGCGGCGTCTTGTTCAGCGTTACGTGTCAGGCCTTTGTTCATGAAAGGAATCGGTACCTTGGTGACATACACCGCCACCACCAAAGCGATCAACAAGCCCACCACCAAGCCCAGAATAAAGCCAACTAAGGTGTTGCCGCGCTGCGCTGGTATAGATGCCATTCGGTGCCCTCTTTACATGACGTCAGGGGCGTGCACCCCCAACATATTCAGACCATTTTTCAACACTTGGGCGGTGGCGAAAATCAAAGCCGCGCGAGCATTGCGCACGGCCTCATCGTCCACCAGAATCCGTTCCGCATCGTAATAGCTGTGGTAGCAAGCAGCAAGCTCGCGCAAATAAAACGTCACATCGTGCGGGGCCAAGTCGGCACAGGCCTGCGCCAGCACCTGCGGGTAACGCGACAACAACATCATCAAGGCTTGTGCGGGTGCGCTTTCAAGGGTTGACAAGTCGACATGCTTTAACTGGGGGGTGATATCTTGGGCAAGCACGGCGGGGTCTTGTGCGCCCGTGGACGAAAGCTTAGTCAGCACCGAACAAATGCGGGCATGCGCATACTGCACATAGTAGACAGGGTTTTCGTTATTTTTGGAACGCGCCAAATCCACATCGAACACATACTCGGTGTCAGCTTTGCGGCTGAGCAGAAAAAACCGTACCGCATCCTTGCTGGTCCAATCGATCAAATCGCGCAGGGTCACATAACTGCCGGCGCGTTTAGAAATCTTGACCTCTTCGCCATCCCGCATGACACGCACCATGGTGTGCAACAAATAATCGGGATAACCCACAGGAATCTGCAAGCCCTGCTGCTTGGAGGCGGCCTGCACACCCGCACGCACGCGTGCGATGGTGCCATGGTGATCGGTGCCCTGGATATTGATCACCTTGCTAAAACCACGCTGCCACTTGGCCAAGTGATAGGCCACATCAGGCACGAAATAGGTGTAACTGCCGTCTGATTTGCGCATGACACGGTCTTTGTCGTCGCCGAAGTCGGTGGAGCGCAACCACAGCGCGCCGTCTTGTTCGTAGGTATGCCCAGATGCTTGCAGGGATGCCACGGCTTTTTCCACTTTGCCATCGGTGTACAAACTCGATTCCAGGTAATACTGGTCAAACGACACTTGAAAAGCTTGCAAATCCAAGTCTTGTTCGTGGCGCAAATAGGCCACAGCAAATTCGCGGATGTTGTCTAAATCGTTGGCGTCCCCATTGGCCGTGACTTGTCGGTCATCGGCAACCACCGTTTTACACGCCAAAAAATCCTGGGCAATGTCAGCAATGTATTCGCCGTTGTAAGCGTTCTCAGGCCACTCGGTATCGCCTGGCTTGATGCCTTTGGCGCGGCATTGTGTGGACACAGCCAGGGTTTGAATTTGTACGCCCGCGTCGTTGTAATAGAACTCGCGGTGCACTGACCAGCCTTGGGAATGAAACAAATTGCAAATCGCGTCCCCCAAGGCGGCCTGACGGCCATGGCCCACATGCAAGGGGCCGGTCGGGTTGGCCGACACAAATTCGACCAGCAATTTTTGCCCATGGGGGGGCTGATCACCATACTTGTCGCTGTTGATCAGCACTTCATGCACCACTTGTTGCTTGGCTTGGGGCGTCAGACGCAAATTGAGAAAACCCGGACCTGCGACTTCAATGGCTGACAACCAACGCCTGCCTGCTTCGCTGTCTAACAAGCTTTGACGCAATTGCTCGCCGACGTCACGGGGATTGCGCCCCAGCGGCTTGGCCAATTGCATGGCAGCGGTGACCGCCCAGTCGCCATGGGAAGCCACCTTAGGTGTTTCAAAACGGGCCTTGCTGCCACTGCCTGGCGACAAAGCCTCCAAAGCTGTTGATAGCACAGCCAGCAAATCATCCTGAACCTGTTGCATGGTTAACGTTCAGAAACGATAGCTGACTCCGAGATTCAAGGCATTGGTGATCAGATTGGTTTTGAGTCGGCCGCCGGTGATAGCCACATCTATCATCATGTAATGCATTTGAAACTCGGTCAGCAGGTTCCATTTGTCGTTGATGGGGTAGTTAAAGCCGGCCAAGACCGTGGCGACGGGACCACCGTATTGGTATTCAAAGGTTTTATTACCCGCCCAAGTCACTTCGACATGGGGCACAGAAATACCAATGCCAGCGCCCACATGGGGGCGGATACTGCGGTACGTGAAGCGACGCATGGCAAGCACCGTGAGAGGATTAGCACCATCGGTAAATTCCAGTCTCGTGTAGCTGTTTCCACTGGTACCGGTGTTGCTGGAACTGTTCAAGTCAGTCGAGTAAGCCTTGGTATGGGCATAGTTGACTGCATAGCCCCAATCATCGGTCACCCAGTCGGTGTAGCGCAAACCCAAATAAATGGGGAAAGACAAAGGCTTGCCTTCCCAGCCCGTGTAAAAAGACTTTCCCGTATTGGTGTTTTCGACAGTGGAGTGCGGAGAGCTTTGATGGCCACTGTAAACAGTGAATTCAGATTCAGCCCATGCCGCACAAGACATGCTGATCACCAGACCTGCCAGACCAATTTTCAAACGGTTCACAGCCACCTCCTAAAATAGAAAATTATCGGTGAAAACCCGAAACCCATTTTTGTGACCAGAAAGCCTTAGATGACTCAGCGTACTTCCCTCTACCAATTGCATGTCGATTCCGCCCTTTACCGGTTCATCGACCAACAGGTACTTCCCGGCACCGGCGTCTCCAGCGTCACTTTCTGGAAAGGATTTGACCAACTGGTGCAAGACCTGGCGCCTAAAAATAAAGCCTTGCTGGTTGAACGTGACCGCCTGCAAACCGCGTTGGACCAATGGCACCAAACCCACCCGGGACCGGTCACCGACATGAAAGCGTATCAGGCGTTTTTGCATGACATCGGCTACTTGGTGCCAGTCCCTGCCAAAGCCAAAGCCACCACCCGCAATGTCGATGCCGAACTGGCTGTGCAAGCCGGCCCGCAACTGGTGGTGCCGATTTTGAATGCCCGCTACGCCCTGAATGCCGCCAACGCCCGCTGGGGTTCGCTCTACGACGCCTTGTACGGCACCGACGTGATTTCAGAAGACAACGGCTGCGCCAAAGGCCCGGGCTACAACGAAAAACGCGGCGCCAAAGTCATTGAATACGCGCGTTATGTGCTGGACCGTACCGTGCCCTTGAAAAAGGGCTCGCACATTGACTCCACCGGCTACGCTGTGATCAAAGGCGCTTTGGTGGTGTCCTTGACAGGCGGCAAAACCTCTGCGCTGGCAGACCCGAAACAATTCGTTGGTTACCAAGGCGATGGGGCGCATCCTTCGTCTGTTCTGCTGGTTCACAACGGCTTGCATTTAGACATTCAAATCAACCCGAAAAGCCCGATTGGCGCAAATGACCAAGCAGGCGTCAGCGACCTGGTGGTTGAAGCCGCGCTCTCCACCATTTTGGACTTGGAAGATTCCGTCGCCGCCGTGGACGCCGAGGACAAACTGCTGGCCTACAGCAATTGGCTGGGGATTTTGAAAGGCACGCTGACCGAAGACGTGAGCAAAGGCGGGCACAGTTTCAAACGCGGCCTCAACCCTGACCCTGTTTACCACTCGCCCAAAGGCAATGCAGAAGTGAAATTGCATGGCCGCTCGCTGCTGTTTTTGCGTAACGTCGGCCATTTGATGACCAACCCGGCCATTTTGTATAACGGTGCCGACGGCCGCACGCATGAAATCCCTGAAGGCATCATGGACACCATGGTCACCACCGCGATTGCCCTGCACGATTTGAAAGGCCATGGTGCCAATGGCATTCGCAACTCACGCACCGGCTCGGTCTACATTGTCAAACCCAAAATGCACGGACCCGCTGAAGTGGCGTTTGCCTCTGAATTGTTCGGCCGTGTCGAGCAGATTCTGGGCTTGCCAGACAGCACGGTGAAGCTGGGCATCATGGACGAGGAACGCCGCACCAGCGTCAACCTCAAAGCGTGTATTGCAGCCGCCGCCAGCCGCGTGGCATTCATCAACACCGGTTTCCTTGACCGCACAGGCGACGAAATGCACACCGCCATGCATGCCGGTCCGATGCTGCGCAAAGGCGATATGAAGAGCAGCGCTTGGATCGCCGCTTACGAGAAAAACAATGTGCTGGTCGGTCTGTCTTGCGGGCTGCGTGGCAAAGCGCAAATCGGCAAAGGCATGTGGGCCATGCCCGATTTGATGGCGGAGATGTTGAAGCAAAAAATCGCCCATCCCAAGGCGGGTGCCAACACCGCCTGGGTACCCAGCCCCACAGGCGCCACGTTGCACGCCATGCATTACCACCAGGTGCTGGTCAGCGATGTGCAAAAAGAACTGGAAAAAATCGATGCGGACAAGCAGCGTGCTTCCCTGCTGAAAGATTTGTTGACCGTGCCGGTGGTTGCCAAAGCCAACTGGAGCGAAGCCGACAAACAGCAAGAGCTGGACAACAACGTGCAAGGCATTCTGGGCTATGTGGTGCGCTGGATCGACCAGGGCGTGGGTTGTTCCAAAGTGCCGGATATACACAACGTCGGCCTGATGGAAGACCGCGCCACGCTACGCATTTCCAGCCAACACATCGCCAATTGGTTGAAGCACGGTGTGGTCAGCGAAGCCCAGGTGCGCGCCACCTTCGAGCGCATGGCGGCTGTGGTCGACAAACAAAACGCAGGCGACTCGCTGTACCAACCCATGGCCGGGCATTTCGCCACTTCAAAGGCTTATCTGGCAGCCTCAGACTTGGTGTTCCACGGCATGGCGCAACCCAGCGGTTACACAGAGCCCTTGTTGCATGCGTGGCGATTGAAAGTGAAAGCAGCGGCTTAAGTCAGTTCAAACCGTCCGGCGCAACAACTGCGGCAAGGTCAGTCTGTAACGGTTGACCTTGCTCCACCACGCAGAAAACGATTTGCAGTGCTCTTCTTGCAGCGGCCACAAGCGCGGCGGGCTGTGACGCACCCACTGCACCCCCGGTAAATCCGGCAAGCAGGGGTGGTCCCACACATGCACTGCTTTGGCTTTGCCCAATATCTGTGCCAAGCTTGCGGCATCTTCAAACCAGCAATGGGATGCCAGCGCATGCATACCTCGCGCAACAAATTTCCAGCGCGCTTCGCTCCACGGCCTGGCCTCGGTCCACTCCAGCCAGCAAGCCGCCACTTGCATCGCGTCTGCAGGCACGCTGGCTGGCAGCTTGTCGGTCAATGCCCACGGGTGGACCCACCATACCTCGCGACCATTCAATTTCTCTGCCGCCAAGCCGGCAGGCAATAGATCAACACCCGGTGGAGGTTGCGTGAACAATGTCGGCTCCTCAACACGCGCAAAGGTTTTGGACGACTGGGTGAAAGTAGCTCGGCTGCGCGCAATCATGTCGATGATGTCCATGTCCTGATCCATCACCGTGTTTTTGCTATGCCAAGGTTCTGGGGCATGTATGGCCACATTGGCCGCGTTGAACAGATAAGGTTTGCTGCTGCCCGTGCCCGCTACCCATTGCCAGCTCAGGTCGTTGCTCGCCACGTCACCATCGAGCAAATGGCTGTACATCCAATCGGCCCCGACGCGCCAATGCACTTTGCGGATATGTACCAAATAACTGGCCAGCCACAAACGCGCATGGTTATGCACATAACCATTGAAATACAGTTGGCGCACCGCTTGGTCGATCACGGGCACGCCGCTGGCGCCGTGGCGCACATCATCTGGCATGTCCTTGCTGTAAGCGTCCTCAGGCAACACGCCTTCGCGCAAATTCGCATGGATGGCGTCGCCCAGCACCTGATGCACATGCTGGAAATATTCACGCCACGCCAATTCATAAATAAATTTATGTTGTGCGCCCATGCGGTGCACACGGTACATGTAGTCAGCCACATCGGGAATGCTCAAAATGCCGTGCGTCAAATAAGGCGACAGCATGCTGACCGCGCCATGCACATGGTTTCGACTTTGCGAATATTCAAATGGCCGGACCGCGTTCAGCCGCTCCTTGGCGGCGTAGGCGTAAGGCTCGAATAAAGCTTGTTCTATAAAGACCTTCATCACTTATGTACTGCGTGTGTGTGGGCCATGGCGGCTCAGGATGGGCCGGCCAGACAGTGCTCAAGCGCATCCATGAACAGCGCCGGCACATCGCAACCTGTTTGGTCTGTGATCTCTCGGAAACAAGTGGGGCTGGTGACATTGACCTCGGTCAGACAGTCGCCAATGATGTCCAATCCCACCAGCAACAAGCCCCGGGCGGCCAACACGGGCCCGACGGCATGGGCGATTTGCCAATCACGCTCACTCAGCGGTTGTGCCACGCCTTTGCCACCGGCGGCCAGATTGCCGCGCACCTCACCACCCTGCGGAATACGTGCCAATGCAAACGGCACAGCCTGCCCGTTGATCACCAGCACGCGTTTGTCGCCCTGCGCAATGGCTGGCAAAAACTTTTGCACCATGACGCTGGTGCTGCCTTCACGGTTGAGCGACTCGATGATGGCGCCAAGGTTCAGTCCGTCCGCTTTAACCCGAAAAATCCCCATGCCGCCCATGCCGTCCAAGGGCTTGAGGATGATGTCTTGGTGCTCTGCATGAAATGCCCGAATGTCTTGGGGGTTGCGCGTGACCAAGGTCGGACTCGCAAATTCAGCAAACTCCATCAACGCGAGTTTTTCGGGATGCTCACGCAAAGATTGCGGCCGGTTGAACACCTTGGCACCCTCGCGTTCAGCCTGGCTCAGCAAATGCGTGGCATAAAAATATTCATTGTCAAAAGGCGGATCCTTGCGCATCAGCACCGCGTCCATGTCGGCCAAGGCCCGAACCTCATGGGCAAGGCTTGAATACCAATCCAGCGCATGCCCGGTCAGCGAAATGGCATGCAAGTTAGCGCTGACCCGCTCACCACTTTGCCAATAAAGGTCCTGGGGCGTACAGGCCCATATGCGATGGCCGCGCCGTTGTGCCTCCCGCATCATGGTGAATGTGCTGTCTTTTTCGGTATGAAACTCAGACAACGGGTCGCAAACAAACAATAAGTTCATGGCGCTAGGTTAACAGCGAACGCCCCAGGGGCGTGTCGCGGCTCAGATTTCGATTTTGCTGCCCATCTCCACCACTGAATTGCTGGGCAAATTCAAAAAGTCCGCCGCTGCACTGGCGTTCAGGTACATCTGGGCAAACAGTTTTCGCGCCATTGCGACATGCCGCCACCCACGGTGGGCACAATGCTGTCGCGCGAAAGAAAGTAGCTGGTGCTCATGGGGTTGATATCTCCCAATTGGCCGCGCAACAAGGACAAGGCAAACGGCACATCCGGGTCGTCTTTGAAGCCATAGTGGATCATGACCTGCCAACAATTGCCCCCCAGATCAGTGAATTCAATGCGTTTGTCATTCGCGATCCAGGGCACTTCGTGGTTTCGCACCGTGACAAATAAATTTTGGGCGTGCAAGACTTTGTTGTGCTTCAAGTTGTGCAACATGGCGTTGGGCACGATACCATCCTCAGCCGTCAAAAAGACGGCTGTGCCCTCTACTCTGGTGGGCGGCGCCATAAACAACGCTTCTAAAAACGAAGCCAAGTCCAAGGCTTCGTTACGGGTCTTTTGGTGCAACAAAGCGCGACCATCGCGCCAGGTCAGCATCAACACCAAAATCATGACGCCTATGAGCAACGGGAACCAACCGCCGTCAGCCAGTTTGAGCATGTTGGAGCTCCAAAATGCCAAGTCCACCACAAAGAACACCGAGGTGGCGCTGATGCACAGCCAAAGCGGGTACTTCCAAGCGTAGCGAATCACATAGAAAGTCAAAATGGTAGTGATCAACATATCGGTACACACCGCAATACCGTAGGCTGCCGCTAAATTGCTAGAGGTTTTGAACATCACCACCGCCAGCACAATCACCACAAACAATCCCCAATTCACCAACGGCATGTAAATCTGGCCCGTTTCTTTTTCGCTGGTGTGCAGAATTTGCAAACGTGGCAAAAAGCCCAATTGAATCACTTGCTTGG
Organism: Bordetella parapertussis; assembly: GCA_945878065.1. Classification (GTDB taxonomy): domain Bacteria; phylum Pseudomonadota; class Gammaproteobacteria; order Burkholderiales; family Burkholderiaceae_C; genus Limnohabitans; species Limnohabitans parapertussis_B. The sequence goes on along the minus strand of CAMDXA010000027.1, from coordinate 1,624 downwards.
TCACGCTGAACGCGCCGGTGATCAATGCCTGTGAAGCAATCACGGTCGCCGCAGTCGCCAGAATCACCAAAGGTATCAGGGCCCAGTCGGGAGCCATGTTGAAAAACGGGTTTTTAACCGCCTCTGGTTCGGCCAGCAACAATGCACCTTGACCGAAATAGTTCAATGTCAAACAGGGCATGACGACGGAAAACCAAGCCAAGCGAATCGGTTTTTTGCCGAAATGGCCCATGTCTGCATACAGCGCTTCGCCGCCGGTCACACACAGCACCACCGCCCCCAAAATGATGAAGGCTGTGAATGGCTGCTCCCAGACAAACATGGCGGCGTAATAAGGGCTGACCGCCCACAAAATCTCCGGATGGTCGACGATGTGATAGACCCCCAACATGGCAATGGCAATGAACCACACCAATGTGATCGGGCCGAAAAATTTACCAATGCCGCTCGTGCCACGTTTTTGCACAGCAAACAAACACAGCAGTATCAAAAGTGTGATGGGTATGACGAATCGTTTGAAAGTTGGCGACACCACCTCCAAACCCTCTACCGCCGATAACACTGAAATGGCCGGCGTGATGACACCGTCGCCATAAAACAAACAGGTGCCGAAAATACCGACCACCAGCAAAATGCGGCGCAAACGCGGTTTGTCCCGCACCGATGAAGATGCCAGCGCCAGCATTGCCACCAAACCACCTTCTCCGTTGTTGTCGGCGCGCAGCACCAAGGTCACGTACTTGAGCGACACAATGAAAGTCAGCGTCCAAAAGAACAAGGAGAGGATGCCGTAGACATTGTCTGGCGTGAATGCCACGTGGCCAGAGCCAAAAACTTCCTTGATGGAGTAAAGCACGCTGGTGCCAATGTCCCCGTAGACCACCCCAATAGCGCCCAGTGTCAAACCTGCCAGAGGCGATTTCGTATGCCCTTGGCTTTTAGCCTCACTCATAAAACTTCATGCGGTTTTTTATCCGCCCACTGATAACTCAGAAGCCAAGACTATAACGACTCCAACATGTGGCTAAAGAGCTAATTTTTACTCGTAAACCTCAGCGTCCGGGTCGGTGGCTTCCAGTTCATAGCTGGCCGCCAGCATGGCCAATCGGGCAATGACGCCGTACATGTAGAAACGGTTGGGAGCGCTGGCCCCAGGTTTCATGCCGGGTTGCGGGGTGTGGGCGCTTTGCTCAAACGCCAATGGCACAAAACTCGCCCCCGGGGCATTCAGGTTTTCGTCAATGCCGCGCTCGGCGTGCACCCGGTAAAAACCACCGACGACATAGCGGTCCATCATGTAGACGACGGGTTCGGCCACCGCATCATTGATGCGTTCGTTGGTTTGCACGCCCTCTTGGATGATGACTTGGTTGACCTCTTGACCGTCTTTGACCACGCTCATTTTGTTGCGGGTTTTGCGGTTGAGCACTTCAAGGTCTTTGACATCGCGTACCGTCATGATGCCCATGCCATAAGTGCCGTTGTCGGCCTTGACAATGACAAACGGCTTCTCATGAATGCCGAATTCATTGTATTTGCGCCGGATCTTGGTGAGGAGCGCGTCCACATTGATGGTCAGGCATTCCATGCCCTCGCCCTCGGCGAAATTGACCTCGCCGCATTG
>CAMDXA010000026.1 GCA_945878065.1 Bordetella parapertussis | reverse complement strand
TGGGCTGCCGCCGTAGTTCAATGGATAGAACGAGCGCCTCCTAAGCGCTAGATACAGGTTCGATTCCTGTCGGAGGCACCACATTTTTTTATGAAAAACGTATCCTAACCTGAGCGAGAACGCTCACACATCGAGCTTATTGAGAAGATATTATCATTTGTATAAGCTTATCAGTGCATACCCCTATGTAGGTTTGTGTGATTTATTGAGATATTTCGGTGGATTCACTTTCTTGGGTTGTTTGCATTTTGCGATTCGTCAAATCTTTTTGTGTGTTGGTGTTATTGGGCTGCCACTGCTTGGCGTTCGCGCATCCGCACCTGCGACTCGCCTACCGCCTGACGCCGGTCTTGGCCAACGGCATGGTCACGGCTGTTCAAGTCAGTTGGCAGATCGACCCGATGAACGGCCAATTGATCAGACAAAACATCGACCTGAATGAAAACGGTGTGTTGGATGAAGAAGAATTGCAGCAATTTGCAGCGACGAACCAAGCGCTGATGCAGCCTTTCCAGTTTTTTCTGACCATCGAAAATGGCGTAACAGCTCAACCCGTCCCTTTTTCTGTGCGCCAGTTTTCAACACGTGACGGTGGCAAGGGTTTTCAAGGCGGTCTTTTTTGGGAGTTCACTGCCGAACTCGAATCAACACAGCCTTTGCAGTCACTGCAATTGCAAATGCAAGACCCGACTTGGTACATAGGTTTTGAGCCGCTGATGGGCAAAGTGCTTGCCAGCGCCTCTGACTGCGAATCGAATTTCACCCGTGAAAAACGAGCCACTCCCAGCCAAGGTGAACAAGAAGTTCAACGAATTTTTATCCAATGTGCGGCGGCTCTTGCGGCTCAGCCTAACGCACAGGTTTTACCCCTCAATGAGCCCACCAAAGGAGAACGTTCATGAAAATCAAAAAAATTGCTGCCGCTTTCTTAGCAAGCGCCCTTCTGGGTTCCTTGTCTATGGGAAGCGCCTTCGCATACGAAAGCTGCCATAAATCCAAATGGGGTCCAAATGACCAACTTGGTGCCTTGAACAACATCACTAAAGACAATATTTTGGCGGCCACCAAGCTGATCAAACAAGGCAAGAAAATGGCCATGGCGATTGAGACCAATTCCAAGACGCCGGCTTTCCCTCCTCGCACCTACTCCATGACCATTGTCAAACCTGGTCAAGAAAACGGCCAAACACTGGGCAAAACCAAGCTCAGCTACCACGATGACATTTTGCAAGCTTGGGTGGGTATCGGTACGCAGTTGGATGGACTGGGTCACATCGGCATTGACAATACTTATTACAACTGCACGCCTGGTATTGATGTCACTGGCGTCAGCGGCTTGAAGAAGTTTGGTATCGAGACCTTCCCCGGCGTAGCAACTCGTGCTGTGCTGTTGGACATGACAGCGCTCATGGGCAAAGACATCATTCCTGAAGGCACACCGTTCAACCAGCCTGAAATCGAAGCTGCTTTGAAGCGCCAAGGCAATATGAAGATCAACAAAGGCGATGTGGTTGTTTTCTATACCGGATGGCACAAACTGTTGGGCGTGGATGACAAGCGCAATGGCGCAGCACACCCTGGCTTGGGCGTTCAAGGTGCACGCTATTTGGCAAATTTAGGTGTTGCTATGGTTGGCTCTGATACTTGGGGCTTGGAAGTTGTTCCATTTGAAAACGAAGGACAAGTGTTCCACGTGCACCAGATCTTGTTGGCTGAGTTTGGCGTGTTCATTCTTGAAAATGTAGTCGCTGAACAAGCCATCAAAGACAAAGTTTATGAAGGCATGATCACTGTTGGCCCACACCGCACCACCGGGTCGGTGCAAGCCATTGTGAATCCGATCTTTGTTTACTGATCCCTTTAGGCGATAAGAAAAAGGCACCTTCGGGTGCCTTTTTTATTTCTAGCACGGTTCAATATTTTTTTGCCGCCGAAAGTTCAGGAAAAGCGTCTGCAATGGTGGATACCAGACCGCAATGGGCAGCCGTATAGCCGGGCAATTGGTTCACGGCAAATTGAAACGCGTCGCTGTTCAAAATTTTCAGCACGGCCTGCAAATGCGGCTTATCCAAATCGGATTGGTTGCACAACAAAAAATAACGTTCAGTGGCCAACGGTAAAAACTCCAATTTGAAGCGTCTTGCCGGTGTCTCCACGCCAAAGCCCACATCCGCCATGCCACTGGCCACATAGGCGGCCACGGCGGCATGGGTGAACTCAGCCTGCTCGTAGCCGGCGATTTGCGATGCATCAACCTGCGCTTTTTTCAAAAAGCATTCGAGTAAAAACCGCGTGCCACTGCTTGGTTGACGGTTGACAAACCGCAAGCCTTTGCGGGTGAGGTCTTTCATCTCGTAAATTTTGTGCGGGTTGCCGCTGGCCACCATAAAGCCTTGCCGTCGGGTGGCCACATGAATGATGCGGTTTTGCTTGGGAACCAACCAACGCGAATAGTGTTTGAAACCGGTCTCTTCAAACTGGCCTTGGGGAATGTGAAAACCCGCGATTTCACAAGCCCCTTCGTACAACGAGGCCACTGCTTCGATACTGCCGACGTATTTGCGCTCTACTTGCAAACCAGAGGCTTTGAGGTTTTCAATCATTTTTTCAACCGCAAACCCGTGGCTGGCATGCACGCGCAAGGCGTCATTGTTGATGGACAACAATCGGCCAATTTCACCTTCAAGCTCGGAGGCCAAGGTCTCGAGCATGGGGGTCAATCTGGCGTTGATACGGTGACCTGCCCACACCAGTTTTTCCGCCAGCGGGGTAAGGGTTGAGCCTTTGCCACGCTCCATGTTCAGCAATGGCATGCCCAACTGCGCCTCCCCCTGCCTGATCAAGCTCCAAGCGTGTCGATATGAGGCGCCTGTTTTTTTACACGAACCGGACAAACTGCCGTGGCCCTGTACCTCCGCCAGTAACTCAAGCAGCCTAGGCGCCAGATTTTGGCCGCCGGCATCGCTGATCGTCCATTGGGGTTTGATCGAGACTTTATGCATTCAGGTATATATGCTTTGTTCAGCATATTAGTTGTGTGTGGCAAAACAATCATACCTGAGGTACTTATACATATTGCAGGGGCTCAGTGCTTACCCTAGACTGCATTGTGCTGGGAAAGCATACGTTAAAGTCAGCAGTGCGAATTTAATCTACCCCAAAAAAACTGGAGACATCATGAGTTCACCTGCTGACGCAACAAGCACCATGTCAGACACGACACCGAGTTTCTTATCTAAAGAACGCATCATTGCCGGAGAAGGATACAACCGATGGTTGGTCCCACCTGCAGCGCTTGCCATCCATTTGTGCATCGGAATGGCTTATGGTTTTTCTGTGTTCTGGTTACCTCTGTCCAAAGCCTTGGGCATCAAAGAACCGCTGAAATGCGGCGCAGATATCGGTTTTTTCCAAGAGCTGTTCACCAGCACATGTGACTGGAAAGTCTCCACCTTGGGTTGGATGTACACCTTGTTTTTTGTGTTGCTCGGTAGCTCTGCGGCGTTGTGGGGTGGTTGGCTCGAGCGTGCCGGCCCACGCAAAGCCGGTGTAGTAAGCGCAATATGCTGGTGCGGCGGTATGTTGATTGCGGCCTTGGGTGTGTACACCCACCAATTTTGGTTGATGCTGTTGGGTTCCGGCGTCATTGGCGGCATTGGTTTGGGCTTAGGCTACATCTCACCCGTTAGCACCTTGATCAAATGGTTTCCGGACCGCCGCGGCATGGCAACTGGCATGGCCATCATGGGTTTCGGTGGCGGTGCCATGATCGGTTCACCTTTAGCTGCAGAGTTGATGAAGTACTTTGCCACTGACTTAGAAGTGGGTGTGTGGCAAACCTTTGTGTGTATGGCCGTGGTGTATTTCGTTTTCATGATGTCAGGTGCTTTGGGCTACCGCATTCCAGCCACGGGTTGGAAGCCTGCCGGTTGGACACCTCCTGTGCAACAAGCCAGTAACACCATGATCACCCAAAACCATGTGCATGTCAGCAAGGTGTGGGGCATTCCACAATTTTGGATGGTGTGGGTGGTGCTTTGTATGAACGTCTCTGCGGGCATTGGCGTGATTGGCATGGCCAGCCCGATGCTGCAAGAGGTATTTGGCGGCGCATTGATTGGTATTGAAGCCAAATACAACGACTTAGACAAAACACAACTGACCATGATTGCCAGTGTTGCCGCAGGTTTTACCGCCTTGCTCAGCCTCTTCAACATTGGTGGCAGGATCATCTGGGCCAGCCTTTCAGACAAACTCGGCCGCAAACTCACCTACGTCGTGTTTTTTGTTTTGGGCGCTGCCCTGTATGCATCCGTACCCGCTTCGGCCATGGCTGGTAACCAACTGTTGTTTGTCGCTGCGTTCTGCATCATCTTGAGTATGTACGGCGGCGGCTTTGCCACGGTGCCTGCTTATCTGGCCGATTTGTTTGGCACGCAAATGGTGGGTGCGATCCACGGCCGTTTGCTGACAGCCTGGGCAACGGCTGGCATTTTGGGCCCAGTGGTGGTGAATTACATGCGCGATTACCAACTCGGCTTAGGCCTTCCCCGCGAGCAGGTCTACAACCAAACCATGTTCATTCTGGTCGGCATGCTGGTGGTGGGCTTGATCGCCAACCTGATGATCCGCCCGGTGAATGCCAAACATTTCATGACACCCGAAGAACTGGCGCACGAGAAAAAACTCGCGCATGAAAAAGCCAGCGCGTCCGAAGTAGGTGGCAATGCACACGGTAGTGCGGTTCATTCCAACCCGCTTTGGGTGGTATTTGCTTGGACAGCCGTGGGTATTCCATTGGCATGGGGCATCTACCGCACCTTGCAAAGTGCGGGCAAATTCTTTAACTGAAATCATCCATGAACAAATCTGTCGAAGCACCTGAACTGCAAACGGTCAGCAGGCTGTTGCCCGAATTCACCGAGATGCCGGGCGGCTTGCTGCCGTTGCTGCATGCTGTGCAAGAAGCGCTGGGATTCATCCCAGCAAGCGCTGTGCCTTTGGTCGCTGAGGCGATGAACTTATCTCGCGCTGAGGTGCACGGGGTCATCACCTACTACCATTTCTTTCGCAGCAAAGCGCCCGGCAAGCATGTGGTTCAAGTGTGCCGTGCCGAGGCCTGTCAGGCCTGCGGTGGCGAGCAATTATTGGCGGATATTGAACAAGCATTGGGGTGCAAGTTGCATGAAACCAGCGCCGATGGTTTGTATTCACTTGAGCCGGTGTATTGCTTGGGTTTGTGTGCCTCTTCACCCGCGGTACAGATTGACGACAAGCTGTATGCGCGCATGGACAAAACACGCCTGGCACGACTTGTTGCTGACATCGGGAGCACCTCATGATCACCGTGTTTGTTCCATGCGACAGTGCCGCGTTGGCCGCCGGTGCTGATGAAGTCGTTGATGCTTTGCACAAAGAGGCCACCGCTCGTGGTCTGGCCATCGATGTGCAACGCAACAGCTCACGCGGCATGTTTTGGCTTGAACCTCTGGTTGAAGTCGTCACGGCCAAAGGTCGCATGGCTTATGGCCCAGTGGCATTTGAAGACGTGCCTTCTTTGTTTGAAGCCGGTTTTTTGAATGGCGGCGCGCACGCTTTATCACTCGGTTTGACAGATGACATCGCTTATCTCGCCAAACAACAGCGCCTGACCTTTGCCCGCATGGGCATCACACGGCCCTTGTCTTTGGACGATTACGCCGCGCACGGCGGCTGGGCCGGTTTGCAAAAAGCCGTGGCGGTGGATGGCGCGGACGTGGTGCAAACTGTGTTGGACTCCGGCTTGCGCGGACGCGGCGGGGCAGCGTTTCCGGCGGGTATCAAATGGCGCACCGTTCGCGCCACGGATGCCGCGCAAAAGTACGTGGTGTGCAATGCCGATGAAGGCGACTCGGGCACGTTCTCCGACCGCATGACCATGGAGGGTGACCCCTACATGCTGATCGAAGGCATGGCCATTGCTGGTGTGGCAGTCGGCGCCACTCAGGGTTACATCTATATTCGTTCTGAATACCCACACGCCATTGCCACCATGACCACCGCCATCCAATTGGCGCAATCGGCAGGTTTTTTGGGCGACAACGTTCTGGGCAGTGGCAAGGCATTTCACTTGCACATACGCAAAGCAGCGGGTGCTTATGTGTGTGGCGAAGAAACCGCCATGCTCGAGAGCATCGAGGGCAAGCGCGGCATCGTTCGCGCAAAGCCGCCCTTGCCTGCCCTGGAAGGATTGTTCGGTCAACCCACAGTCATCAACAACGTGATCACACTGGCCAGTGTTCCCATCATCATGGCCAAGGGCGCAGCGTTTTACAAAGACTTCGGCATGGGCCGCTCCACCGGCACGCTGCCGTTTCAAATCACCGGCAATATCAAGCAAGGTGGTTTGGTTGAACGCGCATTTGGTCTGACTCTGCGCGAATTGATCTATGACTTCGGCGGCGGCAGCCGCAGCGGCAGGCCCATCAAAGCGGTGCAAGTCGGCGGACCATTGGGTGCGTATGTGCCGGAGTCGCAATGGGATGTGCCGCTGGACTATGAAGCCTATGCCGCACTCGGTCTGGTGGTCGGTCACGGCGGCATCGTGGTGCATGACGACACCGCCAACATGGCCAAGTTGGCACGTTACGCCATGGAGTTTTGCGCCTTAGAGAGCTGCGGCAAATGCACGCCTTGCCGCATCGGTTCCACGCGCGGCATGGAAACGATTGACCGCATTGCCACCTCGGCCAACAAAGAACAACAGGTGCATTTGCTGCGCGATTTGTGCGACACCATGGTGCACGGCAGCCTGTGCGCCATGGGTGGCATGACGCCCTTTCCCGTGTTGTCGGCACTCAAACATTACCCCGGTGATTTCGGTCTGGAAAAAGCCGAAACCACTGCTTCTTAATCAAGGATCCACCATGTTGATGTACCTCAAACAAGAACGCGACCATGGCACGCCTGCACGCACTTCCTCAGAAACTGTCAGTCTGAGCATTGATGGCTACGCGGTCAGCGTACCCAAAGGCACGTCGCTCATGCGTGCGGCAGTTGACGCGGGCATACAAGTGCCCAAGCTGTGCGCGACCGATAGCCTGGAACCCTTCGGTTCCTGCCGCTTGTGTTTGGTGGAAATCGACGGGCGCAAAGGCTATCCGGCCTCTTGCACCACGCCTGCTGAAAACGGCATGGTGGTGCACACCCAGACCCCAAAGTTGCAAGACTTGCGCAAAGGCGTGATGGAGTTGTACATCTCCGACCACCCGCTCGATTGTTTGACATGCAGCGCCAACGGCAATTGCGAATTGCAAGACATGGCCGGTGTCACCGGATTGCGCAATGTGCGCTACGGCGTCGGTGCGCAAGCAGGCGACCACCATTGCGACATGAAGAAAGACGAGTCCAACCCTTACTTCACCTACGACCCAAGCAAATGCATTGTCTGTAACCGTTGCGTACGCGCCTGCGAAGAAACACAAGGCACGTTTGCATTGACCATCTCAGGCCGGGGCTTTGAGAGCCGCGTATCAGCCGGCCAAGACCAGCCGTTCATGGACAGCGAATGCGTGTCCTGCGGTGCGTGCGTCGAAGCCTGCCCCACCGCCACGCTGCAAGAAAAATCCATCATCGAACTCGGCCAACCCGAGCATAGCCTGATCACCACTTGCGCTTACTGCGGCGTGGGTTGCGGCTTCAAAGCCGAGATGAAGGGCAACACTGTCGTGCGCATGGTGCCGTGGAAAGACGGCAAAGCCAACGAAGGACATTCATGTGTGAAAGGCCGTTTCGCTTGGGGCTATGCCACGCATCAAGACCGGATCACCAAGCCGATGATTCGCGCCAAGATCACCGACCCGTGGCAAGAGGTGAGCTGGGACGAGGCCATCAACCATGCGGCCTCCGAGTTCAAACGCATACAAGCCAAACACGGCAAAGACTCCGTCGGCGGCATCACCTCTTCGCGTTGCACCAACGAAGAAACCTATCTGGTGCAAAAACTGGTGCGCGCCGCTTTTGGCACGAACAACGTAGACACTTGTGCCCGAGTGTGCCACTCCCCTACCGGTTATGGTTTGGGACAAACCTTTGGCACATCGGCTGGCACACAAACCTTCAAATCGGTGGAACGTGCGGATGTGTTGCTGGTCATTGGCGCCAACCCTACCGATGCACACCCGGTGTTTGCGTCACGCATGAAACGCCGTTTGCGCGATGGCGCCAAGCTCATCGTCGCCGACCCGCGCAAAATCGATCTGGTCAGCAGCCCGCATGTGAAGGCCCAACACCATTTGGCTTTGCGCCCCGGCACCAACGTCGCGCTCATCAACTCACTGGCACATGTGGTGGTCACCGAAGGCTTGGTCGCCAAAGACTATGTGGCCAAACGTTGCGACGATAGGAGTTTCAATGAGTGGTGCGAGTTTGTCTCTAAGCCCGAAAACTCACCCGAGGCTTTTGAGAGCGTCACTGGCGTTCCTGCCGCTGAAGTGCGCGCCGCTGCCCGCATGTATGCCGCAGGCCCTAACTCTGCGATTTACTACGGCCTTGGCGTGACCGAGCATTCACAAGGCTCGACCATGGTCATGGGCATTGCCAACTTGTCGATGGCTTGCGGCATGGTCGGTCGTGAAGGTGTGGGTGTGAACCCATTGCGTGGTCAAAACAATGTGCAAGGCGCGTGTGACATGGGCAGTTTCCCGCACGAGTTGCCTGGTTACCGCCATATCTCTGACACCACCACACGCACGCTGTTTGAAGGCGCATGGGGCGTCACACTCAGCCCCGAACCCGGCTTGCGCATCCCGAACATGTTTGACGCCGCCATGGACGGCTCGTTCCTAGGGCTTTATTGCCAAGGCGAAGACATTGTGCAATCCGACCCGGACACGCAGCATGTGGCCGCCGCTTTGTCCGCCATGGAATGCATCGTGGTGCAAGACATCTTCCTGAATGAAACCGCCAAGTACGCGCACGTGTTTTTGCCGGGTTCATCGTTCCTGGAAAAAGACGGCACCTTCACCAACGCCGAGCGCCGCATTTCGCGTGTGCGTCAGGCCATGCCGCCGATGGCGGGTCTGGCTGACTGGGAAGTCACGGTCAAACTGGCGAAAGCGCTGGGCTACGACATGCACTATGCGCATCCGCAAGAGATCATGAAAGAGATCGCTGCACTGACACCCAGTTTTGCCGGTGTCAGTTATGAAAAAATTGACCAGCACACCAGCTTGCAATGGCCTTGCAATGCGGACACCGCAGACGCAGGCATTGACATCATGCATGTCAGTGGTTTTGTGCGCGGCAAAGGCAAATTCTTCCCGACGCAGTATGTGGCGACACCAGAAAAAGTCACGCGCAAATTCCCGTTGCTACTGACCACTGGCCGCATTCTGTCTCATTACAACGTAGGCGCGCAAACCCGCCGCACCGACAACAACCAGTGGCACGACGAAGACCGCTTGGACATTCACCCGCATGATGCTGAAGAGCGCGGCATCAAAGACCATGACTGGGTTGGCATCGAGAGCCGCTCCGGTCGAACCGTGTTGCGCGCCCGCGTGACCGAGGCCATGCAAGCCGGTGTCGTCTACACCACCTTCCACTTCCCTGAATCCGGCGCGAATGTGATCACCACCGACGCGTCTGACTGGGCGACCAACTGCCCCGAGTACAAAGTGACAGCGGTGCAAGTCGTGGCTGTCAGCCAGCCTTCCGAGTGGCAACAAAACTACCAGCGTTTCAACAAAAATCAACTGGATTTACTCGCCAAAGCACAGTCAGACAGTTTTGAGGTGGTCGGCAAGTGAACATGCATTTGGCATCAAGAGCACATCTGGCTGACGAGATGCCGGTGGCCTTGGTGTTCAATGGCATTTCTCATGCCGTGATGATGGCCACGCCTTTGCACTTGGAGGATTTCGCACTCGGCTTTGCGCTCAGCGAAGGCTTGATTGACCAAGCCTCGCAGCTGTATGGTGTGGAAGTGATTGAACAAACGCTGGGCGTTGAAGTTCACCTAGAGGTCGCCGCCCAATGCGAAGCGCGTTTGAAAGAACGCAAACGCAGCATGGCCGGTCGCACCGGTTGCGGTTTATGCGGCACAGACAGCTTGGCGCAAGTCAAGTTGTCGCTGCCGCAAGCGCCCGTGGTGAATGTGGATGTGCAAGCCATGCAACGCGCACACGCAGGACTGCGTGCACTGCAACCATTGAAGCTGCAAACCGGTGCCACGCACGCGGCTGCTTGGTCTGATATGAACGGTGTCATTCACATCGTGCGCGAAGATGTGGGTAGACACAACGCCTTGGACAAACTGATTGGCGCGATGACCAAAGCCCCCGTGGATGCGACGCAAGGTTTTGTTTGCATCACCAGCCGCGCCAGTTTTGAGATGGTGCAAAAAACCATCCAATCCGGCGCAGGCGCATTGACTGCAGTTTCCGCACCGACACGTCTGGCCGTCGATATCGCACAGTCGCACAACCTGCTGCTCGCCGGTCAGGTGCGTGGCGACAGCTTCACCGCTTACAGCTACCCCGAGCGGTTTTTATCCACTGCTTTTATTGAATCCACCGAGACTGAAGCCCATGGACATCCATAACCTGGTCAGTATGGCCAATCAAATTGGTCAATTTTTCTCAGCCTACCCGGACCGCGACGAGGCCTTGGAAGGCATTGCCAACCATATTCGCAAATTTTGGGAGCCTCGCATGCGGCTCCAATTGTTTGAAGGCATTGACGCTGGTAAAGCCGCTGAATTGTCAGCGCTTGTCGCGCAATCACTGGCTCTGCATCGCAACTCGCTTCAACCTGCGACATCACGCTGAATCGCTATTTCCCCTGAACTGCTTATGCAATTTAGCGCACCGGCATCACATGTATCCAGCGACAGTCCATGCTGATGCCGAGACTTTGACCGGTTTGCACGTTGTGTCTTTGCATGCCTGACAGCGTCAATTGCAACTGAAGGTTTGCAGGTTCTTCTAACGTCAATGTGGCCAGAGACATTTCACCCAGACTGCGTAATTCACTGACTTGTGCCTGCAACAAGACACGCTGATGGTCATTTTTTTCTTCTTCAGTCCATGCAGGATGCACTTGAAAACCGTCACCTTGAATCACCCAAGTCACCGCTTGACCCGTTTTCTTTAAGCGCCCTTTGTCTTTGACGACCAGTGCCAGTCCGCTTGCCGCGTCGGGGTTCGACAACCATTCCAGCCAAGCAAAACCCTCCGGCAAGGCATGCGGACCGCCATGGCCCAACCAGCGACCATGAAAGCGGTTGGGTATACCTACCAAGTCAGCCACGCGGGCATTGCGCGGAGCCCGGTGAATATGAGCAGGCGTGGCCTCTTGCAACACCTGCCCTTCATCCATCACCACCAGTTTGTCTGCCAGTTGTCTGGCTTCGTTCAAATCATGTGTGACCAGCACGATAGGTATGTGCAAATCGCGGCGTAAATCCGCAATCAATGCGTAAAGCCCTCTGCGACTCATTTGATCCACGGCAGAAAACGGCTCGTCCATCAGCAGCAACTTAGGCTGTCTGGCCAAGGCTCTGGCCAGCGCTACCCGTTGTTGTTGACCACCGGACAACATTGCGGGCACACGTTGTTGTTGCTCCGCAGTCAAGCCCATGCGATTGAGCCAGTCGATAGCAGCATGCACACGCGCTTTCACTGGCAAATGCAACATGGCAAGCGAGACATTGTCGATGGCGTTCATATGCGGCATCAAAGCGTAATTTTGAAACACCAGACCCACCAGACGTTGGCGTGCTGACAAGAAAATGCCTTGATCCGTGTTGCACCAGGTTTCCCCTGCGATCAGCACTTTGGCTTTTTCGGGTTTAAGCAAACCCGCCATCAATCGCAGCATGGACGTTTTGCCCGCACCTGAGGGACCAACGAGCGCGAGCATTTGACCGGGTTCGCAACTGAAGCTGCCGTGCAACGGCATGGGCAAGTGTTGGCTCACACTGACATGCAAACCTGCGCTGTGGTTTCCGTTAGTACCTTTATTCATCTGCGCCTCGTCAATCGCGAAGTGGCAAAAAACGAAGCCGCCACAGCCAATAAGGACATGAGCAGTAACAGCAAGGCCATTCGATCAGCTGATTGCACATCAAAAGCTTGCACCCGGTCGTAAATGGAAATCGCCAGTGTTTTGGTTTCACCCGGGATACTGCCGCCCATCATCAACACCACACCGAACTCACCCAAGGTATGCACGAATGTCAGCACCATGGCTGACAACACCCCGGGCCAGACCAAGGGCAACTCGACCCGCCAGAACGTGGCCCAACTGCCTAGCCCACATACGGCTGCGGCTTCATTCAAGTTGGCTGGCACAGCCTCAAACGCGCGCTGTATGGGTTGCACCAAAAACGGAATATTGAACAACACAGAGGCGACAACCAAGCCGGAGAAATGGAATGCGAGATGGATACCTTGCTGTGACAACCACTGACCCAATGGCGAGGCTGCACCGAATGACACCAACAAGTAATAGCCGAGCACAGTGGGTGGCAACACCAAGGGCAACACCACCAAGGCCTCAATCAGGTATTTGCCTTTGAACTCGGTATAGGCCAACCAACGCGCGAGCAGCATGCCGGGCGGCAACAACAAAGCCAGCGTGACCGCTGCGAGTTGCAATGACAGTGAAAGCGCTTGCCAATCGATGATGTTCTCCTGCGAATCAAGGCATGGCAAAGCCATACCGCGACAGCACCGCTTGAGCCGGTGCACTGCCGAGGTAATCGTAAAACGACTGCGCGGCAGCCGACACGGGTTTGATCAACACCATGCGCTGAATCAAGGGCTGGTGGTTTTTCGCATCAATCAAATCAAACCGTCCTTTGCCTGTGAACGCAGGTGCCACGGCCAATGACTGGGCGATGATGCCGGCTTGCGCTGAACCCGACAATGCAAATTGCGCGGCCTGCGAAATGTTTTCACCCAGAATCAATTTGCTTTGCACTGCGCTCCACAACCCGGCGTGTTGCAACACCTGTTTGGCGCGTTCACCATAGGGCGCATGCTCGGGTTTGGCGATGGCCAGTTTTTGCAAGCGTCCGTCTTGCAAGCTGGCAGCCAAGTCTTTCAAACTGCCGTCGGCTTTGAGTGGCGATCCGTTGGGTGTGAAGACACCAATGCGGCCGATCGCATACAACTTGCCACGGTCTACGGTCTTGCCTGCATCCGAGAGTTTGTACACAAAATTTTCATCTGCCGACATGAATATTTGAAATGGCGCACCTTGCAGAATTTGCGTGGTGAATTGCCCGGATGAGCCAAACACCAGCGTGATGTTTTGACCGGTTTGCTTTTCATAACGGACGGCCAATTCTTCCAAAGCAAATTTCAAATCAGACGCTGCAGCCACACGCACCACAGCGGCGTTTTGCGCATGCGCCAGTGACATCAAGCCGGTAAATGCAGACATGATCCAAGCGAATAAAAACTTTTTCATAATGGTTGTTTGACCAGATCAAAAATTGATTTGAGTGCGCAAAGAAATGACATACTGTGACTAAGATTTTTTTCAAAGCGCATTCGCTATTCTTTTTTTGAATAGCGAATGTATCACAAGCCCGGAGTCAAGCATTGCCACCTAAAAAAATTGCTAAGCCGCTGCCAGACGCTCTGGGTCATGCCATCACGGACAAGCGCCTGCTCATATTGCGCAGCTTGGCCAAAGTCGGTTCTATTTCGCAAGCCGCCAGAGAGGCCGGTGTCAGTTACAAAGCCGCTTGGCAAGCGATTGATACCTTGAGCAATTTGTCCGGTGTGGCCTTGGTTGAAAAAGTCGTAGGCGGTGCAGGCGGAGGCGGTGCGCGGTTGACACCTGCCGGTGTTCAATTGCTGGACGCCGCCCAAAAGCTGGGCACTGTGCGCAAGCAACTGCTGGCGGAGATGACGCCTGCCAACGCCAAAAACAGCATGCCGCAAACATCCATGGCGTTGGCGCTTCGCACCAGCATGCGCAACCAATTGATGGCGAAAGTCATGGCGGTCAAAACGGTAGGTGCGTTGGCTTGGGTCAAAGTACAACTCAGTGAAGACATGGTTTGGGTGGCCAAAATCACCAAGGAAAGTGCCCAGCTATTGGACTTGGTGCCCGGCATGCAAATCATGCTTTTATGCAAAGCCACTGCAGTCCGTATTTCACGCCATTTGCTGGAGAAACCGGGCGCTAACAGGGCTCAAGGCAAAGTCACACGCCACTCGCGCGCCAAAGCCACTGAAATCAGTTTGCAAATTGCGCCCCATATCAGTCTGATTGGTTTCGCCGAAGATGAACAGATCAAAACCGGTGAAACCGTCTACGCTTATTTGGAAGACTCAGCCTTGGTTTTGGCATTGGTATGAATTTTCTAAAACAGTTAAAGTCAACCACACTTTAGAAATCACACTGAGAACTTTATGCACTCCAGATTCCACACTGTCACTTTGGCCGGGCTGTTGTATGGCTTGCTGAGTTTTGCGACATTTGCCCAAGACAAGGACCTTGAATCTAAAGCA
Source organism: Bordetella parapertussis (assembly GCA_945878065.1). Lineage (GTDB taxonomy): Bacteria > Pseudomonadota > Gammaproteobacteria > Burkholderiales > Burkholderiaceae_C > Limnohabitans > Limnohabitans parapertussis_B. The sequence continues at coordinate 14,720 of CAMDXA010000026.1, read as the reverse complement.
CTTCACGCGCGTACCGATGCCTCTATGTGCTCCAACTGCCACGGCACTGAAGGCCGCGCAGTCAAGGACTCTGCGGTTCCCTCTATTGCGGGCTTACCGCGCGACTACATGGTGCAACAAATGCAAGCCTTCAAAGACGGCAGCCGCCCCGCCACCATCATGCATCAGATCACCAAGGGTTTGACTGAAGCGCAAATTGCTTCCATGGCCGATTATTTTGCTGCGCAACCCCGTTAAGGACTGACCATGAAAAGAAGACATTTGTTGCAAGCCGGACTGGCGTTTGGCACGGCTCCCGCGTTGTGGGCGGCCAACTTGCCCGCCAAAGCACAGGTGGTGGTCATCGGCGGCGGCTATGGCGGTGCGACTGCAGCCAAGTATGTGCGCATGCTCTCTAATTATAAAATCAACGTGGTGTTGATTGAGCCCAACACCAGTTTCATCTCCTGCCCTATGTCCAATCTGGTGATTGGTGGCAGCAAAAATTTGACCGAGTTAACCACCTCATACGATGCGCTCAGCAGCAAGCACGGCGTCACCATCGTCAAAGACAAAGTGACGGCGATTGATCCGCAGAAAAAAACGGTGGCATTACAAAACGGTGCCTCCATCGCTTACGACAAACTCGTGCTGTCTCCTGGTGTGGACATGATGTTCGACAGCATCGAAGGCTTGCAAGCAGCCAATGCCAGCGGCCAAATTTTGCAAGCGTGGAAAGCCGGTCCAGAAACCCATGCCTTGCGCAAGCAACTCGAAGCCATGCCCGATGGCGGTGTCTATGCGCTGACGGTGCCAGAAGCGCCCTACCGCTGCCCGCCCGGACCGTATGAGCGCGCCAGCCAAGTCGCGCATTACTTCAAGCAAGCCAAGCCCAAATCTAAAGTCTTGATTTTGGATGCCAATCCCGACATCACCTCTAAAGCGAGTTTGTTCAAGAAATTTTGGAGCGACAACTACAAAGACATCATCGAGTACCGCCCGAACCACAAAGTAACTTCTGTCGATGCTAAAGCTATGAGCATCAACTTCGATGTACAAGAACCGGTGAAAGCCCAAGTTTTGAATGTGCTGCCGTCTATGCGCGCAGGTGCTATTGCGGTGCAAACCGGTTTGGCCACCGCCAACAACCGATGGTGCGGCATCAACTACCAAAGTTTTGAATCTGTTGCCGCCAAAGATATTCATATTCTGGGTGACGCGATATTGGCTGCACCCGCCATGCCCAAGTCTGCGCATATGGCGAACTCACACGCCAAGGTGGCAGCAGCGGCCATCGTGGCAGAACTGTCTGGCCTTGAATCCAACCCCGCCCCCTATTTGACCAATACCTGCTACAGCTATGTCAGCGACAAAATGGTGGTGCATGTGGCCTCGGTTCACCAGTACAACGCCGAGGAAAAAACCTATAAAACCGTGCCCGGCTCAGGCGGCTTGTCCAGCGAAGCCAACGCCTTGGAAGGCACATACGCTTGGAACTGGGCGCAAAACATATGGGCTGATTCGCTGCTTTAATCAATGGTTAATCGGGGTCAGGTTCGGTAATTGGGGTCAGGTTCCAATTAATTCCCAATTAATTGGAACCTGACCCCAATTACCAATTACCCAATTACCGATTAACCGCTTAATTCAATTCAAAGGCCACTCTACCCGCTACCAAGGTGGCTTGCACTTTGCCCGGCATCAAACTGGCGTTCATGTCAAATGCAAACGGTGTGTGTTTGCTTTGGCTATGCAAGGCTGACGGCATGACCTGCCAATGCTCAGAGGGTTTGTAAATACAAATATCAGCGGGTGAACCGACCACCAATTGCCCCAGTCCCTGTCCGGCAGCACCGAGCAATGCAGCAGGTGCACTGGTCACCACTTGCAAAGCACGCATCAGGCTGACACCACTTTGCTCGGCCCATTTCAAGCTTGCGCTCAGCAACATCTCCAACGCCGTGGCACCGGGTTGCGCTTGGGCAAATGGCAAGTCTTTGGCGTCGCCCTCCACCGGCGTGTGGTCTGACACCAGCACATCGATCGTGCCGTCCGCCAAACCTTGTCGCAAAGCCTCTCTGTCGCGCTGCTGGCGCAAAGGCGGCGTCAGTCGGGCACGGGTATCGAAATAACCGACATCGTTATCGATGAAATGCAAATTGTGGATGCTGACATCGGCGCTGATGGCCAGACCTTCCGCTTTGGCCAGGCGTACCAATTCCACACCGGCGGCGCTGGACAAGCGACACACATGCAACCGCGCTCCGGTGCTGCGCATCACATCTATCAAGGTATGCAGGGCAATCGTTTCTGCAGCCACCGGCACACCGCTCAAACCCAATCGTGTGGCCAGCGGTCCGCTGGCTGCCACGCCTTTACCCAGATGCACATCTTGCGGTCTGAGCCACACGACGTAGCCATAGGTGGCTGCGTATTGCATGGCGCGTTGCAAAGTTTGGGTTTGCGTCATGCCGTGTTCAGCCTGAGAAAAACCAACGCAGCCTGCCAGTGTCAACTCGGCCATCGGTGTCAGGCTTTCACCCGCCAGCCCGCGTGTCAATGCACCCAATGGAAAGACGCGCGACAAGTGCAAACGCGCAGCCCGAAATTGCAGCATCTCGACTAACCCGGGTTCATCCAACACCGGTTGCGTGTCCGGCGGACACACCACGCTGGTCACTCCGCCGGCGACTGCGGCGGCCAATTCAGACTCGAGCATGCCCTCGTGTTCATGACCCGGCTCACCCAGACGCGCACACGCATCCACCAAACCGGGAATCACCATGCAATCGGTGGCATCGATGGTTTGGTCTGCTTTGAAATTGGCGGGAATCTGGCCAATGGCCAAGACATGGCCTTTTTGCACGGCCACATCGGCGCGCTGGCTGAAACCACTGGCCGGGTCGACCACATGTCCGTTTTGTATCAGTATGTTCATGCGTCATTCCCCGCCACGATAGACATCACCGCCATGCGCACCGCTATGCCGAAGGTGACTTGCGTCAAGATGACGCTTTGCGGTCCGTCAACCACGGCCGATTCGATTTCTACGCCTCGGTTGATCGGCCCCGGGTGCATGACGATGGCGTCCGGCTTGGCCAATTGCAGGCGGCTTTGCGTCAAGCCAAAGCTTTTGAAATACTCTTGGCTGGAAGGAAGCAATGCGCCACTCATGCGCTCATTTTGCAAACGCAGGGCGATGACCACATCGCAGTCGCGAATGCCTTCTTCGATGTTGTGAAACACCTTGACACCGAGTTGCGATAAATCGCCGGGCACCAAAGTTTTAGGACCGACCACGCGCACTTCAGCACAGCCTAATGTGGTCAGTGCATGGATGTCCGAGCGGGCCACCCGTGAATGAAGTACATCACCAACGATAGCAACACGCAGATTGGCAAAGTCTTTTTTGAAATGGCGGATGGTGTAGGCGTCCAGCAAACCTTGCGTGGGATGCGCATGACGTCCGTCACCGGCGTTGATGACGTGCACGTGAGGCGCGACATGTTCGGCGATCAAATACGGCGCGCCGGATTCGCCGTGGCGCACCACAAAAATATCGGCAGCCATGGCGCTCAGGTTGGCGATGGTGTCGAGCAAGCTCTCGCCTTTGCTGGCGGATGAACGGGCAATGTCCAGATTGAACACATCGGCGCTCAAACGCTTGGCAGCGATCTCGAAAGTGGTGCGTGTGCGCGTGCTGTTTTCAAAAAACAAGTTGAAGACGGACTTTCCGCGCAGCAGCGGGACTTTTTTCACCTCGCGGTCGTTGAGCGACACAAATTGATTTGCAGTGTCAAGAATACGTGTGAGTATGTCGCGCGATAAGCCCTCGGTTGAGAGCAAATGGATTAACTCACCGTTACGGTTGAGTTGCGGATTGCGTTTGTAAAGCATCAGCGGTCCTTTACTGAAAATCCGAACTGACCAGCATCCTTGCGCATCAAGCGAAGGCTTTGGCTGGAGGGCAAGGTCAAACGGGCAGCTGCGTAATCTGCGTGCACGGGTAATTCGCGCCCACCACGGTCCACCAGCACGGCCAAATGCACCTCTGCAGGTCGCCCGTAATCAAACAACTCATTGACCACTGCACGAATGGTTCTACCGGTGAACAACACATCATCAATCAACCAGATGACCGCGCCATCTACAGCAAATGGTAAACGTGTGGCTTCGCTGTCAGACAAGCCACGCTTGGAGAAATCATCGCGGTGCATGGAAGACGACACCACACCCATGGGTGACTCACGCTTCCAATCAGCTTGCAACTGTTGAGCCAGCCAAGCACCGCCCGTGGTGATGCCCACCAGGTGCGCAGTTGCAGGCACACGCTCGCGCAAGTCCTGCAACATCTGCGCGTACAAGGCTTGCGCATCCAAAGATAAATGTCCAGTACTCATAGGGTAAGGCTTCTTAAAAATTGGTTCAGTATGACGCAGGCAGATGCTGCATCGACGTCTTTGGCGCCATCGCTTTTCGCTTCGGTGGTGGAGTAACGTTCATCCACCTCGAACACTGGTAGTTCAAAACGGCCATGCAACTGTCGCGCGAATTTTTTCGCCAATTCGGTGTTTTCGTGCGCTGCGCCGTCCGGGTGGTAGGGCACGCCAACCACCAGCGCATCGGGTTGCCAACGTTCAATGTGTTTGGCGATCAGTGGCCAACGCGCGTCCCCGCTTGCATTGACTGTGCCCTGAGGTTGCGCCTGGCCCAGCAAACGCGATGCATACGCTACACCGGTGCGCTTGAGGCCAAAATCGAAAGCAAGAAAGGAATGCAAATGGGCATGGTTCATCGGCTGCACAGCCGTGTTCATGCGTGGCCCGCCTGCGGAGACAGCATCCATGCCTGCAAACCCAACAAGGCAAGCGCGCTGTCATAACGGTGTTCGATGGGAGTATCAAAAATCACATGGTCGTCGGCTTGTACTGTGAGCCAACTGTTTTCTGCCAACTCGGATTCAAGTTGTCCTTGTGCCCAAGCGGCATAGCCCAAGGTAATCAAAACCCGCTTGGGACCTGCACCTGTGGACAAGGCTTCGAGCACATCTTTGGAAGTGGTCATCTCCAAGCCGCCGGGAATGGCCAACGTAGAGGCATAGGCCGGTTCAGGTTGTTGGTCTGCTTGTGCGCGAGACATGGGATCGTGCAAGACAAAACCACGCTCGGTATGCACTGGTCCACCTTGAAACACAGGGATTTCTATCAAATCGGACCGGCCGAGTTGCAATTCGACTTTTTCAAACAAGGAGCGCATGCTCATGGGGCTGGGCTTATTGATGATCAGCCCCAAAGCGCCTCGCTCGCTGTGCTCGCACATATACACCACACTGCGGGAAAAAGACTCGTCCATCAGACCGGGCATAGCGATCAGAAAATGGTGGGTCAGGTTGATGGGCGCAAAATCCAAGGACATCAGTTGATTTTAAGGGTGAAGATGACAAGCAGACATTTCACACATTTTGCATCGGTATTGGTCTGGTTCAGGCGGGATTTGCGCTTGCACGACCATACCGCTTTGCACATGGCGGTGCAGCATGGCGACAAGGTGTTTGGTTGCTTCGTGTTTGACAGCGACATATTGCAAGGACTGCCTGCACAAGACAGACGCGTGTCGTTCATTCATGCCTCCATTCTTGAATTGGACCAGAAGTGGCGGGAACACGCCGACAATCCGGACGCTGGCTTGATCACCCGACACGGACATGCCGTGATTGACATCGTACGAATCGCCAAACAACTCGGGGTGCAAGCGGTATTCACACACCATGACGATGAACCTCAGTCACTGACCCGTGACGCACAGGTGCTCGGTGAACTGGCTAACGCAGGTATTGCTTTTCACAGCTTCAAAGACCATGTGGTGTTCGAGCGCAGCGAAGTGCTGACGCAAAGCGGCACGTCCTATGGCGTGTTCACGCCCTATAAAAACGCCTGGATGAAAAAAATCACGCCGGCAGATATGGCCGAACGAAGCACCAGTGCCAAACCGGGGCAACTCGCGCCTGTTCCCCCTGCATTGCGTCAGCCCATACCGTCTTTAACCAGCATGGGCTTCCAAGCGGTGGATCTGGCGGCTCTGCACATTTACCCCGGCAGTGATGCCGCGCACACCTTGGTCAAAGATTTCGCCAAACGCATCGCACATTACGAAGACACCAGAAATTTTCCAGCCATCAAAGGACCGAGTTATTTGAGCGTGCATTTACGCTTTGGCACGGTCGCTATCAGACAGCTCGCTCGACTGGCGTACCCGCTGGCTGTCAAGGGCGATGCGGGCGCACAAACTTGGTTGTCCGAGTTGATCTGGCGCGATTTCTACCATCAAATCATGCACCACCATCCGCATGCCATGACGTCTTCATTCAAAGCGGATTACGACGCCATCGAATGGGAAAAAGGCAAAGACGCCAAAGCCTTGTTCAAAGCCTGGTGTGAGGGGCGCACAGGCTATCCGCTGGTCGACGCGGCCATGGCGCAAATCAACCAGACCGGCTACATGCACAACCGCTTGCGCATGGTGGTGGCGAGTTTTTTGGTGAAAGATTTAGGGATTGATTGGCGCTGGGGAGAACAGTATTTCGCCCTGCATTTGAATGACTTTGACTTGGCTGCGAATAACGGCGGCTGGCAGTGGGCGAGTTCCAGCGGCTGTGATGCGCAGCCCTATTTCCGCATCTTTAATCCGATCAATCAAAGTGAAAAATTTGACCCGCAAGGTAAATTCATCAAACGCTATGTGCCGCAGCTTGCTGGCTTGTCAGACAAGGATATTCATGCGCCTTGGCTGGCCAAGCCATTGGCCTTACAAGCAGCAGGCGTGGAGTTGGGCAAAAAATATCCGCTGCCGCTGGTGGATCATGCCCATGCGCGGGCCAAAACCTTGTTGCGTTATTCGGTGGTGGCAAAAAAGAAAACGGCTTAAATCTGCACCATTTCAAAGTCTTCTTTGCGTGCGCCGCATTCAGGGCAAGTCCAGTTCATGGGCACTTGTTCCCAAGGCGTGCCGGGAGCGATGCCTTCGTCAGGAGCCCCGGCTGCCTCGTCGTAAATCCAGCCACAAATCAGGCACATCCAAGTTTTGTTCACAGCGTTGTTTCCCATGGTTGAAAGCGTCACGCCCTGTTTAAAAGCGTGGCATAGAATGATTCAAAGTATAGACGGCCATGAATCAACTCATCACGCTCACAGACGAAGGCCAGACACCCGAAATGGCGCATCCTTGTGCGCTGACTTTCAACAGCAACGACCCCAGCGGCGCGGGCGGACTGACCGCTGATATTTTGGCCATGTCCTCGGTCGGTACACATGTGTTGGCAATTTCAACTGGCAGCTATTTGCGGGATACCGCAGAAACCTTTGACCATGTGGCTATGGACGAAGATGCTGTGGACGACCAAGCCCGCCATGTGCTGGAAGACATCTCCGTGCAAGTCATCAAAGTGGGTTTTTGCGGAACGCCTGAAATTGTGTCCGTGATTGCAGAGTTGTGTACCGATTACCCGGATGTGCCGGTGGTTGCTTACATGCCCAGCCTCTCCTGGTGGCAGGACGATCCGATCGAGGCCTACCAAGATGCGTTCATGGAATTGCTGCTGCCGCAAACCACCTTGCTGGTGGGCAACCATTCCACGCTGTGGCGCTGGTTGTTACCGGAATGGGGCAGCGAACGCACACCCACCGCGCGGGACCTGGCCAAAGCCGCTGCAGAAAAAGGCGTGCCTTACACCTTGGTCACCGGACTGCCTCAAGGCAACCAACATATCGAAAATGCCTTGGCCACCCCCCTGTCGGTCATGGTCAGCGAAACGATTGAACGTTTTGACGCGGTGTTCACCGGCGCGGGCGACACACTCAGCGCCACCGTGGCAGGACTGCTGGCCATGGGCGACGACCTTGAAGCCTCTGTCGCAGAAGCCTTCAGTTACCTTGATGGCGCACTTGACGCAGGCTTTCGTCCCGGCATGGGACATGCCTTGGCAGACCGATTGTTCTGGGCGCAAGCACCCGATGATGCCGACGAGGCGGATGAACACACCAGCAGCGAAGATTTCCTGCCTGGCCACGACACCCGCCATTGATTTTTTTCAACATCACTCATTCACAACCATGACTGATCTCAACCAAACTTTGTTCGACCGAGCCCGCCAAGTCATCCCCGGCGGCGTCAATTCGCCCGTCCGTGCATTTCGTGCGGTCGGCGGCACACCGCGTTTTGTCAAACGTGCGCAAGGCGCGTATTTCTGGGACGCGAACGACAAACGCTATATCGATTACATCGGTTCTTGGGGGCCGATGATTTTGGGCCACGGCCATCCGGCAGTGCTGGAAGCGGTGCAAAAAGCAGCGCTCGACGGTTTTTCTTTCGGCGCACCGACAGAGCGGGAAATACAGCTGGTCGAAGCGCTGATCAAACTCATGCCTTCCATGGACATGGTGCGACTGGTCAGCTCCGGCACAGAAGCCGGCATGAGCGCATTGCGTTTGGCACGCGGGGCCACCGGGCGCAGCAAGATCATCAAGTTCGAAGGTTGTTACCACGGCCATGCGGACGCTTTGCTGGTGAAAGCCGGTTCGGGTCTGGCCACTTTCGGTAACCCGACCAGTGCCGGTGTGCCGCCCGAGGTGGTGCAACACACCTTGGTGCTCGAGTACAACAACATCCCGCAACTGGAAGAAGCATTTGCGATTCACGGCAAAGAACTCGCTTGTTTGATGATCGAACCCATCGCAGGCAATATGAATTTTGTGCGCGCCAGCGTCCCGTTCATGAAACGCTGCCGCGAACTTTGCACACAACACGGTGCCCTGCTGGTGTTTGATGAGGTGATGACTGGCTGTCGAGTGGCACTGGGCAGCGCACAAAGCGTGTATGCCAAATCCATTCCCGGCTTTGAACCTGATGTGACGGTGTTGGGCAAAGTGATTGGCGGCGGCATGCCGCTCGCGGCTTTCGGTGGCAAACGCGCCGTCATGGAACAACTCGCGCCTCTGGGCCCCGTTTACCAAGCCGGTACGCTCAGCGGCAACCCGGTGGCCACGGCTTGCGGTTTGGCCACTTTGCACGAAATTTCCAAACCCGGTTTCTTCGATGCTTTGTCCGCCACAACCCGCTCGCTGGTCGATGGTTTGACACAAGCCGCAGCCAAAGCCGGGGTGCCTTTCAGTGCCGATTGCCAAGGCGGGATGTTCGGCTTTTTCCTGCTTCCAGAGTTACCGCAAAACTACGCCAAGGTGATGACCAGCGACAGCCCGAAGTTCAATAAACTGTTCCATGGTTTGCTCGACCGTGGTGTGTACATCGCACCAGCTTTGTACGAAGCAGGTTTTGTCAGCGGTGCGCATACTGCGCAAGACATTGCTGACACGGTGCAAGCTGCGGCAGATGTATTTGCCAGTCTCTGATTTGCGTGCAACGACCCTTCAAAACAAACTCTCCGTTTTCCTGCATGTGCTGAAAAGGCGTTTGTCCTTAATGACGCTGATGGCTGGCGTGTTTCTCGTTCTGTGGACGCCCCGGGCTTTACTCGCTCAAGAGCGCACAGAAAATCCGGTCAAAGACAGCCATCACACACTCTGGCTAAATGCTGGTTTTTATTCGGTGCATTTTGATACCGACAAAGGCTTTCGCAACAACAACCTAGGTTTGGGGCTAGAAGCGACGCTGAATGAAAACTGGTCAGTCACCGCTGGTAGATTCATCAACAGCAACAATGCATATTCGAACTATGCAGGCGCTTATTACCTGCCCTTTCACTGGGACCGATGGAAAGCGGGCGTGGTCGGCGGTACGTTCAATGGTTACCCGAATGCCTTCGACGGCGGATGGTTTCCCGCAATATTGCCGGTGATCACCGTCGAGGGAGAGCGTTTCGGTTTGAATATCGCCTTGGTGCCGCCGCTGAAAGATCGCTTGTATGGTGCGGTCAGTTTTCAGTTGAAGCTGAAAGTCAATTAATTAATTGGAACCTGACCCCGATTAAAATTGGAACCTGACCCCGATTAAAAGTGCTCATCATGCTTTGACAGTAATGCCTCAATGCCTGAAATGCCTCACGCCCGTGAACACCATGGCCACGCCACGCTCATTCGCCGCGTCAATCACTTCCTGGTCGCGCATCGAGCCGCCGGGTTGAATCACGCAAGTCGCGCCCTCGTCCACCACCACGTCTAATCCATCGCGAAACGGAAAAAACGCATCGCTGGCCACCACCGTGTTTTGCAAACTCAGCTTGGCATGACCGGCCTTGATAGCCGCGATACGCGCGGAATCTAAGCGGCTCATCTGACCCGCACCCACGCCCATGGTCATGCCGTTGGCGCAAAACACAATCGCGTTGCTCTTCACAAACTTGGCCACTTTCCATGCGAACAACAGATCTTGCATTTGCGCGGGGCTGGGTTGCTTGGTGGTCACCACTTGCATGTCGCTCAAAGACAAACGGTGGTTGTCAGCGGTTTGCATCAACAAACCGGAGCCCACACGTTTGACATCCAGCAAATTCAAACCGTTATCCCAAGGCGTGGTGCCGCCGGGCGGCAAAGCAATTTGCAACACCCGCACATTCGCTTTGGCCTGCAATTGCACGAGTGCCTCTCCGGTGAAAGACGGCGCGATCAACACTTCCACAAATTGCTGCGCCAGCGCTTGCACGGTAGACAAATCGACCGGGCAATTGAAAGCGATGATGCCGCCGAAAGCCGATGTCGGGTCGGTCTGGTAAGCCTTTTTGTAAGCAGACAAAGCGTCTTCGGCCACGGCCACGCCGCAAGGGTTGGCGTGTTTAACGATCACGCAAGCCGGTGTGTCAAAACTCTTGACGCATTCCCATGCCGCATCAGCATCGGCGATGTTGTTGTAGGACAGTTCTTTGCCTTGCAATTGACGCGCAGTCACCAGCGAACCTAGCGCGGGATGCGTGTCTTGGTAGAAGGCCGCCAGTTGGTGCGGGTTCTCGCCATAACGCAAGTCTTGCAATTTGACGAACCGGCCATTTGCTTGCGCCGGAAACAAACTGCGTTGCTCGGTGGCCAAGTCCAGCGAAGACAAATAGTCGCTGATCGCGCCGTCGTACATGCTGATGCGGTTGAACGCAGCCACCGCCAATTTGAAACGCGTGCCCTCGCTCAAGCCCTGATGCTCGCGCCATTCATCAATCACCGGTTGGTATTGCGACGCATCGGTCAACACCGCCACATGCTTCCAGTTTTTGGCAGCGCTGCGCACCATGGCCGGTCCGCCTATGTCTATGTTTTCAATCGCGTCGTCCAGCGTGCAATCGGGCATAGCGACGGTGGCTTCAAACGGGTACAAATTGACCACCAGCAAATCAATGGTTTCAATGCCGTGGTCTTGCAAGGCCTGCATATGGGCGGGTACATCACGCCGCGCCAGCAAGCCACCATGCACTTTGGGATGCAAAGTTTTGACACGGCCATCGAGCATTTCGGGAAAGCCGGTCAAGTCGGCAACCTCGCGCACGGGCAAACCCTGGGCGGCCAGCAACTGTGCTGTGCCGCCGGTGGAAATCAGCTTGACACCTAATGCATGTAAGGCTTGGGCGAGTTCCACAACACCGGTCTTGTCAGACACGGAAATCAAAGCGTTCATGGGTATAACTTTCTAGGGTGCAGTCAGGCTGCGGTCACACATGTCAGAGCAGTTTATGGTCGGTCAGTTTTTTACGCAAAGTATTGCGGTTCAAGCCCAGCCAAGTAGCGGCGCGCGACTGGTTGCCGTCGGCGTGTTTCATCACCACGTCAAGCAATGGCTTTTCCATCACCTGAATCATCATGTCATGCAATTGATCGGGCTCAGCACCACGCAAATCCTTGAAATATGTTTCAAGGCTGTGGCGAATCACCTCTTCAATCTGCTTTTTACTCATGTGCTTGTCTCCAAAACGGATGTGTGTTGTATGGGCTCTAAACGGTCTGACAGCTGGGCCAAGCTGTCAAAATAATTGGCAACAGCGAGCAACTGCAGGTCGCAGTCGTCGATGACATTCATGCTTTTTCGAAAGGCCAATGCGTTCGGCAGGCCATGCGTATACCAAGCAATGTGTTTGCGCGCACTTCGCACGCCCAGGTGCTTGCCGTAAAGGCTGTAGTGGTCTTGCAAATGATGCAAGAGCAAACGCTTGACCTCGGCAACCAAAGGTGAGGCAAGCTCGCTGCCGTGGCTAAGGTAATGCGCAACTTCGCGAAATATCCAAGGACGCCCTTGGGCAGCGCGACCAATCATCACAGCATCGGCCCCAGTCAGCATCAGTACTTGTTTGGCTTTTTGTGGGGAATCAATGTCGCCATTGGCCACCACAGGAATGGTCAGCGCTGCCTTCACCAGGGCAATGGTGTCGTACTCAGCCAAGCCGCTGTAGCCCTGCTCGCGGGTACGTCCGTGGACCGTGACCATTTGCACACCGGCTGATTCGGCTTGCTTGGCAAGCGAGACGACATTGCGCTGATCGGCACGCCAACCGGTACGCATCTTCAGCGTCACGGGTACCTCGTAGGGCATGGCTGCATTCACTACCGCTTGCACAATTTGCATGGCGAGGTTTTCGTCTTGCATCAACGCCGAGCCTGCCCATTTGTTGCAGACTTTTTTGGCGGGACAGCCCATGTTGATATCGATGATCTGAGCGCCGCGCTGAATGTTATACACCGCCGCATCAGCCATCATGTCAGCATCTGTGCCAGCGATCTGCACCGAGATGGGGCCGTCTTCACCGTCGTGGTTGGCTCGGCGCGAGGTTTTCAAACTGTCCCACAAATCTTTGCGCGATGTGACCATTTCACTCACGGCATACGATGCCCCCAGTTGTTTGCACAACATACGAAACGGTCTGTCTGTGACACCTGCCATGGGTGCCACAAACACGTTGTGTGCTAACTCAAACGAACCGATGCGCATGTGGACTCAATAGCTGTGCTCAAAAAGGAGGCACGATTCTAGCGGTGTGAAATGTTTTTGTACGCGTTTTTTTGATGTATTTTTTCACTGAACATTTGTGCGTTTTTGTATCGGTTTTTTGCACGCACAACAATTACACTGCCTCAGATGGAGAATTTTTTTCAATCCCTATTGACAAACCTAGCGCAGCCCGAGTATGGGTTGATCGTTTTATTTGGTGCGTCATTGTTGGCAGCGACTTTGTTACCGTTGGGTTCCGAGCCCGTTTTATTAGGCTTAGTCACTTTGAACCCATCGCTGTTGTGGCCGGCATTGTGTGTGGCGACCATAGGCAACACGATGGGTGGCGCAGTGGGTTGGTGGATGGGGGTAGGCGCAGACCGGTTATGGGCCAGTCGCCGTCCTTCGTTCGATCAAGCACACCATGTGCGTGCCTTGCAATGGTTACAGCGTATTGGGCCCGCAGCCTGTTTAGGCGCATGGTTACCCGTGATAGGCGACCCGTTGTGCGTGGTGGCTGGTTTTTTAAGGCTGCCGTTTTGGCCGTGTGTGTTTTACATGGCCATTGGCAAAGCACTTCGTTATGGTGTGCTGGTGTTTGGCTGGCAATGGATCATTTGAGCAGCTTGCATCAACGCGCAAGACAAAAAAAGCTTGCTTCATGAGCGTGACATATGTCAGGAACTGAATAAAAAGTTCATCACATCGCCATCTTTGACCACATATTCTTTACCTTCCGCACGCATCTTGCCCGCGTCTTTGGCGCCTTGCTCACCTTTGAATTGGATGAAGTCATCGAAAGAAATGGTTTGCGCACGGATATAGCCCTTTTCAAAATCGGTGTGAATCACACCGGCGGCTTGCGGGCCGGTGTCTCCTACGCGTATGGTCCAGGCGCGCACTTCTTTCACGCCCGCAGTGAAATAGGTTTGTAGACCCAGCAAGGTGTAGGCCGAACGAATCAATCGGTTCAAGCCAGGTTCGGATTGGCCAAGTTCCGCCAAGAACATGTCGCGGTCTTCGTCACTCATCTCGCTCATCTCGGCCTCAAGCTTGGCGCTGATAGCGACGACAGGCGCATGCTGCGAATGGGCATATTGGGTGAGCCTATCCAACATGGGGTTGTTCTCGAAACCGTCTTCCGCCACGTTGGCGACAAACATCGCTGGCTTGGCGGTGATCAGGAAAAACTGTTTGACCGCGAGTTTTTCTTCCTTGCTGAAATCGATGGTGCGCACCGGCTTGGTGTCGTTCAACGCAGTTTGGCAACGCTCCAAAATGGCCACGAGTTTGGCGGCTTCTTTGTCGCCGGAGCGTGCGGTTTTTTGATGGCGATGCAGCGCTTTTTCCACGCTGCTCAAGTCGGCCAGACACAATTCGGTTTGAATCACTTCAATGTCAGAAATCGGGTCGACCTTGCCCGCCACGTGAATCACGTTGTCGTCTTCAAAGCAGCGCACCACATTCACAATGGCGTCGGTTTCGCGGATGTGCGCTAAAAATTGGTTGCCCAAGCCTTCGCCTGTGCTCGCGCCTGCAACCAAGCCAGCGATATCAACAAACTCGACGATCGCGGGTACGACGCGCTCGGGCTTGACGATGCCAGACAACTGGTCCAGACGCGTGTCCGGCACCTCGACCACGCCGACATTGGGCTCGATGGTGCAAAACGGATAATTTTCAGCCGCAATGCCCGCTTTGGTCAGGGCGTTGAACAGGGTGGACTTACCGACGTTGGGCAAGCCCACGATGCCGCATTTCAAACTCATGGCTGTTTCCTTGGAAAGCTAAAGCGCAGGCTAGGGTTGTGCGCAAAGCCTGAAATT
>CAMDXA010000025.1 GCA_945878065.1 Bordetella parapertussis | reverse complement strand
GTGTCGCTGAAATATGAAGAACCAGCGCCTATGCTGCCAGTCAAAGTGCGTTGGGTGACAGCGTAGTTGGCCGTGGCGCCCGCAAACGTGTAGTTGGCAGCGTCGGTGCCACTCAAAGCCCCGCTGACCGATTGAATGCCTGAGTAGCTGCCTGCTTTGAGGTTGCCGCTGGTGCTGGTGTTGCCGGTGGTGGTGATGGTTGGTGTGGCGGCAGTGACGGTGTCGCCTGTCACCTTGGTGCTGAAGGTCACCGCACCGGGTACCAGCGATGCGCCATACACCGTTGAGCCCGAGCCAAGCACGCCTGCAAGTGCCAGAGTCGAGACGGTGTAGTCACCCACTGTTCCGCCAAAGGTGTAGTTGCCTGCATCTGCGCCGTCGAGCGCCAAGCTTTGTTTGTTGGTGTAGGTGCCCGCTTTGAGGTTGCCGCTGCTGCTGGTGTTGCCCGTAGTGCTCACAGAAACCGTGCCTGCGGTGACCAGGTCAGTGCCAGTGCCTGTAGAAATGATGCCCGAAGTGATGGCGGCCGAGCCCGGCACAAGCGCCGACCCGTACACCGAAGAACCCGTGGTGATGCTGCCACCCAGTGTGGCTTTGGAGACGGTGTAGTCGCCAGTGGTGCCTGCAAACGTGTAGTTGTCTTTATCCGTTCCCGCCAATGTGGTGGACACACTTTGTATGCCGGTGTAACTGGCTGCTTTGAGGTTGCCGCTGGTGCTGGTGTTGCCCGCGGTGTTGATGGTCGTTGTTGCTGCAGTGACGACGTCGCCAGAAACCTTGTTGCTGAATGTCACAGAACCCGGTGCCAGCGTTGCACCGTACACCGATGAGCCAGCACTCAGCACACCGGTCAGCGCCAGCGTCGACACGGTGTAGTTGCCTGTGGCGCCTGCAAATGTGTAGTTGGCGGCATCGGTGCCGCTCAAGGTACCGCTGACCGTTTGAATGCCTACATAGCTGCCTGCTTTAAGGTAGCCGCTGGTGCTGGTGTTACCGGTGGTGGTGATGCCGGGTGTTGCCGTCGTGACGATGTCACCCGTCACCTTGTTACCGAACGTCACCGCGCCGGGTACCAATGATGCACCGTATGCGGATGAGCCTGCGCCAAGCACGCCTGCAAGTGCCAGAGTCGAGACGGTGTAGTCCCCCACCATTCCGCCAAAGGTGTAGTTGCCCGCATCTGCGCCGTCAAGCGCCAAGGTTTGTTTGTTGCTGTAGGTGCCTGCTTTGAGGTTGCCGCTGGTGCTGGTGTTGTCTGTGGTGGTCACAGAAACCGTACCTGCGGTGACCAGGTCAGTGCCAGTACCGGTAGAAATAATGCCCGTGGTGATGGCGGCAGCGCCCGGCATGAGCGCGGACCCGTATACCGAACTACCCGTAGCGATGCTGCCACCCAGTGTGGCTTTGGAAACCGTGTAACTTCCGCTGGCACCGCTGTAACTGTAATTGCCTGCGTCTGCGCCGGTCAATGTGGCCGCCGCGGTTTGTATGCCGGTGTAGCTACCTGCTTTGAGGTTGCCGCTGGTGCTGGTGTTGCCGGTGGTCGTGATGGTGACCGTGCTCGCAGGCGTCACCGTGTCGCCACTGACCAGACCGGAGACTGAAACAGAGCCCGCCACCAAGCTGGCCCCATACACGGAGCTTCCTGAACTGATCGTGCCTGTCAGCGTTTTGGCGCTGACGGTGTAGTCGCCGGTTGCGCCGGCAAAGCTGTAGTTGGATGCGCCGGTGCCGCTCAGGACAGAGGTCACGCTTTGTATGCCCACATGGCTGCCCACCTTGAGGTAGCCTGCGCCGCTTAAGAGGCCGCTGGTGTTGATCGCGACAGACGAGGTGGACACCGAGTCGCCATTGACCACGCCTGAAAGCGTGACCGCCCCTGCAATTAATGACGACCCGTAAACCGTGCTGCCTGTGGCGATGCTGGCGGTCAAGGCTTTGGTGTTCATGGTCCAGCTGGTTGCACCCCCGGCGAACATGCCCAAACTGCTATTTACCAATGACAAACCGCTGGCGTAGGTCAGGCTGTAGCTGCCTGCAGAACTGGTGGCGTCCAATGTGGTGCTGCTGACACTGGCGCCGCTTTTGGTGATGGCCCAGCTGGGTGTGCCAGACATCCGGTATCCGATCGTTTCTATACCTGAGATGTCGTTGTTGTAAAGCTTGTAGCCCAGTGTGGGTGTGCTGCCATAGGTACCGCTGCTGCTGACCAAACGCAAATACAAAGCGCTATGGCCCACGCCCATGACCGGGAAGTCGCTGTTTTGACCGCTGACTTGGCCCCAGGTGGTGGTGTTCCAACCCGCTGAAGAAAACGTGCTCAGGGTTTGCATTTGCGCACCGGTGATGCCGGTGATGCCAGTTTTAATTGGTGCGGTGCTCAAACCCGAACTGGTGGTGTTCCAAAAACTGTTCGAAAAAGTTCCAACGCTACTGCTACTGCCGTAAAACCCTTGGGTCGAGCCACTGCCCAGCGTGATTTGTCCAGTTGAATAAGCGTTGCTGATGGTGTTGTTGCGGTGCAGCCCCACCAAGCTGCCCACCTCGGTGCCCGCGCTCGCCACTTGTATGTTGCCTGTGGCGTATGCATCGGTGACCGTCGAATTCAAGGTTTCGGCGATCAGACCGCCGACGTTTTGCGCAGACCCGGCGACTTCTATGTTGCCAGTGGAATAGGCTTTGCTCAGCGTCAAAGAGTTGCCAAAACCTATCAATCCACCAACGCCTTCACCATAGCCAGAAACGCTGACCGAACCGGTGGCATACACACCGGAGACCGTTCCTTCAGAGTAACCAATCAGTCCACCGATACCTCGGGGATTGATGCCTGCACCGCCTGAATTGGCCCCTGTCAACACACTGCCAGTGGCAAAGGACTCCGTCACGGTGGCGGTGTTGACGCCGATGAGGCCGCCGATGGCGCGTGTGTTCGTGCCGCCGGTGACGTTGCCGCTGGCATAGGAATACTGGACCGTTCCACGGTTGATACCTACCAAGCCGCCGACAGCTTCGGTGTCCGCAGCAGAGCTCACATTGGCAATGCTGTAACTTTTCGAAACAGTGCCGTTGTTGATGCCCGCCAAACTGCCGATGGCGCCCGGCGTGCCAAGGGACTGAACCGTGCCACTTCTGATGCCTAAGTTAGACACGTTGCCGGCAGTACCGATGGTGTAGAACAAGCCGGTGTTTTGAGAGGATGCGGTGGTGGACGGCGAACTGATGTAGAGGCTGCTGATGTTGTTGCCCAAGCCATTGAAGCTGCCGGTGAACTGTGAGCCATCGGCAATGGGCGTGAACCCCGCGCCTGCATTCCAGCCCGAGGTAGCTGACGCATCAATGTTGCTGCCCAAAGCGTAATAGCCCGAAAGATTGCCGCGCATGCCTTGCAAGCTGCCGTCGCCACTGCTGGTGGCCGAGCCCAAACTGTTGATCACGGTATAGCTTTGCCCGGCAATGCTGAGGCTGGGCGCTGTACCAGTCAGCTTGATGTATTTGCCAAACAGCAAATTGAACACTCCGCTGCCGCTGGCTGTTTGGGTCACGCTTAAATATGTGTTGGCCGTGTTTGGCTTGATCACCAAGCCCGCACTGCTGCCCGTGGCCATCATGTTGGCGTTGACATTGACATTGTTCGATGCGGTCAACGTCAGCGTGGTGTTGGCCGACCAGTTGATGGATGTGTTGATATTCACATCACCCAAGCCACTGGTGGCACCCGCTGCGCTTTGCAACTCCACGTTGCTCGTGCCCAAGTTGTTTTGCAAGGTGGTGCCGGTCATGTCGCCGCCACTGTCGGCAACGGTGAAATCGACCGGGTCCACCAACCACTTGCCGGTTTTGCCAGTGGGCGCAAATGTGGTGACACGCGCTTGTTCGGCGATCTTCACGCGAGCAGCAGACGTCTCCACAAACCCGCCGTCTCCGCCATGGGGTGCGCTGGCGTCAAATGTGCCGTCGACCACGGTGGTGCCAGAGGTCATGTCGCCCATCAACAAAATACGGCCATTCTTGTTTGCGATGGTTTGGGCTTGAACCGTGCCGCTGTTTTTTACCAAACTGCCCATCAATGCGCTGGCACTGCGGGCGGTCATCAGCACCAAGCCGCCGTCGGCCATCAACATGTGCTTGTTCTCAACCAGTGCATTGATGATGCCTTGGTCCACTTCCACCGTGGTCAAGCTGTTGCCACTGAATACCAACGTGGCTTTGTTGCCAGCCGCCAAAGTCACAGTGCCTTGGTGCGCCACGATGATGCCTTCATTGCGTACATCGGGAGCGAGCAGAGCGACGAAGCCACTGAGCGCGGCTTGCAATGTGCCTTGGTTGACCACGCTGGCGTTCGTGCCGTTGCCACTGAAACTGCTTTTGCCCGCCATGAAATCTTCATTGCTGATGCCCATGGTGGTGACCAGCAAACCACCGACATCTACCTGAGACTTGGCGCCAAAGATCACGCCACTGGCATTGCTGATGAACACTTGCCCCGGCGCGTTGATGCGTCCCATGATCTGGCTGGGGTCGCCGCCCACCACCCGATTGAGCGTGACCGAAGATGCCGACGGCTGGTTGAAATTGACCCGCGCATCGCTGCCGACGTTAAAACTGTTCCAGTCGATCGCCGCGCGGTTGCTGCTTTGGTTGATGTTGAGGGTGCTGCCTGTGGCGCTGATGCTGACGTTACCGCCGACCACTTTGCCCCCGCTTGGCAATTGGCTGGGGGCAGGTGCGGTTTGCGCTCTGGCCAAACCCACACACAAGCATGCTGCGGCCAGAGCGACTCGGTGCGGGGTGAAGAGGGCAGTGTGTGTGCGCATTGTTTAAAACATCTGACTGGCGCTCAACCAAAAACGGTTCGGGTAGTATGTCCCATCTGCATCTTTGCCGTTAAATGCGGCTGGGTTACTGCCCAAACGTCTGGCCCAAGTGACGCGCCATTGCGACTGGCCCCATAGGTTCGGATACGACGCGCCGAGCCACAACCCAATGCCTTGCAACTTGTATGAATTCAAGCCGGTGCTGGTCGCATTCTTTTCTTTTTCAACTTCACCTACGTCATAGAAGGTCGTGAATTTATACGCCTGTTTGTTCCAGGCAAAGTCGCGCTGTAATTCGATCGAGAACAAACTGGCTTGCGTGCCACTGGCTTCGCCGGATGCATACGCCCTTACCGCACCTGTGCCACCGATGCCAAATTTTTCTGAGCTGTCCAGGTTGCGACTGGCGTGTTGCCGTTGGTAGGAGAGCAGCAGCATTTGTGCCGCATCCACTTTTTGTTTGCGGTTGACGCTCAAGCGCCATTTGGTGAACAGGCCTTCGGTGCCATCGGTTTTATCGGTTTCGTAATCGATCAAGCCACGCGTGACTTGCAGGTTGGCACTGTTTTCGCCGCCACCCATCCAACTGTCTTGGCTGTTTGCTTGCACACTGGCTGACAACGAATCGAGTTGGTATTTGGTGGTCGAAAATTTGCTGTAGTTGGTGTATTTTTTGTGGTCGCCAGAGAGCACCAAATCGCTGCTGAATTGGCGATGCCTGACCAACGGCTGGCTGACAAATCCATTGAGCGTGGTGGCGGGGCCGTGCAAATCCAAGGCGTCGTAGGTGGGGTCCACCACGTTGTATTTGGTCCATTCGGTGTTGCCGCCCCAACGAGCGCCGCCATGTCCCAAGGGTTCGCTGTAGCCCAGTCTGGCGTAATCCAAACCAGCGCTGTGCAAATACTGAATATTGCTGACGTCCCCTCGGCCCAATAATCCGTAGCGTGAATATTGCGAACTGAAACGGTAGGCACCGGTGCTGATCGAGCCGGTGTTGTCCAAGGTGATTTGTCCGTCCCAAGGTCGCTTGTCTTGTACTTGCACCAAGGCAATGGTTTCGCCCTCATCCTGACCAGTGCTCAAACGCACACTGGCTTGCACGCCCGGCACTTCGTTGAGCAGCATGGTCGCCTTGTCCATTTGACTCAATTTCACCGGTGCGTTTTTGGGCTGCGCGTTTTCCACCAACTTCACCAAAAAGTCTGCGGGCAATTTGCGGCTTTCTGCGGTTTCCATGCGTGCGCCGGCAAAGCGTCCTTCGGTGATGGTGATGGTTACCACGCCGTCGGTTAAATCTTGGGGCAACAGGTCCACACGAGCCAACACACCGTCCTCTTGGTAGAGCGTGGCAACGGCTTCTGCCGCGCGTTGAATATCGGGCAAAGTTTTGACGGCGGGGACTTTGTCGCGCAGCAATTTCTCCAAAGTGCTGTCGCTGTAAACCGTGTTCCCTTGGAACCGGAATTGTTTGAATCGGAATTCGTCGCTGTTGTCTGCGGGCAGGGCTGTGGGTTCACTGGCGGGAGCGTCTTGCGGCTTGGCAGCTGCAGCGGGGGGCGATGGTGTGTTGGCTGAAGGCGCTGCGCTTGCGGGTGGTGAGGCCTCAGTGGGCGTTGCTGAAGTTGCCGCAGGTTGAGTGGCGGGCTTAGGCACAGGAGGCGGTAAGCGTGGAAACTGAATCCAGTCGTTGTTGTTGGGGGGCGCAGCAGGCGCTGGTTCAGGTGCGGTCACCACCGCAGGCGCGGATTTGCTGGGTCTGGCGGGAAAGCGGATCCAATCGGCATTGGGAAACACCACACCGGAAGCATCGCGGTTGCTGCCAAACTCGCTGGGGGATTGCGCATGCACCTGACCGACGAGCAGCATCCCAGCGGGCAGCAGTCGCCACACGGCACTGAAGCGCGCATCAAACACATTCGAAAGTAATATTTTTTTGGTGGAATGCATACATTCAGATGCATGACCCGCAAGTATTCATGGCATCTGTGCATGGAATCGGCACGTCGGGTGGGAAATCAACCGCTACAGAGAAATATTGCCCGCAGGGGCAAGGTGAATTTACAGCTTATGCATGGCGGCATAGACCGCATTGCTGACTTCGTTGAGCCGTTGGGAATGCCAAGGCTCTGGCACGCGCGAGTTGGTCAGGTAGGCAAACGACACACCGCTGTTGGGGTCAGCCCAGCAGTAGGACGTGCCCACACCGCCGTGACCAAATGCGTTGGGCGGCGCATCGCTGCCCAAACCGCGAATGCTGGCTGTGGTGCCGCGCAAATGCGGGCCCAGGCCGCGGTGCATCGCCATGCCCATGAATTCATCGATGCGCTCAGCGGTGTGGTTTTGAATCGCATAGGCCAGCGTGGCAGGGGACAAGAGTTGTACGCCGTTGAGTTGTCCACCGGCCAACATCATTTGGTAGAGCAAAGCCATGCCTCGCGCCGTGCCATAGGCCCCGCCTCCGGGCACACCCGCGGTTTGCCAGGTGGTGTTTGTGCTTTCATCGCGCAAGCGTTGCCCTGAAATTTGCGAAGCATCCGGCTCGTATAAAAAGGCCAAACGGTGTTGCTGCGTGGCCGGCAAGCCCATGAACAAGTCGTTGTGCAAATCCAAGGGCTGCAGCACCAGCTGCGTGATGGCCTCGCGAAAATCTTGGCCGGTGATGGCTTCGATCACCATGGCCAGCACCCAGTGCGCACTCAGCCCGTGGTAGTGCACCCGCGATCCAGGCGGCCACTGCAAAGAAAAACCACACACCGCTTGCAACACCTGTGCATGGTCATGCCAAGCGCTGGCAGGCACTTCAGCGTCTGGAAAACCTGCTTGGTGCGTGATGAGTTGCAGCAAGCTGATGTCGCGTTTGCCATTTGCCGCAAAGCCGGGCAGATGGTCTGCCACACGATCGGTAAACCGTAACTTGCCGTCCTCGAACAACTTCCACAAAGCCGTGGCTACCAGCACCTTGGTGTTCGAGTAAAGCAACCAGAGTTGATCGTTGTCGGCTGGCAAGACCTGTGTGTCCGCTTCATGCCCGTGGCCAATGCGGGCCAAACCCACACTGCGGTTGACCAACACTTGGCCTTCCCGCGCTATTGCGATTTGGCAGCCCGGGTATTTATGTTGATCGATATGCGTTTGAATCAAGTCAAACAAGGGCTGTAATTTTTCCGTGTCAATGGCGCAGGTAAGGGCGGTCCTGCGATCCGATAAGTACCCAGAATTCTGTGGTTGGCCAAACGCTATGTTCATTGACACCTCCTTGCGAAGCATCTTATCTAAATGGGAACGTTTATATTTGTATGGCGAATGCATTAGATAGTCTCAGCGAAAAACACCTAAAACCCCCTGGCTATTGACCCTCCTCATCCGCGCCAACCGACTGACTTATCATGACCCACATGCCTGACTTACAGGACATGTCTGAGGAGTCATCGTGAAAAAGTTGTTTTTGTGTTTGTTGTCTGTGGCGATTGCCGGTGCGCCGTTAACGGCCATCACCAAAGATGCTGCGGCCAAGTCTGAGGTGTTGCCTCAGGAAGTCTACAAACAACCTGTGCCTGGGTTGTCAGCCAAGGACAAACTCCGGTTCAACAAAGGCGAAAAGGTTTTCACCAATTTTTGGATCGCGGTAAACAACCCGGTGATTCCCTTGGTCTGGGACTTGTCGCAAACCGGCCCGGCAGGCGGCGAATGGGGCTTGGGGCCCATGTTCATGGCCACGAATTGCGCGGGTTGCCATTTGAATGCAGGTCGGGGCAGGGCGCTTGATACCAGCGGCTTGCGTGTCTTTCAGCAACTGGTGCGTTTGTCCATTCCTGGCCAGGGTCCGCACGGCGAGCCCATGCCCGACCCCCACTACGGCAACGACATCCAGTCGTTTGACATGGTCACCCGCAAGGACCCCGAGGCACGCGCTGGCGAGGCCGAGGTGTTCATCGATTGGGTCACCAGTTCATTCACTTTTCCTGACGGTGAATTGCTGGAGTTGCGCCGCCCCAGTGTGCGCATCGAGAACATGAATTTCGGCCCGTTTGCCGACGGCATCATGATGTCGGTCAGAAACACCCAAGCCATCTTGGGCATGGGCTATTTGGAAGCGGTCAGCGAAAAAGACATCTTGAAGCTGGCCGAAAAGCAAAAGGCCATGGGCCTCAACGGTCGCCCTAACTATGTGCGCGACGACATCAACAAAAAAACCGTGCTCGGACGTTTTGGCTGGAAAGCCAACCAGCCCAACATCAAGCAGCAAATCGCCGCCGCTTTTTTGGCTGACGTTGGCGTGACATCGGCGGTCTACCCAGAACAAAGCTGCACGCCTGTGCAAAAAGAATGCTTGGCCGCGCTCAAAGGCGACAAGCCTGAGTTGCGCCCGGAGCTTTGGGAGTCATTGACCTTTTGGTCGCAATCGCTGGATGTGCCCGCGCAGCGCAACCGCAACACGCCCGAGTTCAAGACCGGTGAAAAGCTGTTCGAGTCAGCCGGATGCTCAGGCTGCCATGTACCCGAAATGCGCACCGGCAAATACCCGGCGGTGCCGCAAATTGCCAACAAGTTGATTCGTCCCTACACCGATTTGCTGTTGCACGATATGGGACCGGACTTGGCCGATGGCCGCCCGGACTTCAAAGCCAGCGGTTCGGACTGGCGCACGCCGCCACTGTGGGGTGTGGGTTTATCCATGCAAGTCAACGCCAGCAATTCGTTTTTACACGACGGGCGTGCCCGCAATTTGCTGGAAGCGATTGTGTGGCACGGTGGCGAAGCCAGGGCGGCGAGAGATAAGTTTGTGAACTTCACCAAGCAGCAGCGGGATGAATTGCTGTTCTTTTTGTCTTCTATCTAAGCAGGGAATTCATTGAATTAATTGGAACCTGACCCCATTTAAAAAAAGCACGTCGGGTGAACCACCCCACGTGTTTTTTTTTTGCGCTTTCGCCTACATGACCGCGCCCAGCTGCCAAGGCACAAACTCATTTTGGCCATAGCCGTGCAACTCGCTCTTGCTGGATTCTCCCGAGGCGCATGTCAGCATGCGCTCGAAGATCACTTGCCCCATGGCTTGAACGCTGGTGCCGCCGTCCACAATCTCGCCGCAATTGATGTCGATGTCGTCTGACTGTTTTTCCCACAAGGCGGTGTTGGTGGCCAATTTCAATGAAGGCGAGGGCGCACAACCATAGGCAGAGCCGCGACCGGTGGTAAAGCAAATCAGGTTGGCGCCGCCTGCCACTTGACCGGTGGCGCTGACCGGGTCGTAACCCGGCGTGTCCATGTACACAAACCCGTGCACATCGACTTTTTCTGCGTATTCGTAGACCGCTTGTAAATTGGTCGTGCCGCCTTTGGCGACTGCACCCAGCGATTTTTCAAGAATAGTGGTCAGGCCTCCGGCTTTGTTGCCGGGGGACGGGTTGTTGTTCATCTCGCCTGAATGCATGGCGGTGTAATGCTCCCACCAGCGAATGCGTTGCACCAGCTTTTCGCCGACGGCACGGCTGACCGCACGCCGGGTCAGCAAATGTTCTGCGCCGTAAATTTCCGGGGTTTCGCTCAAGATGGCGGTGCCACCGTGCGCCACCAACAAGTCGACCGCCGCACCCAGCGCCGGGTTGGCACTGATGCCGGAATAGCCATCTGAGCCGCCGCATTGCAAACCCACGGTCAGGTGCGCAGCACTGCAGGGTTGACGTTGTGAACGGTTCACCTCAGGCAACAAGTCTTTCACTAGGGCTATGCCTTTGGCCACGGTTTTGGCGGTACCTCCACTGTCTTGGATATTGAAAGTTTGCAGCGTTTTGCCTTCGGTCAGACCGCTATGCGACAACCATGATTTCAGTTGGTTGGCTTCGCAACCCAGGCCAATGGCCAGCACGGCACCAAAGTTGGGATGGGTGGCGTAGCCGGCCATGGTGCGCTCCAGCACTTGCATGCCCAACCCCTCGGTGTCCATGCCGCAACCGCTGCCGTGGGTAAGCGCCACCACGCCATCCACATTCGGAAATGCCGCCAAGGCAGACGGGTTGGTGGTGCGCGAAAAATGGTCGGCAATGGCCCGTGCCACCGTGGCCGAGCAATTCACGCTGGAGAGGATGCCGATGTAGTTGCGCGTGGCGACCCGCCCATCGGCCCGCACATGGCCCATGAATTGCGCATGCAACAGTGGCGCAGCAGGTTTGACGTCGGCGCAAAACGCATAGTCGCGGGCGAAATCGCCTTTGTTGTCGCCCAGGTTCAGGTTGTGCACATGGATGTGTTCTCCCGCTGCAATGGCTTGGCTGGCAAAGCCGATGATTTGGTTGTAGCGGCGCACCGGTTCGCCCGGGGCAATGGCGCGGGTGGCGATTTTGTGACCGGGCGGAATCAGGCCGCGTACTGCAATGTTTTCAACAGTGGCGCCGCTCATCAATTGTTGGCGGGCGATGACAACATCGTCATTGGGGTGAAGTCGGATATGTTGGTTCATGTAAGTCTTTTATGCCTTGTCAGGCCGTGGCCATCAAACGGGGTAACCAAAGAGAAATGGCCGGTACATAAGTGATCAGTAGCAAGCTGCCCAGCAACGGTACCAGCCACGGAAGTATCGCCATGGTGGTTCGCTCCACGCTCAGCTTGGCCACGCGAGCCAACACAAACAACACCATGCCCATGGGCGGGTGCAACAAACCAATCATCAGGTTGAGCACCATCACCAAACCGAAATGCACCGGGTCAATGCCCAATTGCAAACAGATGGGCAACAAGATCGGCACCAGGATGGTGATGGCTGCGGTCGGCTCTAAAAAGCAACCCACAAACAGCATCAATAAATTGGCCAGCAACAAAAACTGCCAAGGTTGATCGGTCACACCCAGCACCCATTGGCTGATCGCGGCGGTCACACCAGTGGCAGTCAACATCCATCCAAAAATGCTGGCAGCCGCCACGATGAACAATACCGTCGCCGTGGTCTCGACCGTGTCCAGACAAATTTTCACAAACAGTTTGAAGTTGAGTGTGCGATACCACAGCAAGCCCAGCACCAAGGCCCACACGCAAGCCGCGATCGCCCCTTCGGTAGGCGTGAACACGCCGGTGGTCATGCCGCCGATCAATAACACCGGCGTCATGATGGGCAGCACGGCTTGGAATCGAAACCATTTGTCCGCCGCAAACAAAACCAGCAGGCCCACCATGACGGTGATTTGAGGAGGGGCATGCCACTCGGTGACCAACCACCAAATGGCCAGTGGCCAGGCAATGACCACCAAGGTTTCCATCAAGGCTTTGGACACCTTGCCCCAGTTAAACGCCACATCGCCACCCCAGCCGTTTTTGTGGGCAAAGTAGGCCACAGTCAGCATCATCAATAACGCCATGATGCCGCCCGGCAAGAGACCTGCCAAGAACAAAGAACCCACTGACACATTGGCCATCATGCCGTAGATGACAAATGGCAAGCTCGGCGGAATGATCGGCCCCAAGGTGGCCGATGCCGCCGTCACGCCCACGGCAAATTCTGCGTCATAGCCATGGTCGGTCATGGCTTTGACCTCAATGGTGCCCAAGCCTGCGGCGTCGGCCACCGCCGTGCCACTCATGCCGGCAAACACCACCGAGCCCACCACATTCACATGTCCCAAGCCGCCCTTGAGCCAGCCGACCAAGGACAAGGCATAGCTGTAAATGCGGTGCGTGATGCCGGCGGTATTCATCAGGTTGCCAGCGAGAATGAAAAATGGCACGGCCAGCAAAGGGAAGCTGTCGATGCCGGACACCATGCGGTGTATCACCACAAAAGGCGGTGAACTGGGGTTCATCCACAAATAAATCAATGACGCAGCGGCCATGGCCATGGCAACTGGCAGACCACCGCTGAGCAGGAATAGAAAAATAATTTTTAACATGGCAACGTCACAGGTTTTGTGGCTGTTCAAGCACGCTGTAGCCTTGTCGAATATGTTTGCGCATGACCCACACGCCACGCCAAGTCATCAACACAAAAGCCAGCAATACCACTCCGTACACCAGGTTCATGGGCAGATTGACGATGGTCATTTGGTAGCTGCCCATTTTTTGCATCAACTCCCACGTCAACCAACTGGCGCAGCCAAGAAAACCGATGCGCAACAGGTCTATGCATAAGGCCATCGCACGGGCCAAGCTTTTTGGCAGGAAGCGGTAGAAAAAATCCACCTGTATGTGGTTGTTCTTTGCCACGCCGATGACCGCGCCCAAGAACACAGTGGCGATCAAAAAGTAACGCGCAATCTCTTCGGTCCATGCCGCTGAATCGTTGAACACATAACGGGTGATGAATTGGTACAACACCGTCAAACCCAAGAGCCAGAAAAACGCCAACGCCAACCATGCCTCTGGCATGACGTCGCTCAGGTCAACGGCTTCATCGGCTTCGCCAAACGCACTGGCCAGTTTGTCTGCATCCTGGCTCATTTAACCGCCTGTATTCGGTCGTAATCAGCACGCAGCAACTTCATGCTTTCCACCGGTTTATTTTTAAGTACCGCGTCTTGAAAGCTTTTGCGGTTGACTTCCACCACGCCCAAGCCTTTTTTCTTGAAGAAATCAATCAGTTCTAACTCGCGTTTTTTGATTTTTACCGAGGCACGGGCAGCGGCCTCTTGCATGACTTCACCGAACATTTTTTGCTCAGCGGGGGTCAAGCTCCCCCACACGTGAGGAGCGACCATGGTGATCAAGCCATCAACGATATGGCCCGTCAACATGATGGACTTCTGCACTTCAAAGAATTTTTTGGCTTCAATCGTGGTGAGTGGGTTTTCCTGCGCGTCAACGGTGCCGTTTTGTAAGGCCAAATACACCTCGGCAAACGCGATGGGGGTAGGGTTGGCCCCGCAGGCTTGCCATGTGGCCGTGTAGGCGGGCGCATCAGGCACCCGTATCTTCAAGCCTTTGACCTCCGCGCATTGTTTGAATGTTTTGTTGGCGGTGGTGTGCCGTGCACCGTAGTAGGTGTAGGCGGTGACTTGAATCCCTGTTTTTTGGCGAAACTCATTGACCATCTCTTGGAACAAACTGCTTTTGGCGTAGGCCAACAAATGGTCGCCATCACGAAAAATGAACGGGTAATACGCAATGCCAAAACGCGGATAGGTGCGAGCGGCGAATGACGGCCCGCCGATCATGATGTCCACCGACCCCAGCATCAAACCTTGGTTCAGATCGGTCTCTTTGCCCAGACTCGACGCTGGAAACACCTGTATGTTGAATTTTCCGTTTGAACGTTTTTTGATTTCTTCGGCGGCCCACACCGATTCGGTGTGGTAGGGCTCGGAGGCTTCATACACATGCGCCCATTTCAATTTTTGCTGGGCTTGCGCGGCGACAGACAAAACGCACAAGACAAACCCCACCAAAAAACGAGGCAACAAAGAAGCGAGATACATATGGAAACTTTCGTGTGATGACAAATACCTTCACAGAACATACAGCCCTGCCAAGCCGGTTTCTCTCCATAGAAACCCTAGATTGGGGATGCAGTTGCCCTTTCGGTATCTAGGTCGAAACCAATCTTCGGGGCATGTACGGGTATGTGGGAATAGGTTTTGCCGGTCCACTGCGTATGATGGATTC
Organism: Bordetella parapertussis; assembly: GCA_945878065.1. Taxonomy (GTDB): domain Bacteria; phylum Pseudomonadota; class Gammaproteobacteria; order Burkholderiales; family Burkholderiaceae_C; genus Limnohabitans; species Limnohabitans parapertussis_B. Next base: position 17,218 of record CAMDXA010000025.1, on the reverse strand, counting down.
ACATTTCTTAGGAGAAAAGCATGAACCGTTTTATTCCTCGCCTGTTACTCGCATTGCTTGTGGGTATGTGGGGCAGCCATTCTGCATTTGCCGATTCTTGTGAATACCTTTCTGCAGATGAGGCCCTGAATGCCGAACAAATGCGCCATGTCGCGCAAACCAGTAACGACTTTGCCACCATGGAAAAGCTCTTTTCTCCCGACTTGGTGTATGTGCATTCCAGCTCTGTGGTGGATACCAAGCAGTCCTACATCGAATCTATGCGCTCGGGTGCTGTGGTGTACAAGGTCATGACCCAAACCAACGTGGAAGTGCGTACCTTTGGCTGTATCGCCATCTTGACTGGTAACGGCAAATACGATGTGCGTGTCAACGGCAAGGATTTGACCGTGCCTTTGCGCTTTCACAGCGTTTGGAAAAAAACCGATGGCGCCATGCAATATGTGTCTTGGCAGTCCACACGGATTCCCTGACACCTGATGCCCCACCTGGAAAAACCGGTGTGGTCCGGTGCGGATGCAGCGGCGCTAGAGTTACTGAGGCAACAACAACAGGCGGTGGCGTTCACCGGCTTGCCCTCAACGCTTGCCCCTGCTGAATTGCCGCAGGCGTATGCCACACAAGATGCGTTGGTGCAGTTGCTGGTGAGCCAGCGCCACACCCGGATCAGCGGGTACAAAATTGCCATCACCACGCCTGTGATGCGCGAGTTCGTTGGGTTTGACGATGCCATTTCCGGGTGTGTGCTGGCCGATCGCGTGTTTCACAATGGACATGTGGTGCAAACCAGTGAACGTCAGCACCTGATCATCGAATTTGAACTGGCCCTGCAGTTCGCCACGGACCTGCCTTTGTCGCAAACGGCTTGGACCGCTGACAGCATTGTGGAATTCATAGCATGCGCTTACCCGTGTTTGGAAATTGCCGATGACAGGCATGCGGTGTATGCCGATTTGAAAATGAATTTTTTCAGTCTGGTCGCTGAAAACGCTTGGAACCATGGCGTGGTCTTGGGAGACCGCATAGACACATCGCAATTTGACATGCTGTGGCAGAGCACGGGCACGGCTTATGTCAACGGCCAGCCGATTGGCAGCGGACACAGCCGAGATGTCATGGGCCATCCTCTACAGGCCATGGCATGGATCGCCAATCATTTGTCCACCCGCGGTCATGCATTCAAAGCCGGGCAGTGGGTCACCACTGGCAGTTGGCTGGCGTCTTATTTTCCCAAGCCCGCAGAAGAATTGCGGTTCGAATTAGGGGCTGGCGCTCAAGTGTGCGTCAGCATTGTTTAAAAGTTTTTTGCAAAGGAGTTCAGTCATGGGTAAACCGGTCATAGGCTTTATTGGTGTGGGTTTGATGGGGGCTGGCATGGCCAAAAATATCGTGACCAAAGCTTACCCATTGGTCATCATGGGCCATAAAAACCGCGAACCCGTTGAGCGGCTCAAGGCATTAGGCGCATTGGAAGCCCATTCAGCGCGAGAGTTGGCCGCGCAATGCGACATCGTGCACTTGTGTGTGACCGGTTCGCCGCAAGTCGAAGCGTTGATGCATGGCCCGGATGGTTTGATCGCTGGTGGAAAAAAGGGCTTGATCATCATTGATTGTTCAACCTCTAACCCGGTGTCAACCCAACAAATGGCGGCACTGGCTGGCAGCCATGGCATGCATTTCATCGATGCCCCGCTGGGCCGCACCCCTGTAGAGGCTGAGTCTGGCACGCTAGACGCCATGGTCGGCGCACCCGATGAGGTGTTTGCCACCGTCAAGCCAGTGCTTGAATGTTGGGCCGGCAATATCGTGCACCTGGGCCCGGTCGGTTTGGGCCACACCATGAAGCTGGTCAACAATTTCATTGCCATGGGATATGCCGCGCTATTTTCAGAAGCCTTGGCGATTGCTCGAAAAGCCGGTTTGAGCCAAGACCAGTTCCATTCAGTGATCGGGTCAGGTCGCATGCGCAGTCCGTTCTACGACACCTTCATGAAATGGACCATGAACGGTGATGAAAACGCGCATAAATTCACCATCAGCAATGCGCACAAAGACATGCGCTACCTCAGCAGCCTGGCCAACGACATCGGCGCGCTGCACCCGATACAGTCGATGGTGAAGAACTCATTCGCCAGCATGGAGGCGCATGGGTTTGCGCAAAAATACGTGCCCATGCTGGCTGACTATGTGGCCACGCAAAACGGCCTGCCGCCTTCGCATCCCTTTTGAACGGGGGGTAACGATGGTGGTGGTCGGCGGGTATTCGCTACAAGGCTGACGGACTGGCCCATTCATGGCGCTCAAGCTTGGCGCATTGCCTCCGATTGATAATAGCCGTCAGTCGTATCAATGTGGTTCAAGATGTTCAATAGATTCATACAAACAGGTTTGCTGATGCATCGCTTGGTCGCGGTGCTGTGTTTGGGCATGTTGATGTGGCTTGGGTTACCGGTGCAGAGGGTGCTGGCGCAGGACGCCCCTCTATCCACCGTTTGCAAGGCCTTCGATTTTCGTGCCATGGCCTATTCGATCAACGATGCGCAGGCCCGCGAAAAACGAGCCCTCGAATGGTTGGCTCGGTATGGAAAGGATTGTCCGTTTCCTGAAATTGAAGCGATCCGCAGCAATGTCGCGGTGTGGTTGGGCACAGCCAATACCGAAAAAGTGCATCAAACGGTCAAAGCCTTGTATCTGAGCAAGAAACCTTCGGACTCGCAACTGCAGGTCAGCAAAAACACCAGCACGGCACCCGTGATTGAACCTGCGGGAAGTCTGAAATCAGACAAAAAGCCTGATGCTAAAAATGCAGCAGACACTGTCTCTACCGCGCCCAAAAAAATCAAAAAGCTACCCAATAAAGTAGAAGACAAAATTGCGGCCAGCAAAGAATTTGCTTTGCGTGAAAGTGAGATTGCGCAATGCCTGCCTGATGAACTGGTGACATGGAACGATGGCGACAAAGACAGCAAGATGCTCAGCCCCAAGATGCTGTATGTGTACGACCACCAAGGCGCACCGTCGTACATCAGCGAAGACGCGGTGTTTTCCGTGCTGCAACAAGCCGCCTCGGCCTGGGACCAGTGTGGTGGTCAAAACGCAGTCATGCTCAAGCGCGATGTGTTCGATGACAATGGCAGCACCAAAATTGCGGTGCAATGGAGTGACAAAGACAAGTTGGGCACGATTGGGCTTGCCAACATCACGAAAAAAATATTGACCCTCAGCCCGGAAGCATTTGCAAATTTAAGAAAAGCCAATGCCAACCGCAACCTGATGGAAACCTTGCAGATGGTGGTGTCGCACGAAGTCGGGCATTTTCAAGGCTTGATTGCTCATTCCAGGCGCTGTGTGGATGTGTTGTCTTACTACTCCAACGACGCAGGCGAAAAATGCTCCATACGCGGCAAAGGGGTGATGCCGCAAAATTTTGAATACCGTTCATTGCTGCCTACGGCCTGCGACATCCAGCGATGCCGCGTCGCCAACGGTTTTTGACATTCGCACTGTTGTTCATGTGCCAAGCTTGACATTGAAAACCCCAGACAGTCTTCAGATGACGTCACCGTCACCTGCGGTTGATAATGGGATTCTTTATTTTTATTCTTATATCATCCATGAAAAAACACATCTCACTCAGCCTGTTGTTGTCTGTTGCCTTGACGGGATTTGCTTGGGCCGATAACGCCATTGAAACATTGCCCTCTGGCATCAAGGTTGAACATCTCAAACCTGGTGCTGGCGCCAGTCCGACAGCTGCTGACACGGTGGTTGCGCACTACCGCGGTACATTGATTGACGGTAAAGAATTTGACAGCAGCTATAAGCGTGGCGAACCGATTGCCTTTCCCTTGTCCCGCGTCATCCCATGCTGGACCGAAGGCATGCAAAAAATCAAAATTGGCGGCAAAGCCCGGCTCACCTGTCCTCCAGAAACAGCCTATGGTTCTGAAGGTGTGCGTGGTGTGATTCCACCCAAAGCTACTTTGCTGTTCGAGGTGGAATTGGTTGGCATCAAGAAAAATTAATGCCGCGCTACTGAGTTGGTAGATACCCTTGGGTTGCATGCTTCACCCTGCATAAAGGCTCGCAAATACCAATTCGTGTGCTAAGGTCTTTGCTTGGTGTACATAAAGCAAGGTGCTGAGCATGAACGATTCGACCACACTCGCGGCTGACAACGCGTCTTTTGAAAAAGCCACTTTTGACAAAGTGGCTGCTAAGCTGATTCCATTTCTGTTCGTTTGTTATATCGTCGCGTTTTTAGATCGCGTCAATGTTGGCTTTGCGAAATTGCAAATGGCCGGTGACTTGAATTTTTCTGATGCCATTTATGGGTTTGGCGCAGGTATTTTCTTCATCGGCTACTTCATCTTCGAAGTGCCCAGCAATATTATTTTGGAAAAAGTAGGTGCCAGGCGTTGGATCGCCCGCATCATGATCACATGGGGCATTGTGTCTTCGGCGTTCATGTTCACCGACGACATCTATTGGGGCTCGTTGGCCGTCATGTTCAATTGCACTGACGCCGAGTTCACTTTTTATGTCTTGCGATTTTTGTTGGGTGCTTGCGAAGCCGGCTTCTTCCCCGGCATTATTTTGTATTTGACCTACTGGTTTCCGGGTTCACGCAGAACCAAAGTGATCGCGTTGTTCATGACGGCGATTGCCATCTCCAACGTCATTGGTGCGCCAGTCTCTGGCGCCATCATGCAGTACATGCAAGGCATTGGCGGCTTGCGCGGTTGGGAATGGTTGTTCTTACTTGAAGGCATTCCTTCCGTGGTGGTTGGATTTTTGGTCTTTGTGTTTTTGCCCAATGGACCACGTCAAGCCGAATGGCTGAATGACCGGGAAAAAGATTTCATCGTGGCGCAAGTCGCTTTGGATGACGCCGCCAAGGACGAGCTTGGCAAAGGCCATCGCTTCATGGATGCCTTCACCGACTTTCGCGTGTGGGCACTTGCGCTGGTCTATTTCTCGGGAGTCGTGTGTTTTTATGCCATCAATTTCTGGATGCCCACCATCATTCAAGAATTAGGTATTGATAAAAAAGATTTTTTTAAGGTGGGCTTACTCAGCATGATTCCCTGGGGCATTTCTGCTGTTGTCATGGTACTGTGGGGTGCGCATTCCGACAAAACCGGTGAGCGCCGCTGGCACGTCGCGGGCGCATTGTTGCTGACCGTGGTGGGATTGATCGGTTTGACCATGGTCGGTCATGCCCCGATACCGTCGCTGATTGTGCTGACCTTGGTGGCCTCGGGAACCTTGTCTTTTGTCGCCACGTTCTGGTCATTGCCCACTGCATTTTTGTCGGGCACAGCTGCGGCTGCGGGGATTGCTTTTGTCAACTCGGTGGGCAATTTAGGCGGACACTTTGGCCCCGACTTGATCGGGCGTGTCAGAACCATGTCCGGCGGGGCCAACGAAGCAGCCTTCTGGGCATTGGCTGCGGTGGCGTTGTTAGGCGCGGTCATCACGTTGGTATTGCCGAACACGCAGAAAAAAATCAGCGCCTCCTGATCTGTCTTAGCACGATGGAACCAAGGGTTGACAAACAAGTGCTCGCATTGCGAGGCATTTCTTCCATGGCCACCAAGGCCTTATTGGGCGAGTTGTGCGTCAAGTTTTTTGCGGCTTCTGGCATAGCCGTGCACATCGAATCGGTAGGTGGTGTGGATGCGGCCAAGCGTATTCAAAATGGCGAAGTGTTTGACATGGTGCTGTTGGCATCTGACGCCATACAGCGCTTGATGGAGGCTGGTCATGTGGCCGCAGACAGCCGTTGCGATTGGGCATATTCCAATGTGGCGGTGGCGGTGCCTGAAGGTCATGTTCAGCCTCCTGTTGCCACAGCAGAACAACTCAAAGCGGCGGTCCTGGCCGCTAACAAGCTGAGTTATTCGACCGGACCCAGTGGCCATTATTTGTCGCAATTGTTCGCACAATGGGGCCTGCTCGAAACCCTCCAACCCCGCATCGTGGTGCCGCCTCCCGGTGTGCCTGTCGCCAGTTTGTTGGCTGAGGGAAAAGTTGATTTGGGTTTTCAGCAACGCAGCGAATTGATCCATCAAGCGGGTATTTCTCTGCTGGGCGACTTGCCCGCAGAAGTTGCATACACCACCATATTCAGCGCGGGTGTGGGGGCTGCTGCGTTGAATGATCCGGTTCGGCAACAAGCTGCGCGTGAATTTTTTCAATTCATCGCCGCAGACCAACAACACCCTTGCAGACAATCGTTCGGCATGCGTTGAAGCAGTCTTTGGCCTTGTGCGGCTGTCAAGGCAAAATACTTGCATGAATCCAGAAGTTACCTCCCCTGTGTATTTAACAGCAGCGTTTTATAAGTTTGTCGATCTGCCGGATTTTGCCGAGCTAAAACCGCCTTTGCTGGCGTTTTGTGAAGCACACCATGTCAAAGGCATGGTGTTGCTGGCGCGTGAAGGTATCAACAGCACAATCGCAGGTGCGCCGTCAGATGTTCAAGCGGTGCTTGATTATTTGCGCCGCGACCCTCGGCTGGCCGATTTAGAGCACAAAGCCTCATATGCCGACAAGCCGCCTTTCTACCGCATGAAAGTGCGCTTGAAAAAAGAAATTGTCACCATGGGTGTGCCCGGCATCAGTCCTACCCACATGGCGGGTACGTATGTCAAGCCCAAAGACTGGAATGCGTTGATCTCCTCACCGGATGTGGTGCTGATCGATACACGCAACGATTACGAAATAGAAATCGGCACATTTGCAGGGGCCATCAATCCGGACATACAAACTTTTTCTCAGTTGCCGCAATGGGCGCAAAAAGCGCGTGAATTGCAAGAGCGCAATGGACGCAAGCCGCGGGTGGCGATGTTTTGCACAGGTGGCATCCGCTGCGAAAAATCGACCGCGTTGATGCGGGCCAGCGGGTTTGAAGAAGTGTTCCATTTGCAAGGTGGCATCTTGAAATACCTGGAGCAAATTCCGCCTGAAGAAAGTCTGTGGCAAGGCCAATGCTTTGTGTTTGATGAAAGAACGTCGGTGGGTCATGGGCTTGTACCAGGCACACTGGGCATTTGCCGCAGTTGCCGCGACCCGTTGGCCGAAGGCATGACCGAATCACCTTTGTTTGAGTTGGGGGTCAGTTGTCCCCGTTGTCACCACACCACCAGCGATGAACACAAGCAGCGCGCACGGGAACGACAACGGCAATTCCAATTGGCCAGGGCGCGTGGCCAGATCCACTTGGGCGAACCGCAGAAACACACCTTGATCAAACAACTGTTGCCAGCGCATGCGCCGGTGTTGTATTCATTTCGCCGTTGTCCCTATGCCATGCGTGCCCGCTTGGCTTTGTTGTCTGCGGGCATACGCTGCGAGTTGCGTGAAGTGGCATTGGCACAAAAACCGCAAAGTTTGCTGGCGGCTTCACCCAAGGGTACCGTGCCGGTATTGCTGTTGCCAGACCGTGTGATTGAGCAAAGCCTTGACATCATGTTGTGGGCTTTGCAGCAGAGCGACCCGCAAGTATGGCTGCCCAAAGACAGCGGCAGCTTGGCCAATCAATTGGCCTTGGTGCAACAGTTTGATGATGTGTTCAAACACCATCTTGATCGGTACAAATACCCAAGCCGTTATCAGTTGACAAATGGCTTGAGTGACCGGGATGCAGCGGCAGTGCTGCTCCATGGATTGAACACAGCCTTGACAACGTCCGCTTTTTTAAGCGGTGACCATTGGGGGTTTGCAGACGCAGCCCTTGCCCCCTTTGTGAGACAGTTTGCCCACGTTGACAAAGTGTGGTTTGACGCGCAAGGGTGGCAGGCCTTGCATGCATGGTTGGTTCTATTTGAACAGTCAGACGCCTATGGAAAGTGCATGCATAAATACAAAGTTTGGCACCCAGACCATAAGCCGCTAGCGTATCCGCATGTCAGCGTGAGCACACAAAAGTGAGCATGGCCTGACTGCTGGGGTCTTTGCCAATCATGACCCAGTCTGAAGGTTGGTAGGCCTCGTCGGATTTTTGACCCACTGCCATGGGCTGTTTGAATGCAGCCACTTGCATATTGCGCTGTAATTTTTCAGTGCAGTCGTATTGCCAAATTCCACGGTAAGACATATCGCCTTGCGTGTCCGCATTAGGCAAATCTTGCATGTGCCAGAACATGCGGAGATTGCCCTTGATTTTGATATTGGGGTCAACATACAAAGACGTGCCGACTTCATTTTTCGACACAAGTACCCATTCCGCAGATGCTGTAAAACTGGCAATGGCGCACAAGACAATAAGAAATTTTTTCACAGGCGATACCCCTCTTTTTTAACCATTATAAAAATGGGGATCCCCAATGAGAACCCCCCCAGCTAGCTGGGGGTACTCAAGTGTGTCAGTCAAATATATCGCTCAGCCATGATTTTTGTTTGTAGTGGTGATGTCGTGAATCATCACGGTACACAACTCTTTCATGGCCCTGATTTCTGTGTGCAGGGGCTTGTACGGGAGCTTGTGACAAAGCTGACTGTCCACTTGTCGCTTTCTCAATCAGCTTGTCAAGCTCGCCTCTGTCTAACCATATGCCTCGGCAACTTGGGCAGTAGTCGATCTCGATGCCTTGTCGCTCAGACATGACCAGTGCGTTGTCTTTGCATTGTGGACATTTCATGTGTTTTCCTAGAATTGAAAAGGGGTTGTTGTTGCCAAAAAACAGCGCTTATTCGCTTGAGTTGCCTAGGCCAAACAGGCTGAGCAAGCTGGTGAACAAATTGAAGATAGACACAAACAAACTGACCGTGGCCAACACATAATTGGTTTCACCGCCATTCACAATGCGGCTCGTTTCAAACAGGATCATGCCCGCAGACAACAAGGCCACCATGGCTGACACGGCCAAGCTGAGCGCGGTCAATTCAAAAAACATGGCACCCAGTCCGGCAACCAGTGCAATCACCATGCCGCAAAATAAAAAACCACCCATGAAACTGAAGTCGCGTCGCGTGATCAACACATAGATTGAAAGCGCCAAGAATGTGGCGCCAGTGGCGGCCAATGCCAGTGAAACGGTTTGGCCACCGCCCGGCAAATTCAATGAATGCGTCAACATCGGGCCGAGTGTGTAGCCCATGAAACCGGTGAGGGCAAATACGGCAGGCAGTGCCCAGGCGCTGTTTTGCAATTTGTAGACCGTAAACAGCAACCCAAAATAGCCCACAAGTGTGAGGATGATGCCTGGTGCAGGCCATTGGTAGCTGACAGATGCCGTGGCCACTGCTGCACTGAACAACAAGGTCATGGCGAGCAGTGCATAGGTATTGCGCAGAACCTTGTTTCCACTGACGGCGAGCAAGGTATCTGGTGCAGAACTTTGCGCAGCATGTGAGCGGCCAGTGAGTTGGTGGGCATTGAATCGCATGGTGAAGATCTCCTTGTCAATACGAAGGCTTGAAAGATAAGGGGTTGGCAACTTCTTAAAAAGCAGATAATTCCTTATCTTTATTCCCTTTAATACTGACTATGAGCGCGTCCTTCAACTACAAGCATTTGTACTATTTTTGGGTGGTTGCCAAAGAGGGCGGCATCTCTCGTGCCGCAGACAAGCTTGACATGGCTGTGCAAACCGTGAGCGCTCAGGTTCGCGAGTTAGAGCGGTCCTTGGGTTGCGAATTGCTCAAACCAGCAGGGCGCGGACTGGCTTTGACCGACGCTGGCGTGGCTGCGATGCAGCAGGCCGACACCATTTTTCAACTCGGCGAAGAACTGCCGGCTCGCGTCAGAGATGCCATGAGTACGCCTGTGGTTCGCTTGCGTCTGGGAATCAGTGACGGACTGCCGAAGTTGGTGGTGCACCGTTTGTTGTCACCCGTGGCCAATGAATCGCAGTTACGTCTGCTCTGCCATGAAGGCAATTTCAATGATTTGTTGGGTGACTTGGCGTTGCATAAATTGGATGTGGTCATTTCTGATCGACCCGCCCCGGCGAATCCAAACATGAAACTCTATAGCCACGGTTTGGGATCCTCGAACATGGCTTGGTATGGCACACCGGCTTTGATGAAAACGTCGAAACTTCGTTTTCCTGAATGTCTGAATGAATTACCTATGCTGCTGCCAACCACGCATACGGCAAGTCGCGACCGACTAGAGGCATGGTTTGAACAACGAGGAATTCGCCCGCGTATCGTGGGTGAGTTTGAAGACAGTGCGTTATTGAAAACCTTTGGTTCCAGTGGCATGGGTGTGTTCCCGGTAGCGGAATGGGTGCATGAGGAATTGATTGCACATTACGCGGTCAAACGCATCGGTCCATGCGAAGGCGTGACGGAGCACTTCTTTGCAGTGGGCACTGAAAAGAAAGTTCAGCACCCACTGGTTCAGCGATTGCTCAGACCATCAGCCTGAAGCAAACTCAGTTCCGCGGTTCCGGTTTTGCGGTACGCACGCTCAGCACCATGGTGAGTATCAAAATACCAATCACCACGGCCAGAGAAATACTCACCGGAATTTTGTAGATGTCAATCAAACACATCTTGGTGCCAATGAAGACCAATATCACCGCCAGACCGTAGTTCAACAAATGGAATTTGTCGGCGACAGCGGCCAGTAAAAAATACATCGCACGCAGGCCCAAAATTGCAAACACGTTGCTGGTTAACACGATGAACGGATCGCTGGTGATGGCAAAAATGGCGGGGATGGAGTCCACCGCAAAAATCACATCGGTCAGCGCAATCAAACAAATCACCATGAACAACGGGGTCGCAATTTTTTTACCGTTTTCAATGGTCCAAAATTTTTCGCCGTCATAGTTTTTGCTGATCTGCATGTACTTGCGCAACAACTTCAAGGCGGGGTTGGTGTTCAAATCAGGCTCTTTGCCTGCTGCCCACCACATCTTGATGCCGGTCAGCACCAAAAATGCACCAAACACATACAGCACCCAGTGGAACTCTGCCATCAGCCAACCGCCGGCCAGAATCATCACAGTACGCAGCACGATGGCTCCCACAATGCCAATCATCAGCACCCGTTTTTGGAAGGGCGAGGGTACGGCGAAGTAAGTGAAGATCATCAAGAAGACAAAAATGTTGTCCACGGCCAAAGATTTTTCAATCAAGTAGCCGGTGAGGAATTCCAGTGACTTGGTATTGGCCAATTCGGTAGAGCCCGTGCTGTCTTTCACCGCCCACCAAAATAAACCGTTGAACACAAAGCTGAGCGCAATCCAAATAATCGACCAGTTCAGCGCTTCTTTGACGCCAATATCGTGTGCGCCTTGCTTTTTCAGCACCACAAAATCGATGAACAGTGAGGTCAACACAATCACACCAAATGTGAGCCACAACCAGAGGGGAGCAACAGTTTCCATGGATACCTTGATCAGAAATTTAAATGTGGGGTGCTTCGTTGAGCGGCACCCGTTGCAAAGGAGGGCGCGTCAGCGCTGGGCAATGCGATGAATTACACCATGTAATTACTGATGAATTGATTCAAATACCCAGCTTAAAACTGAATGTTGAATCGCCTTTCCCTGCTGGGTGCAGGGCGAATGTTTCGTGCAAAATGACTTATTTAATGGCCCGCAAAGCCTGAGATTCCATGAAAAATGATTCAAACGACTGGATGGGAGGTGCGCGTCGATGGGTGCCGGGCAAGGAGTTTTTGTCCAACCATCCGTGGCTCAAGCCCATTGCGCATCGGGTGCTGGACGGGCAACTGTGGCGAGCGCAACACGAGACCTTGGCGCGTGGTGTAGCGGTCGGTTTATTTTGGGCGTTTGCTGTTCCTGCTGGTCAAATTTTTGTTGCGGCGGCGCATTGCGTATGGTGGCGCGCCAATATCCCCGCTGCCGCCTTGATGACCATGGTGACCAATCCCTTGACCATAGGGTTTTGGTTATGGCTGGCCTATCAATTGGGTGCGGTAATGATGGGTGAGCAACTCCAGCCTGAGGTGACCTTTTCGGCCTTGCCCTCCCAATGGTTGGCCACTTATGCCTGGCCGATTTTGTTAGGTATGGCCACATTTGCAATCAGCTCGTCTTTGCTGGGCTATGTGCTGGTGAAGCTGGGTTGGCGCATCAAAACGGTTTACAAAAGAAGGCGTCGGCGTTCAGCCGTTGAGATGACCCGATAATGGTTATTTCAGCGGGTTTTTATGCGCACCTACAGCACCCTCACTTACGCAGTTGAAAACAAGATCCTGACGTTGACACTCAACCGACCCGAGCATTTAAATGCATTCACGGTCGAGATGTCGCATGAATTGATAGAGGCTTTTCAAACCGCCAGTCAGGACGATGACGTCGGTGTCATCGTTGTCACTGGAGCGGGCAAGGCTTTTTGTGCCGGCATGGATTTAGGTGTCGGCGGCAATGTGTTTGGTTTGAACACGCAAATGCATCCCACGCTTGAAGACATGCAGGACAAACTCGACGACGCGGACATGGCCAACGGTGTACGTGACTCTGGTGGCAAAGTGGTGCTGGCCATGTACGAATGTAAAAAGCCCATCATTGGTGCGATCAATGGGGCAGCTGTGGGCATTGGCGCGACCATGACATGTGCGATGGACATTCGTTTTGCCTGCGAAAAAACACGTGTGGGTTTTGTTTTCAACAAGATCGGCATCACACCAGAAGCTTGTTCGAGTTGGTTTTTACCGCGTTTGGTCGGCTTGCCCACCGCATTAGAGTGGTGTTACAGCGGAGAAATTTTGAATGCAGACACCCTGCTGGCAGCACGCTATGTCAAGTCAGTGGTCAGCAGCGATGAATTGCTACCCCAAGCTTATCAACTCGCCCGCCAAATTCTGGCGCACAGTCCTGTGGCTATCGCATTGACCCGGCAAATGCTGTATCGCAATTCGGCGCAAGACCATCCCTTAAAAGCGCATCAAGTGGATTCACTGGCGATTTTTTATGCCAGCCAGACCAGCGGCAAAGAAGGGGTGGCGGCATTTTTGGAAAAGCGCAAACCGGTATTCACGGACAAAGCATCCAGTGACATGCCGGATTTCTACCCCTGGTGGTGATGTATGGTTGACTGACTGATCAGTCACCTTCAAAGAATGATGATTTCGCGTTCTCCTCGCCTAAAGTGTTTCTGATGCTCCTGCGTTTTCACCGATTTTTTCCATGGTTGTTCGTGGCCTTGTGGTCTACGGGTTTCATCGGGGCACGCTTGGGCATGCCGCACACCGAGCCACTGACATTTTTGTTTGTTCGCTATCTGGCCGTCATTGCATTGATGTGGGGGATTGCCATCGCTACCAAAGCACCATGGCCTGCCCGTGGCCGTGACTGGTGGCATATTGGGATAGCCGGCTTGATGCTTCACGCGGGCTATTTGGGCGGTGTGTTTGTCGCCATTTCGCTGGGCCTGCCAGCGGGTGTGGCCGCGTTGGTCGTGTGCTTGCAGCCATTGCTGACGGCTGTTTGCGCAGGTGGGTTGTTGGGCGAAACGGTGCGAGCACGCCAATGGCTGGGAATGTTACTGGGGTTGGCAGGCGTGTCTTTGGTGGTTGCGAACAAAATGGCGGCGGTGTTTACTTGGCAAGCGTTATTGGCCTCGGTTTTCGCATTGGTTGCCATCACATTTGGCACCTTGTATCAAAAAAGATTTTGTCCGTCTTTTGATTGGCGCACCGGTGTGGTGGCGCAATTCATACCGACCGCTGTGATCACTGGATTATGTGCATGGTGGTTTGAAACCGGCCGAATGGATTTCACGGGTGAAATGGTGTTTGCGTTGGGCTGGTTGGTATTGGTCTTGTCAGTTGGCGCTGTCAGTTTGTTGAATTGGTTGATCAGGCAAAGCAGTGCAGTGAATGTGGCGAGTTTGTTTTATCTGGTGCCGCCATGCACGGCATTGGTGGCTTGGGCGCTGTTTGGTGAATCGTTTTCTCATCTGGCTTTGTGGGGCATGACCATGGTGGTGGGTGGCGTGTATCTGGCTCGGCAATAGGTTTGAAATTTTGGTTCAAAAATTTTTTCATTTCACAGGAGTTCGGCATGTTTGATTTTTTTCCAGTGTCTGCCAAAGAGTTTGACGGCCCAGTGCTGGTCACCGGAGCGGGTGGCTGCATCGGCAGTTGGACCTTGGCATTGCTCGAACATGCAGGTGTTGAAGTGCATGCGTTTGATCTGCAAATAGACAAACGCAGGCCAGGCATGTTGATGGATGACGCGGCTTTGGATCGAGTGGTCTGGCATGCCGGCGACATCGCTGACACGCAGGCGGTGAAAGCGGTCGTGAAAAAAAGTGGTGCCCAAGCCATTATTCATTTGGCCGCTTTGCAAGTGCCTTTTTGCCGAGCCGACCCTGTGGCTGGGGCATTGGTCAATGTGGTGGGGACGGTCAATGTGTTTGAAGCGGCCAAGGCCCATGGTGTGCAAAGACTGACGTATGCCAGTTCAGTGGCGGCTTACGGGGCTTTGGACAACGGTGGCGCCATGTCCACTTTGTATGGCGCATACAAATACTGCAACGAACAAACGGCTAAGGTGTATTCCGAGGAAAACGGATTGCACAGTGTGGGCATACGCCCGGGCGTGGTGTATGGCGTCGGGCGCGACCAAGGCATGACTTCAAAAACCACCGTAGCTATTTTGGCAGCCGCTGCGGCCAAACCCTACGCGATCCCATTCAGCGGCGATGTGTCGTGGTTGTTTGCGGGTGAAGTCGCCAGCGCATTCATTCGCAGCGTCGCCCAGTTGCGCACAGGCGCCCCCGTGTTTGATTTGAATGGCCAATATGCCAGTGTGGAACAGGGCATGTCCATTCTCCAGGCATTGGTGCCAGAGGCGAAGATCGAGATCATGGGTGAGCCCCTGGCTTTCCCCATGAACCATTCTGACGAACCCCTTCGCGCCTACATTGGCGACTATGGGCAAGTGCCCTTAGAGGCGGGTATTCGAGCCACTTATGAAAGTTTTCAGGGCTTGATCAGACACCAAAAAATTGATGTCAAGCAGTGGCTGTAAATTATTTTTTTAAGCCATGTCCGCCATTTAATGCGGTGGTTTTTTTGCGGGGCAAAACAGTTTTATCGTGGGTATTTGGCCTGATGCTGACTTGCGGTGCGCTGGCCCGAACCCAGCCGCAAATGCTATTTGTCACGCAGGAAAATTGCAAACTTATCCGTGGTTATGGCAAAAACGATATCGCGGGTGTGTCCAAAGAATTTGAAGTACCTGAGTCAAAAATTCGCTATCTCCGCGCCGAATGGGGTCGGGGCCAAGAAGGATTTGGTCAATGCAATTTGGTGTTTGCTACCCCCAAGGGTGACAAATCATGCAAAGTTTTTAACATCATGAAAGATGAATTCGTGTTTGCACTGGCGGTACCCATTCCTGGTAACCATGCCATTTGCAATTAGTATCCGGCACGGCATTTTTGCCGTGTGGCATTCTCAACCTTGAATGGATTTGTCGCAGCCATGAACTTTCGCCCATTTGCCTCTGCCTACCAACTCGCCAGCGATATTCGCCGAAAAAAATTCAGCAGTCTTGAGTTATTGGATGCGTACTTGCAACGCGTCGAGCGATTCAACCCCGCGCTCAACGCCATTGTGGTGACCGATATCGATCGCGCCCGTCAACAGGCACGTGCAGCAGACCGCCAGACCATGCGCGGTGAGCGTTTGGGTCCATTGCATGGTGTGCCCATGACCATCAAGGAATCATTTGATGTTCAAGGTTTGCCCAGCACCTGGGGCCGCATGGATTTGCGTGACCACGTGCCAGCCGATGACGCAGATGTTGTGAAGCGTTACAAGTCCGCGGGTGCGATTGTGTTTGGCAAAACCAATGTTCCCGCCATGTTGGCCGATTGGCAGACATTCAACCCGGTCTATGGCACCACGAACAACCCATGGAACACGGCTTTGGTACCTGGAGGATCATCCGGTGGGTCGGCCGCTGCATTGGCCGCAGGATTGACTGGCTTGGAAACAGGCAGCGATATCGGGGCTTCTATTCGTGACCCATCGCATTACTGTGGTGTGTACGGCCACAAACCCACTTTTGGTTTGTGCTCGGTGCAAGGACATGCATTGCCCCATTTCCAATCGCCGGATGACTTGGCCGTGGTCGGACCTATGGCACGCAGTGCAAGAGACTTGGAGCTGGCGTTACGGGTGATCGCTGGTGGCGATGATGTGGTGTCTCGAGGTTGGCGAGTCAACCTCAAAAAACCGCAACACACTCACTGGAAAGATTTCAAAGTGGCGGTGCTCAAGACCGCCGACACCGCCGAGGTAGACATGGCAGTGCAGCACAGAATACAAGCCGTGGCAGATTTTTTGGCCCGGTCCGGCGCGAAGGTCAGTGACACCGCCAGGCCGGACATCGATTTGCATGACGCGCACCAGACGTTTATTTTGTTGTTGCGTGCAGCCACCGCCCGCAATTTGAGCGCATCGCAATGGCAGTCGGTGCAAGAGCGCAGCGCAGCACTTGACCCCGGCAGAGAGGATTACGAAGCCTGGATGTTGCGCGGTTGTGCGTTGTCGCATTACGAATGGCTGCTGCTGCATGAAAAGCGTTACCGCATGCAATTGCAATGGGATGCATTTTTCAAGAACTACGATGTGTTGTTGTGCCCGACAGCTGCGACCACTGCTTTTCCCCATCAGCAGCAAAATGAACGCTGGGAGCGCATGATCAACGTCAACGGGCAACCGCAGCCCAGCACGACCCAGTTGTTTTGGGCCGGGTACTCAGGCATGGCTTATTTGCCGTCCACCGTGGTACCGACGGGATTGACCCCTGAAGGGCTGCCTTGTGGGGTGCAAATCATCGGGCCGCAATACGGTGACATGCTGTGCTTGCAAATGGCCAAAATGTTGGAGAAAGAATTTGCGGCATTTCAGCCACCACCGGGCTATGCCTGATCACAACCGCTCGCCATGGGCGTTTTTCCTCTGTCGCAAGCTGTGTGAAGCTTGATGCGCTACCATTCCTTGTATGTTGAATCCTTCTACGCTTGAGCAGCCTTTGGACGCCATCATTGTGGGCGCTGGTTTGTCCGGCATGTACCAATTGCACACGCTGCGTGACCAACTCGGATTGCGGGTCAAAGTCCTAGAGGCCGCTGAAGGAGTCGGTGGAACTTGGCACCACAACCGTTATCCGGGGGCGCGCTGCGACTCGGAGAGTCATTCCTACATGTTTTATTTTTCTCCCGAGTTGGTGCAATCCTGGGAATGGTCGGAGCGCTATCCGCAGCAACCGGAAATTTT
>CAMDXA010000024.1 GCA_945878065.1 Bordetella parapertussis | reverse complement strand
CCTTCGTGGCGAATCGAGACCACCGAGGGTTCGTTCAAGACGATGCCGCGGTGACGGACGTAAATGACCGTGTTGGCCGTGCCCAAATCGATGGCCAGGTCGGTGGAAAAGTGCCGACGAAAAGCTTCAAACATGATGAAATCCTAAGGGGTACAACCCAGACACAATGGTCAAACCTTAGATAATACAGTATTGACCCGTCCCCACATGGGCGGTTTTGCTCGGAACACAACGCATCCAGCGGCAGCGAACCCGCCCTTTTGGGGGGTGAATTGTCCGCCGTTTTTTACCAGGACCCCAACGCATGTCTTTGACCCTGCCCGACATCGAGCGCATCGCCCATTTGGCCCGCTTGGAATTCAACGCCGAGCAACAAACGCGCTTGCTCGGCCAACTCAACGGTTTTTTCGACATCGTCGACCAAATGCAGGCCGTCAACACAGACGGCATCACGCCCTTGGCCCACCCCACCGAGGTCATGGGCGAAGTGGCCCTGCGCCTGCGCCCCGACGTGGCCTGCGAGCCCAACCAACGCGAAGCCAACCAGCGCAGCGCCCCCGCCGTCGAGCAGGGCCTGTTTTTGGTGCCCAAGGTCATCGAGTGAAGGAAACCCCATGACACAAGCCCTTCACCTCCAATCCTTGAGCGAACTCAGCGGCGCCTTGCGCGCCAAAGAACTCAGTGCCGTCGAGCTGACGCAGCATTTTCTGGCCCGTGCCCAAGCCGATACCTCGGGTTCGTTCCTGAGCCTCAAACCAGACGCCACGCTGGCCCAAGCCCGCGCAGCCGACGCGCACCTGGCCGCCGGCACCGGCGGCTGTTTGACCGGTGTGCCCATCGCGCACAAAGACATTTTTGTCACCCGCGACTTCCCCACCACCGCCGGATCCCAGATGCTCAAGGGCTACCAATCGCCCTTTGACGCCACCATCGTGCAACGCCTGGGCTTGGACGGCGCGGGCATGGTCACTTTGGGCAAGCTCAACTGCGACGAATTCGCCATGGGCTCGGCCAACGAAAACTCGGCCTACGGCCCGGTCAGCAACCCTTGGGACCGCTCGCGTGTGCCGGGCGGTTCTTCGGGCGGCAGCGCCGCCGCCGTGGCCGCGCGCTTGGTGCCCGCGAGCACCGGCACCGACACCGGCGGCTCGATCCGCCAGCCCGCTGCGTTTTGCGGCATCACCGGCATCAAGCCCACGTATGGACGCGCCTCGCGCTACGGCATGGTGGCGTTTGCTTCCAGCTTGGACCAAGCAGGACCGATGGCGCGCAGCGCCGAAGACTGCGCCTTGTTGTTGTCGGCGATGTGCGGGCCGGATTTGGACCGCGACTCCACATCGTTGAATGTGGCGAACGAAGATTTTTCGAGGCTGATGGCCATGCCAGCGGGGGATAAACCGTTGGCAAAAGCGGGCAAGGATGGCGGGCCTTTGAAAATTGGTCACCCGCGTGAATGGCTGGGCGGCGGTTCACAAGTTGAATTTGATGGCAATACTCCAGCGCGTCGCAGCGAAGGTACAGACATTGAAGTTCAAAAACGTATTCAAGAAGCTCTTGCTCACTACAAATCCCTCGGAGCCGAATTGGTAGAGGTGAGCCTGCCGCAAGCCCAATTAAGCATCCCCGTCTACTACATTGTCTGCGCCGCTGAAGCCTCCAGCAACTTAAGCCGTTTTGACGGCGTGAAATTCGGGCACCGCGCCAAAGAGTTTTCCGATCTGGCCGACATGTACCAACGCACCCGCTCCGAAGGTTTCGGCGATGAGGTGAAGCGCCGCATCATGATCGGCAGCTATGTGCTGTCGCACGGCTATTACGACGCTTACTATTTGCAAGCACAAAAAATCCGCCGCATGATTGCCAATGATTTTCAACAAGCATTCGCGCAATGCGATCTGATTGCCGGGCCTGTCGCACCTACCACGGCATGGAAGCTAGGCGATAAATCCGATGACCCAGTCGCTAACTATTTGGCCGACATCTTCACCTTGCCTGCCTCGCTGGCGGGTTTGCCGTGCATGAGTATTCCTGTGGGCTTGGGCGACATGGGCCTGCCAGTAGGCATGCAACTCATAGGTAATTATTTGCAGGAAGCGCAACTGCTGAACGTGGCGCATCGCTTTCAGCAAGCCACTGATTTTCACCATGCCAAACCGGAGGGCGTTTAAATGAGCGCCACCAAACTTTTCCATGGCTACGAAGTTGTCATCGGCTTCGAAACCCACGCCCAACTGTCCACACAAAGCAAAATTTTCAGCCGTGCGTCCATCGCTTTTGGGGCCGAGCCGAACACTCAAGCCTGCGCGGTCGACCTGGCTTTGCCCGGCACGCTTCCCGTGATGAACAAAGGTGCGGTCGAACGCGCCATCGAACTTGGCTTGGCGCTAGGCTCGCACATCGCCGAGCGCAGCGTGTTTGCGCGTAAAAATTATTTTTACCCTGACCTGCCCAAGGGCTACCAGATCAGCCAGTTTGAAATACCGGTGGTGCAAGGCGGCGCGGTGTCGTTCTTTTTGGGTGACGAGAAGAAGACCGTTCGTTTAGTGCGAGCGCATTTGGAAGAGGATGCGGGTAAGTCGCTGCATGAAGACTCAAGCCTTGGAGCGTCCATTGGAAATGGACGGGGCCATTCTGGCATCGATCTGAACCGCGCCGGTACGCCGCTTTTGGAAATCGTCACCGAGCCCGATATGCGTTCCAGCGAAGAAGCCGTGGCCTACGCCAAAGAGTTGCACAAGATCGTGACATGGATCGGTATTTGCGACGGCAATATGCAAGAAGGCAGTTTCCGCTGCGACGCGAACGTGTCGGTGCGCAAACCCGGTGCGCCATTGGGCACACGGCGTGAAATCAAAAACCTGAACAGCTTCAAGTTCATGCAGCAGGCGATTGACTATGAAGTGCGCTGGCAGATCGAGCAGATCGAAGACGGACACGCGATTCAACAAGCCACGGTGTTGTTCAACCCGGACACCGGCGAGACCCGCGCCATGCGCACCAAAGAGGATGCTGCCGATTACCGCTACTTCCCCGACCCGGATTTGCCGCCGCTGGTGATTTCGCGCGAATGGGTCGAGCGCGTGCGCAGTGAAATGGACGAGTTGCCGCGCGTCATGGCAGAGCGCTTTGTGGCGCAATACGGTTTGCCCGAGTACGACGCGACCACGCTGACGCAAAGCAAAGCCATGGCGGCTTATTTTGAAGAGACCGCCAAAGCTTGCGGACAGGCTAAGCTGGCGAGCAACTGGATCATGGGTGAGTTATCGCGGCGCATGAATGCGGATGACTTGGCGTTTGAACAAGCGCAGGAGCGTGTAAACGCATTGCAATTGGCCACATTGATCTCGCGGATCAGCGACAACATCATCAGCAACAACGCCGCCAAGCAAGTGTTTGATGCGCTTTGGAACGAAAGCAAAGTAGCGGTCGGCGACAACTTGAACGACATCACTCAAGCCGCTTCGGTGATCGACAGCATCATCGAAGCCAAAGGCCTCAAGCAAATGAACGACACCGGCGCCTTGGAGGCCATCATCAACGAGGTGCTGGCCGCCAATCCGAAAAACGTCGAAGAGTTCAAAGCGGGTAACACCAAAGCCTTGAACGGCCTGGTCGGCCCGATCATGAAAGCCAGCAAGGGCAAGGCGAACCCGGCACAGGTGAACGAGTTGTTGCTTAAAAAGCTAGGGTGAGCTGGTCGTCACCCCGCCATGGCCACACCCCTCATCCTCATCCCCGGCCTGATGTGCGACCACAGCGTCTGGTCAACATTACTGCCATTGCTTCCCCATCAAAAAATACAAATCGCCGACCACGGCGACTGCGAATCACTCGTAGACATGGCACATCGCCTACTCAAAAACGCACCACCACGCTTCGACATGGCCGGGCACTCCATGGGCGGGCGTGTGGCTTTAGAGGTGTACCGGCTCGCGCCCGAGCGTGTGCGTCGCATCGCGCTGATGAACACCGGTTATTTGCCTTTGGCCGATGGCGAGGCCGGATTGAAAGAACGTGCCGGTCGCATGCAGTTGCTGACCATCGCTCAATCCCAAGGCGTAGGCACCATGGCCACGCAATGGGTGCAACACATGGTGGCGCCTGCACGGCTGAAAGAGGTGGTGTTGATCAATGCAATCACCGACATGTTCGAGCGCAAATCAGCAACTGTGTTTGAACGCCAACAACACGCCTTGCTGAACCGGCTTGACGCAAGCGATGTGCTGACACGCATCCACGTCCCTTGCCTGGTCATGACCGGCGAACACGACGCCTGGGCTGATGTGGCGCAGCACCGCGCCATGGCAGATTTGTTGCCCGCGAAAACCGAGGTGTGTGTGATTGCCAACGCCGGTCACATGCTGACCATGGAAGAACCCGCGGCAGTGGCTCAGGTGTTTCTGAACTGGCTGAACTGATGCCGTGGTTTGTCTACCGACACAGGCGGCAGTTGCATAGACCGCAACACACCCGCAACGATCAATGCCTGTGCCACATAGTAAGTGGACAGCATCCACAAACCTGCATACGGTAAACACCGCGCTTAATTGGCTGATAACCCCAAGACTGATGCTGTTGATCGCGTCATCCAGGCGGTAGGTTTGCAGATGTAACTGTCCGCGCTGAGATGCGCGCCACCCCCACCACCACTCCAAAGCAATGGCCAGAAAAAACACTGGCACGGCCAACACAATGATGAAGCCCAAGAGAATCCCTTCTACACCTTAAGGCGTTTTGGGCAGCAGCGCCCACAAGCGCAATGGTTGTTTCATGCGTCCGGCCAGTTCACCCGCCGCTGCACCTGTGCCCATGTACAAATCGGCGCGCACAGCCCCGACGATGGCACTGCCTGTGTCTTGCGCCAGCACCAAACGCTGCAGGCTTTGTGTCGGCCCGGGCGTGGCCAACCACAACGGCGTGCCATAGGACACACTCAGCGGATCAATGGCCACCGAACGCCCGGGTGTCAGTGGCACGCCTTGCGCGCCGCGCGGCCCGCTGCTGGCATCGATGATGGGCTCTTCATTGAAGAACACATACCTTGGGTTCACCCACAACAATGCTTGTGATTTTTGCGGGTTACGCTGCAGCCATGCCTTGATACCTGGCCAAGAGGCATCTTTGGTTTCGCCGTTGTCCAACAACCAGCGCCCGATGCTTTGGTAAGGCTGTTCATTCGATGCCGCAAACGCCACTCGCACCGTCCGCACCCGCCCATCCAACTCGGTGATACGCAAACGCCCCGACCCTTGTATGTGCAACACCATGGCATCCACCGGGTCTGCCAGCCATGCAATTTCTCGCCCGTGCAATGCCGCTTGCGCGGCTTGCTGGCTTTCAATCTCTTGCCGTGTGTACCACGGCAGCCCTGATTTCAAACCCGCAGGCGGGCGGTACACGGGCACCGAAAACCCGTTGCCTGGAATCTTTCGGGCCTCGAGCACCGGTTCGTAGTAACCGGTCAGCAAACCGCCGGCTTGGCCATCCAAAGATTCGATACGGTGGGGTTGTAGGGTTTGCATCAGCCACTCGCGCTGCTCTTGGTCGCTGGCCAAGGTCAAACGCATGACCTGTGGACACAATGCTGCCAACAGGCCCATGGGGCGTTCGCAATTGCCCAGCAGCACCGGCCAAACCTCAGGCATAGATTCTTTGTCCCAACCCGGCAGATCGCGCCACTCCACCGCCACGAGTCGGCTGCGTTTTTCTGTGCTGGCTGCAGGGATGGGCAGGGATGGCGCGGACATGGCGGGTACCGTTGGTATGCCAAGCGCTGCTGGCGGCGAACTGCTGGGAGCAGGTGCAGCTGGCGGCAATGGCAGCTTGGTGGCACATGCCACCAGCAACAATGGCACGCTCCAACGACCGACGAATCGCCACAAACATGCCATGGGTTTGCGCACAAAGATTACAGTCAGCGCTGAACTTGGAAATAAACACATGTTGCTAATTTTGCTTGAAGCCTTGGGCGCCGGACTGATCTTGGTGCTGATCGTTTGGTGGACCATGTTCTCCGGACGTCGCAAAGGCGAGCGCGATGACCAGGAATGATTCACACTGAAGCGCTGTTCAATGCAGGGATTTGCGCCCTGCGTTCGCGCAGCACCTGCATATTCAGTTCAGTCACCACGCACGCCGCCTGTTGCGGTTGACACGCAATCACTTGCCCCCACGGGTCCACCCACATAGAGTGTCCCCAAGTGCGCCTGCCGTTGTCGTGTTCACCGGCCTGTGCCGCCGCCCCTATCCACACCAAGTTATCTAATGCCCGCGCACGAACCAGCAATTCCCAATGTGCTTGGCCAGTGGTGTGGGTAAACGCGCTGGGTACCAGCACCACATGGGCGCCCATGCTGGCCAATTGCTGATAAAGCGCAGGAAAACGAACATCGAAACAAATGCTCAAACCGACGCGCCATGTGTGGCCGTCGCGTGAAGGCAAATCAAAGCACACCGGGGTGTCACCGGCGCGTTGCACACGCGCTTCGTCATAGCGTTCTGTACCATTGTCGAAATGGAACAAATGGATTTTGTCGTAGCGCGCCACACAAGCACCCGTGGGGCTGAACACCAAGCAACTGTTGCTCACGCGCTGGCTGTCTCCCGGCACAGCCAACGGCATACTGCCAGCGACCAGCCACAGGGCGTGCTGCGCGGCCAGTGCGGACAAGCGGGTTTGTATGGGGCCATCACCAAACGCTTCAGCGATATGCAATTTGTCGGTGTCTTTGTGCCCCATCAAACAAAAATACTCGGCCAACACCGCCAGCTCTGCTTGTTGATGTGCGGCTTGTGACATCAAACTTGCCACCGTGTCCAAGTTGTCTTGCACATTGGCGGACGACACCATTTGCAGCAACGCGGCTTTCATGGCTTGGCATCCGCAGGTTTGGCGGGTGTGCCCGGTTTGCCGTCCAGCGACGAGCCGTCTTTTTTGGTGACCTTGGGGTCTTTCCACGTGCCCTGCACATGCAGTTCTTGCGTATTGGATTTCATCAAGGGTTTGCGCAATACATACTGCGCCAAAAACGTGGTCAGTCCCACCAAGGGATTGATCGCGCTGTAAACCAGTGATGCTGTACCCGCATTGATTTCGGGCACGATCACCACTTTGAGGTCTTGCGTTTCATTTTTCAAATCAGCGCGTCCTTCCATCAACACCGCCGCGCTCACGCCCTTCATCTGCAAGTTGTTGGTGCTGGCAATGCCTTGCTGAATCGCGACATCGCCACGCACAAAGTCAAACAAAAAGCCTTCGCTGAACACGTCGCTGAAATCGAGCATCAAGCGTCTGGGCAACGACTGCAATGTCAATACGCCCAGCAACCTGGCCACACCGGGTTCGGTTTTTAAAAACTGTCCGCGCTCCATATTGACATTGAATTGGCCGCTCATGGTGTTGTAGTCGGGCGAGAAAGGTGAACCTTGCCATCCCACTTGACCGACCATTCGGCCTTTGCCGTTACGCATGGCGCCTTTGTAGCCCAGTCGGTTGAGCAAATCACCCGAGTCTTGGATTTGCAACGTGAACTCCAATTGCGACCGTTTGGCAGCGGCTTTCGCCGCGCCGCCCCACTGTCCCTTGCTTTGGAAACTGGCCTCGGGCATGGTCAGATTGAGCTTGTTCAACACCCATTCACGGGTGCCGGTGCTGTTGGTTCGGGCAAAGCCTTCAATGTCTGCACGCCCCAGTGCAATACCGCGCAACTCAAGGTTGTCAATGACGATTTCAAGTGCAGGCATGTCTTTGGGTGAGTCCGACATGACAGCCTCGACCTCTTCCAGAGCCGTTGGCGGGACCGACAAATATGTCAAATGCGCATTGACTTTTGGGCCCGTGCCGTCTTGCGCAGGGCGGTAGTCGGCCATGCCTTGAAACTCAGTGGCACGCGCCTGAATCCGCCATTGCTTGGGTTGCTTTTCTGCGGTGAGCTGTAATTGGTTGTAAGTGCGTGCCGCCCACAGCAACTCTTGCACTTGCAGATCCATCTTGGTGGGCATGTAAGACACCATAGCGCTGCGTGAAGCGTTGCCGGGTTTAACCACTGCCTCATCGTCCATCCAACTGTTGAGCACCGGCTGCCATTCATCCATGTTCAATGCGGTTTGCTTGACCTGCAACACCACACTGTTGTCCGTGGGTTCTTTCCACGCGGTCGAATTGCCCAATTGAATTTGACCGCGTACAACGCTGGGTGTGCTGCCGCTGATATCGCGCCAGTACCGAACAGACAGCAAGTTACCCAAACTCAGCTGCAATTGATCTTGTGTGGCGCTGCCACGGCCTGAACCAGCGCGCAAGACATTGTTGTCAAAACGCAGTGGCATGCTGGTCGTCGGCGGCTTTGCCAACGGCGCTGGCAGGTCGATGGCCATGCCTTGTAAATTGCTGAGGACGGTCAATTCGGGCTGGCCTTGGCGCAGGCTCAGGCTGGCTGTGTAATTGGTCGTGCCATTCAAGCGCGCGGTCAGCGCTGTCAAGCTGGAAAACTCTGGCGCCTGTTTGATGGCATCTGATGAAATGCTGCCCTGTATATTCACACGCGCGGCACCTTCGGCAAGGTTTTCATTGAAGCGCAATGCGCCGTCCATCTTGGCCTCGCCGCCCAAAAAATTCAACCGCAGATTGTTAATGTTCAAGCCAGACTGCGTGTAATAAATCACGCCCTTGGCTTTGAAGAGTTTGGGAACAGCTGCCTGCATTTGTATGTCATTGCCCAGCAAATTCACCGATCCCTGAACCCGCATGTTGTCCAGGTTGGAGAGGGGCAAGAACAAGCGAAACTGGTGGTCTGCTTGGCCGTTGACACCTGCAACGTTGAACCATCGCCCCACAGATTCAGACAAGGGTGAGGCGCTGGTGGTCAGCAGCGCGTCGCTCAGGTTGCCTTTGAGCTGGACGCTGACGTCAGCCACGATGTCGTTCAAGTCCGGAATCTGAACATCAAGTTGCGTGATTTGCATGGCCGCCATCGGTCCGATGCGCGCATTGTTGGATTTGACCTGTAATTGATTGCGGTTGACCACCAACTCCCCATTGGCTTGCTGAACCGCAGGCCAGTTATTTGGCGCTGCTTTGGCTTCTCTTGCGGCAGTGATGGGCGGTGCGTATTGAACCCCTAATTGAAGAAAAGGCGCGCGAACACTAAATACACCGTCATTGGTTTTGTGAAAGGGGAAATGGTCGAGCGGCCCCTGCAGCTGTAATGTGGCCTTGTCAAACCAACCGGTGCTCAAAGCATCTCGCACATAGCGTCTGGCCGGCAAAGCCAAATCGGTGGGCAAATAACGGTGCAGCTTAGAGGCTTCCAAGCGCTGGACCTGAACCTGTAAATCCAAACGGCCCATGGGCAACTTGGTGTCGCCTTCCTCCCAATTCAGCTCAAAGCTGCCTTGTCCGTCCGCATTATTGACCTGCGCGTTTTGCAGCCTGATTTGCCAGCGATCCTGTTTTTTGCCCCAGCTCAGTGCGGTGCTGAACGATTTGACGGGAACCAGCGGATCATCCAACCAATTCACCAATGCCACATAGCCGTCTTGCACGTTCAATTGCCCTTTGCCGGACCGTTCATTGAAATCAAATTCGACATGGGCATTTTGTAAACCGGGCCACCAGTCGGCCTCGGGTTTGCGGGATGGATCCGCAACGCTGCCCTCGATTTGCAACTGCTGGATCCGCCCACGGGCTTTGTATTGAAACGTTGCAGAACCGGCATCAAACCATTGCATATCCAGCGCATGCACGTGGCCCAGCGGCTTGGCTTGCGCCAAGCGCGCGTGTGTGAGGTCGCCCAAGGGAAGTTGCTCGGCAATACGCGCCAACACGTCAACCGGGAAGTCTTCCAAGTGCAACTCGCCAGTGGCCGCCCACGGCTCATTGTCTTGGCTTGGCTTGCGCCAAGCCAGGCGTGTTTTGCCACTGGCCCAGGCTTGCCCTTTGGCGGGCTTGACGCTGAGTTGCTCGGTCAACAGTTCATGACCGAGCCCATCCATCCAAGACTGCAGCCGGATACGTCCCGCGACGGATTCAAATTCGAGTGCGTCTTTTTGTTTGTCCCATAGCAGTTGAACATCACGCAAGCCCAGGTCCAAGGTCTGGTTGTTCCACACGCCTCGGTCTATGTCAGCCCATCCACGCAACCAGCCTTTGCCCGAGAGCGAGTCAATATGTGCTGCCGACTGGAGATACACCGACATGCGGCTGATATCGAGCTCAGGCACTTGCGCATAAAAACGGCCCTTCCATGTCGACACATCACTGGGACGGTTGTTGAACAATGACTGGCTGAATTGGCCCTGTATTTGAAAAGGCTGGCCCCAGTCGGCGGGAGGCTTGGCATCCAGTCGCCATTGGTGGCTGCGCAAGCCGTTTTGCCATTGGATATTGACCTCTGACAACTCCACTTCGGGCTGTAGCAGCAATTCGTCCACCCAACGCAAGCGGCCCTCTTGAACCGTGATGTGCGGTTGACGCAGCAACCAATCGAGCACGTCTGAATTGTTCTGCTCAGCCAGCAACACGCCCGCTACCAGCCAACGGCCTTGCGCATCGCGCCTGACTTCAAGCTCGGGGGCTTTGAATTCAATGCGGTCCAAGGTCAAACCCAGCAAGGAAGCGGGTGACAAACTGACACGAACTTGGGGCAAACGCAACACCTCTTGTTGTTGCTGGTTGCGCAAAACCACCTCCGACAAAATGAAAGTGGGCACCCATCCCTCAGACGCTGATTGCAATTGGCCGATAGTGAGCTGCACGCCCCAGGCCTTGGATGCCATGGCCTCTATTTGTGGTTGCCAGTCGAGTATTCGCGGCACAATCCACCAGTGCAATGCAGCGGTGGCAAGTAGCATGATCGACCAGAAACCGACCACCAGCCACCACAACCAATGGCTCAGTCTGACATACCAACGCCAAGCAGCATTTGCTGCTGCAGGGGGCAAGGGTTGTTCAGACATGCGAAATGTTTACCAAGTTTGTAATAGGGTCACTGTGAAATTATCACCGCCAAGTGTCCAATTTGGGCAAACGCATGGGAAATAGCCCATCTTTCCTCGGCGCCGCTGGCTCGCGCCTGGTGCTTCGCTTGCGTCGCCGCTATGACAAACACCTGCATTTGCTCCTGCCAGGCGCGCCCACACGGGAAACATTGGCGGCTTGTTTCCAGGCCCTGCAGGCTGATTACCCGGAACCGGCTGATGGCCTGCGGGTCTTGCGGCAATTGTGTTTAGAACGACTGGTGGTGCAAGATTGCGAACAACGGGCCCCGTTAGAACTGGTGACACGCGCCATGACCTGCCTGGCCGAATTCACCCTGGACCTTGGCTTGCGCGAAGCCTTGGCGCGGGTTGCGTTGCGCCATGGGTGGCCGCGCCGCAGCGACGGCACCGTCGCTCAATTGTGGGTGGTTGGCATGGGCAAATTGGGCGCCACCGAATTGAATGTTTCCAGCGACATTGATCTGGTGTATGTGTATGACGAAGACGGTGAAACACGTGCTGACGGCGGTGAATGTGTGCGCATAGACAACCATGTGTTTTTCGACAAAGTTGTCAAGCAACTGTTCCAACTGATTGGCGAGACCACCGAACACGGACAGGTGTTTCGCATGGATTTGGCGCTGCGTCCGAATGGAGAATCCGGTGCAAGTGTGGTGTCGCTGGCTTCATTGGAGACCTATTTCCAAGTGCAAGGCCGCGAATGGGAGCGGTTGGCTTGGCTCAAAGCGCGTGTGGTGGCGCCTGCGTCTTGCATGGACCAGGTGCCCGCTTTGCGCGATATCGTGACACCGTTTGTGTTTCGACGCTACCTGGACTACAACGTCATCGATGCGTTGCGTGATTTGCACCAACAAATTCGTGCCCATGCGCAACGCCAAAGTTTAGGGCGCCCTGAGCGCGTGAACGACGTCAAACTCGGTCGCGGCGGCATTCGTGAAATTGAATTCACGGTGCAAATGTTGCAAGTGGTGCGTGGCGGTCAATTCCCCGAGTTGCGCATGCGCCCGACGCTGCAGGCCTTGCCCGCCTTGGTCCAGGCACGCTTGATGCCAGCCGATACCGCCGAGTCATTGGCCCAAGCCTATGAATTTTTACGGCGCGTGGAACACCGGGTGCAATACCTGGACGACAAGCAAACCCATGTGTTGCCAACCGATGAAAACGATTTGCTTTGGATCGCCCAAAGTATGCAACTGCCAGACCGTGACGCCTTGGTGTCACAGTTGCAGTTATGGCGCGACAAAGTGGCAAATGAATTTGAACGATTGCTGCGCCCTGCGGATGCCGCACCAACGGACTCGGCCCCCGTGGCCACCAGCGCAGACCTAGACAGCTTGCTTGACAACCTGAGCCCGGCACTGCGCCAGCGGGTGTCGACTTGGTCAGACGCGCCGCGCATCAGAGCGTTGCGCGAAGACGCTCGGCAACGCCTCTTTAAATTGGTGCAACGCACCCAAGCGTGGTTGAGCCAGGGGCGCGTGAGCGAGGCAGCGGCCTTGCGTTGGTGCGACTGGATGGAGCCGTTGCTGCGGCGCGAAACTTATTTGGCATTGCTGTTGGAGCGCCCGCCCATCCATGCGCAATTGCTCAAGCTGCTGGATGCAGGTCGCTGGACCACCACGTATTTGATGCAACATCCTGGTGTGATCGATGAGCTTGCCGACCCGGGCATGTTGGACGAACGCTTTGACCCTTTGCTGTTGTCACGCAATGTGCAAGCGCGCCACGATGCGCTGCGCGCCCATGCCGGCGACGACGAGGAAAGCTTGCTGAACCTGCTGCGACGAGCGCACCACGCAGAATTGTTTTTGACATTGGCGCGCGATGTGGAAGGGCGCTTGCAAGTCGAACAAGTGGCAGACGATTTGAGTGCCTTGGCAGATTGCATGGTCAACATCACCGCGCAATGGGTGTGGTCGCGCTTGAAAAACAAGCACCGCGACACGCCCTGCTTTGGCATCGTGGGTTATGGCAAATGGGGGGGCAAAGAACTGGGCTACGGCAGTGACCTGGACATCGTTTTCATCTACCGCGATGAGCATCCTCAAGCCGCCGAGGTTTATGCGGGGTTTGCGCGCAAATTGATTCAGTGGCTGACCACCAAAACCGGTGAAGGCGACATGTATGAAATAGACACGGCGCTCAGGCCAAACGGCAATTCTGGCCTGCTGGTCAGCAGCATCGAGGCATTCAGCGATTACCAATCCCAACGTGGCAGCAACACCGCCTGGCTGTGGGAGCACCAGGCGATGACACGGGCGCGGTTTTGCGTGGGCGACCCCGGCTTGCGCGAATCATTTGACACCGTGCGTCGCCAGGTACTGTGCGCGCCGCGTGAGCCGCAAGCACTGGCTGCAGAAATCATCGCCATGCGCGACAAACTGCGCGAGGCCTACCCGGTGCCCGCCAGCGCCTTCGATTTCAAACACAGCCGCGGCGGCATGATGGATGCGGAATTTGCGGTGCAATTTCTGGTGCTGGCCCATGCCGCCACGCACCGGGGATTACAAGACAACATGGGCAATATCGGATTGCTGCTGCTTGCAGAGCAAGTAGGCCTGTTGCCGCGCAGCGTTGGCGAGCGAGCGGCTTGGGCCTACCGCGAGCTGCGCCATCGCCAACACCAAGCCAGGCTCGATGAGCAGGCGGGTCGCGACGAACCCGCCAATATGGCCGCCCACAAGGCCGCCATATTGGCGCTGTGGCAAGCGGTGTTTGACCGCTATACGACGCAGCGCCTGAGCACATAAACCCGGCGTATTGACAAGCTTCTTTGCCAAAGGGGGCTTTTGCCAGTGTCGTGGACAATAGCGCCAAACTAACGCATGATCAACAGCATGACATTGACCACTTACACACACCCGTTTTTTTCCATGGCCATCGGCGTGGCGCTGACACTTGCCGCCCCGGTGTTCGCCCAAAACAACAAAGCCACGGCTGACGCCAAATGCCCTGCCGTGCTGCAACACACGGTCGAACGCCTGCAAGACGAAAAGCCACAAAATCTTTGCCAATACGCTGGACAAGTGGTGGTGGTGGTCAATACCGCCAGCTTTTGTGGCTTCACGCCGCAATACAAAGGCTTGGAAGAACTTCACGCACGTTACAAAGACAAAGGCTTGGTGGTCTTGGGCTTTCCCTCTAACGATTTTTCCCAAGAACCCGGTAACAACCAAAAGATTGCGGATTTTTGCGAGAACACCTATGGCGTGAAATTTCCCATGTTCAGCAAAACAGCTGTGCGCGGCGCTGATGCCTCACCCTTGTTCAAGCAACTCACCCTGCTGACCGACACTGCACCCAAGTGGAACTTTTACAAATACCTGATCAGCCGTGACGGCAAGCAGGTGAAAAGCTTCAACAGCACCACCGACCCGATGAGCGGCAAATTTCTGGCCGAAATCGACAAACAACTCAGCGCCAAACTGCCCTGACATGAGTGTGCGGGTGGCGATTGTCGGTTCGGGCATTGCCGGTCTGTCAGCGGCTCACCACTTAGCGGACCACGCAGAGGTCAGCTTGTTTGAGGCAGACAGCTATTTCGGCGGCCATGCCCATACCGTCAACGTCACGTTGCCCGGCAAACAGGGGCCTTGCACTTTCGGCGTAGACACCGGTTTTTTGGTCTACAACGAACGCACCTACCCGGGCCTGATAGCACTCTTTGAACAACTCGGCATAGAAACCGCGCATTCAAACATGTCGTTTTCGGTGCAAGCCCCGTGGGGCAGTTCCGGTGTCCTCGAATGGAATGGCGCCGATCTCAACAGCGTGTTCGCCCAGCGCCGTAATTTTTTTCGCCCGCGCTTTTGGTGGCTGCTGCGTGACATCTTGCGCTTTAACCGTTTGACCACGGCACTGGCCAAATCCTATGACGATGGCGCATTGATGCAACCATTGCAAGCATTTTTAGACCAGCACGGTTTCGGCCACACGTTTCGCGACACCTATTTGCTGCCCATGCTGGGCTGCATCTGGAGTTGTCCGACCGCACAAATGCTCGAGTTTCCGGCGGCCACTATGGTGCGGTTTTGCGACAACCATGGTTTGCTACAAGTCAATAACCGCCCGCAATGGTTCACTGTCAAAGGTGGCTCACAACGCTATGTAGAAGCGGTGACTTCACGCCTTGCCCACAAACACCTGCGCACACCCGTGCAAGCGGTTCGGCGGGACGAGCATGGCGTGACCCTGTATACCGAAGCAGGCGCACAACGTTTTGACCATGTGGTGCTGGCTTGTCATGCAGACCAGGCGTTGGCCCTGCTAGAGCAGCCCAGCGCTGACGAAACATCGGTGTTGTCCGCCATCCGGTTTCAAGACAACTTGGCCGTGCTGCACACTGACACATCCGTGATGCCAGACCGCCCATTGGCTTGGGCTGCTTGGAATTACCAACGGTTGCGCGACACCACAGACGGTAGTCGGGTGTGTTTGCACTATTGGCTCAACACTTTGCAGCCGCTGCCGTTCACACAAGATGTGTTTGTCTCGCTCAACCCCTTGACCGCCATTGATCCCTCAAAGGTATTGGGTCAGTATCACTACACCCATCCGGTGTTTGATTTGGCCGCCATTCAGGCGCAACGCCGCATGGGCCAACTGCAAGGCCTGCAACACACTTGGTTTGCCGGGGCTTGGATGGGCTATGGCTTTCATGAAGATGGCTACAAGGCCGGTCGCAGCGCCGCGCAAGCGATCGTGCAAGGCCTGATACAAGAGGAGGTCGCTTGACAGTCGCCACGCTTGCGCTGCCGCGTCACATACCGCTGATCGGGACCGGCGAAGTGCGCCACACCCGCTATCGGCCCAGTCGCCATGCGTTTGCCTATGCCACTTGGTTTTTGCTGTTGCCCATGCGCAGCATGGCGCTTCACGGCAGTGGTGACCTGCCCGTCAATCGCCGCGCCCTGCTGTCGTTCCACGATATCGACCATGGCGATGGTCGCACTGCAGCGCAAGGGGGTGCGTTGGCATGGCTGGATGAGTTGCTGTTCGCCCAAGGCATACACGATGCCCAAGGCGAAGTTTGGCTGCACACGTATGCACGCGTGTTGGGCTATGTGTTCAAGCCTGTGAGTTTTTGGTATTGCCACCGAGAGGATGGCTCACTCGCGGCCATGGTCGCAGAGGTCAACAATACCTTTGGCGAACGCCATTGTTATGTGTTGCCTTCGCCGCGCTATGGGGTGAGCATGGCGGCTGACAAAGTGTTTTATGTGTCGCCGTTTTGCCAAGTACAGGGAAGCTACAGTTTTCGTTTCATGCGCAGCCAACGCGCTGATGCAGACCGCACTGTGGTGCGCATCGACCACTCCGACAGCCAAGGCCTGCTGATCAGCACCAGCGTCAGTGGCGATTTACAAGCCTTGCACGCCGCCAACTTGCGTCGCGCCTTGTGGTCGCATCCCCTGCACAGCTTGGGTGTCATCGCGCGTATCCATTGGCAAGCGCTGCAACTGTGGCTCAAACGCGTCCCGTTGGTAGACAAACCTTCCCCCCCTGAACTGTTCGCCACCCGTGGTGGCGATTGACATTGCATGAATGAACATGACGACCCTGCATTCACCTGAACAAGTGCTCAATAGGTTGGGCAAATCCTTGCCGATGGCAGTGCGCCGCGGCCTGCAACTGCTGCAATCGATTCAACACGGCGGATTGCGGCTGCAATGCCCTGATGGCAGTTGGGTGCGTTTTGGCCAGGAAAGCGGCCCGCAAGCTGAACTGATATTGCATAACTGGCAAGTATTTGGTGCGTCCTTGCGTTCGGGGGATATCGGTTTTGCGGAAACATTTATTGCAGGCGACTGGGACACCCCTGACTTGACCGGCTTGCTGCAATTGCTGGTGATCAACCGCCGGCCCATGGACGACATGATTTTCGGCACTTGGTGGGGACGAGTCTTCTACCAATTGCGCCATTGGATGCGTCGCAACAACAAGCGCAACAGTTCAAAAAACATACATGCCCATTACGATTTGGGCAATGCGTTTTACAGCGCCTGGCTGGACCCGAGCATGACCTATTCGTCAGCCTGGTTCGATGGCAACCGCGAACAAGATTTACACACAGCACAGCAGGCCAAGGTGCGTCGCGCATTGCGCATGGCCCAGGTTCAGTCAGGTTCGCGCGTGCTGGAAATCGGGTGCGGTTGGGGCGGTCTGGCTGACATCGGTGCGCGTGAATTCGGCGCACATATGACAGGCATCACACTCAGCCCTTCACAGCTCGCATACGCCCAGCAACGGCTAGAAGACCTGCCGGCGGCCACGGACTTGAGGCTGCAAGATTACCGCGACACCCAAGACGGGCCTTACGACGCGATTTGTTCCATTGAGATGATTGAGGCGGTCGGGCGCGACTATTGGCCGACTTATTTCCAAACCATTGCGCGCTTGCTAAAGCCCGGTGGCCATGCCTGTATTCAAAGCATTGTGATTGATGACGCCTTGTTCGACAGGTATGCGCTTGGCACCGACTTCATTCAACAATATATTTTCCCGGGCGGTTTTTTACCCAGCAGAAAAACTTTTGCGGCGCAAGCGCTGGCGGCAGGTTTGCAAGTGACCGATGCGTTTGCATTTGGTCTGGACTATGCCGAAACACTCAAACGCTGGCGCGAATCTTTTGTGCAAATCGCGCACCAACTGCCCGCCATGGGCTATGACCAGAGGTTTGAGCGCACGTGGCTGTTTTACCTGTGCTACTGCGAAGCCGCATTTTTAGAAAACAACACCGACGTGGTGCAGTTCACCTTGCGCAAACCCGCATGACCCGATTGAACCGCCGTGCGCTGCTGTGTTTGGGGCTGCCGGCGCTGCCACTGGCTTTTGTGGCGTTGCCTTTGTATGTGATTTGGCCGCATTACTTTGCTACCCGTTTGGGCGTGTCGCTGGGATTGATCGGCGGTTTGTTGCTATTGGCCAGAACCCTTGACGCTGTGCTTGACCCCTTGCTTGGGCATTGGAGCGACCGGCTGTTTTTGCGCGGCAACACCACCGTGCTCAAGCGCTGCTGGCTGGCCGCCACCTTTTTATCGATTGCCTTTTTGGTGCTGTTTTTCCCGCACTGGCTGATTGGCCAAAGTGTGACGCTCAACAGTTTGTTGGTGGTGGTGTTGCTGGCCTTGCTGGCCAGTTACCTGTGCTACAGCTTTTTATACATTTGCTTGCAAGCTTGGGGCGCCCGCTTAGGCGGTGATACGAATACCCGCAGTCGTATCGTAGGTTGGCGCGAGGGCTTGGCGCTGGCAGGCGTCATCCTCGCCTCACTGGTGCCGGGTTGGTTGGGCATGGAGGCGTTGGTGAGCGGCTTTGTGGTGCTTCTTGCCCTGGCATTGTGGGCTTGGTGGTATGCGCCAAGACCTGCAGCTGCGACAGACACACCTGTCGCGCTTGAGCCTTGGTGGCGCGGGCTGCAACAACCGTGGAGCCACGCCGGTTTTCGTCGTTTGTTGTTGGTGTTCATGCTCAATGGCATTGCCTCTGCCGTTCCCGCCACCCTGATGCTTTTCTTTGTGCAAGACCGCCTGCAGTTGCCGGCGTCCATGCAAGGACAATTCCTGGGCGCGTATTTTTTGGCGGCAGCTGTTTCCGTGCCGCTGTGGTTGCGCGCTATCGGTCGCTGGGGACTGCGGCGCTGCTGGCTGGCGGGCATGTTGCTTGCGGTGGCGGTGTTCATATGGACGCTGGGTTTATCGGCTGGCGATGACATCGGCTACACCGTGGTCTGCGTGCTGTCTGGCTTGACGCTGGGCGTAGACCTGATTGCACCGGGCGCTTTGCTCAACGGCATGCTGCAATCGAACCGCAGCGATGGTGCGCATGCCGGTGCTTATTTCGGTTGGTGGCAAGTGGCGACCAAACTCAACTTGGCATTGGCCGCTGGCGTATCCTTACCCATGCTGCAGTGGCTAGGTTATGAATCCGGCTCTCGGGATGCGCCAGCGTTGTTGGCGCTCAGTTGGGCCTACGCCTTGCTGCCTTGTGTGTTGAAACTGCTGGCTGGTGTGGTACTGTGGACCTCAGCCAAGCAACTGCAAACCATGGAGTGATGATGCAAAGACGATTAATGCTCTCTGCCGCTGCAGCGGCTGCACTGGCCGC
Organism: Bordetella parapertussis; assembly: GCA_945878065.1. Lineage (GTDB taxonomy): Bacteria > Pseudomonadota > Gammaproteobacteria > Burkholderiales > Burkholderiaceae_C > Limnohabitans > Limnohabitans parapertussis_B. Next base: position 12,874 of record CAMDXA010000024.1, on the reverse strand, counting down.
CAGCGGATGTGCCGGCCCCTCGGTCAATGATTACGCCAGTGAAAAACCTGTGCTCGATTTGAAGCAGTATTTCAATGGCGTGGTGGATGCTTGGGGCATTTTTACCGACCGCTCGGGAAAAGTGGTCAAGCGGTTCACCGTCGTCATGCATTGCCAATGGAATGGCGAGCAAGGGGTGCTGGACGAAGATTTTGTGTACAGCGACGGCACCAAGCAAAAACGCATTTGGAAATTGCAACACTTGGGCAATGGCCGCTATTCGGGCCAAGCAGACGATGTCATTGGCATGGCCGATGGACAAACACGTGGCAATGCCTTCAATTGGCGCTACACCTTGGCGCTGCCAGTAGGCAGCCAAGTCTGGCATGTGCAGTTTGACGACTGGATGTACTTGCTGGACGACAAAGTCATGCTGAACAAAGCCGTGATGTCAAAGTTCGGCATCTTTTTGGGCGAAGTCACTTTGTCGTTCACGCGACGCGCTTGACACCCATGGCTTGGCTCGCCCCATTCAACCCCCCTATCACCGACTGGCATGGCCGCAGTGTGTGGTTGGTGGGCGCCTCCAGCGGCATTGGTCTGGCCTGCGCGCACGCCTTGCATGCCGCAGGTGCGAAAGTATGTGTATCAGCCCGTCAAGCCGATTTGTTGCAAGCCTTTGTCAACACGCACGCTGGCGCGCTGGCCTTGCCGCTGGATGTCACCGATGCCAATTCCTTGCGGCAAGCCACACAACAATTGCAGGCGCAACACGGCATAGACATGGTGATTTATTGCGCGGGGTATTTCAAAGCCCAATCGGCCAATGCCTATGATTTACAGAGCATGCAAACACACTTGGCGGTGAACTACACCGGCGCTTTGTTATTGCTCGATAGTGTCCTGCCTATTTTTCGGGCCCAAGGGCATGGCCACCTGAGCTTGGTGTCCAGCGTCGCGGGTTTCAGAGGTTTGCCCAAAAGCCTGGCTTACGGCCCCAGCAAAGCCGCATTGACGCATTTGGGTGAAGTGCTTTATCTGGATTTACAGCCACTTGGTATAGGTGTGAGTGTGGTGCACCCCGGTTTTGTCGCCACACCATTGACCGCACAAAATACCTTTCACATGCCTGCGTTGATATCGCCCGAACAGGCGGCCAGTGACATGTTGCAAGGCTGGCGTGATGGCTTGTTTGACATCCACTTCCCCAAACGCTTCACTTTGTTTTTGAAACTTTTGCGAATCCTGCCTTACCGTTGGTATTTCCCGCTGGTTCGCAGATTCACCGCCTGATCCATATGCACAACAGCATTGATGTTCCCCAAAGCCTGATCGATGAAATCGTTGTGGCGTTTGAACACCTGCAGCCTGCTGACATTGCACGCATGGGCGACTGGTACGACGAACACGCCCGTTTCAAGGACCCGTTCAAAGACGTTCAAGGACTGCCTGCGGTTCAAGCCATTTTTCAACACATGTTTGAGAGCTTGGAGCAGCCGCGCTTTGTGGTGACCAGTTGCCTGGTACAAGGCCCGGCGTGTTTTTTGGTGTGGGATTTTTTGTTTCGATTCAAGACCATGCAAGCCGGTGTCGAACAACGCATACACGGCGGCTCGCATTTGGTGTTTGGTTTGAACGCGCAAGGCGAATGGCGCATTCAAACGCACAGAGATTATTGGGATGCGGCTGAAGAGCTGTATGAAAAGTTGCCGTGGATTGGCAGCCTGATGCGCTGGTTAAAGCGCCGTATCAACAGCTGAATCGGCTGATCAAGCAGGCACTGAGTCGATGAAGCTTTGGCGCTGCATCAATTTTTCTTGCAGTTTGTCCAAGTTGGGATAGTCCCGCCGCCAAGCGATATTGGGGAAACGAAAGTCTAAGTAGCCCAAGGCACAACCCACAGCGATATCGGCCAGGCTCAGGTGTATGCCTGCGCACATGCTGTTGTCTGACAAGCCCTTGGACATGGCTGCCAAAGTGTCATGTACCTTGCCCAGTTGACGGTCAATCCATGCTTGACTGCGCTCTGCTTCACTGCGACCGACCCAATGGGCTTCCAAACGTGCGGCAATGGCTGCATCTAACAGCCCATCGGCCAGTGCTTCCCAGACCTTGACTTCGGTGCGTTCACGGCCGCTGGGTGGAATCAGTTTGCCAACAGGTGACAAGGTGTCAAGGTATTCCACGATCACCCGCGAGTCGTACAAAGCTTCTCCGGTTTCCATCAGCAAACAAGGTACTTTTCCCAAGGGGTTAGATAGGACGATGCTGGTAGAGGCAGCCCATACATCCTCTTGTACAAATTCGTATTCAAGTTTTTTTTCTGCCATCACAATACGCACTTTGCGCACATAAGGGCTGGTAACAGCACCAAGCAATTTCATGGGAAGTATTTCTGTGGAACAAGCATTTATTTTATGGGTGAACTGGCACATTTTTCAGTCACTCAGGTCTAAGCCCTAAAATGCAAACATGACTGACCACGCTATTTCTGCCCTGTCTCCTTTGGACGGGCGTTACGCTGCCAAACTGGCCCATCTTCGGCCCCTGATGAGCGAACAAGGTTTCATGCATCGGCGTGTGCAAGTGGAAATTACCTGGTTGATCGCCCTGTCTGACAGCGGCATGTCACCGTTTCAAGCGTTCAGCCATGAGGCACGTGTGTTTTTGTGTGAATTGGTCAGCGGTTTTTCTGCGCAAGATGCGCTTGATATTAAAGCCATAGAAAAAACCACCAACCATGATGTCAAAGCGGTGGAGTACTGGCTCAAGGCCAAATGCCAGCAAGACACCTTGGGCGTATCGCTCAAATCAGAATTGGCTGATGCGCTGGAGTTCATCCACTTTGCCTGCACCAGCGAAGACATCAACAACACCAGCCACGCTTTGCAACTCAAAGCTGCGCGCCATCAGGTGTTGTTGCCGGGCTTGCAAGCAGTGGCCGATACGCTGCGCGACATGGCCCACCGTTATGCAGATGACGCCATGCTCAGTCGCACACACGGCCAAACCGCCAGCCCGAGCACCGTTGGCAAAGAACTGGCCAATGTGTATGTACGACTGCAAACAGCCCAAGAGCGCATTGCGCGCGTGCCCTTGCTTGCCAAGATGAATGGGGCCGTAGGCAATTTCAATGCGCATGTGTCAGCGCGCGCCGACTTTGATTGGGAATCGTTTTCTCGGCAAGTGATTGAAGCCAGTGACAGCCCTGCCGCCAGCGAACCTCTGGGATTGGGTTTGACCTTCCAGGCTTACAGCATACAAATTGAGCCCCATGATTACATGGCCGAGTTATTCGATGCGGTGGCTCGCTGCAACACCATACTCATTGATTTGTCCCGCGATATTTGGGGCTATGTGTCGTTGGGCTATTTCAAGCAACGTCTGAAGGCGGGCGAAATCGGTTCTTCCACCATGCCGCACAAAGTCAACCCGATTGATTTTGAAAATGCCGAAGGCAATCTCGGTTTGTCCAATGCCATGCTGCGCCATTTGAGCGAAAAATTGCCGATCAGCCGCTGGCAGCGTGACCTGTCTGACAGCACGGTGCTTCGCAACATGGGTGTGGCTTTGGGCTATGCGGTGTTGGCGCACCAGTCCTTGTTGCAAGGTCTGCACAAACTGGAACTCAACCCATTGGCTTTGCAAGCCGACTTAGAAAACGCCTGGGAAGTGCTCGCCGAGCCCATACAAACGGTGATGCGCCGTCATGGCGTGAGCGGGGCTTATGAACAACTCAAAGAAGTGACACGCGGACAAAAAGTGACGCGCGAAGACCTGCACCAATTGATCAACCGTTTGTCTATTCCGGCTGAAGAAAAAACCCGCTTGCTGGCACTGACACCGGCCACCTATATTGGCTTGGCGGCGTCATTGGCCAAAAGAGTTTAGACGTTCAACCACCTGCTCAAGACGTAGACTGCGACTCTGCGGCGCGTTCAGCATAACGGTTAAATCGCCACGATGACCGCGACAAGGTGATGCGGCGCCACACTTGTCTTTTTGCGCCCGGGCTCATTTCGGTCCAATACTGAACCTCTTCAAACGTCCGACCACAACCTTTGCACAATGGGTCGCCTTGGCTGGTGGAACAAATCGCAATACACGGGGTATCTGGCGTGATGTCATACCAAGCGCGCCATGCGGCGAAAGCCTTGGCGGGAAAGCCTTTTTCAGCCGCCTCGTCTTGGTGGTGGTAAATCATCAAGGCATACACCTCTGCCAGTGCACGCAGTTCAGGAGCGAGCGTGACACCATCAGGTGACGGTTTGATGGCGCGCCAATGGTTGATGGCCGCTTCGATATCGGTGATGTGTATGCTGCCCATGAGGTTTATGGTTGCGGTCGCAATAGCTCTAATCGAATCGACTCCAAGGCGCGCAAACGCGAGTCGATGATGTTGGCCTCTTGTTGTGCGGCCAAATCCATTTTTCCTTGTTGGGTGAGACGTTTCGCCAGTTCTTGGCCCGCGCGCAAACGGTCGATGGCAGCGACCTCGTCCCAGCGCACCGCGCGAGATTCGGCATCGGCGCGAATCGCTTGCAAGGGTTGTCCGATGTGTTCGTAGGCCTGCGCCACCATATCCCAAGCCAGCGGATCGCGTGGAAACTGCGCCAAGCGCAGTTGTATATTTTCAGTGGCACTGCGCGCCATGGCGATGTCTTTGGTCGCGAGTTGGCATTGCGCCCGCAACAATACCCAAGCGCGTTGCTTGTGTTGGTCGCGCAAACCGTTTAAGCATCCATTGGGGTTACCTGCTTGACGCTCAATATCAGCCAGCAACCATTTCACTTCGCGCAAACCCACCGGGTCATCTGCCACCAATGGCACCAAGGACTGTGCTGCCAATCGGGCCTTGTCCATGGATCTTTGCTTGGCGTAACCCATGGCTGCGGCATAAGCCACCATAGCCTGTCGCTGTGGATTTTTTTCAGTGGTTTGTTGCTCAGCCTCGTACGACTTGGTCAAATTTTCTATGTCTTCTACACGGGTACTCATCAAAGCTTTGGCGCGGCCAGCCATCAACATATGCTCCCAAGTTCCAACACTGCTGTTTGTGCTGATGGCGTTTACGCCGATACGCGCTTGCATGTCACCTATACGCTCTGTGGTCAAAGGGTGGCTGCGCAAGTAGGGAAAACCGCCGCTGTCATTCAATCGTGATGCCTGGGCCAATTTTTGAAACATACTGACCACGCCTTGTGCTTCAAAACCCGCCTGGGTACTGACCGCAAAACCCAAGCGATCGGCCTCTCTTTCCATGTCTCTCGAAAAATTCAATTGACCTTGTGCCACACCGGCAGTGCCACCCATGATCAGCGCATTTGCCGCATCAGGGCTGCGACTGGCCGCCAGCACGCCCAATAAAAAACTGCCAATCAGCCAAGGAGTTTGCTTGCTTTGGCTGTCTTGCATGCGGGCGATGTGTCGCTGCGTCACATGACTCAATTCATGGCCCATGACACCGGCCAGCTCGTCTTTATTCGACACCACGGCAATCAAACCTAAATGCACGCCCATGAACCCGCCAGGCAAGGCAAATGCATTCACCGAACGGTCTCTGACCAACATCAAATCCCAGGAAAACGTCTCATCCAGCTCTGGCGACAGGTTGCCCAATTGGCGGGCAGCGTCGCGCAAGGGCAACCAAATGGATTGCAAATAATCCACCAACACCGGGTCGTCCATGTAGTCCGGATCGCGCATCAATTGGCGCATGATGGATTCGCCCAGCCGTTTTTCCTGGGGCACACTCATGCTGTTGCCGTCGCCAATATTTGGCAAGCGTGAGGTCGTTTGTGCGGCGGCGCCCAGCACCGCACCTGCCATGGCCAAGGCCAGAGCCAGTTTTTGCGAATAGGTAAACAGTTTGTTCAAAGGCTTGTTACCGCTAATCGTATGATCCACCTGAGGATGTTACCCCTCGGGCATCTGCGTTGCACAGAGCGGGTAACAATGGTTTTTTACACAACAGGTTCACAGCATGTCTCTCACCCATTTCGATGCACAAGGTCAAGCGCACATGGTCGATGTCGGCCCCAAAACCAGCACGCACCGCATTGCAGTCGCCACCGGCGAAATACACATGCTGCCCGCCACCTTGCAATTGATTGAATCAGGCACGGCTAAAAAAGGAGATGTGATTGGTATCGCCCGTATCGCGGGTATCCAGGGCGCCAAAAAAACGGCTGATTTGATCCCTTTGTGTCACCCACTGGCTTTGACCCGGGTTGCTGTTGATTTTTCTACACACCACGATCCGGCCCGTGTCACTTGCACCGCCACGGTGGAAACCCATGGCCAAACCGGCGTGGAAATGGAAGCTTTAACCGCCGTCCAAGTGGCCTTGCTCACCATTTATGACATGTGCAAAGCGGTCGACCGGGGCATGACCATCACCGGCGTGAAGTTGCTGGAGAAGCATGGCGGGAAGTCAGGGAGTTTTGTGGCGGTTTGAAACTCACCCTGCTGCACGCTCTATGAATGCCTTTGAAAGCACCGTCAACGCAATTGCCGGGGATGCTTTTTTCATGACTACTGTGGTCCGGCATTACCTGCATTCTGTGGGCGCATATTTCGCCAGCAAGGTTGGCGTGGCACCCAATGTCAAGCCTGTAGGCGCGCTGGCCCCTTTTGCCATGCAGCGCCAAGCCACGACCGATTGTTCAGGCATGCTGAACTCTGCCGTGGCGTCGGGCAACAGGCTGGCCGCTGTGGCTTCTCCGGTATAGGGCACCAACAGCAACAAACCATCACCTGCATTTTTTTGTGTGTTGATGCTGATGATGCCTGAAGCAGCGTCGATGGAAATGCTTTTGATATTGGCTGTGGCAGTGGGTGATTGGTAGCCATTGGCATAACCCGTGGCAGTTGAACTTCCGCTGTTGAACACATCTTGCACCTGCGCTTTAGCGGTGGCGGCCAATGTCAAACCTTCGCTGACACGGGCGCGCACGCTGTAATCTTGGTAGGCTGGGACCGCCAAAGCGGCCAATATGCCAATGATGGCAACCACCACCATCAATTCGATCAATGTAAATCCTTGCTGTTTGCGCTGCCGCATAAAAGACTCCTGGGTAGTTTCAATGTCACCCATTGTCAACACCGAAGTGTGAAGCGATGCGAGCAACGCTTTCGAAATTGTGCAGGTAATCTCAACCTGCAAGCAGCTTTTTTAGCAAACTGAATCAGAGCATGGCCTTGAGCAATTTGCCCATTTCTGACGGGTTGCGTGTGATTTTGAAGCCGCATTCTTCCATCACGGCCAATTTGGCCTCGGCCGTATCCGCGCCGCCACTGATCAAGGCGCCGGCGTGTCCCATGCGTTTGCCCGCAGGTGCAGTCACACCGGCGATGAAACCGACGATGGGCTTTTTCATATTTGCTTTGCACCAGCGTGCGGCTTCGGCTTCGTCGGGTCCGCCGATTTCACCGATCATGATGACGGCATCGGTGTCTGGGTCGTCATTGAAGGCACGCATCACGTCAATGTGTTTCAAGCCGTTGATCGGGTCGCCGCCAATGCCGACCGCGCTGGACTGGCCCAGACCGATTTCGGTCAGTTGCGCCACGGCTTCATAGGTCAAGGTTCCAGAGCGGGACACCACGCCAATGCGACCTTTGCGGTGGATATGACCGGGCATGATGCCGATTTTGATTTCCTCAGGTGTGATCAGGCCCGGGCAGTTGGGACCAAGCAGCAGCGTGCGTTTGCCGCCAGCGGCTTCTTTGGCTTTCATGCGGTTGCGCACCATCAGCATGTCGCGTACCGGGATGCCTTCGGTGATGCAAATGGCCAAGTCCAAGTCTGCTTCTACGGCTTCCCAAATCGCATCGGCCGCACCAGCAGGCGGCACGTAAATGACAGAGACTGTTGCGCCTGTTTCGTGCGCCGCTTCTTTGACCGAGGCATAAATCGGGATATTGAAAATGGATTCACCGGCTTTTTTCGGGTTCACGCCCGCGACAAAGCAGTGTTTGCCATTGGCATATTCTTGGCATTTTTCTGTATGAAACTGGCCGGTCTTGCCAGTGATGCCTTGGGTAATAACCTTGGTGTCTTTGTTGATGAAGATGGACATATATCAAGCTTTCAATGCAGCCACAACGGCTTGAGCGGCTTGCGCCATGGTGTTGGCGCTGATGATGGGCAGGCCAGATTCGGCCAGCATTTTTTTGCCCAGGTCTTCGTTGGTGCCCTTCATGCGCACCACCAGCGGAACCTTTAGGTTGACGGCTTTGCATGCGGTGATGACACCATGTGCAATCGTGTCGCATTTCATGATGCCGCCAAAGATGTTGACCAATATGGCTTCGACCTTGGGATTCTTCAACATGATCTTGAACGCTTCAGTGACTTTCTCCGGGGTAGCGCCACCGCCGACATCCAAAAAGTTGGCGGGCTCGGCACCAAACAATTTGATGGTGTCCATGGTGGCCATGGCCAGTCCCGCGCCATTGACCAAGCAACCGATATTGCCATCTAAGCTGATGTAGGCCAAGTCGAATTTGGAGGCTTCTATTTCCGCCGCATCTTCTTCATCGAGATCGCGGTAGGCCACGATCTCTGGGTGGCGAAACAACGCGTTGGCGTCAAAGTTGAACTTGGCGTCCAGCGCCATGATGTTGCCTTTGCTGTCGCGGTTGAGTGGGTTGATTTCCACCAGTGAAGCGTCTGTGTCCATATAGCAGGCGTATAGCTTTTTGAACACATCGACCGCCTGTGCGGTGGAGTCGGCCGGAATTCCTATGGCATCAGCGATTTTTTTGGCTTGCGTGTCTCCCAGCCCTTGCATGGGATCGATCAATTCGGTGATGATTTTTTGCGGGGTGTCATGCGCGACTTGTTCGATGTCCATTCCACCTTCGCTGGATGCGATGAATGCAATGCTTTGCGAAGCGCGGTCAGTGACCAATGACACGTAGTATTCTTTTTGAATGTCAGCGCCATCTTCTATGTACAAGCGCCTGACTTTTTGACCAGCTGGGCCAGTTTGGTGGGTGACCAACTGCATCCCCAAAATTTCGCTGGCCAGACGTTTGACGTCTTCAATGCTTTTGGCGACTTTCACGCCGCCGCCCTTGCCGCGGCCGCCAGCGTGTATCTGCGCTTTCACCACCCAGACTGGGCCCCCGAGTTTTTGTGCCGCTTCCACGGCCTCTTGTACGGTGAATGCCGCGATGCCACGTGGAACGGGCACTGCGAACTGGCGCAAGATCTCCTTGCCTTGGTATTCATGTATTTTCATAAGAACTCGCTTTCAATCCGATGTCTGCCGCCGTCGCAGAACATCATGCATGCCCCTATCGGGCTGAACTGGCACGAAATGTATCATGCTGCATTGCATCAAAACGCGGGTTTGCTGTCAGTTGTTTGACAGCCTTGCACCGCCGGCTTCAAGCTGTTGTGTGGTCTGAGTATTCCACATCGGGTGTCGAATTTCTTCAAGAAAGTTTTTCATGTTCAAAGTCTTCATCGATGGCGAAGCCGGAACCACTGGCCTACAAATCCGCGAACGTCTGGCCTTGATGCCCGAAGTGACCTTGGTCAGCATTGACCCGCTTGAGCGAAAAAACCCTGTCGCCAAAGCGGCTCTGATGGCTGAAGTGGCACTGGTAGTGCTGTGCTTGCATGACGATGCCGCCAAAGAATCGGTGGCCATGATCGACAGCTTAAGCGGTCAGCGTCCGCGTATCGTCGACGCGTCCACGGCACATCGCACCGATCCCGCGTGGGTTTATGGATTTGCTGAGTTGTGTCAGGGACAAGCCCAGCTGATAGCTGATGCCTCCCGCGTGGCCAACCCGGGCTGCTATGCCACTGGTGCGATCGCCTTGATCCGACCTTTGGTGGATGCCGGATTGATTCCTGCAGATTTCCCGCTGAGCTTGCCGTCGGTGAGTGGCTATTCAGGCGGCGGACGCGCCATGATCGAAACGTATGAGGCGGGTCAAGCCCCATTGTTTGAAGCCTATGCGCTGGGCTTGTCGCACAAACATATTCCCGAGATCATGCATTGCACAGGCTTGAAAACCCGCCCGCTGTTTGTACCGAGTGTGGGCAATTTCAAGCAAGGCATGATTGTGCAAATTCCGTTGCATTTGGCCCAGTTGCCTGGGAAAGTAAGCGCTGAGGATTTGCATACCGCTCTGCATGAACACTATGCACGCACCAATGATTCGCAGCACCCAACTGTGAAAGTATTGCCACCGACGGAAGATTTGAAGCTGGACGCCACGGCTTTGAACGACACCAACCTGATGGAGTTGCGTGTTTTTTCAAACCCCGAACACGGCCATGCGGTGTTGATGGCGCGTCTGGACAATCTGGGCAAAGGCGCAAGTGGTGCGGCGGTGCAAAACATTCGGTTGATGCTGCAACACTGATTTTTTAAACTTCTTCTTCGCCCAAACCCGACACCACTTGGCGCACCAGATCACTGGAAAAACCCCGCGTCGCCAGAAACCTGGCTTGGCGATTGCGGCTGGCGGCGTCATTGGCCACTTGTCCGAATTTTTTCAGCCAAATAGCCTGAGCACGCGCCAGCTCTGAGGCTTTCAAACCGGCCATGGTGTCGGCGACGACCTCGGGGGACAAGCCCTTGGCTTGCAATTCTTGTCGCATGCGCATGCCGCCCAATTTGCCGGCGCGGCGGTTGACCAGTGTTTCAGCCACCCGGGTGTCGTCGACCAAACCGCGCGCTTGCAATTGGTCGAGGGCCAGTGCCAGTTCTTCGGGGCTTTGTCCCTCTGCGGTGAGTTTCTCCACCAAAGCCTGTCGAGAGTATTCACGTTGCGCCAGCAGGCTGACCGCGCGCGCCTTGGGGGAGGGCTGCAAAGGTGTCTGCGCTTGCTGCTCAGACACCGCGTTGCTGGCACCGCCTTGTATCAACTGAAACACTTGGCTCACTTGACAGCTTGCAGTTTGGTTTCTTCAACTTCCACAGCGAGCAAAGGAATGTTGAGGGACTCGCGCACTTTGTTTTCGATTTCAATCGCCAATTCAGGGTTCTCGCGCAAAAACTCGCGTGAGTTGTCGCGGCCTTGGCCGATTTTTTCGCCTTTGTAGGCATACCATGCGCCGGATTTGTCAACGATTTTGGCGATCACACCCATGTCGATGATTTCACCGTGGCGGCTGATGCCTTCGCCGAACAAGATGTCGAACTCGGCGGTTTTGAACGGTGGCGCCACTTTGTTTTTCACCACTTTGACTTTGGTCTCGTTGCCGATGGCCTCTTCGCCTTTTTTGATGGTGCCGGTGCGGCGAATGTCTAAGCGAACCGAAGCGTAAAACTTGAGTGCGTTACCGCCGGTGGTGGTTTCGGGTGAGCCGAACATGACGCCGATCTTCATGCGAATTTGGTTAATGAAAATGACGGTGCAATTGGTTTTCTTGATGTGCGCGGTGAGCTTGCGCAGGGCTTGGCTCATGAGACGGGCTTGCAGGCCGGGCAGGGAGTCGCCCATTTCGCCTTCCAACTCGGCCTTAGGGGTCAAAGCCGCCACCGAGTCGATGACGATGAGGTCGACCGCGCCCGAGCGCACCAAGCTGTCGACAATTTCCAGCGCTTGCTCGCCAGTGTCTGGTTGGCTGATGAGCAACTCTTGCAGATTGACGCCCAGTTTTTGCGCGTATTGAACGTCCAAGGCATGCTCGGCATCCACAAAGGCACAGGTGCCGGCCATTTTTTGCATTTCAGCAATGACTTGCAAAGTAAGGGTGGTTTTGCCTGAGGACTCGGGGCCGTAAATTTCGATGACACGACCGCGTGGCAGACCGCCCACGCCCAAGGCCACGTCGAGACCCAGCGATCCGGTGGACACCACTTGGATGTCTTCGATGGCCTCGCCCTCGCCCAAACGCATGATGGTGCCCTTGCCAAACTGCTTTTCAATTTGGGCCAAGGCGGCTTGCAGTGCTTTTGCCTTTTCGCCTGCGGCGGCGATGCTTTTCACGTTGTCCATGGAAATCTCCTTTAAGGTCAATGGGTTGTGAGACACATCGAAACCTGTTACTAACCACAGGCTGGATGCTTGAACAGTACTTTATCCGCTCTATATATCTTTGTAAACACTATTTTTGGTCAGTTTGCCTTACGATATAGCCATGGCTTTTAATCTGCTCCCCTCCGCCCAAGACTGGCGGCAATCGCATCTCGGGCGTCTGCTGGGCCACGCCATGCGCCGCTTTGACGCACGGGTGTTGACGCTGATGGCACAGCACATTGACGCGCCCTTGGCCTTGTCCAATTTGGCGGCGCGTGACAAGGTGAGTGCGGCGCACATCCACATCACACGGCACCTGCCTTTGCAGGGCGCAAGGTTGAATGAACTCGCTGCCATGGCCGGCATGAGCAAGCAAGCCATGGGCGACTTGGTCAACCAATGCGTGGCCTGGGGCGTGGTGCGGCGTGAAGACGACGAGGCGGACGCGCGTGCCAAGCGCATTGTGTTTACCGAGACAGGTCTTTCATGGCTGAAAGCCTTTGAAGCTGCCACCGCCCAAACCGAAGAAGAATTTCGCCAAGAGGTGGGTGCCGATGTGGCCACCGTTGTCAGCTTGGGGCTGGAAGCCTATGCCGCAGACTGGCGTTAACCCCCATCATTTACTGTGAATCTGCCTCTAAGTTCAACCTAGAATGGAAAACACACAGTCGAGGGGAGTCAAGCGTATGCGCATACTGATCGCTGAAGATGACCAGGTGCTGGCAGACGGTTTGTTGCGAACCCTGCGAGCGTCCGGCGCTGCCGTCGACCATGTCGCCAACGGCACCGAAGCCGATGCCGCTTTGATGACCTCGCAAGAGTTTGATCTCATCATCCTCGATTTAGGCCTGCCCAAGATGCACGGCTTAGAAGTTCTCAAGCGGCTTCGCGCCCGAGGCAACAACCT
>CAMDXA010000023.1 GCA_945878065.1 Bordetella parapertussis | reverse complement strand
CCATTTTTTTATAGGTGGAAATCAATAACTCCACCGGCGGCTTGATGCGCGAGGCCATGGATGTTGGGCTGTAAAAATCATTCGATAAAAACACGGTTTCCAGAAAAACAGCGATGTCGTAACGCGAATCACGCAGCAATTGCCCGAGTTGTTTTTGCAGTTCCGGCGACAAGTCTTCGCGCACGAAATAACGGTAGAGCTTGGCGGCGATGAAGTCTGCAGTGGCCGGTTGGGCCAGCAGTATGTCGATGACTTGTTCACCGTCAAAACGCCCGGTCTGGCCGAGCACGGTTTTCAGGCTGTCGTCATGTTGCGCGGGGTTGACCACAAACTTCAACTTGTCGTAATTCCAACCGGTGAATGCACGCGCGGCTTCTTTGATGTCGGCCTCGGTGTAATGGCCCACGCCCATGGTGAACAACTCCATGATTTCGCGTGCGAAGTTTTCATTCGGCGCACCTTTGACGTTCACACCAGCATCTAAAAAGGCCAGCATGGCCGGGTCTTTCGCCACAGCAAGCATCAGGTCGCGGAACTTGCCGTTGGCGTTTTGACGCAATGTGTCGTTTTGAATTTGCAGCTTGCGGTAGTCGCGCACTTTTTCTTCGCTGGTGGCGAAATGCCCGTGCCAAAACAGCGTGAGTTTTTCTTGCAAAGGCCGAGGTGTGGTGAGCATGCGGTTGGCCCACCAATAGCCCAGACGGTGTGTTTCCAGCCGCGAGGCACGCAGCCAATACAAATAACGGTCAGCCACTTGTTGCGCCCGGCGGTTACCTGCGGGTTTGACTTTCACACCCAGCGATTCGCCACTTTTCTTGGCCAAATCCGTGGCGGCGGGGCGCGAGCTGGCGAAGGGCTCCAAGCCGTCGTCGTGCGAGCCGGAATCTTCAAACGGGGTGAAGCTGTCTGGGGTGCTTTGGTAACGCACCAAAGTGTTGACAGCCTGAGAAGGCGTCATGGCAGCGAACCGCGCTACTTCTTGCGGTGTACCGCCAAAACCTGCGCGTTCCAGCAAGTGGCGTGCTGTGTCGGTGTTCCACTGCGCATCGCTGATGGCGGAAAGCGGCTGGTGGGCTTGGTCGTTGCGGGGAGTCGCAGCCACCGCGTTGAACGGCGCAAGCATTAACATGCAGCTCAAGCTGAATGTCGCAGGAAAAAGGCAGAGCTTGAGTTGGGTATTCATCTGGAAAATCATAACGTTCACACACAGGCATTCACTCATGAAAATCGCTAGCAAAACCCTGTTTGTTTTCGCCTGTGTGACAGGCGCCATGTCCGTTTTGACCGCCGCTTACGTGGCGCACCAGCACGCGCTGCCTGAAGATGCTGTGCGTTCCTTGCAATCGTCTGTTCAGCTGCAGCAAATTCACGCGCTGGGTTTATTGGTCCTTGCCTTGATGGCCGCACGCAGTCGCTTCACGCCCGGTTTGGCCGTTGCCGCCCTGTCATGGGTGCTGGGCATTGTGTTGTTCAGCTTCAATATTCAACTTCGCCAACTGGCTGGCCTGGACATATTCAAACAGGGCGTTCCTTATGGCGGCATGGCTTATGTGTTGGGCTGGCTGGCCTTGGGCTATGCGGGTTTAAGGCATCAATCTGCTGACGATTAAGGCTTGCGATCTGCCGTTTGAATGTTCGGGTTTGCCAGTAAAGAAGCTGAGCTTTCATAGGGTAACCTCTGGCGATGCAAAAAAGACCTGCTGACAAATTTATCTCTGTCCATCAGCACCGCATTCGCTACTGGGAAGAAGGGCAAGGTGCCTCCACGGTCTTGTTGATTCACGGCATCAGTTGTTCTGTGCTGGAGTGGGAACACAATATCCATGCGTTGTCACAACAGCACCGTGTGATCGCACTCGATTTACTCGGCTGCGGTTTGAGCGACTTGCCGCTGGACGCGGATTACGACATGCAAGCGCAAGCCCGGTTTATGTGTGATTTCATGGACGCCATGGGCTTGAAGCAAGTGCACATCATCGGAAACTCTATGGGTGGCTGTATTGCCTTGGAATGCGCGGCCATGCAGCCTGAGCGTGTCGCGTCTTTGGTGTTGTCCGCGCCCGCAGGTGTGGGTAAAACCACCTTGTTCAATTTCCGCTTGGCCAGTCTGCCGCATTTGGGCGAGTTGTTAACCAAGCCCAGCCATTTCGGTTTGGGCATGATTTGGAAACTGGCCTTTCACGACACCGGTTTTGTCACGCGTGAACTGGTGGCAGAAAAAGTAGCCCTTGCCAGTCGCCCGAATGCGCAAGCCGTGTTCCTCAAAACCTTGCGTGGCTTTGTGGGCTTTGGCGGTTTTCTCGATGCACCCCGTCAGGCATTCTTAGCCCGTGTTGATCGAGTGAAGTGTCCGGCTTTGGTCATTTGGGGCAGACAAGACAAGTTTTTGCCTGTCGAACATGTGGATATTTTGAAAACGCATTTGCCGCATGCCCGCTACGAAATCATCGAAACCTGCGGCCATGTTCCGATGACCGAAATCGCCGAGCGGTTCAATCGCATGTGTTTGAGCTTTTTACCTTCTTAATTTTTTTGTCGCATGAGTCAACACGCCCAAGCCATTGTTTTCGATGCCCCGCAGCAACTCTCGGTTCAAACCTTGGAGATCAAAGCGTTTGAAGCGAATGACATTGAAGTCGATGTGACTTTCAGCGGCATCAGCACCGGCACCGAGCGCTTGCTGTGGGACGGCAGCATGCCGCCGTTTCCCGGCCTCGGTTATCCGCTGGTGCCCGGTTACGAAACCGTCGGCATCGTTAGCAAGGTCGGTGAAGGTTCATCCGTGCAAATCGGCGACCATGTGTTCGTGCCCGGCTCTTACACCTTTCAAGGTGTGAAAAACATTTTTGGCGGAGCCGGTTCGCGGCTGGTGGTGCCGCACGACCGCGCGGTCAAAGTCTCGGCAGACTTGGGCCCCAAAGCCGTGTTGCTGGCACTCGCAGCCACTTGCTACCACACGATTGCATTAGGCGGCGACAAACAACCCTTGGTGTTGCCCGACCTGATCGTCGGACACGGTGTGATGGGGCGTTTGCTCGCACGCATCACTGTCGCGCTCGGCGGCAGGCCGCCTACGGTGTGGGAAACCCAAGCCCAGCGACAAACCGGTGCCGAGGGCTACAGCGTGGTGCATCCGAATGACGATACCCGCAAAGATTACAAAGCCATTTACGACGTCAGTGGTGACAGCAGTTTGCTCAACAGCTTGATCATGCGGCTCGCGCCCGGCGGTGAAGTGGTGCTGGCAGGTTTTTACAAACAAGATTTGAATTTCGCTTTCGCACCTGCTTTCATGCGCGAGGCTCACATACGAGTAGCTGCGCAATGGAAAAAGCACGACTTATTGGCGGTCACACGCATGGTGGAGAGCGGGCAGTTGTCCCTGGAAGGCATGATCACCCATACCTATAAACTCGGGCAAGCTTCTGATGCTTACAAAGTGGCTTTTGCAGACCCGTTGTGCTTGAAGATGATGCTCGATTGGTCATCCTGATTTTTTGAAAGATGTAACACCATGACAACCACATTTGAAGAATTCACCGCCCGCTCTGTCGAAGAAGGTTTCGATGAAATATTGGTGCGCGAGTGGCAAGCAAATTTGTCCATTGACACGCACACCCATCCGTTTGATGTCAGCGCCTTTGTACAGCGCGGTGAATTGGTACTGATCGTGGGCGAAAAGGCGATCACGCTCAAGGCTGGCGACCCGTTTCGTTTGGCACGCGACATTCCCCATGTGGAGCATTACGGCCCTGAAGGCGCTACCGTTTGGGTAGCGAGGGCCAACTGATGGATGAGCCAACAAGCCCTTCAAAAACCCAGCTTTGAGGACCGTTCCCTCAAATTCATCGGTCGCCACAACAACGCGATTTGGTTGGTCATCGCGGTGGTCGCCGCCGTGGTGGTGGTGTTTACAGAAGCTTGAAACTGCCGGGCTTGACCGTGGCCTGCGGCATCTTCAGGTGCATGTCTTCCAAAGTGGCGACCAGCAATTCAGCCAAAAAACGGTTGCGGTCAGATTTGTCATCCGCAGGCACCACGTACCAAGGCGCCAAATGCGTGCTGGTGGCTGACAGCGTTTGCTGGTAAGCCCTCATGAATGTAGGCCAGAGTTTTCGGTCTTCAAAATCTGAGGCCTGCAGTTTCCACTGTTTGTCCGGTTCATCAATGCGGGCTTGCAAGCGCTTCTTTTGCTCGCCCTTGGAAATATGCAAATAGCATTTCAGTAGCGTGATGCCTTCGTCATGCAGCATGGCCTCAAAGTGGCGAATATGCGCCAGTCTTTTTTGCAGCATGGCCGGTTTGAGCCAGCCTCTGACTTGGGGCACCAGCACATCTTCGTAATGGCTTCGGTTGAAGATGACCATTTCGCCACGCGCAGGCAATTTGCTGTGAATGCGCCACAAAAAATCATGTCGGCGTTCTTCTTCTGAGGGTGCGGCAAAAGCTTGTGCGCGGACACCCAAGGGGCTGATATGGGTGAAGACACTGCGAATCACCCCGTCTTTGCCTGAGGTGTCCATGCCTTGCAGCACCAGCAAAACCCCTCGGCTCTTGGAGGCATACAACATGGTTTGCAATTGGTTCAATCGGTCAAACAGGGCTTTTAGCCTTTTGGCCTCATCGGCCTTTTCCAATTTTTCAGGCAGTCGCGTGGAGATGTCGGACAACGTAAACCGGTCATCGGTTTGAATTTTCCAAGGGGCAAATTGTTTCAATGTCATGGTGTGTTGTTGCCTGGCAAGAAATGGTTAAGCGGTGAATGCTTGCATGATATGCGTTGCAGATGCCGGACTGAAAGCGGCGCGGCGGCAATTTGGCGTGTGCACGAATTACACTGCGACAGTTGTCACCACTGCATTTGGGAGCCTTGCATGTCCAGCCACCGTTTTCCTTCGTTGACCGATGCGTTGTTGTCTGCTTGGAAAGACGGCCGCCATGTGTCTGATTGGTCACACTTGGCACCCTTGCCGCAAAACCGCGCCGAAGGCTATGCGGCGCAAGCGGCATTTTGCGAAGCCACCGGGCAGCCAAGCATGGGCTGGAAAATCGCTGCCACCAGCAAGGCGGGGCAACAACACATCAATGTCAGCGGCCCGCTGGCGGGCAGGTTGTTGGCATCCCGCTGCCATGCGGCAGGCGCCCAAATCGTGCTGGGCAGCAACCGCATGCGGGTCATGGAGCCCGAGTTTGCATTTCGCATCGGCCAAGATATTCGCGCGGGGGCTGGCACCACCTTGGGTTTGCAAGCGGTCATGGCGCATGTCAAAGACATGCATTTGGCCATCGAGATTCCCGATTCACGGTTTGAACATTTTCTGCAAGCGGGCGAGGCATTGTTGCTGGCCGACTTTGCCTGTTCCCATCAGCTGGTGTTGGGCCCTGCCGTGACCCACGATTGGCGCGGGCTTGACTTGAGCCAACATGCGGTGCAAGTGCACAACCATGGGCAGTTAAAAGCGCAAGGCAGCGGCGCCAATGTGCTGGGCGACCCGCGTATTGCGCTGACTTGGCTGGCCAATGAATTGATCGCGCACGGCATGTATTTGCGCGAGGGTGACACCGTGATCACTGGCACGTGCGTGGTGCCCGTGCTGATGAATGCGGGCGATGCGATAGAGGCTGATTTCGGGGTGCTGGGCACGGTCAGTGTCCAAGTAACTTAAACGCCAAGGCTTTAAAACTTGTCAATGGCCGTTTGCGCGGCCTGACATGCTGCGTCGGCTTGCGCCCCGGGTATATCGATGGTCATGCGCAGCAATTGCGCGGCAATGGTTTTGCCCAAGTTGTCGCTGCGCAAACTTGATGCAGCGCCGCCGTTGAGTGCACCGCGCAATACAAATTTGAGGGCGAGCAACTGCGGTAAATCAAAACGCTCCACCCTGGGCGGGCAGGTGTTTGTGTCAGCGCTGTGGGGCCACAGGTGCGCGAAATAGCGCTCCACTTTTTCGGCGGTCACGTGTTCGGCCAGCACGGCATAGCCAGTCGGCTCCCAAGCAAATAGACCAATGTCTGCGGTGTCGGCTTTGTCGCCACTGCGGGCATGCGCGATTTGGGCCAAGCGCAATGTCATGCCATCTCCCAGGCGTCAACACTTACTTTGGATTCGATGGCATCCCTGTGCACCAAGGTCGGCCACAGCCCCAGCAATTGGCTGGCGGGTGGCATGCCATGAAACCCCCCCATGAACGGCGGGCCGGACAAAGCCAACCACGGGAACAAGCGGGGAAATGCGTCAGCGAATTTTTTGTCGCTGGTGCGAATCGCCATGCGCAACCAAATTTCATTGGTGTCGTCATCTATGGCCGGGCTGGCATGCGGTCCTAAAAAAGTGTTGTGCCCCAGGTACTCGATGCACAGTTCATCGTGCAGCAACTGTTTTTCTTGCATTTGTAATTGCACCGCTTGTGCCACGGCTTGCGCTTTTAGCAAGGCATCTGGCCAACAAAACCCGGTGACCGCATGACCCATCCAGCCGTTGCGGTAGCCCGCCACCAGTTTGAGTTGTGGCGGTGCGGGATGTCCGATGGCACCGCGTACTTGCACCCGGTCTTGGCCCAGATCGTGCAAATCCAATTGGCCCATGTCCAGCACCACGTCCGGGGTGACATAGCAACGCGGGTTGTGCACTTCATACAGCAGTTGCTGCCGTACCGTGTGAAAGTTGATGCGCCCGCCAGTGCCGGGGGCTTTACACAAAGTGACTTGTGCGTCTGCATCGACCTCGGCGATAGGAAACCCGATATGCGATAAATCGGGGATGCGTTGCCATACACCTGCCGAGCCGAAATTGCCGCCCGAACCTTGGCCTGAGCATTCCAGCAAATGGCCGACCGCCACCCCTTGGGCCAAGCGGTCCCAGTCGTCAGCGGCCCAACCGAATTCATGGATCAGCGGTCCCAAAAAAAGTGCGGCATCCGCTACCCTCCCGGTCAGCACAATGTCTGCACCCATGGCCAGCGCCTTGGCAATCGGCTGTGCGCCCAAGTAAACATTGGCAAACACCACGTCAGCGCGAACTGTGTCAAAGGCTGCGCCCGAGTCCATGTGCAACAAGGGTTCGCCGCTGTCCTGCAATGTTTGCAACTGTTCCAGCATGTTGTCGCCCATCACCACCGCCACACGTGCACGCCAACCTTTGGCAACAAACAGTTGTTGCAAGGCGAGGGCAGCGGCCTGCGGGTTGAGGCCGCCGGCGTTCAGGACAAATTTCACGCCCCGCGCACTGGCCGCCGGCCACAACTGAGTCAGCATGGGCAACAGGTCGCGGGCATAACCGGCTGCGGGGTCTTTTTGGCGGTCTTTTTGCAAAATGGCCAGCGTCAATTCGGCCAGATGGTCGGAGCACACGTACTGCACGTCGCCGTGCTCGATGGCTGCCAGCACAGGCAAGCAGTTGTCACCATAAAAGCCCAAACCTGAGGTCAGTCTCACAGTTTTCATGGCGATTTCAAAAAAAACACCACGGTGCTTTCGCACAACTGTTCCAACGTCCAGTTGTCGGCAGTATGGTGCTGTTCTTTGAACCAAGTGACGCTGTAGTTGATCGCGCCCAGCACCATGAGTCGCGCCAATTTTTCATCGCCTGCGGCCCCCGCTTTGCCATGGGCCATGCCGCCAAGCCGGCCTTGCTCAATCAAGCGCGACAGGGTGTGGTGCCATAAACCGTCATAGCGGTCTTTCAAAGCGATGATGTCGCGCTTGTGGCTGTCTGGCAAATGCCGCCATTCGTAAATCATGACGGCGATGAAATCGCTGCCAGGGTGGTGCAATATGCCGTAGTGGGTTTGCACCAGTATGCGAAATTCGTCTACCGTGGTTTGTGCTCGCGCGAGCGCATGGGTGGTCAACTCCAGGCCTTCTATCAGGCCTTGCTCCATCACGGCTTTGAGTATTTCTTCTTTGTTGGCGAAATGGTAGAAGGGGCTGCCAGAACTCATGCCAACCGCCGCCGCAATGTCACGCACCGTGGTGGCCTTGAAGCCCTTGTTGCGAAACAACTGGGCTGACGCCCTGACCAATGCATCACGCCGATTGGCTTCTTCGCTTAGTGCATGGTGAGGTGAGGCTGTCTGAACGGCTGGCATGTAGGTTGAGTTTGGGCGAGGATGGATGGTATTGATTGATTTAGACCCGATGATAGGGGAGCGCACTTTCCGTTAAAAACCACCGGTACTTCGCAGCGCAAAAAAGCCACTGGCGCTTCCAGAGTATGCAAACAAATTAACATTAGTATTTAAAAATTGAGTTGTCAATACAGGGATATGCCTAGTAACCAGGCCTTTGGACTGGGCACACAATGCGGCACCAGTCACGGTCCAACTTTTCACGTTCTCCTATGCAAATTTTGCAAGTAGTTTTCAGCGGTGTTGCCCAAGGCTGTATTTACGGACTGATCGCGCTGGGTTTTGTGCTGATTTACAAGGCCACTGAAACCGTCACCTTTGCCCAAGGTGAATTGATGATGCTCGGTGCGTTCGCCGGCTTGGCTTGTGTCACTTACATGGGGTGGCATTTTGGCGCGGCAGTGCTGGTGTCGTTGTTGGTGATGGCATGTGTAGGTTGGTTGATTGAGCGCGCTGTCATCAACCCGGTGCTGGGCCAACCGGCGTTTGCCATTGTGATGTTGACGATTGGTGTGGGCTATGTGGCCCGTGGCCTGGTCACCATGGTTCCCAACATCGGGACCGAAACCCACAGCTTACCCGTCCCTTATGCAGACACTTCTTTCCAATTAGGCGGCCTTGTTTTAGGGGCGACACAGTTGGTGGTGATGGCCACGACTGCCGTGCTGTGTGGCTTGCTCTACCTGTTGTTCAAGTATTCGCGTGTCGGTATTGCCATGCAAGCCACGTCGCAAAACCAATTGGCCGCGTATTACATGGGTATTCCGGTCAAGCGACTCAACAGCTTGGTGTGGGCCTTGGCTGCCGTGGTGGCCACAGTCGCCGGGTTATTGCTCGCGCCCATCACGTTTGTGCATGCCAATATGGGCTTCATCGGTTTAAAGGCTTTTCCTGCAGCGGTGGTCGGTGGCTTTGGCAGCTTGCCCGGTGCCATTGTGGGCGGCATCATCATTGGCGTGGTGGAGTCTCTGTCGGGCTTTTGGTTACCCGAGGGATTCAAAGATGTCGCCGCCTATGTGGTGGTGTTGCTGATGCTGGTGTTCAAACCTAACGGCCTGTTTGGCGACAACCTGCGCAAAAAGGTCTGACATATGCGTTTTATTTTCAAAACCAGTTACCACCAAGACATACAACTGGCACGCCATGAGGGCCATGTGTTTTGGTATGGCTTGCTCTTGCTGGCCTTGGTCACGGCGCCTTGGTGGCTGCAGGAATATTGGCTGGCTCAACTGACCTTTGTCATGATCTACAGCATCATAGGTTTGGGCTTGATGCTGCTTGCCGGCTTCACGGGTTTGTTCTCGATTGGCAATGCGGCATTCATGGGGGTGGGGGCGTATGTGGCCGCGGTGCTGTCTGCCCACGGCATGCCTTTTCCCTTGACCTTGGCGCTTGCCGCAGGATTGTCGGCATTGGTGGGTGCGGTGGTCGGCCTGCCTGCTTTGCGTGTCAAAGGTATTTTTCTGGGTATTGCCACTCTGTCGTTCGGATTCATTGTGGAAGAGGGCTTGGCTCGCTGGGATAGTGTCACCGGCGGCAATGCGGGCATACATGTCAAAGCCATGGTGTTGGGCAGTTGGAAAGTGGACAGCGCTGAATCGTTTTATGCCGTGTGTTTGGGGGTGACGGTGCTGTCAACACTGGCCGTGCTCAATGTGTTGCGTTCATCCACAGGGCGTGCATTTGTGGCGATCCGCGACTCGGAAGTTTCGGCGCAGAGCATGGGCATTCATTTGGCCTATTACAAGACCTTGTCATTCATGATGTCGGCGGCCTTGGCCGGCGTGGGAGGCGCGCTGTACGCCCACAAAATGCAATTCATCAGCCCCGAACAATTCGGCATTTTGCAGTCCATCGATTTGCTGCTCATGGTGGTGATCGGTGGTTTGGGCTCGGTGCACGGTGCGTTTTTGGGCGCCATATTTCTCATCACCTTGCCGCAATTCATCACCTTGGGCAAAGACTATTTGCCCGTGGTCATCGGACAGGCGCCGGGCTTGCAGTCGCTGGTGTATGGCTTGGTATTGATTGCGTTTGTCATGTTTGAACCCATGGGTTTGTATGGCCGCTGGCTAAAGATTCGCACCTGGTTTGAGCTGTTTCCCTTCTACCGCAAGGGCATGTTCAAACGACAAAAAAGCTTTCAAAAATCGGACCGACTCAAATGAGCGACATTCTCCTCAGCGCCCACGAATTGAGCGTTCGCTTCGGCGGTGTGCTGGCCGTGAACAAAGTCAGTTTCGATGTGCGGCAGGGTGAAGTGTTCACCCTGATCGGGCCCAATGGCGCGGGCAAAACCACGGTGTTCAATCTGATCAGCCGTTTGTACACACCTACCTCGGGCCATTTGACTTACCGAGGACTTGCTTTGAATGACATGCCCGCCCATTCGGTGGCAGCTGCAGGCATTGCGCGTACCTTTCAAAACATTGAGCTTTTTGAACATGCAACGGTGCTGCACAATTTGTTGATCGGCAGACACGTACACCGGCGTACTGGGTTTTGGCAGCAGATGTTGTTTCTGCCGTCTGTGCGTGCGGAAGAAATTGCGACGCGGCGCAAAGTGGAAGAGGTCATCGATTTTCTGGACTTACAGCATTACCGCGACACCCGTGTGGTGGGTTTGCCCTATGGCATTCGCAAAGTGGTGGAGCTCGCCAGAGCGCTGTGCACCGAACCCAAATTGCTGCTGCTCGATGAACCCTCGTCAGGTTTGAACGTAGAGGAAACCGCAGACATGGCATTTTGGATCCAGGACATTCAAAAAGATTTGGGCATCACCGTGCTGATGGTCGAGCACGACATGAGTTTGGTGTCCAAGGTCAGCAACCGCGTGCTGGCCATGAACCAAGGCGAAGTGCTGGCCGTGGGCACAGCCTCGCAAGTGCAATCGCACCCAGCTGTGATCGAAGCGTATTTGGGCGGCACTTTGGATGTCTCTGCTTTCAGGCGCGAGCCAACGGCGGCCGTATGAGCGACACCGTGTTGCAACTCAATAATGTCGAGAGTGCCTATGGGCCAATTCGCGCGATTCGCGGTGTCAGCTTGAGCGTCAAGCGTGGACAAATTGCGGCGGTGCTGGGCTCTAATGGCGCGGGCAAAACCACGGTGCTCAAAACCATCTCTGGCATTTTGGACCCGCGCAAGGGCACGGTGTTTTTCAATGGCGAGAACATCACGGCCATGGACCCCGCGCATATTGTTCAACGCGGTTTGGTGCAAGTTCCCGAAGGACGCGAGGTGTTTCCTTTGCTGTCGGTGCGCGACAACTTGGTCATGGGGGCTTACACCCGCAGTGACCGTGACGGCATTGCGCGTGACATGGAAACTGCATTCAATTATTTTCCTATTTTGCGCGAGCGTGCCGCGCAACCGGCCGGTTTGCTATCAGGCGGGCAACAACAAATGCTGGCCATTGCACGTGCATTGCTTAGCAACCCACACATGATCTTGCTGGATGAACCGAGCCTGGGGCTGTCACCCAAACTCACCCAAGAGATTTTTGAAATAGTGCTGCGCATCAACCGCGAGCGTGGCACCACCATGTTGCTGGTTGAGCAAAATGCCAACATGGCACTGAACGTGGCTGATTACGGGTTTGTGTTGGAGTCGGGACGTATCGTCATGGAAGACACCTGCGAGCGCTTGCTCGAAAAAGATGACATCAAAGAGTTTTACCTGGGTCTGAAAGAAGCCGGTGCACGTGATGAGCGGCGCTGGAAAAAGAAGAAAACCTGGAGATAACGCATGAGTGTTTTATGGAACACCACCAGACTCAAAGGCACCACTGACATTCTGATGTCAGGGGACACGATCACGGATATTTTTTGGAACGGCGTGACAGCCCGTGGGCCGCAGTTGATGATGCGCGAGAAAAAATTCGGCATCTGGCAACACTGGAATTGGCAGCAAGCCGGTGAAGCCGTGCGGCAAATCAGCATGGGACTGATGGCCAATGGCTTTGAAGCCGGTGACTGCGCCTCCATCTTGTCAAACACTCGCCTGGAATGGGTGCTGGCTGACATGGCGGTGTTGTCTGCGGGCGGCGTCTCCAACGGCATCTACCCGACCGACTCGGTGTCTCAGGTGCAATATTTATGCGAAGACTCGCGCACCACGGTGCTGTTCGTCGAGGACGAAGAGCAGCTCGACAAGGCCTTGCTGTCACGGCCCCAATTGCCCTTGCTCAAAAAGATTGTGGTGATCGACACCGAGGGCCTGACCCGTTATGCCGACCCCATGGTGGTCAGCTTGGAGGCGTTGCGAGAACAAGGGCTGCAATACGATCGTTCTCAACCCGATTTGTTTGAGCGCCGCAGAGTCAGTCGACAACCCGAAGATTTGGCCATACTGATCTACACCTCGGGCACCACCGGCAAGCCCAAAGGTGCGATGCACAGCCATGCCGGTATGGTCCACACCATGCGTGGCTACAGCTTTTATCTGGCGCAAGACCACCGCGATGAGCGCATGCTGTTTTTGCCTTTGTGTCATATTGCCGAGCGCATCGGCGGCATGTATTCATGCATTTACGGCGGCGCTATTTTGAATTTTGTGGAGAACCCAGATACCGTTGCGGAAAATGTGCGCGAAATTGCGCCCACTTTGTTTTTTGCGGTGCCCCGTGTGTGGGAAAAATTTTATTCCTCCGTGGCGATTGCGATTGCCGAGGCCGGTGCGTTTCAGCAAGCCACCTACCGCGCATCATTGGCCTGTGGTTATGCCGTGGCCGAGCGTGTGTTGCGGCAACAAAGCGTGCCTGTGTGGTTAAAGCTGTGCTTCCATGTCGCGCGACTGGCCTGCCTGAACAACGTACGCCGCATGATGGGCATTCACCGCGCCAAGTTTTTAGGAACCGGTGCAGCGCCTATTTCCCCGGATCTGGTGCGTTGGTACTTGGCATTGGGCGTTCCCATGCTGGAGGTCTGGGGGCAAACCGAGTCCGGCGGGGCCTCTACCTTCATGCCGTTTGACCACATCGTGCCTGGCTCAATCGGTAAAGCCTGTGTTTACAACGAGGTCAAGCTCGATCCGCAGACCCAGGAATTGCTGGTGCGTGGCCCCAATGTATTCATGGGTTATTTGAACCAACCCGATAAAACAGCTGAAACAGTGGATGCCCAAGGGTGGCTGCACACCGGAGACGTCGGCAGTGTGGACGAACATGGGTTTTTCAAAATCACCGACCGCATGAAAGACATCATCATCACGGCAGGTGGCAAAAATATCACGCCCAGCGAATGGGAAAACGAATTGAAATTCTCGCCTTATGTGACCGATGCAGTGGTGATTGGCGACAAGCGAGCGTACTTGTCGGTCATCATCATGATTGATTTGGAAAACGTCGAGAAATTTGCCCAGGACCGCGATGTGCCATTTTCAAACTATGCCAGTTTGACCCGCGCTCCTGAAGTGCAGTCCTTGATACAAGCTGAAATTGACAAGGTCAACACCAAATTTGCTCGGGTGGAGCAAATCAAACAATTCCGTCTGCTCGATACCCAGTTGACAGCCGAGGACGATGAATTGACACCCACCATGAAGCTCAAGCGAAAGTTTGTTGAGAACAAATATAAAGACTTAATAAATTCGATGTACCCCTCTTCCACCCATTAACCCCCCCCCTGATTCACCAGAGAACTCACCATGAAAAAACACATACTCACTGTCCTGTTGGCGCTTGGCTTGACGCAAGTTTGGGCGCAACAACAAGGCGTCAGCAAAGACCTGATTTTGATCGGCACGATTCAGGATTTATCCGGCCCGCTAGCGGGTTATGGCAAAGCTGTTCGAAACGGCATGCAAAAGCGTATCGATGAACTCAACGAGCAAGGCAGCATCCACGGGCGCAAATTGAAGTTGTTGACCGAGGACTCTGGCTATGACCCCAAGCGCGCGGTTCTTGCCGCACAAAAACTGGTCAACCAGGACAAGATTTTCATCATGGCCGCACACATTGGCACGGCACAAAACAACGCTGCCATGCCGGTGCAATTTGAAAAAAATATCATCAATTTTTTGCCGGTCACTGCCGCGCGTGAAATGTACGAACCGTTTAACCGGTTGAAATACGCCGCCTTTGCCACTTACTACGACCAGATGCGCGCCGCTGTGCCGAGCTTGGTCAAGGAAAAGAAAATCACCAAGGTATGCGCGATCTACCAAGACGATGAATTTGGTCTGGAGGTAGTGCGTGGCGCTGAAACAGGCTTGAAATCCATCAACATGAATTTCACCGAAAAAACCACTTACAAACGCGGCGCCACCGATTTTTCCTCGCAAACAGCGCGCATGAAATCTGCGGGTTGCGAAATGGTTGTGCTGGGCACCATCATCCGTGAAACCGTCGGCGCGATTGCAGAGGCCCGCAAAACCGGCTTTAACCCGTTGTTCATTGGCTCTAGCGCGGCATACACCGACTTGATCCACAAACTGGGTGGCAAGGCCATGGATGGCATGTACGCTGCCATGACCGTGCCGCATCCTTATTTGGATGAGATCTCCAAGCCGATTGCGGCATGGGCCAACAAATACAAAGCCAAATTTGGCGACGATCCCACCGTGTTCTCGGTGTATGGTTACATCATTGTGGATTCATTCATTCGTGGCGCTGAAAAAGCCGGTCCCAATTTAACGACAGACAGCTTTATCACTGCCATGGACAGCATGACCTTGCCGCCCGATATGTTTGGCGGACCAGAAGGCAAATTCACACCGACCCAGCATTTGAGTTCCAACCGTTCGCGCCTGTCGCAAATCCAAGACGGCCGATGGAAAGTTATTTCGGACTATTTCAAGCTGGATTGATCGTCAATGTGAGGGGTCAGTTGCACCAGCAGCTGGCCCCGCGATGCCTGCATCCCTTGGGCAGCGCAAACGGCTTGCACTATGCCGTTCATGTGCGCATGCAAATGGTGTTCCATTTTCATGGCCTCCATCACCACTAACAACTGTCCTGCCTTGACCGTGTCACCTGCGGCCACCTGCATGCGCACCACGCGACCATGCATGGGGGCTTGTACTTGGTTGCGCATGGCGGATGGCGACGCTGCGGTTGGCTGCAAACGCGCATCCACCACCATGCATTGATCGCCGCCGAGTTGCAGCCAAAGTTCATCGGCTGACCAGGCGTAAACAAGTTGCATGGGCTGGTGGTTGAGCACCAGCTGCAACCGGCCTTTTGACATGCCGTTGGGGCCAATGTCGGCTGATGCTGTGATGGCGGGCAACAATTGCAAATCGCTGAGTTCAAAAGCTTTATCGCCTTGGCTGACCTGCCACACCCGTTGCTGCATATGCACTTGCCAATGTTGCAATTGGCCCCCGATGCGCAATGGCACTTGCATGGCCATTTGGCCGCTGCTGTGCCAATTCCACCAAGCGGATGAGGGCGTGACATCGACATGGCGCGGCACGCAAGCCACCACCAACGCAGCGATGGCAAGCAAATGCAATGACGTGGCGGATTCTGGCAGGTGTTTCAAGTCGGTGTGCAAAACCGAGGTATTGAATACTCCCCGCAAGAACACATCGCTTCGCAATACTTGCGCCAAAAACCCCGTGTTGTTTGCCACACCCAAACAGACGGTGCGTTCCAGTCCATCTGCCAACGCCATTGCCGCTTGTTCGCGCGTGGTAGCGTGTGCAATCAACTTGCCCAGCATGGAATCGTAAAAAGAACCGATGGTCTGGCCGCTGACCAAGGCGGCGTCACAACGCAAACCATCAGGCGCTTGCCAATACAACAGCGTGCCGCTTTGCGGCATGTGTTGTTGCAACGGGTCTTCGGCACAAATACGCGCCTCTATGGCGTGGCCGCCGCTCTCAAAGCGTTGCAGCATGTCGTCTTGGGTCAGCGTCAAGGGTTCACCCATGGCCAGACGCAATTGCCATTGCACCAAATCTTCACCAACCAAGGCTTCGGTCACCGGGTGCTCCACTTGCAGCCGCGTGTTCATTTCCATGAAATAAAACACAGGGTGTGGTGAGGCGCTGGTGTCCAGTAAAAATTCAACCGTGCCAGCGCCTTGGTAGCCGACCGCGCGAGCCACTGTTACCGCGGCTTGTCCAAGTTGTCTGCGCAAAGCTGCGTGCACTGCAGGTGAGGGCGCTTCTTCAATCAACTTTTGATGCCGGCGCTGCACCGTGCAATCACGTTCACCCAAATGCACCACATGGCCATGTGCGTCTGCCAGCAGTTGCACTTCCACATGGCGCGGTGACAAGAGCGCCCGCTCTAGCAACAAGCGACCATCACCAAATGCAGCCTGTGCCTCTTGCATGGCGCTGTGCAAGGCGGCTTGCAATTCGTTGTCTTGCCGTACCAAGCGCATGCCACGGCCACCGCCGCCTGCGCTGGCTTTGACCATCAACGGGTAGCCCAGGGCCTGTGCCTCTCGCGTCAGTGCGTCCATGTCGGTGCTGGCGTCACGGCTGCCGGGCAGCACGGGCACACCTGCGTCTTGCATGTATCGCCTGGCCTGTGCTTTGTCGCCCATGGCACGCATGGCCGATGGCGGTGGGCCGATCCATACCAAGCCTGCGTCGGACACGGCTTGGGCAAAGTCTGCGTTTTCTGACAAAAAGCCGTAGCCTGGATGCACGGCATCGGCGCCACTGTCTGTGGCGGCTTGCAACAATTTGGACACAGACAAATAACTGTCTTTGGCATGTTCGCCGCCAATCGGCAGCGCCGTGTTGCAACTGTGCAGATGTGGCGACAAGCGGTCTGCATTTGAATACACCGCCACGGTTTGCAATCCCATGGCCTGTGCACTGCGGGCCACCCGTGACACGATTTCCCCTCGGTTGGCAATCAGCACGTGGCCAAAGCGTTTGAAAGTTTGGCTCATGGCAGCGTCCAGCGGGCAGGGCGTTTGGCTTGTCGCGCGGACAAGCCTTCGGCCGCGCTGCCACTGCGCAAACTGCGGGCAAACAGATCGGCGGCAAAGTCCAGTGTCGCGTGGGTTTGTGCGGGGTGTTGGCCGCTGCGCAAAATTTTCACCGTGGCTCTGAGCGCCGCTGGCTCAGCGTGTTGCCAATGCTGTGTCCAAGTTTGCAATGCCGCGTCCACATCTTCCCTCAGTTCATCGACCAAACCGATTTGACTGGCTTGTTGTGCATTCAATTTTTGGGTGTGTAACAGCATGTGCATGCTGCGTGGCGTGCCCAATCGCATTTGCAAGAACGGGGCAATTTGCGCGGGTGGCAGGCCCAGGCCGAGTTCAGGCGTGCC
The DNA here is from genome assembly GCA_945878065.1 of Bordetella parapertussis. GTDB lineage: Bacteria > Pseudomonadota > Gammaproteobacteria > Burkholderiales > Burkholderiaceae_C > Limnohabitans > Limnohabitans parapertussis_B. Next base: position 16,676 of record CAMDXA010000023.1, on the reverse strand, counting down.
GAACATGGCGCTGTGGTCGGCCAACACCAGGTCACAGGCGGCGGCCAATCCGCAGCCCCCGCCCATGGCGGCGCCTTGCACCACCGCCACTGTCATGACCTCACAGCTTTGCAGCTGTTGCAGCAATTGGCCGAATGCACGGTTGGCAATCGCAATCGGGTCGGTGCCTTTTGCAGGTGCAGGTGTAGCCATCATTTGTTGAAAACTGCTGAAGTCACCACCCGCACAAAAATGCCCGCCCACACCGCGTAATACGACGGCACGCACCGTCGGGTGATCTGCGATATCTGTGAGGGCATCGCGCATGGCTTGCACCATGTCAGCGGTCAAGGCATTGCGGGTAGAGGGTGCATCCAACCACAGTAACCAGTGCGTGGGATGTTGCTCGCGTTTTAGCATGGCATCAAGCGCGCAAGGGCAAGGTGTGCATGTATTTGCTGATGATGCCCAACATCACTTCATCGGCGCCACCACCGATGGACGCCAATCTGCCGTCGCGGTACAGCCGTGAAACTGGGTTGTCCCATGTGTAGCCCATGCCGCCCCAGTATTGCAGACACGCATCCGGCACACTGCGTAGCAAGCGACCTGCTTTGAGTTTGGCCATGGATGCCCATTCCGTGACATCCTTTCCCGCCACGTAATGCTCGGTAGCCATGTAGGTCAGGGCGCGCAGGCATTCAACCTCAGTTTTTAATTCAGCCAAGGTGAAATGCACGACTTGGTTGTCCAACACTGACTTGCCGAAGGCTTTTCTTTCCCGCGTGTATTCGATGGTTTGGTCGATACAGTTCATCAGACCTTGAATCGCATTGGCGGCTGCCCACAAGCGCTCTTCTTGAAATTGCATCATCTGGTAAGTAAAGCCCATGCCTTCCTCGCCGATGCGAAAGCGTTGCGGCACCCGCACATCGTCAAAATGGATCACGCCGGTGTCGCTGGCCATCATGCCGATCTTGCGGATTTTTTTGGCGCGAGTGATGCCCGGTGTGTTCATGGGAACCACGATCAGGCTTTTGTTTTTATGTGCTGCACCTTCGCTGGTGTTGGCCAGCAAGCACATCCAATCGGCTTGCAAGCTGTTGGTGATCCACATCTTGCCGCCGTTGATGATGTAGTCATCGCCGTCTTTGCGTGCCGTGGTTTTGATCGCCGACACATCCGAGCCTGCATGCGGTTCTGACACACCAATGCATGCCACGGCTTTGCCGCTGATGGCAGGGGCCAAAAATTCTTCGCACAATGCCGCCGAACCAAAGCGCGCCAATGCCGGCGTTGCCATGTCGGTTTGTACGCCTATGGCCATGGGCAATGCGCCGCAACTGATATGACCCAAGGCTTCGGCCATGACCACGCTGTACGAGTAATCAAGCCCGCTGCCACCGTGGTCTTGCGGTTTGGTCAAGCCCAAATAGCCCAAGGCACCGAGTTTGCCAAATACCTCATGCGCCGGGAAAATTTCAGCAGCTTCCCATTCGTCTACATGCGGGTTGATTTCATCGACGATAAAGCGTTTGAGGTTACGTTTGAGTTCTTCGTGTTCATGGGTGAGTTGCATACAGGTTCCACAGAGAAAAGTCAGGCGCGAGACACGCCATATTGCATGGGGCGAAGTGTGCGTTGCTCGGCTTGCTTGCACACGGACAGGGTGAAGGCCAACACTTGGCGCGTGTCGCGCGGGTCGATGACGCCGTCGTCTAGCAACAGGCCGGAGGTATAAAAAGCGCTCATTTGCCGCTCAAAGGTCTCAATGATGTGGTGCTTCAATGCATCGCGTTTGTGTGTGTCAAGTGTTGCGCCTTTGCGTGCAGCCGCCTCTTCCATCACGATGCCCATGGTGTCAGCGGCTTGTTGTGGCCCCATCACCGCGGTGCGGGCATTGGGCCAACTGAATACAAACCGCGGGCCAAACGCACGGCCGCACATGCCGTAATTGCCTGCGCCAAAAGATGCGCCGCACAGCACCGTGATTTGCGGCACCCGGGCGTTGGACAAGGCCTGAATTTGTTTGGAGCCATGCTTGATCATGCCAGCGTGTTCGGCCTCTTGGCCGACCATGAATCCCGTCGTGTTGTGCAACCAAACCAGCGCCACACCGGTCTGGTCACAGGCTTGTACAAAATGCGTGATCTTGTTGCTGCCGGCAGGGTCCAGCGGCCCGTTGTTGCTGATGATGCCGATACGGTGTCCGCCAATGGATGCATGCACGCACACACTGGCGGGCCCGAAATCGGGTTTAAAGGCCAAATACTCAGAGCCGTCAACCAGGTGTTCAATCACCCGCAACATGTCCACGGGTTGTTTGGTGTCGGCAGAGAAAAAGTCCAGCAATCCATCGGCATCCAAGGCGGGCGCAACAGCTGGCGGCCAATAATGTTCAATAGGCTGTTGCCAGCCCCAGTGACTGATGACTTGTCGCGCTATTCCCAGCGCATGCGCATCGTCTTGCGCCACATACTCGGCCAAGCCAGAAATGCTGGCATGCACCTGTGCGCCGCCCAGGCTTTCATCGTCTGCAATTTCCCCCGTGGCGGCTTTGAGCAAGGGCGGGCCCGCCAAAAATGCGCGACCCCTGCCTTGCACCATGATCACCTGATCCGCCAGACCCGTCATGTAAGCGCCACCTGCGGTGGAGGGCCCATGCACCACCGCCAACACAGGAATACCTGCGGCAGACAAGCGCGCCAAGCCATGGAAATTGCCGCCGCCTAGGACGAATTGCTCCACCTTGTATTTCAATAAATTGGCGCCGGCGGATTCCACCAAATGCACAAACGGCAATTTGTTGTGCAAGGCAATCGCTTGGGCGCGCTGAAACTTTTCAATGCCTTGTGCTTGCAACGCCCCGGCATCGATACCGGAGTCGTCAGCCACCAGCATCACCATCGTGCCACTGACCAGCCCCAAGCCGACCACTGCACCGCCACCCGGCACCGAAGCAGCAGCGTCAGAGGTGTCTTGCAACCAACCCGCCAACGTGGACAGTTCTAAAAAAGGGGTGCCCGGGTCTAGCAAACGAGCCACGCGTTCGCGTGGCAGCAATTGCCCACGCTTGGCGAACACCGAGGCCGCTTGTGCGCTGCGCTCGCGTGTGCGGGTTTCGAGTTGTCGCAGTTGTGCAATCAAGTCGAGTTGGTAGTCGCGTGCCGAAGCATGCCCACTCATGGCGTGTCCTTCTTCAAAACTTTAGGGGTTTGTGCCAAATGAAAACCATTGAAAGCTTGGTTGCTTTTCCCCGTGCCCACTTGTGGCCAGATGCGTTTGGCGTTGGGCGCGGCACCGTCGACGCGCAAACACGCCCCAGAAATAAATGCCGCTGCGGGAGACAGCAAGAAAACAATTGCAGCGGCCACTTCGCTTTCGGTACCGATGCGTTGCAGCGGCACCAGTTGATGCATGGTTTGAATCATGGCGGCCATTTCCGGCGGGTAATTGTCCATGCCACTGGAGGCGATCCAACCGGGGGCGACTGCGTTAGAACGCACCGGCCCCCATTCGAGCGCAGCGGTTTCGGTGAAATTGAGCATGCCGGCACGCGCGGCCCCCGAGTGGCCCATGCCAGGCATACCCAGCCACATGTCAGCGATCACATTGACGATGGCGCCACCATGCGCTTGCATCCATTGTGTATAGCATTCGCGTGCCATCAAAAAACCACCCGTGAGGTTGGTGCGCACCACGGCGTCCCAGCCACGCGCTTTGATGTTCATCAGGGGAGACGCGAACTGGCCGCCTGCGTTGTTGACCAAACCGTCGATGCGTCCGTGGGTTTGCAGTACCGCGGCAATGGTGGATGCCACCTGGTCTTCTTCGCGGATGTCGCACACATGAAGGGAGGCAGAACCGCCAGCCAGGGTGATTTCTTGGGCCACTTGTTCGAGTTTGTTCGGGTTTCTGCCAACCAATGCGACGCTCGCGCCCAAGGCAGATAATTCGTGCGCTGTACAGCGGCCAATGCCCGAGCCACCACCCGTGACAACAACGGTTTGACCGTGGAACAGGTCAGCTCGAAAAACAGATTGATAGCGCATGCAAGTTAAATCGTTAATGAGTAAATGACAAGGGTAGTCAGATTTCCAACCAAGCACTTGCTTTGCAACTTTAGGCTGTTGATAATAGGTCTGTCAATTCAGGGCTTACCCTTGAGACAGCCCCTAATTTCAGGAGATTTTCATGACCCACGCCATGGTATTTGACGCAGTTCGCACACCGCGCGGAAAAGGCAAAAAAGACGGCAGTTTGCATTCAGTCAAGCCGGTAGATTTATTGGGTGGTTTGCTTAACCAACTGCAAGCGCGGCATGGTTTTGACACCGCGCAAGTCGACGATGTCGTCATGGGCTGTGTCAGCCCCGTGGGTGAACAAGGTTCTGTGTTGCCCAAAACAGCTTTGCTCAAAGCGGGCTGGGATGTACGTGTGTCGGGTGTGCAGATCAACCGTTTTTGCGCCTCCGGTTTAGAGGCCGTCAACCTCGGTGCGCAAAAAGTGGCCAGCGGTTGGGAAGACCTGGTCATTGCCGGTGGGGTTGAAAGCATGTCACGCGTTCCCATGGGTTCAGATGGCGGTGCTTGGGCACAAGACCCGGCCACCAACGCGGCCACTGGCTTTACCCCGCAAGGCATTGGCGCTGATTTGATCGCCACCATGTCAGGGTGGGGCCGCGAGGATGTGGACCGTTTTGCGTTGACCTCACAACAACGCGCAGCAACGGCGCAGGCCGAAGGACGCTTTGATCGTTCGGTGTTGCCTGTGTTGGATGAAATCGGTATGCCGGTTTTGGAGCGTGACGAATTCATCAAACCACGCACCACCATGGAAGCGCTGGCTTCATTGCGAGCCAGTTTTGATGACATGGGAAAAATGGGGTTTGATGCCGTGGCCTTGTCGCGTTATCCGCAGGTGGAACGCATTCACCATGTGCATACCGCTGGCAATTCTTCCGGCATTGTGGATGGAGCGGCGGCGGTGATCATTGGCAGCGAAGCCAAGGGCAAATCGATGGGCCTGACCCCCCGCGGTCGTATCGTTGCCACCGCTTTATCGGGCGCAGACCCCACCATCATGCTGACGGGTCCCATGCCTGCCGCACGCAAGGTGTTGGCCAAAGCGGGCTTGACCGTTGACGACATTGATTTGTTTGAAGTCAACGAAGCATTTGCTGCAGTGCCCATGCGCTTCATGCAAGAGATGCATGTGCCGCATGAAAAGGTGAATGTGAACGGCGGTTCGATTGCCTTGGGACACCCGCTCGGGGCAACTGGCGCCATGTTAGTTGGTACTTTGTTGGATGAACTAGAGCGCAGAAAACTCAAGCGCGGTCTCATCACGTTATGTGTCGGAGGCGGTATGGGTATCGCCACCATCATTGAGCGGGTGTGATCATGGCTTTCACTACGTTGCGTTACGAACTGTGCAATGACGGCATTGCCCAGGTGGTGTTTGACGAACCTGATTCACCGGTCAACACCATGAAGCCCGCTTGGCAAGCCGACATGGTGGCCCTGGCCGATCGCTTGCAGGCCGATCTCGAGCGAGTGAACGGTGTGATTTTTTCTTCTGCCAAAACTACTTTTTTTGCGGGTGCAGACCTCAAGGGTGTGCTGGCTTTGCGTGAGCAAGACGCGCCACAAGCCTTTGCTTCGCTTGAAACCCTCAAGCACGCATTTCGACGTATCGAAACTTTAGGCAAGCCTGTGGTGGCGTTGTTGCAGGGCGCTGCATTGGGTGGCGGTTGGGAACTGGCGTTGGTGGCGCATGCGAGGTTTGCATTGAACCAGCCAAAAATCAGTTTTGGTTTGCCAGAAGTGTCATTGGGTTTGATCCCCGGCGCGACAGGTATCACCAAAATGACCCGACTCTTGGGCTTGTCCGGCGCACAGCCTTATCTGATGGAAGGCAAATTGTTTTCCCCGCACAAAGCGCTGGAATTGGGCTTGGTCCAAGGCTTGGCATCTACTGCCGAAGAGCTTCATGCCATGGCCTTGAACTTCATTCAAAAACATCCCCAAGCAGTGCAAGCGTGGGACGTCAAGGGCTACAAAATGCCCGGCGGCCATGTCAATAGCCCGGCGGTGGCGGCTGGTCTGGCGGTGGCGCCTGCGATGTTGTTTAACAAAGCCCACGGTTTATACCCGGCGGCGCAAGCGATTATGGAAGCCATGGTCGAAGGTGCGCAGGTGGACTATGACACCGCCACCCGCATTGAATCACGCAAACTTGCACGCGTGATGGTGGGGCAGACCACCAAGAACATGGTCAATGCATTCTTCTTCAACATGAACGCCATCAAGTCTGGCAAGTCACGACCGAAGGGCTTTGAAACTTGGAAACCTGAGCGAGTGGGCATTTTGGGCGCTGGCATGATGGGTGCTGGCATCGCGCATGCCAACGCCACGCGCGGCATACCCTGTGTGCTCAAAGATGTGAGTTTGGAAATAGCTAATCGCGGACGCAATTACACCCAGCAACTCACCGACAAGTTGGTGCAGTCCAATCGCATGCATCCCAGCGCGCAGTTAAAAACCATGGCATTGATTCAAGCCACAGACAGGACCGATGACCTGAAAGGCTGCGACCTGATCATTGAGGCGGTGTTTGAAAATCGCGGGTTGAAAGCGCAAGTCACCGAGGAAGCCGAACCCATGTTGGCGGCGGGCGGTGTGTTTGCGACCAATACCTCCACTCTGCCGATCAGCGGATTGGCAAAAGCCAGTGTGAAACCGGAAAAATTCGTCGGCCTGCATTTTTTCTCTCCGGTCGACAAATTGAAATTGGTGGAAATCATCAAAGGCAAGTTAACCGACGATGAAACACTGGCGCGTGCTTACGACTATGTCAATGCGATTGGCAAAGTACCGATTGTGGTGAACGACTCGCGTGGATTTTTCACCAGCCGTGTGTTTGGTACGTATGTGATGGAAGGGGCGGCGATGTTGGCCGAAGGTGTACACGCGCCATTGATCGAACATGCCGCTGTGATGGCGGGTATGCCTGTGGGGCCCTTAGATGTGCTGGATGCCACGGCACTGTCCTTGTCGGTGCATGTGCTGGAGCAAACGCGAAGAGACTTCGCCGCTGAAGGCCTGACTTACCAAGCATCGACGGGCCTGTTGTTTGTCGAGCGCATGGTCAAGGAGTTTGGTCGCCACGGACGTGCTTCGGGTGCTGGTTTTTACGATTACCCCGCCAATGGCCTCAAACGATTGTGGCCGGGTTTAAAGACGCATTTTGAAAAGCCTTTTGATGCGGATCCACTGGTGGCGCAAACCGAGATCAAGCAGCGTTTGTTGTACCGTCAAGCGATTGAAACTGCGCGGTGTTTGCAAGAGGGTGTGTTGATGTCCGCCCATGACGCCAACATCGGCTCTATCTTGGCCATTGGATTTCCAGCGTGGACGGGTGGTGCTTTGCAATTTGTCTATTCGGAAGGCTTGGAGCGTTTCATTGCCACCAGCAAGTTGTTGGCGGATAAGCACGGCGACGGATTTGTATTGTCTGATGCGGTGGTGCAGACCTTGCACAGTTTTCACCCTGTGAATTGACCATTTTTTGATATCACCCAGTTGTTGCGACTGATGCCATTTTGAAATCAGTCAGCTGTTGTGGCGACTGATGCCATGCCGGCTCGGTCGCCGCTCACTGCAGCAAAGCTGCAATGTTCGCGTCGGCCCGACCGCCATGTCCTCAGTTTGATTTGTCGGTATGTGTCCTTCAGTTGAGTCTGCGACCAGTGGTGTGGCTTCATTCAAAACAGTTTGTTCAATGCGACCACCGATCCGATGCACACCACCATCAGGGTGCCAAGCTTGATGACCATGCGCTGTTCCAGAAACTGCAGGTCTGATTTGGTGGCCAAGTTTTGCAGGTTATGTTCCAGCAGTTCCGACATGGCATGTGCCTGCTCTTCTGCGAGTTGGGTTTCCATGCCAGCGGCCTGTAGCCGCTTGGCATATTTCAAAGTATCGAAGTTCACGGGGTTCATGGCGAAAAGTTTATCGATTGCATTTGGTGTTGGCAATCTCTTTTATCGTGATGCATACACATCTGCTGATTGTTTAACGCCGTTGATCTGAAAAACGTCGTTTGATCTCGGGTGTATTTGCGTACCGTCCGCGCCGGTATGTTTTTTGCCGAGTGATGCCATGCCGGCTCGGTCGCCGCTCACTGCAGCAAAGCTGCAATGTTCGCGTCGGCCCGACCGCCATGTCCTCAGTTTGCGGATGCTGTTTCTCGCGAACGAAGTGACAACCGTGCAAGAAGGGGCACGGTTGCAAAAGTGTTTCATCGGGCCGTCTGTGCGGGGATGTTTTTTGCAAGCGAAAGCGCGGCAAAAAAGCATACCGGCGCGGACGGCCTTGCCGACACCCCAAACTTTGCATACAGCCAAAGCCTTGCCAACACCCCAAACTTTGCATACAGCCAAAGCGTATATGCTGAAGAACGAATTATTCCAGCGCCTGGTACACCAACTGCTTGACCATGCGGCGGTAATACTGGCGCTGCGGCCCAGGGGTTTGCGCCATCAACAAACCAATCAACTGCTCCTTGGGATCAATCCAAAAGAACGTGCCTCCAGCCCCCGCCCATGCATAGTCACCCTCAGAGCCCGGCACACTCGCCATGCCCTGAGATTGCCTGACCATGAACCCCAAGCCAAACGTATAGCCCTGAACACCCATGAGCAACTCACCGGGTTGCAAAGGCGTCGCCACCTTGGGCCCAAGATGGTCTGAGGTCATCAAAGCCACCGTGGTGCGACTCAAGTAACGCTTGCCATCCAGCGTTCCCCCGTTGAGCAGCATTTGGCAAAAACGCACATAGTCATCCGCCGTGGTGGCCAAGCCTGCGCCGCCTGAATCATTGCCTTGCGCCTTGGTGAGGTCCAGCAGCGGCGCAAAAGGTTTGTTTGTCAGCGGGTCAACCGCCAAAGCTTGAGCCATCCGGTGCACTTTGTTGGGTGGCACAACAAACGAAGTGTCTTTCATGCCAAGCGGTTTGATCAAGCGCTCTTCCAACATCACACCCAGCGGTTTTTTGCCTACCACTTCAAGCAAGCGGCCGAGCATGTCCGTGGACAAGCCGTATTCCCATGTGCTGCCAGGTTGCCACTGCAGCGGTGCTTTAGAAAATGCTTCAATTTGTTGTTCAGGTGTCAGCGTGATCCATTTGGAGCCGTTTTCGATCGAGAACAAGTCCGCATTGATATAGGCCTGTTTCATGGCGGCAGACCGCGTGAATTCCGCATACGTCAGCCCGGAGGTGTGGCGCAGCAAATCGTAAACGGTGATGCCGCGCAGCGCGGGCACGGTGGCGTTGCTGTTGTCCATCGGGTTGGCCAGCACTGTTTGCTTGGCAAGTGCAGGCAAAAATTTCGACACTGGGTCTGCTAATTGCAATTGACCTTCCTCCACCATCATCATCGCCAGCACCGACACCATAGGTTTGGTCATCGAGTAAGCGCGAAAAATGGCGTCATGCTTGACGCCGATATCGTCGCTGAACACCACGGCACCTTTGCGAATCACCATGACCACGGCACCGGGCATTTGTTTGTTGTCGATTTCCTTTTGTATGACGGTGCGAATGCGTTTGAGCCGCTCTGCCGACATACCCGCAGAGGCGGGAGACGCTGTGGGCAAATCTGCCAATAGGGGCGGCAAACTGGTCAACGTCAGCAAGAGAAAAACAAGCCAGGACCGGCGCGGCAATAACGATGTCATGTGGAACCTTTGAAAGAGTCAGCGGGATTGCGTAGCTTGGCGCAGCACAGTGGCGTAGCCGGGGGTGATTTCCATGTGTGGGGCCAGACCGCGCTGAACCAGCAGCCGGTGGGCAGCAGGTAATTTCCAGCACGGTACAAACGCATACAAATGGTGTTCGAGGTGGTAATTGACCCAATAGGGCGCAACGAATGATCGTTCCCACATGGTTGCAATGGTGGTTCGGGTATTGCGCAAGCGATCGTTTCTGTCGCCGGTCACGGCATGTTCAGCGATGTTGCGTACGCGGCTAAAAAGTTGAAACCATGTCAGCAGCGGCAGCACCCACATCCACAGAAAAAGCATGGCTTGGTCAAGCGACCACAATGCCAAAAATACGCACAGGTTGGACACCAAGAAGGCGCGCTCATGGCGCAGCAAGCGCGATAGGCGTTGCCACAGCGTGCCGTCTTTGCCCATGCCAGCGCGTAATTGGGCCACGCGTTGCTTCACGCCTGTTTGGCCACTGAGGTCACGCCAGACTTTGCGACGAAGCCCGGCCGCAGTGATGGGGAACGGGGCAGAAAGCACCAAGTCCGGGTCATTGTCTTGTTGGGTATGGCGATGGTGTGTCAGGTGATAGGGCCGGTAGTCATACATGTGCGCGCCTACTGCGCCGCCCGCGAACCAGTGGCCAACGAGGTCATTCCACGCCGACTGACGCATCAACACCCGGTGCGCCGCATCGTGCATCAAAATACTCAAGCCCAGTTGCCGCCCTCCTATCAATGCAGTGCAAATAATAAAAGTGAACGCGTTGGGCCAAGCGGCAAACACGGCCATACAAATAGCCACCATGCCCCATGCGTGTATCACCAGCCATGCGCCCCACAGGTCTGAGCGTTGGCGCAACTGCTGGTCTTCTTGTGCGGTCAATGCGCAGTCTTCGCGACGTTCCACATCATCTTGAATCAAGGGATCAACCAGAGTAGGCGTCGGATTCATGGGCGTATATAGAAAAAAGCGAATCAAAAACCAGTGCTCAATTGGCCCATGCGTTGGGCGATGGCTTGGAACTGTTGCACGGTTTCTTCGATGATGGTTTGCACCGTTTTGACCTCGTGTATCAAACCTGCGGATTGACCGGCCAGGGCCGGGGCGGCATTCATGTCTCCCCCGAAATATACCTGTTGAATGCCTGCAAAGGCAGTGGGTTCCATCAATCCGGCTTCATGGATGCGTGCAGTGAAATCGGCTTTCAAGGCTCGAATGCAAGGTGAGGATTTGGTGTTGAGCATATAGGTGCCCGTGGCCGCCGCCGCCACGATGGCTTGCTTGTAGTTGTCGTGCACAGGACTCTCTGCGCTGGCCACAAACCGCGTGCCCATTTGAACGGCTTCTGCACCGAGTGCAAAGGCGGCTGCCATGCCTCGCCCGTCGACAATTCCGCCGGCGGCTACCATGGGTATGTCGGTTTTTTCGCGGATAGCTTGCAACAACACCAAGGTGCTGACTTCTTCAGGATTTTTAAAACCGCCGCCTTCAGAGCCTTCCACCACCAAGCCGTCCACACCGGCGTCCACACATTTGAGCGCAGCGTCCAATGTGGGTACCGCGTGATACACGGTGATGCCCGCGGCTTTGAGGGGCGCCATGAATTTCGCAGGACTGCCCGCTGAGGTGGTGACAAAGCGGATACCGCTTTCGCACACATAGCGCAGCATGGCCTCGTCTTTCAAAAAGCGGATGGGTAAATTCACGCCAAACGGTAAACCGCTGTCCAACATGGTTTGGATTTCGCGTTGGCAGTTGGCCGTTTCACCCGACGATGTTTCGATGATGCCAAGCCCGCCGGCAAGTGACACCGCTGAGGCGAGTTGGCTGCGAGCGATCCAACCCATTGGCGCTTGGATGATGGGAAAGCGCACCCCGGTATGGGCAAGAACGCGGTTCATGGTAGTGCTCCTTTGGCGGTGTCGGCATGCTCGACACGACCATCTGCATGTTTTGCAAAACGCCCGGCATCTCGCGGGTGTACCGGATCGCTGGAGGCCCAAGGCCAGCCGCCAAATTCGGTGCGTCGGTAATCGGCAAAGGCCTGGTGAATTTCTGCCTGCGTGTTCATCACGAACGGGCCGTATTGCGCCACAGGCTCGCCAATAGGACGCGCTTGCAGCATCAAAAATTCTGTTTCTTGTTCGCCGTTTTGCAGCACCAGGTCAACTTGTGCATTGACTTGCGCGACATGCCGGTTGGCCAAGGCATGCCCTTCAATGGCAAGGCCTTGTCCGGCAAACACATACAGTTGTCTTTGCGTTTGGGCGTGCTGTGCGCGAGGCAATGTCCAGCGGGCACCGGCTTGCATACGTACCGTGAATATGGCGAGGTCTGCGTCCGCTTGGCTGGCCCAAGAGTCTGGCGGCGGCGGCAGGCCACGCGCATTGTCGAGCGCCCCGGCCACCACCACCACATCGTTGCGCAAACCTTGTGCATCGGTGTGTTGCACTTTTTGTATTTGCTCATTCCACAGCATGGTGAAGTGGGGCTCGGCCATCTTGCGACTGGTCGGCAGGTTCAGCCAAATTTGGAACAACTCACATGAATTGGGCGCATCGGTCTGGCGCAAGGGAAACATTTCGCAATGGACGATGCCTTTGCCAGCAGTCAGCCATTGCACATCGCCGGGGCCGAAACGCGCGGTGGCACCCAATGAATCCGAATGGTCGATATGCCCTTGCCGAACGATGGTCACGGTTTCAAACCCGCGGTGTGGGTGTGACGGAAAGCCCGGAATAGTTTGCCCGTGGTACATGCTCCAACCGTCTTTGTTGGAGAAATCGCTACCGATTTGTCTGCCACTCAAGGAAGCGACTGGCCCCATCTGCGCATTGCCATGTGGGTAGTGGTCGACATGGTGCACACAAAACAAAAAAGGATCAATCGTTTGCCAAGGGAATGAAAGCGGGGCGGATTGGAGGATGGGGGTATTTTTCATGGTGACATGAGGTTATCAGACCTTGAATCGTTGCTTTAAATACACAAAAACAACAAAATTGTAAAAATATTTAACTAATTAAATAAAATAAATTAAAAAATATAGTTAATAATGTACCGGTATCGAATTTTATTTAACCATTAAATGCTCATTCGCAGTGAATAAGGGAGGCCAGTTGGAAAGCATCGAAAAAAACCAATGTGAAGGGTGGAGCATGGTGGTGAGTTTGGCGGAATTACACCAATGGGAATTGGCAAACCACCCCCTGTTAGATACATTGACCGGCAGGCATTTGTACTACCGCTTGGCGCAAGAGTCGGTCAACAAAGAGTATGTGTTGACCCGCGCCATCAAAGACGTTTTCGGGAGCATGCATTACACCGAGAAAGCCTTGCGTACACGCATGCGTCAAATGGAGCACGAGGGCTTGATCGACGCGGTGACGCGTCCAGATGACGCCAGATCCAAGCAGCTTGTACCCACAGAAAAATTCAACCAGCTCATGGCCGTGCATGCCGAGCAGGTCAGAAAAATCTTTGACAAACATTTTTTGCTCATCGAAAAGTAACTTTTCATGGCCTAGGCGGTCTTTGCGGCGCGGGTCGGGCAGGCGGGGGGCTTTGCAAACGGTTTGATGGGGTGTCCAAGGCGGCTTGTCGGTTGCGATCCAGCGCTGTCAATTGTTGCGGGGTCAACAAGGTGACCACTTGATTCAGTTGAGCGGGTGTGAATTGCGCCACTTGCTCTGGTGAGAATGATTGCAATTGTTGGTTGCTCATAGACCACAGCATGCGCGGTGGAATAGCGTTCAATTGCAATGGCGTGAGGGATTGCAATTGGTTGGTGGACAAGCCTTGTAGTTGCGCGGGACTGATGTTGCCTACTTGAATAATGGTCAGTGACTGAATTTGCGGCGTGTCCATCGCAGCGATGGCTTGCGGCGACACCGCTGCCCATTGGTTCAAACTGAGTGCCTGCAACAAGGCTGGACGGATGTTGCTGAAAAATCCGGGTGTCAGCGCATTGACTTGGTTGGGTGTCAGGCTGCGTATTTGGTCGGGTGACAAACTACCCAGTTGGATCGGTGTAAGTCCTGCTATTTGTAGGTCTGTCAAGGCTTGCAGTGGTGCGGGCCGCAAGGCACTGAGTTGCGCCGGTGTCAGCTCGGCCAGTTGTGGGCCAGTCAATGATTGCAACTGTTCGGCGAGCAAGGCGTTGAGCAATTTCGGATTCAATGCAGACAGTTGTGCAGGCTGCAACTGTTTGACTTGATCAGGTGTCAATGCCTTCCATTGCAATTCGTTCAGCTGATTCAACTGTGACGCAGAGAGAGACGCCACTTGAGCCGCATTGAGTTTTTGCAACTGGGAGGCATTCCATGCGGCCAATTGCAGCGGGTTGAGTGCCTGCAACTGCTGCGCTGACAGCACGGCCAATTGCTCTTTGCCCAAGGCGTTGGCTTGCTGCGTACTGAGCAAGCGCAATTGTTCGGGCGACAAGTTCGCCAACACGGTGACGGGAATGGTTTGCACTTGTGCGGGTGTCAGCACTTGCCATTGCGCGGCGGTCATTGCATTCAATTGCACCGGACTCAGGTTTTTCAAAACAACAGGGTCGATTGTTTTCCAGACGTCGGGGTATATCGCACCCAATTGCTCGGGGCTTAGCAATTGCCACTGCGTGGCTGCGAAGCTGCTGAGTTGTGCTTTGTTCAGCCCACTGATTTGCTGCGGGGTGAGTAAACGCATTTGGCTGGGCAGCAGCAGTGTGATTCGTTGCGGCGTGAATTGGTCGGCAGCGAGTTGCTGGAAGTCTTTGTCGATGACAAGATCAGCAGCTGACTTGGGCTTTGGCAGCAGCAATGGATTGGTAAATGCTTGCAGTTGATTGGGTTGCAATTCGATCAATTGTTCGGGCAAAAGGATTTGTTGTTGTTTGGCGGTCAAAGCGGCAATCTGTGAAGGCAGCATTTGTGCGAGTTGCGTTTGGGTCAATGCATTCAATTGCAAAGGACTCAACCAAGACAATTGCTCAGGTGTCAATAGTTTCAGCTGGGCGGGTTGCAAGCTGCGAATTTGCGCGGGTGTCCATTCGCGCCATTGCTGTTTGGTGATTTGAACCAACAATTCAGGCGCAATGGCAACGATTTGTGCGGGCAACAATGCCTGGATCTGCAAAGGGCTAAGTTTGACGATATCTGTTGCTTGCAACCAGCGCACTTGCGTGGGAGTCAGGGCTTGCAGTTGCTCTGGTGAGAGCGACTTCACCATTGTTCGTATGCTCACTTCATTCAATGATGCGACTTGGGCGGGCAATAGCAATCGCTGTTGGTCTGCGCTCAACTTTTGCAGTTGATTGACGGGCAGAGACAGCAACTGCGTCGCGTTGATGGCTTGCAATTGTTCTTTGTTCAGTTCCGTCAATTGGGTGCCCATCACATACCGAAGTTGTTCTTGCGACAAACCGGCGAGCTGTTGCGCGGACATGCAATCGGCTTTTTTCTTGACCAGATCTTTGAACACGGCCAACGGCAGATCGGCCATTTGGCTGGGCTTGAGCGATTTGAGTTGGTTGCACGTCAGGCAAGCCAACTGGTTTTTGTTCAATGCCAAAAACACGTCGGTGGAGAGATTGACCAATTGCGTGGGTGTCAGTGATTGCAATTGGCTGTCGCGCATCTTTGCAAAAGCCGTGGTGGGAGCCGCGCTCAGTTGTACAGGCGTCAATGAGGCGATTTGGTTTTCGGTCAAGCCGGACCATTGGGATGCAGACAGTGCTGACAGTTGGCTGTCGCTAAAGGAAGCAAGTTGCGAAGAAGTTAAGGCGTTGAGTTGGCTGACAGACAGCACTTTAAGTTGGCTGCTGCTTAAATTGGCAAGCTGATTGGAGCTCAGGCTTTTGAGTTGGGTTTGACTGACCGCGGTGATTTTTTCAGGGGCCAAGGTGGTGATTTGGCTCGGGTTTAAATGCTGAACACCTTTGATATCGGCCAGACTGAGTTTGTTGTTAACGACGGATTCGAAGTTACCGTACTGATCGGGCTTGAGGCTTGTGCTTCGGGTGGTTTGAAAGCTGATGATATTTGCGTTGCGCGTGTCTGACAGTGCGGTGGCAGCGGTTTTGGCTTCTGTACTCAATGACTTATTCAGTGGCAAGGTGGACAAGGCTTGCAGTTGCGCGTCGGTCATGGACGAAAACTGTGAATTGGACAGTGCCAGCAATTGCGGACTGGATAAGTTTTGCAATTGAGTAGAGGTCAATCCTTTGATTTGTGACGCTGACAAATTAGAAATATGCGCTGTGCTTAACTGTGCCATTTGCGACAAACCGAGCGCTGCAATTTGTGTGGCTGTCATGCCACTTAATTGACTCAGGCTCAAGGATTGGACGTAGGTATTTGGCAAGGCCGCAATTTGAGAGCTTGTCAAATAACCGATTTGAGCCGCCGACAAATAACTGAAATTAGCCAGCGGGATGGCATTCAACTGTGTCGTGTTCATGCTTTGCAATTGCGTGGCGCTCAGTTGCTGCAGTTGTGCGGGCGTGAATTGGGCGATAGAGCTGCTGGTGATCACTGGCATTTGCGCGCTTGTCAGCGTCAATGGCGACACACTGGTGTCTGGGTAATTCACCGCATAGTTTTTGCTGGAAGTGGTGGTGCCGGCAAATGTGTAATTGCCAGCGTCAGCCCCGCTGAGGATGCTGGGTGCGGTTTGGGTGTAGCTGTCGATCACCGGGTAGCCGTTCAATGTGCTTAAGGTGTTGACACTGACTGAGCCGATCACCAGGTCGTTGGTGATGGTGTTTGACAACGTCAATATGCCAGGCACCAAGGTGTCGCTGAAATATGAAGAACCAGCGCCTATGCTGCCAGTCAAAGTGCGTTGGGTGACAGCGTAGTTGGCCGTGGCGCCCGCAAACGTGTAGTTGGCAGCGTCGGTGCCACTCAAAGCCCCGCTGACCGATTGAATGCCTGAGTAGCT
>CAMDXA010000022.1 GCA_945878065.1 Bordetella parapertussis | reverse complement strand
AGATGCCGTGAAGGGCCCGGGCAAGTAAAGATAGGCGAGTACGTTGACATCGACAACGATCATGAGCGCCCGGACTTTTTGAATTGGTCTATGTTTTCGGGCTTGAACTGCCTAGGTATCAAGCTGTCTCGAATCGACTTTGCTTTCTCGAGATGTGCCAATGCATTGGTTTTGCGCGGCAACAAGACGGTTTCCAAGCAAGCAATAGCTTCGCTGTTGATACTTCGCCGGTTCGCCTCGGCGGAAGATTTCAACTGATCGTAAATATTCTCCGGAATGCCCTTTAGAGTGATGGTGGTAGACATATTGCGCCCTCAATTGGTTTCATTTTGGTTCCTAAATGGATGTATGTCAATCAAGCATTTGTCACTGTCATGTTCTTCACCGTTGAAAACGCAGCAATGTCGTAAGCCAAGCTCAGGACTTTGGGTGCTAAATTCCGTCTCAACCCCGCACTTGGGAAACACTTTTGAGGAGACTTGCATCATGTGGAAAATTGTTTTGGGGTTTGTCGTGTTTGCGGCTTTGTCATTGTTTGTGATTTTCAAAGCGGGCGACAAAGTGGACATGAGCGGTGAAAAGCACGGTGCAGAAGCAGTGCATGCTCCCGAAGATACCCAGCCTGCCGCAGCACCTGCAGCGGCAACTGACGCGCCTGCCGCTCCTGCGGCCGCTCCAGCACCAGCTGGCAAATAAGCAATTGCCTTCCTAGGCCTCAAGCCAAAGGACGTCGCTTGACGAAATGGCTGGGGCCTAATTGCCAGGGCGCTGCCTTAGCCGGTGTTGCGCAAGCCCGCTGCAATGCCGTTGATAGACAAATGGATACCGCGTTGCGCCCGTTCGTCGCTGATGCCAGTGCGGTAACGGCGAATCAGTTCGACTTGTAAATGGTGCAGAGGATCGATGTAGGGAAAACGGTGTTTGATGGACTGTGCCAGCGACGGGTTATTGGCCAAGCGCTGCTTGTTACCGGTGATACATTGCAAGGCTTCTGAAGTGCGTTGCCATTCGGTTTCAATGGCTTTGAAGATTTTTTTGCGCAACTTGGCATCTTCTACCAATTCGGCATAACGAGAAGCCAGCGCCAAGTCTGACTTGGCCATCACCATGTCCATGTTCGAGAGCAGGGTGCGAAAGAAAGGCCAGTCTTTGTGCATGCGGCGCAACATGGCCAAGGCCTGTGCGCGAGACATCGACGGGTGATCATTTAAAAACGCATGTACCGCCGACCCAAACCCTAACCAACCGGGCAGGGTCAATCGGCACTGGCCCCAGCTGAATCCCCAGGGAATGGCGCGCAGGTCTTCGATGCGTTGCGAGGGTTTGCGCGAGGCCGGGCGCGAACCAATGTTCAAGCCGGCAATTTCACGCAATGGCGTGGCTTGAAAAAAATACTCGCTGAAGCCGGGTGTGTCGTAAACCAGCGCGCGGTAGGCTGTCATGCTGTGCCGCGACAACTGTTCGGCGGCTTCGATGAAACTCCGCGGCGCACGCCGCTGCGCAGGCAATAAGGTGGCTTCAAGCGTGGCCGCCACCAGGGTTTCTAAGTTGCGCCGCCCCAGTGTTGGGTTGGCATATTTCGAATTGATCACTTCACCTTGTTCGGTCAGCCGGATTTGACCGCGAACCGTGCCCGGGGGCTGTGCCAATATGGCGTCAAAACTGGGGCCGCCGCCACGCCCGACCGTGCCACCGCGCCCATGGAACAAGCGCAAGGTGATGCCGTGCAATGCTTCCAGTGTGTTGAAGACTTCGACCAAGGCAATTTCGGCCTGATAAAGAGACCAGTTGCTGGTGAAGATGCCGCCGTCTTTGTTGCTGTCCGAGTAGCCGAGCATGATGTCTTGTTCGCCGCCGCTGCGCGCCAACAGCGCCGCCATGCCCGGCAATGCAAAATAGTCGCGCATGATCTGCGGTGCTTGCTGTAAGTCTTCAATCGTTTCAAACAATGGCACAGCGATGAGCTCTGCCACCGCACCGCTGGCCAAACTGCCTTGCAGCAGCCCGGTTTCTTTTTGTAACAACAGCACTTCCAACAGATCGCTGACGGTTTCGGTGTGGCTGATGATGGCGTGTCGAATGGCCGCTTTGCCATGTTGTTGGCGAATACGCCGGGCGGTTTCAAATATCGTTAATTCAGACACGCTGTGCGCGCTGTAAGCGTGGCCGGGAATGCGCAGCGGACGCGGGTCATTCAAGGCTTGCAATAACAATGATTGGCGTGTTTTTTCGTTTGACTTCAAATAGTTGGCTTCAATGCCTGCGGCTTTGAATAACTCTGCGATGACGAGTTCATGCTGGTCCGAGCTTTGGCGCAAATCGACCGTGGCAAGGTGAAAACCAAACACTTGCACCGCGCGTATCAGGGGCCGCAAACGCGGCAAGGCCAAGGCTTGGGCATGTTGCTCGCTCAAGGCATTGTTAAGCACTTGTAAGTCGTTCACAAAGGCATCGGCATCGGGATAAGGCTGCTGTGGCGGCAAGGCGTGGCGCGAGGCTTGTTTTCCGGTGAGGTGCAGCAAACTGGCGGCCAGCCGTGCATATATGAACGTCAAACTTCGCCGATAAGGTTCATCTTGTCGGTGTGCATTGGTGTCTGGCGATGAGTTAGCCAGTGCTTGCAATGTTTTGGGCACGCCTACCAACATGGCCGAGGTAGACAACTCGCTGCCCAGCCAATGCACCTCGGTCAGGTAATGGCGCAACACCACTTCACATTGGCGTTTCATGGCCAAGTCAAGCGTGTCTGCATTGACGTTGGGGTTGCCGTCTCGGTCTCCGCCCATCCATTGGCCCATGCGAAAAAAGGACGCAATCGGTTGACCGCCCAATTCGTTTTCTAAATCAGCGTAGAGCTTGGGGATTTCTGCCAAAAAAGTGGATTCGTAATAGCCCATGGCATTTTCAATTTCGTCGGCCACGGTGAGTTTGGTGAACCGCAGCAAACGTGTTTGCCACAGTTGTAAAACACGGGCTCTTACCAAGGCGTCGACTTGCGCCAATTGACGCGTGCTGGTGGCATCTTGACCGCGCGAGACGATGTCGTCCCGGCTTTGCAAACAAGCAGCAATGCCGCGCTCAGCATCCAAAATACTTTTGCGTTGCACTTCAGTAGGGTGTGCGGTCAGCACCGGCGAAATATGGGCATGTTCCAGCGCTTGTCGGATGGCTTTGGTGCTGACCCCTGCGGCCTTGAGTTTGCCCAATGAAGAGGTCAGGCTGCCCGGATACACATCACCGGCGCGGTCATGCGCTTGCTGTCGGCGGATATGGTGTTGGTCTTCCGCAAGATTGGCCAGGTGGCTGAAATACGTGAAGGCACGAATCACGCTGACGGCTTGGTCGCTGCTGAGTGCGGCCAGGAGTTTTTTCAAGGCGGTCCCGGCTTGGGTGTCCGCATCGCGCCGAAAGGCCACCGACAAACGGCGAATTTGTTCAACCAATGCAAACGCTTTGTCGCCTTCTTGCTCGCGAATGATGTCGCCTAATATGCGCCCGAGCCATCGGATATCGTCGACCAAGGGCCTTTCGTGACTGGATAAAGCGGGGGAGTTGGACTGGCGTGCGGGCGGGCGTTGGGGCTTGGGCATCATGGGCGGAATCTGCTGGCTATAGAGGAAAACCACGAGATGCGTGCATGCTAGCATCGACCAGACCCATCAGCAGACGGCCTTTGGTCACTTGTTTTGAGCACACCACATCTCACCATTGCGACGCGCGAAAGTCGCCTGGCCTTATGGCAGGCACACCATATGCAAGACCTGCTTCGCGCGCGCGGATGTCAGGTCGACATACTCGGCATGACCACCCAAGGCGACCAAATCCTTGACCGCTCACTCAGCAAAGTTGGCGGCAAGGGATTGTTTGTCAAAGAACTCGAAGTGGCGCTGGAAGAAGGCCGAGCTGATCTGGCGGTGCATTCACTCAAAGATGTGCCCATGGACATGCCCGAAGGCTTTGAATTGGCCTGTGTCATGGAACGTGAAGACCCCAGAGACGCGTGGGTGTCATCGCAATATGCCAGCTTGCAAGATTTGCCTTTAGGCGCGGTGGTGGGCACGTCAAGTTTGCGCCGCACGGTGTTGCTGCGCCATTTGCGCCCCGACTTGCAGATTGAACCCTTGCGCGGCAACTTGGACACGCGCTTGCGCAAATTGGACGAAGGTCACTACGCCGGCATTGTGTTGGCTGCTGCAGGCCTCAAGCGGCTCGGGTTGGGCGAACGTATCCGGCATATTTTTGATGTCACCGAAATGTTGCCCGCCGCCGGTCAAGGCGCTTTGGGTATCGAAATTCGCGCTGCGCGCGACGATGTACGCAATGTTTTGCAGCCGCTCGCACACCAAATCACTTGGTTGGCCGTTGCCGCTGAGCGTGCTGTCAGCCGTGCCATGGGCGGCAGTTGCTCCATGCCGCTGGCAGCGCATGCGGTGTTGCATGGCAATGTCCTCGATTTGCACGCCGCCTGGGGCAACCCCGACCTGACCAACACCACTTTGGTTCGGGCGCACAGCCAAGGCGAAGTGACTAGCTTGGAAGATGCGGAAGCCTTGGGCTTGTCGGCGGCACGCCAACTGCGGGCGCAGGGAGCGGGTTGATTGGGACACGGACGCCGTGTCATCTTGACCCGTCCGAGCAGCGACAGCCTGGCGTGGGTCAATGGCTTGCAGCAGGCCCACTACCAAGTCATGCATTGGCCGTTGATAGATATTGCACCGGTTCAACACACCCAATCTATTCTCGACATGGCTGCCAGTGCATCCAGTTGCCAAGCCGTCATGTTTGTCAGTCGCAATGCGGTCACGCATGCATTTGCCGCAGGATTGCAAGTGGCCAAGGAAAACGGCCCACGTTATTGGGCGACCGGCCCCGGCACCCGTCAAGCCTTGCTGGACAGTGGGGTGCCTGCTGCGCGTATTGATGCGCCGCCTGCCGATGCCATTCAATTTGACACCGAGGCCCTGTGGCAACAGGTACAGCGCCAAGTGCAAGCCCACCAGACTGTCTGGATATTGCGCGGTGCAGATGCCGATCACACCGAATCTGCGATGGAAGGCGTGGGGCGCGACTGGTTGATGCAGCAATTGCTCAAAGCCGGTGTGCCGGTGAAAACATTGGCGGTCTACCAACGGGTGTGTCCACACTGGGACCCAGCGCAAGTCGCTCTGGCCACTGCGGCCGCCAGCGATGGCAGCGTGTGGGTATTTACCAGTTCTCAAGCGATTGCCCATTTGAAACAACTGCTGCCAGATGTGCTTTGGAAGGCGGCCAAGGCGATCGCCACCCACGACCGAATTGCGCATGCTGCCGTTCAACTGGGTGTTGGCAATGTGGTGGTTTGTAAACCTGCGCTGAGCGAATTGCTGTCGTCATTAGAATCGCTGGCATGAGCAGTGCCCCCGACAAAGACCCTTCCCCTTTCACTGCAACCCCGCCGTCGACTATGCACACACCTTGGTGGCGTCAACGCTTGCCATGGCTGACGCTGGTGTTGGTGGTGTTGTGCGCACTCGCTTGTTTGCAGTTGTGGATCAAACTCTCCACCATACAAGAGCAATTGGCACGGCAAAGTGCGGATGCCACCCAGTTGTCCTTGCAGGCCAACAGCTTGGCCAAACGTGCCGAAGAAATTACCCAGGAGACAGCAGCCAAGGTCACCTTGCTCGACTTGCGCTTGAACGAAGTGGCGCTGCAACGCACCCAACTCGAAGAACTGATCCAAAGCTTGTCGCGTTCCCGCGATGAAAACCTGGTGGTTGATATTGAATCTGCCTTGGGGTTGGCGCAACAACAGGCCGAGTTGACCGGCAGTGTTCAGCCGATGTTGGCGGCTTTGCAAACCGCACAGAAACGTTTGGCGAAAGTGCCTCAGCCCAGACTCGCGCCAGTGATGCGTGCGATTCAGCACGACATCGAACGCTTGCAATCGGCATCGACCACAGACATTCCCGGTTTGCTTATTCGCTTGGATGAATTGGTGGTCTTGGTCGAAAAACTGTCCTTGCTCAATGCGGTGGGCAATGCCAACCGGTCTGCACAAAACCTGCAAAGCAAACCATTGCCCACTTGGCCACTGATTTGGCAAAACAAAGATTGGTCAGGGCTGGGGCAGCGTGTGTGGGCAGAGTTGTCAGGTTTGGTGCGAGTCAGCCGTATCGAGCAACCTGACGCTGTGATGTTGTCGCCCGAGCAAGGGTTTTTTGTGCGTGAAAACCTGAAACTGCGGCTGCTCAATGCCCGTCTCGGTTTGTTGTCACGCCAAATGTCATCGGCCCGTAACGATTTGGCATTGGCCGAGCGCGAGTTGCTTCAATTTTTTGACCTCAACAACCGCCAGGGCCAATCTGCAAAAACTTTGATGAAGCAAGTTCAGTCGCAAATCCTGCAAACCGATATGCCGCGCTTGGACAGTTCATTGTCAGCGTTGGCGACAGCGGCGGCGGGGCGCTGATATGCGTTGGTCTTTGTGGCTGTTGGCGCTGTTTGGTGTGGCGGTGGCCACGGCCTTGGGTTTGAGTTTGCAATGGGGCACTGTCACTGTGTTCATTGCCCCCTATCGAGTAGACCTGTCGCTCAACCTGGTGATTTTGGGTTTGTTGCTCGGTTTTGTGTTGTGCTATTTGGCACTGCGCGGCGTACTTGGCTTCATGGAATTGCCGGTGCAGGCCCGCAGGTGGCGTTCACAGCAAAGAGAACATGCGGCACAGCAGGGCTTGCTCAACGCCATGGTGATGTGGATGGCGGGGCGCTTCTTGCGTTCGCGCAAGGCGGCGTTGCAGTCTTTGGGGCAGGTCGAACAATTGCTGTTGCATGGCGAATCCCCCCATCAACCAGCGTGGCGACTCATGCGCAGTTTGTTGCATTTGCTGGCCGCTGAAAGTGCGCATGCTTTGCGCGACCAAGCGGCCCGCGATGCGCATTTCCAACAGGCCCTAGACCATGCGCCTGGTACGCGCATGGAGCAGCGTCTTGAATTGCGTGACGCCGCTTACTTGAATGCCACTCGCTGGGCATTGCATGACCGTGACAGCCAGCAAGCCCAACAGTTTTTGTCCCAGTTGCCGCTGGGTGCATCGCGCCGAACAGTGGCCTTGCGTTTGCGCTTGAAGGCAGATCGACTGGGACAACAACATTTGCCGGCGCTTGACACAGCACGCTTGCTTGCCAAACACGGCGCATTTTCAGCGTCTGCGGCCCGCAGTTTGTTGCGCGGATTGGCCATCGCTTGTTTGGATGAATGCCATGACAGCAGTCAGTTGCAGTCAAGTTGGGTGTTGTTGCAACCCGATGAACAGACCATGGCAGATATTGCGCTGCATGCTGCGCAACGTTTGCTGGTCTTGCGTGGCGATCCGCAATTGGCGTTGAAATGGATCACGCCAGTGTGGCAACAATTGACGAATGCGGATGACACATTGGCTGGCGCACAACGACAAAAACTGGTGCAAGTGTTGTCAGATGCGCTTCACGAAATGGAACCTGACAGCGAGTGGTTGTCCCGTATAGAGCAAGCCCGTCTGGTCAACCCGCGCAGCTTAGAACTGCAATACCTCAGCGGCATGGTGTGCTTGCGCCATGGTTTGTGGGGCAAAGCTCAGCAAATGCTCGAGCAAGTGGCACCCCGGCTGGCATCATCGGCGCTGTTGCAACGGCAGGCTTGGCGGGCCTTGGCTGAATTGGCTGAACACAAGGGCGATACCGCACAGGCACTGGCTTGCTGGAAGCTATCGGCCAAGGTGTGACCGACAACTGTTAGGACCAGCCAGTCCTGCAATGGGTTATGGTGCGCGGTTTTCCTCGAATGGCATGTGCATTTGCGACAAATCGCGCTTGGTTTCCACCAGAATCAGCGGGCCTTCGTCTAACACCACGGGCGCTGGACGCTCGCGTGGCACATGAACAGGCCGCGGCTCGGCAGCAATTGCTGCTTTCACCATGGCAATGCGCTCTGGGTTGGAGTTGATCCATTCCAGACCGCTGGACTGCGCGACCTGTTGCAACTGCTCTACGGGTAAAGCAAACGCGCCGACCTTGGGCATGGCCGTGGATGGGGAGGCCACTGTCGTGTGCACTGCCGCTGTCGTATGCGCATGTTCTTGTGCGACTGGTGCATGAGCGGTGTCAGATGCATGCGATGCCATGCCGTCGTCTGACAGACCCGCTCTGGCTTGGCGCTCACGCCCGGGACGCTCGCGACCACGGCGCTCGCGGCGTTCATTGCTGCGCTCGCCTTGTGGCGACACGGATTGACCATCTTCGATGCGTTGTGTTGCATGGAGGTCTGCTTCAGGGGCGTGAATCGCTTCATCTGCTGATGTGTTTGTTTCGCCAACCGGCATTTGTGTAGAACGCTCGCCACGGCGTGTGCGCCCACGTCTGCCGTCGCTGCGTTCGCGCCCTTGGCGTGGTGACCTGTCGCCATTGGCGTTGTCCGCCAGTTCTGCGGGTTGCGCAGATGCGTCTTGATTGCCACTGTCATCCAAGCGGGGCTCTTGGCGTTGACGATCTGGTCGCTCACCTCTAGCGTTGCGGCTTGGGCGGCCTTCGGGGCGTTCGCCACCGCGTGCATCCGGCTTGTCACCTCGTTCAGTGCGTTCGCCACGTTCTGTGCGCTCTGTACGCTCGCCACGGCCTTCGCCGCCGCGCTCACCACGCCGTCCGCCGCGTCTACCATCCTGGCCGCCGCGACCACCGCTGCGGCCATCGCTGCGTTCGCCGGGTTTGGCGCTGGTGCCGTTTTTGTCTGTGGTCGGTTTGTTAGGCGTGCTGTCGCCGCCGAACAAGCCCTTGAGCCAGCCGAAAAAGCCTTTTTCAGCAGGAGCCGGGGCGCTTGTCGCTGGTTTCGCAGGTGCACCGCGTGTGTCCGCAGCGCGTGCGGGACGCGCCTCTGCCGCCGGTGCCGGCATGTCCGGCAAAACACCTTTGATGACCGGTGTTTGTTTGTTGGTCGGTTCTTGCGAACGGCGGGTGACCGCGGTAGGGTCTTCGATCTCTTCGGCCATTTTGTAGCTGGCTTGGATGCTGTCTAAACGCGGGTCGTCGTGTTTCAGGCGCTCGAGTTTGTAGTTCGGTGTTTCCAAACCTTTGTTTGGGATCAGCAGCACATGGGTGCGTTGCTTTAACTCGATCTTGGCGATTTCAGGACGCTTTTCATTCAACAAGAACGAAGCGACTTCCACCGGCACTTGCGCGTGCACGGCGGCGGTGTTTTCCTTCATCGACTCTTCTTGGATGATCCGCAGAATTTGCAGCGCCGAGCTTTCGGTGTCGCGCACATGGCCGGAGCCGCCGCAACGCGGGCAGGGAATCGATGCACCTTCTGAGAGCGCCGGGCGCAAGCGCTGGCGGCTCATTTCCATCAAACCGAATTTGCTGATGGTGCCGAATTGCACACGTGCGCGGTCCTGGCGCAGCGCGTCGCGCAAGCGGTTTTCCACTTCGCGGCGGTTTTTCGATTCATCCATGTCGATGAAGTCGATGACGATCAGGCCGCCCAAGTCGCGCAAACGCATTTGGCGCGCGACTTCGTCGGCGGCTTCCAAGTTGGTGCGGGTGGCGGTTTCTTCGATGTCGCCGCCTTTGATGGCGCGGGCCGAGTTCACGTCCACCGACACCAGCGCTTCAGTGTGGTCAATCACAATCGCGCCGCCCGAGGGCAGGGTCACGGTGCGGGCATATGCGGATTCGATCTGGTGTTCGATCTGGAATCGGCTGAACAACGGCGTGTCGTCGCGGTAGCGTTTCACACGCGCGGCATGCTCGGGCATGACATGCGCCATGAACTGCTGCGCCTGGTCGTAAATGTCGTCGGTGTCTATCAGTATGTCGCCGATGTCATTGTTGAAGTAATCGCGGATGGCGCGAATGACCAAGCTGGATTCCTGGTAAATCAGGAACGCGCCCTTGCCGCCTTTGGCTGCGCCGTCGATGGCGGTCCACAGCTTGAGCAGGTAATTCAAGTCCCATTGCAACTCAGGAGCGCTGCGGCCAATACCGGCGGTGCGCGCAATGATGGACATGCCGTTGGGGTATTCCAGCTGGTCAATGGCTTCTTTGAGCTCGGCCCGGTCATCGCCTTCGATGCGACGGCTGACGCCGCCGCCGCGCGGGTTGTTAGGCATCAGCACCACATAGCGGCCAGCCAGTGAAATGAACGTGGTGAGCGCCGCGCCCTTGTTGCCGCGTTCTTCTTTTTCCACTTGGATCAGCAGTTCCTGGCCTTCACGGATCACATCTTGGATACGCGCTTGGGAAGCAGACACGTTGCTGGAGAAATACTGTTTGGAGATTTCTTTGAAGGGCAAAAAGCCGTGGCGTTCTTCGCCGTAATCGACAAAACAGGCTTCCAGTGAGGGCTCGACGCGAGTGACGACGGCTTTGTAAATATTGCCTTTGCGCTGTTCGCGCCCTTCAATTTCGATTTCGTAGTCGAGCAGTTTTTGTCCGTCGACGATGGCCAGGCGGCGCTCTTCAGCTTGCGTGGCGTTGATCAGCATCCGTTTCATGATGCGTTCCTTTTCATAGCGTTACAACACAGGGCCTCTGTGGACCCAACGATGCCGCGGGCTTATGCTTGAAAAAGGAAAAGGAATACCGCGCAAAAATGCACGAGTCACACCGCGTTAGCGATGGCGTCGGGCAGGAGGCGGGTGGATGTGGGCGAGTTGAAGGCGAACAGGCATGGCAAACACAGCCATGGGGTTCATTAAAGAAACTGCAAAAGTGCGGGAAATGCGCAGCTCTTCAACCGGCAAAAGCCAGGAGAAGCACATTTTGATAAGCACCCAGATCAGGTTCATGTGTATCGTCAATCTCACTTTGGTCCTTGCAGGCTCACAACAAACCTGCAATGGGAGGTATTCCGTTTCAGCGTTTTCCAAGGCATAGGCTTGGGTGACCGCAGGGCAGACCGCAATTGGGCGGTGAGGCTTGCGGCGGCCACCATGGGCATCGACCTCTCAGTGCAGGTGGGACGTGCTCTAATCTCTTATTCAAATCAAGCACTTAGAACCGGACACTGGTGAAGCAGATTATAGACACACCTGACACAGACAAAGCGGCAGCGGTCAAGACCTTGATGGTCGACGAAGAATCCGCCGGTCAGCGGCTTGACAACTTTTTGTTGCGCCACTTGAAGGGCGTGCCTAAAACCCATGTGTACCGCATCATCCGCACGGGTGAAGTGCGTATCAACAAGGGCCGCGTCAACGCCGACACGCGGGTGCAAACCGGTGACATGGTGCGCCTGCCGCCGGTGCGGGTCGCCACGGTGGACGTCAATGAGCCGGTCGCGCCCGGACGCGAATTCCCGGTGTTGATGGAAGACGAGCAAATGATGGCCATCGACAAGCCTGCGGGCGTGGCGGTGCATGGCGGCAGCGGCGTGAGTTTTGGCGTGATCGAACAATTGCGCCAGGCCAGACCGGGCGCACGCATGCTGGAGTTGGTTCACCGGCTGGACCGCGACACCTCGGGCGTGTTGCTGATCGCCAAAAAACGCAGCGCGCTCACGCGCTTGCAAGACCAGTTCCGTGACCGCGAAACCGGCAAAACCTATATGGCGCTGGTCAAAGGCCAATGGCCGTCGAATAAAAAAGTGATCGACCTGCCGCTGCAACGCTATTTGATTCCCAGTGGCGTGGGCGAGGGGGAACGCAGGGTGCGCATCGCCGCCAAAGACGATGCCAATGCCCAGCGCGCCATCACGCTGGTGCGGGTGTCTCGTCTGGTGGGCGACTACAGTTTGCTGGAAGTCACCATCAAAACCGGGCGTACCCATCAAATACGCGTGCATTTGGCCAGCCAAGGCTATCCCATCGTTGGTGACGACAAGTACGGCGACTTCGAATTGAACAAACGCTTGGCCTCGCAAGGCATGAAACGCATGTTTTTGCATGCGTGGCGGTTACAGTTCCTGCATCCGCAAACTGGCCGCAGCGAAACTGTGGAAGCTGCATTGCCTGACGAACTACAAAGTTTCATAGACCATGTCCAACCCCCTGCGCCCGCGCCGATTTGATCTGATCGCTTTCGACTGGGACGGTACGCTGTACGACTCGACCCAAATCATCGTGCGTTGCATACAGTCCGCCGTGGTGGATGTCGGTGGACAAAAGCCCACGGATGAACAAGCGGCTTACGTGATCGGCATGGCGTTGATGCCGGCACTGGCGCATGCCGCACCCGATGTGCCCAAAGACAAATACCCCATGTTGGGTGAGCGCTACCGGCACTATTACGCAGCGCATCACAATGACTTGTCTTTGTTTGATGGCATCTTGCCGATGCTGCAGGCTTTGCGTGAGAGACAGCATTTGCTCACTGTCGCCACCGGCAAAAGCCGCCAAGGCCTTGATGATGCTTTACACCAGGTGGCGTTGCGCGGCATGTTTGACGGCTCGCGCACCGCAGACGAAACCGCGGGCAAACCGAACCCACGCATGTTGAATGAATTGATGGCCGAGTTTGGCGTCCCGCCTGAACGCACCTTGATGATCGGCGACACCACCCACGATTTGGAAATGGCGCACAACGCCGGTTGCGCCAGCGTCGCCGTCAGTTATGGCGCGCACGGCACCTCTGATTTTGGACGATGGAAACCGCTGACAGTGGCGCACAACGTCGGCGAATTGCACGACTGGTTGATCGGACATGGCTGATGAATTGATTCCCCTGTGCAACAGCGCCGACTTGGCTGACAGCGGCTTGGCTGTGCCTTTTGATGTGGTGTATGCGGGCCAGACTTGTCGCGCATTCGCGGTGCGTTTCGAGGGGCAAGTGCAAGCCTACATAAACCGCTGCACCCATGTGGCCATGGAAATGGATTTTCAGCCCGACCGTTTTTTTGACACCGAGGGGCGCTGGTTGCTGTGCGCCACCCACGGCGCCACCTATTCCCCGCACTCCGGCGAATGTGTCGGTGGCCCGTGTCGCGGTGGCTTGGTGAAGATTAACCTCAGTGAAAGTCAGGGCGTGGTGCACTGGCATACTGCCTACAACCTCAAGCCTTTGGAATTTTGAATATGCAAGACGAACAGACATCACCCGCTCAAGACGCTGACCCAGTCAAAGCGGTTGCCGCCCCCTCTGCCAGCGAGCCTGCTGCGCAAAACAGCAGCCACTGGGAACGTGACACCTTGGAGCGCTTGGTGATGGCGCAAATCCATGAGCAACGCAGTGCCCGTTGCTGGCGCATTGGGTTTCGATTTTTTTGGATATTGCTGGTGTTCGGGGTGCTGTGGTTTTCCTTTCACCATGGCAAAAATACGGCCAACACGGCTCACCCGACCGCACACACGGCATTGATCGAGATCAAAGGCGAAATCGACGCCGAGGCGAATGCCAATGCCGAGTGGATCATTGATTCGATGCGTCAGGCGTTTGAAGATGAAGGGGCGCAGGCGGTGGTGTTGCGTATCAATTCTCCTGGCGGCAGCCCTGTTCAAGCCGGCATGATCAGTGACGAAGTCAAACGTTTAAAAGCCTTGCATCAAAAACCTGTTTATGTGGTGGTGGAGGAAACCTGTGCCTCTGCCGCTTACTACATTGCGGCATCTTCCGACAAAATCTTCGTCGATAAAGCCAGTATCGTCGGCAGCATTGGTGTGTTGATGGATGGTTTCGGCTTCACCGGTTTGATGGACAAGGTCGGTGTCGAGCGGCGATTGATGACTGCAGGCGAAAACAAAGGTTTTTTAGACCCGTTCAGCAACCCCACCAAAACACAAAAAGCGCATGCGCAAAATTTGCTGGACCAAATCCACCAACAATTCATTGCAGTGGTGCGCGAAGGACGTGGCGACCGATTGAAAGATACGCCAGAGATTTTCAGCGGGCTGTTTTGGAGCGGCCAACAAGCCATCGATCTGGGTCTGGCTGATGGTTATGGCACCTTGGACAGTGTGGCACGCGATGTGGTCAAAGCAGAAGATATCGTGGACTACACACGACAAGACAACGTGGCTGAACGCTTGGTCAAGCGTTTTGGTGCGGCCATGGGCGAAGCCATGGTCAAAACCTCACTCCACGGGGTGCCGCATTTGCGCTGACATGGCTTCAAGGGCCGAACGCGAACACCACCGGCGTGTGTTTGTCGAGTTCGCCCGGGGCCTTTCGCCAGTCAGCCACGCGTTTGCTCACGGTTTGCATCTCTGGCAGGCTCAGGTTGCTGCTGCGGCACAAACGGGTGTTGGCCTGTAAGTGACCAAGCAAGGCCTGCCACAGCGCTTGGTTGCGGTAAGGCGTCTCTATACATATTTGTGTTTCGCCAGTTTTAAGCGCGTGTTTCTCCAGCGCCTGAATACGCTGTGCCCGTTCTGAGGCGTCTTGCGGCAAATAGCCGACAAATGCGAATTGCTGGCCGTTCAGGCCACTGGCCGACAGGGCCAACAACAACGATGAAGGTCCCACCAACGGAATCACTTCAACGCCAGCATCATGGGCAGCGCGGACCAGAGAGGAACCCGGGTCGGCCACCGCCGGCATGCCCGCTTCGCTCACCAAACCCATGTCGTGGCCGGCCAAAGCGTTTGCCAGCAAGCCGCTGGTGTCAACGCCTGCCGCATGGTCGCCCTTTTTGTGAACCAATCTGGGCAATTCCACCAGTTGTTGCGACTGCAAAGGGGTTTTCAACGGACATACCGCATCAATGCGTTTGAGCAAAGCGCGGGTGGATTTGGCGTTCTCGCATACCCAGTGCGACAACTCAGAAGCGATTTGCAAGGTGTGCAAGGGCATGACCTGCGTCAGCGGAACCTGCGTCTCACACATGAAATCCAGCGGTGCTGGCACCAGATACAAACGACCCAGAGCGTGGGTGGAAGTTGGCATCGCAGCTCAGTCCAGCAAAGGAACACCGGCTGCCCGCAGCAACCGGCATGTATGTATCAGTGGCAAGCCCACCAAAGCCGTCGGGTCTTGGTTATCGATGCTATCCAACAGTGCGATGCCCAAGCCCTCACTTTTGGCGCTGCCGGCACAGTCATAAGGTTGTTCGGCGTGCAAATAAGCGTTGATGGCTTGGTCGGTCAAGGGCCTGAAGCGCACCATGACTTGCGACAACGCCTGGCTGGCAAATCCGCTTTCCAGACACACCACCGCCACCGCTGTTTGGAACACCACGGTGCGGCCCTGCATCCGTTGCAATTGAAGCACGGCACGCTCGTGGTTACCCGGTTTGCCCAAGGGCTCACCGTCCAAATCGGCGACTTGGTCGGAGCCGATCACCACTGCATGCGGGTGCAACTTAGCCACGGCTTGCGCTTTGGCCATGGTCAGTCGCTGGGCCAAGGCTTGCGGGCTTTCGCCTTGCATTGGGGTTTCATCAACATGCGGGGCGACCACTTCAAATGGCAGTCGCAATCGCTGCAGTAGTTCGCGGCGGTATACCGACGTGGACCCCAAGATCAGGGGACGATCAAAAATAGCCATGCTCATGCAACCCATTCTCTTACACTGCCCGATATGACAAACGAATGGAATACCCGCGCTCTAGATACTGCACGATTTGCCGAACTGGGCGTACACGGTCACTGGCAAACACCATTGAGCGGCTTGCCGCGGGTGCAAGCGGTGTGTGAACCCGGGTTGGCTGTTGATCATTCGTCGGTCTGTGATTGGTCCTTGCTGGGCCAGACCCGGGGCAGTGCTGCCAGAGCGCAAAACTGGCTGCATTTGCAAGCAACGTTGACCCTGACACAGCGCTGCCAGCGTTGCTTGGAACCCATGGCGGTGCCTTTGTCTATCGACCGGTGGTTCCGCTTTGTGGCGGACGAAGCCACGGCTTTGGCCGAGGACGATACCTGTGAAGAGGATTTATTGGCTATTTCCAGCGAATTTGATGCCCTGAATCTGTTGGAGGATGAGTTGTTGCTGGCCATGCCGCTGATCGTCAGTCATGGCAGTTGCCAACCGCCGTCCAGTGCGGCTTTGGGCGACGATTTGCCGCATCCTTTTGCTGCGCTGGCGGGCCTGAAACTGCCCAAACCGTGAAGGCGGGCGAATAAATCGCTTATGGCTATAATCTTCGATTCTTTGGTCTCAGGGTGAAGCATCCTGATTTGGCCATCCATTTGAACCAACGATATTCAGGAGCCTGCCATGGCTGTCCAACAAAACAAAAAATCTCCCTCCAAAAGAGGCATGCACCGTTCACACAATGCGTTGAATGTCCCCGGTTTGGCCGTTGAACCCACCACTGGCGAAGTGCATTTGCGTCATCACATCAGCCCGACCGGTTTTTACCGTGGACGAAAAGTGCTGAAAACCAAGTCTGAAGCCTGAACTTGCTTCAGCATCTGGGCCCGTCACAGTGAATCTGTCGCGGGCCTTTTGCTTGATGGCCCCCATGTTTTTGACCTGTCAAACACTGCAATTCTCATGGTGACACTGGCTGTTGACTGTATGGGCGGTGACCACGGAGCCAAGGTCACATTGCCAGCTTGCCGTGTTTTTCTTGACCGCAACCCCAGTGCCAAACTGTTGCTGGTAGGCCTACCCCAAGCCCTGTCCCATTTTTCCCACCCCCGGGCCACCTTGGTCCAGGCCAGTGAAGTCGTCGAAATGGACGACCCGATTGAGGTGGCTTTGCGCCGCAAAAAAGATTCTTCCATGCGGATTGCCATCGAGCAGGTCCGCGATGGTCATGCCGATGCGGCGGTATCTGCTGGTAATACCGGTGCATTGATGGCAATTGCGCGTTATGTTCTCAAAACTTTGGATGGCATCGACAGGCCTGCCATTGCCGGACAAATGCCAAATGCCAAGGGTGGCGGCACCACCATGCTAGATCTGGGTGCCAACGTCGACTCAACGCCCGAGCATTTGTTGCAATTTGCGCTGATGGGTTCTGCCTTGGTGTCTGTGTTGACTGGGGTTGCGAAACCCAGTGTCGGCTTGTTAAATATTGGCGAAGAAGCCATCAAAGGCAATGAAAATATCAAAAAAACCAGTGAATTGCTTCGATCTGCCGCTAACTCCGGCGATTTAAATTTTTATGGCAATGTTGAAGGCAATGATATTTTCAAGGGCACCACGGATATCGTGGTCTGCGATGGATTTGTCGGCAATGTGGCACTGAAAGCCAGCGAGGGGCTTGCGGTCATGATTTCTGGTTTCTTGAAAAAGAGCTTTTCTCGCAATATTTATACTTTAATTGCAGGCTTTATTGCTTATCCGGCGTTATCTGGCTTTAAAAAATTGGTAGATCACCGGCGTCACAATGGCGCTGCTTTGCTGGGATTGCAGGGTTTGGTGTTCAAAAGCCATGGATCAGCCGACGAATTGGCATTTTTGACCGCCTTGCAGCGCGCGTATGATGCGGCCGACCACGATTTGTTGGCGCGTGTGCGGTCCCAGTTGGCCCATGCCGCCCCTTTGCTGGCGGCTTCGCCGCCGTTGAACCACATCACAGACCCTGCATGAGCTTGTATTCCCGAATTGTTGGCACCGGCAGCTACTTGCCCCCACGCCGACTGAGCAATGCCGATTTGGTGGCCGAATTGGCTGCCAAAGGTGTGGAGAGCTCTGACGAATGGATCGTCGAGCGCACTGGCATCGGCGCCCGGTATTTCGTTGCGCCAGGGGTGTTCAGCAGCGATTTGGCCTTTGAAGCCTGCAAGCAAGCCCTGTCAGCTGCGCAACTGGGCCCGCAAGACATCGATTTATTGATCGTGGCCACGTCAACCCCTGACATGGTTTTTCCATCCACCGCATGCATTTTGCAACACAAACTCGCGCAACTCAGCCCCGAGGCAAAGGGAATCGCCGGTTCACCTGCCTTTGATGTGCAAGCTGTTTGCGCGGGATTTATTTATGCCTTGAGTGTGGCTGACGCTATGCTGCGCGCGGGCAATGCCAAGCGGGCCTTGGTGGTGGGCGCAGAGGTGTTCTCACGACTGCTTGATTTCAAGGACCGCACCACCTGTGTGTTGTTTGGCGATGGGGCTGGCGCGGTGGTGCTGGAAGCTTCATCACAGCCCGGTATTTTGGCCACAGACATCCATGCTGATGGCAAGCATGTGGGTTTATTGTGCGTGCCCGGACATGTGCAGGGGGGTGAAATTTTGGGCGATCCGGTGTTGAAAATGGACGGCCAAGGCGTGTTCAAGCTGGCGGTGGGTGTGTTGGAAGACACGGCCCGTGCAGTGTTGGCCAAAGCCGGACTGCATGACAGCGACCTTGATTGGTTGGTGCCGCACCAGGCCAATATCCGCATCATTCAAAGCACGGCAAAAAAATTGAAACTCCCCATGGAAAAAGTGTTGTTGACGGTGGCCGAGCATGGCAACACATCGGCGGCATCCATTCCGCTGGCGTTGGACAAAGGGGTTCGCGCCGGTCAAGTCAAGCCCGGTCAACTGGTCATGCTCGAAGGGGTGGGCGGCGGCTTCGCGTGGGGCTCAGTTCTTCTGCGCTACTGATTCACATATATGACAACATTTGCTTTTGTGTTTCCCGGTCAAGGCTCACAGTCGGTGGGCATGCTGGACGCGTGGAACGACCACCCGGTGGTTGAAGCCACGCTCGAAGAAGCCAGTGAGGCGCTCGGCCAAGATCTGGGGCAACTGATTCACGAAGGCCCCAAAGAAACATTGGCGCTGACCACCAACACCCAGCCGGTGATGCTGGTGGCGGCGGTCGCTGCCTACCGCGTTTGGATGGCAGAGGGCGGTGCAAGGCCGTCGTTTGTGGCTGGGCATTCTTTGGGCGAATATTCGGCATTGGTGGCCAGCGAGGTTCTCAGTTTGTCGCAAGCGGTGCCTTTGGTGCGATTGCGCGCCCAGGCTATGCAAGAGGCGGTTGCCGTTGGTGCAGGGGCCATGGCCGCCGTGTTGGGTTTGCAAGCGGCCCAAGTGGTGGCGATTTGTGCGCAAGCCCAGTCCGAGTTTGCGCCTGACAGCGGCGAAGTTGTCCAAGCTGCCAATTTCAACGACCCCGGTCAGACCGTCATTTCAGGCAGTCAACAAGCGGTTGAAAAAGCCTGCGAATTGCTCAAAGCTGCTGGCGCCAAACGCACTTTGCTGTTGCCGGTTTCAGCGCCGTTTCATTGCGCCATGATGGAACCTGCCGCGCAGCGCTTGCGCAGTCATTTGGCAGACCTGTCATTGGGCGCGCCACAAATTCCGGTCATCAACAACATCGATGTGGCCCAAGAAACCGACCCGGCACGCATACGCGATGCGCTTTTTCGACAAGCGTTTGGCCCGGTGCGTTGGGTAGAAACCATTCAGCGCATGCAACAACTCGGCGTCAGCCACGTGGTTGAATGCGGCCCCGGCAAAGTCCTATCGGGCATGGTCAAGCGGATTTCGCCAGACCTGCAGTCGCATGCCTTGTACGACCCGGTGACCCTGACTGAAACCTTTGCTTTCTTAAAGACTTGACCATGGGAACACCCTCCATTTCTCCCCAGACCGCGCTGGTCACCGGCGCTTCTCGTGGCATTGGTGCCGCCATTGCCTTGCATTTGGCACGCCAAGGTTTTCATGTGTGTGGCACTGCCACCAGTGAGGAAGGGGCGTCACGCATCGCCGGGTCATTGGCGGCGTTTGCTGGTTGCCAAGGCGTGGTGTTGCAAGTCAACGATGCCGACCAGTTGCAAGCGGTAGTGGACCGTTTGGTGGAGCAAACCGGTGGCTTGCATGTGTTGGTCAACAACGCCGGCATCACGCGTGACACCTTGGCCATGCGCATGAAAGACAGCGATTGGGACGATGTCATCGACACCAACCTCAAGGCCGTGTTTCGTCTGTGCCGCGCGGTGATGCGCCCGATGATGAAACAGCGTTTTGGCCGCATCATCAACATCACCAGCGTGGTTGGCGCCTCCGGCAACCCCGGCCAAGCCAATTACGCGGCAGCCAAAGCGGGCGTAGCTGGTATGACCAAGGCCTTGGCCAGAGAGCTGGGCAGTCGCGGAATCACGGTCAATTGCGTCGCTCCAGGATTTATCGAGACCGACATGACAGCAGGATTGCCGCCTGAGCAGCAGCAGGCATTGCTGGGTCAAATCCCCTTGGGGCACCTCGGCCAACCCGAAGATGTGGCGCAGGCAGTGGCATTTTTGGCGGGAAACGGCGGGGCCTACATCACCGGTCAAGAATTGCACGTCAATGGCGGCATGTACATGGCTTAACGGCCTTGGTATAAGCCAGTAGTCAGCCGTTTCGTCCGCGCGGCTAAAATCGCGGACTTCTAACCACAACCCTTTGAGGGAAACATGAGCGATATTAAAGCACGAGTCAAAAAAATCATTGCCGAACAACTTGGCGTGGAAGAGTCCCAAGTCACCTCAGAAAAAGCTTTTGTCGCTGATCTGGGTGCTGACTCGTTGGATACCGTTGAACTGGTCATGGCTTTGGAAGACGAGTTCGGCATTGAAATTCCTGACGAAGATGCGGAAAAAATCACTACCGTACAAAACGCGATTGATTACGCGCTGAGCCACAAAAAGGCCTGACGCTGAGGTTCCCCATGAGTCGTCGTCGCGTTGTCGTGACAGGTTTGGGCTGTGTGTCTCCGGTTGGAAACACTGCCCAAGCGTCCTGGAAGCAAATTCTGGCCGGTCAATCCGGCATAGACACCATCACCCATTTTGATGCGTCTGCTTTCGCCTGTCATTTCGCAGGTGAGGTTAAAAACTTCAACTTGGATGAGTACATCTCGCCCAAGGATGCCCGCACCATGGACCGCTTCATCCATTTGGGTGTGGCCGCGGGTTTGCAGGCCGTGGCCGATGCCGGCTTGCCTATTGGCGACGCGTTGGACGAAGAACTCTCGCACCGTATCGGTTGCCTGATTGGCTCGGGTATTGGTGGTTTGCCGCTGATCGAGAACATGCGGGACGAACTCATGGCGCGCGGCCCCCGGCGTATTTCTCCTTTCTTTGTGCCCGCCAGCATCATCAACATGATCTCCGGTCATGTTTCTATGCGTTGTGGCTTCAAGGGCCCCAATCTGGCCATCGCCACAGCATGCAGCACGGGATTGCACAGCATTGGCGAAGCCGGCCGCATCATCGAATACGGTGACGCGGATGTCATGGTCGCCGGTGGTGCGGAAGCCACTATTTCGCCATTGGGCTTGGGTGGCTTTGCCGCCATGCGCGCTTTGTCTACCCGCAATGACGACCCCAAAACCGCTTCCCGCCCCTGGGACAAAGACCGTGATGGGTTCGTTTTGGGCGAGGGCGCAGGCGTGCTGGTGCTGGAGGAGTATGAATACGCCAAAGCCAGAGGTGCGCGCATTTACGCCGAACTTGCAGGGTATGGCCGCAGTGCTGACGCGGGTCATATGACTGCGCCCAATATGGACGGCCCGCGTCGCTCTATGTTGGCTGCTTTGAAAAATGCGCAAATGTCACCAGACCAAGTGGATTACCTGAACGCACACGGCACATCCACGCCCTTGGGCGACATCAATGAAACCCACGCCATCAAAGCGGCTTTCGGTGCCCATGCGCACAAGATGGTCATCAGTTCCACCAAGTCCATGACCGGACATTTGTTGGGAGGCGCTGGCGGGATCGAAAGCGTGTTCACAGTGCTGGCGGTGCATGAGCAAAAAGCTCCCCCCACCATCAATTTGCAGCATCCCGACCCCGAATGTGATCTGGATTTCTGCGCCAACACGGCACGCGACATGCGCATTGACGTGGCCGTGAAAAACAATTTCGGTTTCGGCGGGACCAACGGTACGCTTTTATTCAAGCGTATCTAGTCTGGCAGCAAATGCTGACATGTCAGGGGCTATTGAAGCGCGTCCGCCTCGAATGCTTGTTTCGCGTTAAAACTGTTGCTATACCTTTTGGGAGATCAAAAAAGATGTTTCATTCTTTGTACGTTCGCAAACATGTTTTTTCTTTACTGGCAGTGTTGCTGGTGACTTTCGCTGCGGCTGGCCTGCCCGGTATGCAGTCGCAGGCTTTGGCGCAAAACCGCACATTGCCAGACTTCACCGATTTGGTTGAGCAAGTAGGCCCCTCCGTGGTCAATATCCGTACTGTCGACAAAGCGGCGCCACAGACGGCGGCCCAAAATCCACCCGGTGGTGATCCGCAAGACGAAGAGATGCAAGAGTTGTTCCGCCGGTTTTTTGGTGTCCCAATGCCGAATGCACCGCGCCAACAGCGCCCTAACCGGCCCCAGCAGCAGCCCGAGGACCAGCCTCGCGGTGTGGGCTCCGGCTTCATTTTGACGGCAGACGGCTTCATCATGACCAATGCCCATGTCGTGGACGGCGCACAGCAAGTCATTGTGACCCTGACCGACAAACGCGAATTCATTGCCCGCATTGTTGGCTCTGACAAACGCACCGATGTAGCGGTGGTGAAAATTGAAGCCACCGGCTTGCCTCCTGTCAAACTGGGCGACCCGAACAAACTCAAAGTGGGCGAGTGGGTCATGGCGATTGGTTCTCCCTTCGGTTTAGAGAACACCGTCACCGCGGGTATCGTCAGTGCCAAAGGCCGTGACACCGGTGACTACTTGCCATTCATCCAGACCGATGTGGCCATCAACCCCGGCAATTCAGGTGGACCCTTGATCAACATGCGCGGCGAAGTCATTGGTATCAATAGCCAGATTTATTCCCGCTCCGGCGGCTTTATGGGCATTTCCTTTGCTATTCCGATTGACGAGGCTGCCAATGTCAGCAACCAACTGCGTGCCAGTGGGCGCGTGCAACGCGGACGGCTTGGTGTGGGCATTGGTGAAGTCACCAAAGAAGTGGCCGAGTCGCTGGGCATGGCCAAACCCCAAGGTGCATTTGTCAGCAGCGTTGAGCCTGGTTCGCCGGCTGAAAAAGTCGGCATCGAGGCGGGCGACATCATTCTCAAGTTCGATGGCAAGACCATCGAAAAATCCTCTGATTTGCCGCGTACCGTGGGCAATACCAAGCCCGGCACGAACAGCAAGCTCACCGTGTTGCGCCGTGGTGCGACCCGTGAAGTGGCCATCACGGTGGGCGAGTTTGAGCCGGACAAAGTGGCTGCCAAGCCCGCTGCCGCAGAAAAAGCACCGGAGACCAACACCGCCGCGCAACTGCTGGGTTTGACGGTCAGTGATCTGTCTGAGGCCTTGAAAAAAGAATTGAAATTGCGCGGTGGCGTCAGGGTGGATGCTGTGGCTGAGCCAGCGTTGCGAGCCGGTATCCGTGAGGGGGATGTGATCACGCAAATCGCCAACTCTGAAGTCAATGACACCAAAGCATTCGCCCAGGTCCTGTCCAAACTGGACAAAGCCAAGGCAGTCAGCGTGTTGTTGCGTCGTGGCGAGTGGTCGCAATACACCGTGATTCGACCCCGATGAGCCAGTTCATCCGAGTTAAGGGTTAACCCTTGATTTGGGCGAATGATGGATTCTTCCAACGGCCTGAAAAATATTTTTGATGTAAGCGCAAGCTAACTTCGGTGTCAAAAAAAATGAATTTCAATCTAAGTCAGGGTATCAAACTGTGAATCTGGGTATATGTCACCGCAATTTATTCACAATATGGCATGATTGTCGACTTGTACATATTGATCCACAGATCACCCACAAGTTATCCTGATTTTTCTTAAACTGAATTGTTAATAAACTGTGTATAAATATGCTATCGTTGACTTGCAACGGGGTTGGGCAAGGCTTTTTGGGGGCCACCTCGGCGGGCTTTCTGCCTACAATGAAGTCCCAACTATCGCAGTTGCCATAGATTGTTGGTTCCGGGCGCGTCATCACCTGACGCGCCCTTTTTTATGGCTTTCTCCTCTGTAAATTCAATTACTTAACAGCTTGCATTGATGAACCACATCAGAAATTTTTCCATCATCGCGCACATAGATCACGGCAAATCTACGCTGGCAGACCGCATCATTCAGCGCTGCGGCGGCTTGAGCGACAGAGAGATGGAAGCACAGGTGCTGGACTCGATGGACATCGAAAAAGAACGTGGGATAACCATCAAGGCACAGACCGCTGCACTGCGTTACAAAGCCAAAGACGGACAGATTTACAACCTCAATTTGATCGACACGCCCGGTCATGTCGATTTTTCATATGAAGTCAGCCGTTCGTTGTCAGCATGCGAAGGCGCGTTGCTGGTGGTGGATGCCAGCCAAGGTGTGGAAGCGCAGACGGTGGCCAATTGCTATACCGCGCTAGACCTTGGTGTTGAAGTGGTGCCCGTGCTCAACAAAATGGATTTGGCTTCTGCCGATCCTGACAACGCCAGAACTGAAATTGAAGACGTGATTGGCATCGATGCCACCGATGCCATCCCGTGTTCCGCCAAAACCGGTATGGGCGTTGAAGAGATCCTCGAAGCCGTGGTGGCCAAAATCCCGGCACCCAAAGGCAAGCCGGACGCGCCGCTGCGCGCCATGATCGTTGACAGTTGGTTCGACACCTACGTAGGTGTGGTCATGCTGGTGCGCGTGGTTGACGGACATCTGAACAAAGGTGAGCGTTTCAAAATGATGGCCACCGGGACGGTCTACAACGCCGACAACCTTGGTGTGTTCACGCCGGCCAACGAACCGCGCGATGCTTTGCAAGCCGGTGAAGTGGGTTATGTCATTGCGGGCATCAAAGAACTGCAAGCGGCCAAAGTGGGCGACACCATCACATTGGAAAAAAAGCTGCCCAACAACTTGGGACCCGCAGAACAGGCTTTGCCCGGCTTCAAAGAAATACAGCCACAGGTATTCGCCGGTTTGTACCCCACAGAAGCCAACCAATACGATGCCTTGCGCGACGCATTGGAAAAACTCAAGCTCAATGATTCCTCCTTGCGCTATGAGCCTGAGGTATCGCAAGCGCTGGGCTTTGGTTTTCGCTGCGGTTTTTTAGGTTTGTTGCACATGGAAATCGTGCAAGAACGCCTTGAGCGGGAGTTTGACCAAGACCTGATCACTACCGCGCCCAGCGTGGTCTACCAAGTGATGCGTGCAGATGGTGAATTGGTGATGGTGGAGAACCCTTCCAAGATGCCCGAAGCCAGCAAGATGGAAGAGATCCGCGAGCCCATCGTCACCGTGCATTTGTACATGCCGCAGGACTATGTGGGCGCGGTCATGACTTTGGCCAACCAAAAACGCGGTGTGCAATTGAACATGGCCTACCACGGCCGCCAAGTCATGCTGACTTACGAAATGCCGCTGGGCGAAATCGTGCTCGACTTCTTTGACAAGCTCAAAAGCGTCAGCAGAGGGTATGCCTCCATGGACTACGAGTTCAAGGAATACCGCGCGGCCGATGTGGTGAAAGTCGACATCTTGCTCAATGGCGAACGGGTTGATGCACTGTCTATCATCGTGCACCGTGCCCAATCTCAGTACCGAGGCCGTGCGGTGGTGGCCAAGATGCGCGAAATCATCAGCCGTCAAATGTTTGACGTGGCCATTCAAGCCGCGATTGGTGCGAACATCATTGCACGAGAAACCATCAAAGCCTTGCGTAAAAACGTGCTGGCAAAATGCTATGGCGGCGATATCAGCCGCAAGCGCAAACTTCTAGAGAAACAAAAAGCAGGTAAGAAACGCATGAAACAAATCGGATCAGTGGAAGTGCCCCAAGAAGCCTTTTTGGCGATATTGCAGGTGGAAGATTGATGTCGACCCTCACCGCCATCGTCCTCAGTGGCTTTGTGGCTTACGCCATCGGTTGGTACAGCGGCCGCATTGAGGGTTCTTTTGCATTGCTGTTGTTCCTGGCCACGGTCGTGAGCGGTGTGTATTGGCTGGCTGAACAATTGTTTTACCTGCCACGCCGCCGCGCCGCGGTGATGCAACTCGATACCCAGCATGCCAGCCGCCTGGTTGAATTGAAAAACCAAGGCATCACCGCAGCCGACAACGAAGAGGCTTTTCACCGTTCGCGTGAAGAACTGCTGCGCCAACCTTGGTGGATGGATTGGACCGCCGGCTTGTTTCCCGTCATCGCAGCGGTATTTTTCTTGCGCTCATTTTTGTTTGAGCCGTTCAAAATACCTTCCGGCTCCATGATTCCCACCTTGCATGTCGGCGATCTGATCTTGGTGAACAAGTACCACTACGGTATCCGATTGCCCGTCATCAATTACCAAGTCACATCCGGCACCCCGGTCATGCGTGGCGATGTGATGGTATTTCGCTATCCGCCCAAGCCCAGCCTTGATTACATCAAGCGCGTGGTGGGCGTGCCAGGGGACAAAGTTGCTTATCTGAACAAAAAATTGACCATCAATGGCCAGCCCGTTAGCAAAGTGGCCATCCCTGAGTTTTTTGATGCGGACAATATGCGCTACAGCAAACAGTTCGAAGAAGACATGCCGATTGGCAGCGCGCCCGCTGATATGAAGACCTTGCGCAAAATTCGCTTGCTCAATGAAGAGAGTGCGCCCAACTTTGTCAGCGGTATCGAAGATTTTTCTTTCAAAGAAAACTGTACCTACAGTGTCGAAGGCTTGGAATGCACAGTGCCTGCTGGTCATTACTTCATGATGGGTGACAACCGCGACAATTCCTTGGATTCGCGCTATTGGGGGTTTGTGCCTGACAAAAATATCGTCGGCAAAGCCTTTTTTGTCTGGATGAATTTCTCCAACCCGTCGCGTATCGGCAGTTTCGACTGAACATGGGGCAGGTGTCTGATGCCAAAACCCATGAGGCTTTGCAAGTTCGCTTGCAACACCGTTTTGTCGATGACAAATTGCTGACGCTGGCACTCACGCACCGCAGTTTTGGCAACCCGCACAACGAGCGCCTAGAGTTTTTGGGTGATTCGGTGCTCAACTTGGCGGTGTCGCGCATGCTTTATCAAGCATTGCATCAGCTGCCTGAGGGTGATTTGTCACGCGTACGCGCCAATCTGGTCAAGCAAGAAACCCTGCACAAACTCGCCACTGAACTCGGTTTGACAGGCATGGTGCGCTTGGGCGAAGGTGAAATGCGCTCGGGAGGCCAGCATCGGCCTTCCATTCTTGCGGATGCCCTTGAAGCCGTGATCGGCGCGGTTTTTTTGGACGCAGGCTATGACGCTGCACAACAACTGGTGCTGCGATTGTTCGACAAGGTCGATTTGTCGCCAAGCATGACCGTCTCTGCCAAAGACCCGAAAACCGAATTGCAAGAATGGTTGCAGGCGCGCCGTTGGCAGTTGCCGGTGTACCGCGTGGTGGGTACCACCGGCGCAGCACACCAGCAAACCTTTGATGTGGAATGCGAAGTGGCCGAGCTAAAGCAGTCGCAGCGCGGCATCGGTAGTTCCAGACGCAGTGGCGAGCAAGCCGCTGCACTCGCCATGCTCCAATGGCTCAAGGAGCATCCGCAATGACAGACAGCACTGAACCAAATCCAGGCCCGCAACGCTGCGGCACCGTCGCCATCGTCGGCAAACCCAACGTTGGCAAATCCACCTTGCTCAACGCCTTGGTCGGCCAGAAAATCAGCATCACCTCGCGCAAGGCTCAGACCACGCGCCACCGCATCACCGGCATACACAATGCCGACAACACCCAATTTATTTTTGTCGACACACCCGGTTTTCAAACTGCGCATGCCAATGCCTTGAACCGCTCGCTGAATAAAACCGTGCTCGGTGCAGTGGGTGATGTGGACCTGGTGTTGTTCGTGGTCAATGCCGGCAGTTTTGCCGATGCAGACGCCAAGGTACTGCGCTTGCTCAGCAAAAACATTCCGTGCATTTTGGTAGCCAACAAATTGGACAAAGTGAATCAGCGGCATGAAATCGCGCAGTGGTTGCAAGAGATGCAAGAGAAGCACGGGTTTGCCGAGTTGATGCCGATGTCAGCGAAAAACGCTAAAGACATTCAACGCCTGCTGGTGCAATGCGAAAAATATTTGCCCGAACAAGCCTGGTGGTACACCGCTGACGAGCTGACCGACCGCAGTGAAAAATTTCTGGTGAGCGAAATGATCCGCGAAAAACTGTTTCGCTTGACCGGTGACGAACTGCCTTACACCTCCACGGTGGTGATCGATAAATTCACCGAAGAGCCGGGCAAAACCGTGTCTCGCATGGTACGTGTGGCGGCGACCATCATCGTCGAGCGTGACGG
This sequence comes from Bordetella parapertussis, assembly GCA_945878065.1. Lineage (GTDB taxonomy): Bacteria > Pseudomonadota > Gammaproteobacteria > Burkholderiales > Burkholderiaceae_C > Limnohabitans > Limnohabitans parapertussis_B. The sequence goes on along the minus strand of CAMDXA010000022.1, from coordinate 6,225 downwards.
CCACAAAGCCATGGTGATTGGTGAGGGTGGCGAGCGTTTGAAACAAATCGGCACACTGGCGCGTCAGGAGTTGGAAAAGCTGATGGATGCCAAAGTTTTTTTAGAGCTGTGGGTGAAGGTGCGCTCCGGTTGGGCCGATGACGAAGCGCGGGTGCGCAGCTTTGGCTACGAATAGAAGCACCGCCCAACGCGTGCTGGACGAACCGGCGTTTGTCCTGCATCACTATGACTGGAGCGAGTCCAGTTTGATTCTGGAAGTTTTTACCCGCCATTGGGGCAGGGTGGCGCTGGTGGCCAAGGGTGCCAAGCGACCGACATCGCAGCTACGTGCGGTGTTGCTCCCATTGCAACCCATCACCGTGAACTTTGGTGGCGAAGGCGAAATCCGCACCCTCAAGGCAGCCGACTGGGCAGGCGGTCACGTCATGCCCACCGGTGACGCGCTGCTGTCGGGCTATTACTTGAATGAACTGGTGTTGCGGTTGTTGGCGCGAGACGATCCGCATGCTGCATTGTTTGATGTATACCGTCAGACAGTTCAAGTGCTGGCAAGTGGTCTGGAAAATACCACTGCGCCTTTACTGCGTGCTTTTGAATTGCTGCTGCTGCGTGACATTGGTTTTCTGCCAGACTTGGCTTTGCAAACCCTGACCTTGCAACCATTGCAAACCGACAAAAGCTATGCCTTGCTTGCAGAAGCCGGTTTGCGCGCCAGCTCGCAGTCGCCTTTTTTGAGTGGCACGCAATGGTTGCAATTGCATGCCGCACTCGAGCAAGCCGATGCATTGACCCGTTTGTTGCGTGTTTGTGCACAATGGAGCAGCGAAGACCGCGCAGCCCTGCAAACCCAGTTGCGCAATCTGTTGCACTACCATTGCGGTGTCAACAGCTTGCGTACCCGCCAAGTGATGATGGAATTGCAAGCCCTATGAAAACACATTTGTCTGTCAATCTGAACAAAGTCGCGCTGTTGCGCAACACACGTTTGCTGGGTATTCCCAGCGTCACCCGCGCTGCCACTTTGTGTTTGCAAGCTGGTGCGCACGGCATCACCGTGCACCCTCGCCCGGACCAGCGGCACGTACGCCCCGGCGATGTGCACGACTTGGCAGCGTTGCTCAAAGATTGGCCGGACCGCGAATACAACATCGAAGGCAATCCGTTTCACAACCTGATGGACTTGGTGCGTCAGGTGCGCCCGCATCAAGTCACGTTCGTGCCTGACGGTGAAAACCAGTTCACCTCAGACCACGGCTGGCGCTTTCCACAAGACGCCGACAAACTGAAAGACCTGATCGCCGAGGCCAAAGACTTGGGTGCACGCGTCAGCTTGTTCATGGATGCAGACGCACGCGAGATGGGTGCTGCGGCTGAAGTGGGCGCAGATCGGGTGGAGTTGTACACCGAGCCTTATGCTCAGGCGCATGGCACGCCCATGCACGCCAGTGTGTTGCAAATGTTCAGCGCCGCCGCTTTGGCCGCGCAACATGCCGGACTTGAAGTCAACGCGGGTCACGATTTGAATTTATTTAACCTGCGTGAGTTTGTGAAAGCCGTGGTTGACGTGAAAGAAGTGTCTATCGGACACGCGCTCATGGGCGACGCGCTCGAGATCGGCTACGCCGCGACAGTACAAGCCTATTTGGATTGTTTGAAACCATGAGCCGTATTTACGGCATTGGCACAGATATTTGTGACATACGCCGCATACGCGCTGCCTGGGAAAAAAATGGCGAACGCTTTGCGCTGAAAATTTTGAGCGAAGCGGAAATGCACACCTTTCGCGCCCGCAGTGCGCGCTGGCCGGACCGTGGTGTTCGTTTCTTAGCCACACGGTTTTCTGTGAAAGAAGCTTTCAGCAAAGCCATTGGTCTTGGTATGCGCATGCCTATGACCTGGCGGCTTTGTGAAGTCGGGCGCAAACCCAGCGGCCAGCCGACCATCGTGTTGCACGGTGTACTCAAAGCATGGTGCGACAAAAAACAGTTGAGTGCCCATGTGTCGCTCAGCGACGAAAGCGATTACGCCACCAGTTATGTCATTGTTGAACAAGCAGAACCATGAGCCATTTACACACACACGCCCCTTTGATTTTGGATATCGCGGGTACCGCATTGACCGACACAGACAGGCGTCGCCTCGCGCACCCTTTGACTGGCGGCATGATTTTGTTTGCCCGCAACTGGACGGACCGCGCGCAATTGACGGCGCTGTGCGCTGACATCAAATCGGTGCGACAGGACTTGTTGATTTTGGTTGACCATGAAGGTGGTCGGGTGCAGCGTTTTCGCACCGATGGATTCACCCACTTGCCCCCTATGCGCGCCTTTGGTGAACTGTGGCTGCAAGATGACGCCGGGCTGCCAGGCAGCGACGCCATGCACGCGACCAACGCGGCCACGGCTTGCGGTTATGTGCTCGCCTCCGAGTTGCGCGCCTGCGGCGTGGACATGAGTTTCACCCCGGTGCTGGACCTGGACTTCGGCAGCAGCGGCGTCATCGGCGACCGCGCATTCGCACGCGACCCGCGCATCGTCAGTCTGCTGGCCAAAAGCCTGATGCACGGTTTGTTGCAAGCCGGCATGGCCAACTGCGGCAAGCATTTTCCCGGGCATGGCTTTGTCAAAGCCGATTCGCACACTGAAATACCGGTGGACAAACGCAGCCTGAAAAACATACTCAGCGATGATGCGCTGCCTTACGGTTGGCTCAACAGCAGTTTGAACAGCGTCATGCCTGCCCACGTCATTTATCCCAAAGTCGACAGCCGCCCGGCTGGATTTTCCAAACGCTGGCTGCAAGACATCTTGCGCCAGCAACTCGGTTTTCAGGGTGCGGTGTTCAGCGACGATTTGTCCATGGCGGGCGCACGGCTGATCGACGGCGAGCAAGTCAGCTACACGCAAGCGGCAGTGACCGCATTGAACGCAGGTTGTGATCTGGTGCTGCTTTGTAACCAAAGCACGGCCAACAGCGAAGGCGGCGGCCAAGCGGTAGATCAGCTGCTCGACGGTTTGCAGCAGGCGGAAAAAGCGGGCGAATGGCGTTTATCCGCCGCCAGCGAAGCCCGCCGCCGCGCTTTATTGCCCGTCATCCCGGCGCTGGACTGGGACCTATTGATGCGCCAAGCCCCGTATTTACAGGCTTTGGCCTTGCTACCCTGAACTTTTGCCGGGACAGCCGAGGCTGGCCGCCCATAAGCGGTTAAAATAGTTGACTTGCCCTGACCAACAGGGCTGTCGTCTAGCATAAGGAATCCCATGGCAACCAAATCTGGCAAAACCTCTGTTGACGAGAGTGGTCTTCGTTTTACCAGTCGTGAAAATGGCTCCCCCTTCGCGGGAATGGGCAAAATGGGTGAAACCATGTCGTGCATCAAGTGCGGCATGCACAAACCCCGTCGCCAAGGCAGCCAACAACGTTTCGCAGGCAGTCTGGCTTTTTTCTGTCATGACTGCAAACCGCCGAAACCAGCTGCACCTGCTGCCCCGGCAGCTGACACCAAAGCCGCTTAAACCCTCTTCGCTTTTACCCACAGCACCTGCTGCACCGCTTAGCCGGTCGGCAGGTGTTTGTGTTTATGCAGCTTGGGTTGACTAGACATTAAGCGTGTGACGATTCGCGGCGCAATGCCGGGAAAAGAATGACATCGCGAATACTGGGGCTGTCGGTCAGCAGCATCATCAAGCGGTCTATACCAATGCCGCAACCACCTGCTGGGGGCATGCCGTATTCCAGCGCACGCACAAAGTCGTGGTCGAAATACATGGCTTCCACGTCGCCGCCTTCTTTGGCATCGACTTGCGACTGAAAACGGGCTGCTTGGTCTTCGGCGTCGTTCAGCTCTGAAAACCCGTTGCCGAATTCGCGCCCGGTGATGTAGAGCTCAAACCGCTCGGTCACGTCCGGGCGGGCATCGTTGGCACGCGCCAAAGGAGAAATCTCCACCGGGTGTTCGCAAATGAATGTCGGTTGCCAGAGTTTGTCTTCCACGGTTTCTTCGAAGTACATGACTTGCAAACCGGCCAGACTGCGCTTGCTGAGTTGGTGTTTGTCTTCAGACAGGCCTGCTTTTTTCAAGGCATTGATCAGCCAAGTGGTGTTGTCCACGTTGTCACCAGCTTCGGTGTACTTCAAAATGGCTTCGCGTATGGTCAAACGCGCAAAGGGTTGCGACAGATCCACCGGTTTACCGTCATAGGTCAGCAACTGGCTGCCCACTGCTTTTTGCGCCGCGTCGCGAATCAGCGATTCGGTGAAACCCATCAGGTCCTGGTAGTTCCAGTAGGCTGCGTAAAACTCCATCATGGTGAATTCGGGGTTGTGCCGCACCGAAATACCTTCGTTGCGGAAATTGCGGTTGATCTCAAATACCCGCTCGAAACCACCGACCAACAAACGTTTCAAATACAACTCGGGCGCGATGCGCAAAAACATTTGCTGGTCCAAGGCGTTGTGGTGCGTCTCGAAAGGACGCGCGTTCGCGCCGCCGGGAATCGGGTGTAGCATGGGCGTTTCGACTTCGAGGAAATCGTGTTGCACCATGAAGTCGCGGATGCTGCTGATGGCTTTGCTGCGCGCCTTGAAACGTTCGCGCGCAGTCTCGTCGGTGATCAGGTCGATATAGCGCTGGCGGTATTTGATTTCCTGGTCATGCACGCCGTGGAATTTGTCGGGCAAGGGGCGCAGGCTTTTGGTCAGCAAACGCAGTTCAGTGACATGCACCGACAACTCGCCGGTTTTGGTTTTGAACACATGACCGACTGCGCCAACAAAGTCGCCCAAGTCCCAGTGTTTGAATTCTTCGTAATGCTCGAGACCGATTTCTTCGCCTTTGACATACACCTGCATGCGGCCTGTCCCGTCTTGCAAAGTAGCGAAACTGGCTTTGCCCATGACCCGCTTTAACACCATGCGACCGGCGATGCGCACCAAGTGTTTTTCCTCGGCCAAAGCCTCTGCGGTTTTGGCGCCATGCGCGGTGTGCAAGGCGTCGGCGTGATGCGCCGGTTTGAAATCATTGGGAAAGGCCACTGCGCCGCCAGCCGCTTGGCGCTGGCGCAAGGCGTGCAGCTTGCTGCGGCGCTCGGCGATCAGTTGGTTTTCATCGACTGGTGCGGGGGCGGGTGTGTTGTCGGTCATGGGTAAGAGTGGGCAGCCATGCTGCCGGTTAAACTGAAAAATAAGACGGGCAGAACATGGAACTTGCCGTCAAGAGTTCTTTCATTCTAAGAGTTCGCCGACAATGGCTTTTTCAAACGATTTCATTGAGTTAACTATGAGCGACAAGCCAACACGCCCCGAACTGCCCGACCATTTGTCCATCGAACCCAGCAGCCCGCATTACTTGGAAGCTGTTTTTCACCACGACATAGGCATTCGCTTCAACGACAAAGAGCGCACCGATGTGGAGGAATATTGCATCAGCGAGGGTTGGATCAAAGTGCCTGCGGGCAAAACGCTGGACCGCAAAGGCAAGCCGCTGTTGCTCAAACTCAAAGGGCGGGTTGAGGTGTTTTACCGGTAAATCAGCTGACCGAATCCGCCGATTGGCGGGTCAACATGGCCAGTGCGTTGGCAATGGTTTTGCGTAAATCGCGGCGGTCGCAAATCATGTCGAGCGCACCTTTTTCCATCAGGAACTCTGAGCGCTGAAAGCCTTCGGGCAGGGTCACCCGCACCGTGCTCTCGATCACACGCGGACCGGCAAACCCAATCAAGGCCTTGGGTTCGGCAATCACGATGTCGCCCATGAAGGCAAAGCCAGCAGACACGCCGCCCATGGTGGGGTCGGTGAGCACGCTGATGTAGGGCAGACCTTTTTGCGCCAAACGTGTGAGCGACGCATTGGTTTTGGCCATTTGCATGAGTGACAGCAAACCCTCTTGCATGCGAGCGCCACCGGTGGCGGTAAAGCAAATGAAGGGCACTTTTTGTTCGATGGCAGCGTGTACACCACGCACAAAGCGTTCGCCGACCACCGAACCCATGGAGCCGCCCATGAAGTCGAATTCGAAACACGCAGCCACCAAATTGATGCTGTGTACCGCACCGCCCATGACCACCAAGGCGTCGGTCTCACCCGTGTTTTCCAGTGCTTCTTTGAGGCGTTCGGGGTACTTGCGGCTGTCCTTGAACTTCAAGGGGTCCATGGGCAAAACCTCTTGCCCAATTTCATAACGGCCCTCGGGATCAAGGAATGCGTCTAAACGCGCTCTGGCTGAA
>CAMDXA010000021.1 GCA_945878065.1 Bordetella parapertussis | reverse complement strand
TGAAGGCAAAGAGATGGTGATGCCTGGCGACAACGTGTCGATCACGGTCAAACTGATCCACCCGATTGCGATGGAAGAAGGTTTGCGCTTCGCCATCCGCGAAGGCGGCAAAACCGTCGGCGCCGGTGTGGTTGCCAAAATCATCGCCTAAGGAGTCAGTATGTCAACAAAACAAAAAATCCGTATCCGCTTGAAAGCGTTTGACTACAAACTGATTGACCAGTCTGCCGCTGAAATTGTGGATACCGCCAAGCGTACCGGTGCGATTGTCAAAGGCCCCGTGCCTTTGCCAACACGCATGAAGCGCTTTGATATTCTGCGCTCACCGCACGTCAACAAATCCAGCCGCGACCAGTTGGAAATCCGCACGCACCAGCGTTTGATGGACATTGTGGACCCCACAGATAAAACCGTGGATGCCCTGATGAAGTTGGACTTGCCCGCTGGCGTAGACGTCGAAATCAAGTTGCAGTAAAAAAGTCGCCGCCCTCACAAAGGGTGGCAAATTTGGAGAAGTGGCCGGGATGGGCTTGGGCCCGAAAATTCGGCTACAATCCAAGGCTTCGCAGAAATTGCGGAGAAATTATCAACCTTCTTTCACACACCAAACGCAGTTGCCAATTGAAGTGACCGCGGTGAGAGTTTTGGAGAAAAAACATGAGTCAAAGCAATCGACTGGGATTGCTGGGCCGCAAGGTGGGCATGATGCGTCTGTTCACTGATGATGGGGACGCAGTGCCTGTCACAGTGGTAGATGTTTCTGACAACCGCGTGACCCAAGTCAAAACCCAGGAAAATGACGGCTACGTTGCCTTGCAGGTGACGTTCGGCGCACGCAAAGCTTCGCGTGTCAACAAGCCTCAGGCTGGCCATATGGCCAAAGCCGGTGTAGTGGCCGGTGAAATTACCCAAGAATTCCGTGTCACCGCAGAAACTGCAGCGCAGTACCCTGCCGGTACATCAGTGCCTCCAACGGCCATTTTCACTGTCGGTGAAAAAGTGGATGTGCAAGGTACGTCAATTGGTAAAGGCTTTGCCGGCACCATCAAACGTCACAACTTCCGTTCACAGCGTGCATCACACGGTAACAGCCGTTCGCACAATGTGCCCGGTTCTATCTCCATGGCGCAAGATCCAGGCCGTGTGTTTCCCGGCAAAAAAATGTCCGGCCACATGGGCGATGAAACCGTGACCACACAAAACCTGGATGTGATTCGTATCGACGAAGCGCGTCAGTTGCTGTTGATCAAGGGCGCTGTGCCCGGTTCTGCAGGTGGGTTTGTCACGGTGCGCCATGCCATCAAGGCCAAGTCAAAGGGAGCTAACTGATGCAAATCGAACTCCTGAATGACCAAGGCCAGGCGTCTGCCAAATTTGACGCGCCTGAAACTCTGTTTGGTCGCGCTTACAACGAAGACTTGGTGCACCAGATTGTGGTGGCTTACCAAGCCAACGCGCGCCAAGGTACACGTGCACAAAAAGACCGTGAGCAGGTCAAGCACTCCACCAAAAAGCCGTTCAAGCAAAAAGGTACAGGCCGCGCCCGTGCCGGTATGACTTCTTCCCCCATTTGGCGTGGCGGCGGTCGTGCTTTTCCGAACAGCCCGGAAGAAAATTTCACACAAAAAATCAACAAGAAGATGTACCGCGCCGGTATGGCCGCCATCTTCTCCCAGTTGGTGCGTGAAGGCCGTTTGGCCGTGGTGGATTCGCTCAAGATCGAAGCCCCTAAAACCAAACTGTTGGCTTCCAAGCTCAAAGCCATGAATCTGCAATCCGTGTTGGTTATCTCCGAAGAGGTGGATGACAACTTGTATTTCGCGTCGCGCAATCTGGCCAATGTGCTGGTGGTCGAGCCGCGTTACGCAGACCCGGTTTCGCTGGTGCATTACAAAAAGGTGCTGGTCACCAAAGGCGCCATCGACAAACTCAAGGAGATGTTCGCATGAGCACCCCGAAATTTGACGAAGGCCGTTTGATGGCCGTGCTCGTGGCTCCCATCGTGTCTGAAAAAGCCACCATGGTTGCCGAGAAATCCAATGCAGTTACTTTCAAAGTGCTGCAAAACGCCACCAAGCCCGAGATCAAGGCCGCTGTTGAGCTCATGTTCAAGGTCGAAGTCAAAGGCGTTTCCGTGGTCAACACCAAAGGTAAAACCAAGCGTTTTGGCCGTTCCGTGGGTCGCCGCGACAACATTCGCAAAGCCTATGTGACGCTCAAGCCCGGTCAAGAGCTGAACCTGTCAGGAGAGGTGGCTTAATCATGGCAGTCATCAAAATGAAACCCACCTCGCCCGGTCAACGCGGCGTGGTCAAGGTCACCCGTGACCATTTGTTCAAAGGTCCGGGTTATGCACCTTTGTTGGAGCCACAATTCCAACACGCAGGTCGCAACAACAACGGTCACATCACGGTTCGTCACAAAGGCGGTGGCCACAAGCACCACTACCGTGTTGTCGATTTCCGTCGCATGAAAGACGGCATTCCCGGCAAGGTTGAGCGTATCGAGTACGACCCGAACCGCACCGCACACATCGCATTGATTTGCTATGCCGATGGCGAGCGCACTTACATCATCGCCCCGCGCGGTCTGGAAGTCGGTGCCACCATCCACAGCGGCTCAGAAGCGCCTATCCGTGCCGGCAACACCCTGCCTATTCGCAACATTCCAGTGGGTTCAACCATTCACTGCATCGAGTTGCGTCCGGGCAAAGGTGCGCAAATCGCGCGCTCGGCCGGCACCTCTGCCACTCTGCTGGCGCGTGAAGGCACTTACGCTCAAGTGCGTATGCGCTCAGGCGAAGTCCGCAAGATTCACATCGAATGCCGCGCCACCATCGGTGAAGTAGCCAACGAAGAGCACAGCCTGCGTCAACTCGGTAAAGCCGGTGTCAAGCGCTGGATGGGCATCCGCCCGACCGTTCGCGGTGTGGCCATGAACCCGATTGATCACCCGCACGGTGGCGGTGAAGGCCGTACCGGTGAGGGTCGTGCACCTGTGGATCCATGGGGCAATCTGACCAAGGGCTATCGCACACGCAACAACAAGCGTACCCAGGTCATGATCGTTTCACGTCGCAAGAAATAAGGGTTAACACATGACACGCTCACTCAAAAAAGGCCCGTTCGTTGACCACCATTTGCTGGCCAAAACGGAAAAAGCCGTTGCCACCAAAGACAAAAAACCGATCAAAACCTGGTCGCGCCGCTCCATGATCCTGCCCGATTTCATCGGCTTGACCATCGCGGTCCACAACGGCAAGCAACATGTGCCGGTCTATATCACCGACCAGATGGTGGGTCACAAGTTAGGCGAATTCGCACTGACTCGGACCTTCAAAGGCCATCCGGCTGATAAAAAAGTTCAGAAGAAGTAAGGAGCAGTTATGGAAACACGTGCAGTCCTGCGAGGTGTGCGCTTATCGGTCGACAAGGGCCGTTTGGTGGCAGACTTGATTCGCGGTAAAAAAGTGGACCAGGCCCTAAATATCCTGACTTTCACCCAGAAAAAAGCAGCTGGCATTGTCAAAAAAGTGCTGGAGTCGGCGATTGCCAACGCCGAGCACAACGACGGTGCCGACATTGATGAATTGCGCGTCAAAACCATTTACGTGGAACAAGGCGCAACCCTCAAGCGATTCACCGCACGCGCCAAAGGCCGCGGCAACAGCATCAGCAAGCCCACGTGCCATGTGTACGTGACGGTAGGCAACTGAAAGGTCTAGGAAGATATGGGACAAAAAATACACCCCACCGGTTTCCGCCTGTCGGTCAGCCGCAATTGGGCCAGTCGCTGGTATGCCAGCAACAAAGACTTTGCCGGTATGCTGGCAGAAGACATCAAGGTCCGTGAATACCTCAAGGTCAAACTCAAAAATGCAGCTGTTTCGCGCATTCTGATTGAGCGTCCTGCAAAAAATGCCCGCATCACTATTTTTTCCGCACGACCAGGCGTGGTCATCGGTAAAAAAGGCGAGGACATTGAAAACCTCAAGAAAGAACTGGCTGCCCGTTTAGGCGTGCCTGTCGCAGTCAACATCGAAGAAGTGCGCAAGCCTGAAATCGATGCACAACTGATTGCTGACAGCATCACACAGCAGTTGGAAAAGCGGATCATGTTCCGCCGCGCCATGAAACGCGCCATGCAAAACGCCATGCGTCTAGGTGCCCAGGGCATCAAGATCATGTCTGCTGGTCGACTCAACGGTATCGAAATTGCGCGTACCGAGTGGTACCGCGAAGGCCGCGTGCCACTGCATACATTGCGGGCTGATATCGATTACGCGACCTCTGAAGCCAAAACCACTTACGGCATCATCGGTGTCAAAGTGTGGGTCTACAAAGGCGACACACTGGGACGCAATGATGCACCAGCGGTGCAAGAACCCCGTTCTGATGACGAGCGCCGTCCACGCGGGCCACGTCGTGACGCACGTCCAGGTGGCGACCGTCCACCAGCGCGTGGTGCACGTCGTCCTGCTGGAACCAATGCCGCACCGGCGGATGGCAGCGATAAACCCGCTGAAGCCGCCGATGCTCCCAAAACCACCGTCAAGCGCGTTCGTAAGATCACCGCGCCCGCATCCACTGGCACGGCTGCGGACGGAAGAGGAGAATAAGCATGCTGCAACCAGCGCGCCGTAAATACCGCAAGGAACAAAAAGGTCGCAATACCGGTATCGCCACCCGTGGCAATACCGTGGCGTTCGGCGACTTTGGCTTGAAATCTACCGACCGTGGTCGTTTGACAGCCCGTCAAATCGAATCCGCACGCCGTGCTATTTCTAGGCACGTCAAACGTGGCGGCCGTATCTGGATCCGTATTTTTCCGGACAAGCCGATTTCACAAAAGCCTGCTGAAGTCCGTATGGGTAACGGTAAAGGCAACCCCGAGTACTACGTGGCTGAAATCCAGCCAGGTAAAGTGCTTTACGAAATCATCGGTGTGCCCGAAGAACTCGCGCGTGAGGCGTTCCGTTTGGCTGCTGCCAAACTGCCTTTGCGCACCACCTTTGTGTCACGCCTCATTGGCCAATAATTCAGGAGCCCCTTCATGAAAACATCTGAATTACGCCAAAAAGACGCGGCCGGTCTCGAAACAGAGGTCAAGGAATTGCAAAAAGCCCATTTCAATATGCGCATGCAAAAAGCCACGCAACAACTCACCAACACTTCGCAGATGAAGGTGACCCGCCGAGCCATCGCTCGCGCCAAAACCATTCAGGCTGAACAAGCCGCAGCCCAGGAGTGAATATGACTGAAGCCAAACCCTCACTCAAGCGCACGCTCATTGGTAAAGTAGTCAGCGCTAAACGCGCCAAAACCGTCACAGTGCTGGTCGAGCGTCGCGTCAAGCACGCACTCTACGGCAAGATCGTCGGCAAGTCGAGCAAATACCATGCGCATGACGAAACCGGTCAATACCACTTGGGTGATGTGATCGAAATCACCGAAAGCCGTCCTATCTCCAAAACCAAAAACTGGGTGGCCACCCGCTTGGTTGAGAAGGCGTCTGTGGTTTGAGTTTTATATGTCAGCTATCTGACATGGATTCTTGAAATGGCCCACAATCGTGGGTCATTTCTTTTTACAAGGAGCAAAAACATGATAAAAATTGGCGACAACATTCCACACACCACATTGATGGAGTATTCAGACGTTGAAGGCGAAGCTTGTAGCATTGGACCCAATCCGGTGGATTTGGCGAAAGCCAGCGCGGGTAAGACGATCGCTTTGTTTGCGCTTCCCGGTGCTTTCACACCGACCTGTTCTGCCAAGCATGTCCCAGGATATATCGATAAATTAACCGAACTCAAAGCCGCTGGGGTGGACGAAATTTGGTGTGTCAGTGTGAACGATGCCTTTGTCATGGGCGCTTGGGGACGCGAACTCAAAGCTACCGGCAAAGTGCGTATGCTGGCCGATGGCGATGCAGAATTCACCAAAGCCACTGGCTTGACATTGGACCTGACCGGCAAAGGTCTGGGGCTGCGTTCCAACCGTTATTCCATGTTGGTCAAAGACGGCAAAGTGCAAACCTTGAACATCGAGGGGCCTGGCAAATTTGAAGTCAGCGATGCTGACACCATGTTGTCGCAAGCCAAGCATTGATTACTTTAATGCGCCACAGGAAGTGCGCGCCCAGCCCATAGCAAATTCAAACGACAGGGCGGCACTTCCCCCGCACGCGGGTTCAACCCATTGCCCGCCCTTGTACCCACTGTAAACCCGCATAAACCAACAGCACGCACACGGCCAACAGGCACAGCGCTAACAATCGATGTGTCCAACGGTCATTACTGGCGGGCGAGTCATGCGGCAACGATTGAAAACCATTCAGCATGGGGCGAACCAGGCGGCGTTTCTGAACCCACTCGTGGTAGGCAATCGCCAACAAATGCAGCACCACCAGAAAAAGCAATACCCACTTGCCAATCTCTGCGTGATAAAGGGTCGCCCAAGACACCCATGCGTTGCTGAAGAACAGCGTCAACGGGCCACTGAAACCCGCATCATCATCGCTGGACATGCCGCTGACAATTTGCAAGCCCATGAACACCAACATGGCCAACACCGACAAACCCCCTAAAGGGTTATGTCCGGGATGGGCCCAATGAGATGGTTGACGCACATAACTGAGCAGGGTGCGCCATTTGAAAAACATGTGCGAGAAACGAGACCAGCGCCCACCCACGACGCCCCACAGCAAACGAAACAACCACAAAGCCGTCAGCGCATATCCACAATTGGCATGCCACACCAGATTGTCAAATACCAGTACGCTCAATACCGAGGCAGCCAGCAACAACACCAAGCTCCAGTGAAACAAGCGAGTGGGCAAATCCCAAACTTTGATCAAAAATCCCATGGGGGTCTGAAGGCGTTGAGGAACAAGCTGCCATGTTAACGAGACGTCTGCAAAAAAACTCAAACTGGATTACATTTCGTCTAGCTATTACAAGGAGCGTCAACATGAAACACCTGATTGTCACGGTAACTTTATTGCTCGCCGGCATCAGCATGCCTGCGTATGCGCAATTTGCCAAGGCGGAAGATGCCATCAAATACCGCCAAAGTGCGCTGTTTGTCATGGGGCAGCATTTCACCCGTCTTGCCGGTATGGCCCAAGGAAAAATCCCTTTTGATGCCAAGGCAGCAGCCGATAACGCCGCCGTGGTCGAGTCAATGTCCAAATTGCCGTGGGCAGGTTTTGGTGAAGGCACAAACCAAGGCGGCAATACCAAAGCCAAGCCAGAAGTCTGGTCAGACAACGCCAAATTCAAGGAAGCGGCCGACAAGATGATGGCCGAAGTGGTGAAGCTCAACACAGCCGCCAAGACCGGCAAGTTAGATGATTTGAAATCTGCCGTCAGCGCCACCGGCGGAACTTGCAAAAACTGTCACGACAATTTCCGCAATAAATAACAGACTGAGCCTCCGGCAAAAACAAGCGCTTACTGCTTAGCAGGGCCGCTCAGCCATTCATCCAACACCTCTTGCGTGTGTTGCCCGAGCATGGGTGGAGGCAAATATTGGCGCACTGGTGTTTCGCCCATTTTGATGGGACTGGCCACCAATGACAACGTCTCGCGCAAAGGGTGTTGAAATGTTTGCACCATCTGACGGTGTTGCACATGCGGATCGGCAAACACTTCGGCCAAGTTGTTAATCGGTCCGCACGGCACCTTGGCACTTTCAAGCAGGGCCAGCCAATGGGCTTTGCGTTGCGTCATCAACTGGGCGGCCAACATCGGTATCAAAATATCGCGGTGCCTTACCCGGTCTGGGTTGCGTACAAAACGCGTGTCAGTTGCCCATTGCGGCTTGCCCAAACATTCACAGAACTTGGCGAATTGCGAATCGTTGCCAACCGCGACGATCATGTGGTCACGCTCGCCATCGGGTTTGGGCGCCACTTCAAAAACTTGGTAGGGCACGATATTGACATGCGCGTTCCCCATGCGACTGGGCGGCGGCTTAGGCGGCGAATGCACCAGAAAATTTGCCCCGAGGTTTGCCAGCATGGCCACTTGCGTGTCCAGCAGCGCCATGTCAATGTGCTGCCCTGTGCCGGTATGCTCAGCGTGACGCAAAGCCGCGAGTACTGCGACGGTGGCATACATGCCCGTGAACAAATCCGCGACAGCGACACCCACTTTTTGCGGCCCACCGCCGGCATCGTCACGCTCACCGGTCACGCTCATCAGGCCGCCCATGGCCTGCACCGCGAAATCGTATCCGGCGCGTTCAGCATAGGGGCCGGTTTGACCAAAACCCGTGATGCTGCAATAGACGAGCTTGGGGTTGATCGCCTTGAGCGAGGGATAGTCCAGCCCGTAGCGTTGCATATCGCCGACTTTGAAATTTTCAACCAGCACATCTGCGCGAGCGGCCAAATCACGAATCAATTGCTGTCCTTGCGCGCTAGACAGGTCGCACGTGATGGAGCGCTTGTTGCGGTTGGCTCCTAAAAAATACGCCGACTCTGCGCTGTCGCTGCCGTCTGCGGCTGGCAAAAAAGGCGGGCCCCATCCGCGGGTGTCGTCGCCCGCCTCAGGCCGCTCAACTTTCACCACATCGGCGCCTAGGTCAGCCAAGGTTTGGGTGCACCAAGGCCCCGCCAGTACCCGCGATAAATCCAGAACACGAACACCATCTAATGCATGCATGAACGCATTGTCCACCAATCTAAAGGGAACATAAAGCCAAGCGTTTGATCAGGCGCAAGGTGCGCAGTCAAAGAAACTGAGCCCTTGGTATCTCGGGCCATAATCTACGCAGAGCACCAGTTTATGAGCACACGCATTTTGATCATTGCCCACGCCCCGCTGGCCACTGCCTTGCGCGACTGTGCAATACATGTATTTCCCGAATGCGCAGAAGAAGTGGTGGCGATTGATGTGCCGCCCCAAGAGGCGCCTGAAGTCACGTATGCGTGTGCCTTGCAGCGATTACAAAGCGATAGGTTTTTGCAAACCTTGGTATTGACCGATGTCATAGGCGCCACACCCGCCAATGTGGCGCAACGACTGGTCAACAACAAAGACGCGCAGTTAGTGGCCGGTGTCAATTTGCCCATGCTGCTGCGCACGGTGTGTTATCGACACGAGGATTTGCAAGCCTTGACACGTCGGGCGCTTGACGGCGGCACCCAAGGCGTGATGCAACTCTCCAGCAGTTCCGAATAAAACAACCACAGGTCAACATGAAACAAAGCATTACAGTGATCAACAAATTGGGCTTGCATGCCAGAGCATCCGCCAAGCTCACCAAGCTGGCCGGCAGTTTTCCCTGCCAAGTTTGGCTTTCCAGAGGCGAGCGGCGCGTGAACGCCAAAAGCATCATGGGTGTGATGATGCTGGCCGCAGGTGTCGGCACAGACATTGAAATCGAAACGATTGGCGACCAAGAAAATGAAGCCTTGCAATCATTGCTTGGCTTGATCAACGACAAATTCGGCGAAGGCGAATGAGACCGGCATGACGTTTTCCATCCACGGATTGGCCGTTGCGCGCGGCATTGCGATTGGCAAGGCCGTGCTGGTGGCCAGCAGCCGCGTGGATGTGGCGCACTATTTCATCAAGCCCTCACAAGTAGAAGAAGAATTGGCGCGTATCACGCAGGCACGCAACACTGTCATGGCCGAGGTTCAGCGTTTGCACCAATCGGTACCCAAGGACGCGCCTCCCGAACTGCCCGCGTTGCTGGAGGTCCACATGATGCTGCTGCAAGACGAAATGCTGGCTGATGGCGTCAAGCACTGGGTGACAGACCGACTCTACAACGCAGAATGGGCGCTGACTTCACAGCTTGAAGTGGTGGCGCGTCAATTCGACGACATGGAAGACGCCTATTTGCGCGAGCGCAAAGGGGACCTCGAGCAAGTCGTCGAGCGCTTGTTGCGCCACATGAAAGGCTTGCCCACCAGCTTGCCGCAACCCACTGGCCGCAAGCCGAGCACTGCATGGCAGCAGGACCACCTGTTAGACGAAAGCCATGATGCGCCCTTGGTGTTGGTGGCCCATGACCTGTCGCCTGCTGACATGTTGCAGTTCAAGCAAAGTGTGTTCACCGGATTTGTCACCGATGTCGGTGGCAAGACATCGCATACCGCCATCGTTGCGCGCAGTCTGGACATACCGGCGGTGGTGGGCGCGCGCAGTGCCAGTCATATGGTGCGGCAGGACGACTGGGTCATCATTGATGGCGATGCCGGCGTGATCATTGTTGATCCTTCCCCGATCATTCTTGCTGAATACGCGTTCAAACAACGGCAGGCTGAGCTCGAAAGAGAGCGGTTGGCGCGTTTGCGCCACACCCCGGCGGTCACACTCGACGGCCAATCTATCCATTTGCTGGCCAATATCGAATTGCCAGAAGACACCCAGCTTGCTGTGGAAATGGGCGCAGTCGGTGTGGGCTTGTTTCGCAGCGAGTTTTTATTCATGGGGCGCGACGGCAAGTTGCCGGACGAGGAAGAGCAATACCAAGCCTACAAACGCGCGGTTGAAGGCATGCAAGGCTTGCCGGTCACGATACGCAGCGTGGATGTGGGCGCTGACAAGCCCTTGGACCGCACGGTCAAAGAACAGGCGCACTTGAACCCGGCGCTGGGCTTGCGCGCCATACGTTGGAGCTTGGCCGACCCGGGCATGTTTCTCAGCCAATTGCGCGCTATTTTGCGTGCGGCGGCTCACGGACAAGTCAATTTACTGATCCCTATGTTGGGACACGCCAAAGAAATCACGCAAACCCTGCATTGGCTGGCCCATGCCCGCGCTCAGTTGGACAAAAAATCCATTCCCTATGGACCACTGCGGGTAGGTGCCATGATCGAAGTGCCGGCAGCAGCTTTAAGCCTGCCCTTGTTCTTGAAGCATTTCGATTTTTTGTCTGTCGGCACCAATGACTTGATTCAGTACACCTTGGCGATTGACCGCGCGGACGAACAAGTGGCGCATTTGTACGACCCCTTGCACCCAGCGATATTGCATTTGTTGGCCGACACCATCGCGCAAGGTGCAGCAGCGGGCAAGGAAGTCGCGCTGTGCGGTGAAATGGCCGGAGATCCAGCGCTGACCCGTTTGCTGATCGGTTTGGGCTTGCGGTACTTTTCCATGCACCCGACCCAAATTTTGCGGGTCAAACAAGAAGTGCTGCGCTGCGATGCGCAGCGCCTGGCACCGTGGGCGCAATTCGTCATGCAGGCTGAAGACCCGGCGGCTGAAATGCTGGCCCGATGATTCAGGCCGGGCCACCCGGCGCGTACACACTGGGATCGGTGTAAATCGTGTCTAACGGCAAACGCACACCGCGCGCATGGTCTTGGGCGCAGCGCACCAACAAACGGCTGCGATGCCTTGCTTGGCTGGCCAGCATCTCATCTATGCTCATCCACAAGGTTCGCACAATGCCGTCATCCAATGGGCGCTCAGGGTAGTGCTCACCCAATACACCGGTGAAAGCGAAGCGCAAATAGGTGATGTCCTCTTCCGGGTCTTGCGGGGTGGGCGGCTTGCCAAAGCGTGACAGGTAAATTCCTACCAAGGCGGTGGGGGTAAATGCATAAGCGGTTTCTTCCAAAACTTCCCGCACACAGGCTTCAAGGGGGGACTCGCCCGGGTCCAAGTGTCCCGCGGGGTTGTTGAACATCAGCCCTTTGGGCGTGTGCTCTTCGACCAATAAATAGCGGCCATCTTGTTCGATGATGCCCGCCACGGTCACACTGGGCTTCCAACGGTACGTCATGGTGCAAAATCCCTGTTTTTCGGGCCTGTTGTGAATCTGCGATGATTCTCCCCCATTGCGAAGAGGAGAAAACCATGCTGATTGGCGTGCCTGCCGAAACCACGGCGGGCGAAACCCGTGTTGCCGTGACCCCTGAAACGGCCAAAAAAATCATTGCCCAGGGCCACACTGTTCACGTGCAGTCAGGCGCTGGTGTTGCTGCCAGTGTCACTGATGCCGCCTATGAAGCCGTGGGTGCACAGATCACCGACGCAGCGGGTGCATTGGGCGCCGATCTGGTGCTCAAAGTACGCGCCCCGTCTGCCACTGAGTTGTCACACATGAAATCTGGCAGCGCATTGGTTGGCATGCTCAACCCGTTTGATGCCGACGGTTTGCAGCGCATCGCGGCGGCCGGTTTGACCAGTTTTGCCCTGGAAGCCGCACCGCGCACCACGCGTGCGCAAAGTATGGACGTGTTGTCCTCGCAGGCCAATATCGCCGGTTACAAAGCCGTGATGATGGCGGCTGACAAATACCAGCGCTTTTTCCCCATGTTGATGACCGCAGCCGGTACCGTCAAGGCCGCACGCGTCGTCATTCTGGGTGTAGGCGTGGCCGGTTTGCAGGCGATTGCCACGGCCAAACGTCTGGGTGCGGTGATCGAAGCCTCTGATGTGCGCCCCAGCGTGAAAGAGCAAGTGGAGTCGCTCGGCGCCAAGTTCATCGACGTGCCTTATGAAACCGCCGAAGAAAAAGAGGCGGCTGAAGGTGTGGGCGGCTATGCGCGCCCTATGCCGCAGAGCTGGCTGGACCGTCAGAAATTGGAAGTTGCCAAGCGCGTGGCGCAGGCCGATGCTGTCATTTCCACCGCCTTGATACCCGGTCGCGCAGCTCCCGTGTTGATCACCGAGGACATGGTCAAAAGCATGAAACCCGGCTCGGTCATCATCGACTTGGCGGCCGGCAAAGGTGCCAATGGCGTGGGTGGCAATTGCCCCTTGAGCGAAGCCGACCGCACCGTCATCAAACACGGCGTCACACTGGTCGGCGAAACCAATTTGCCCGCACTGGTGGCGGCTGATGCTTCGGCACTGTATGCACGCAATGTGCTGGATTTTTTGAAACTGGTGCTGCCCAAGGACAAGGGCTTTACCGTTGACATGGAAGACGACATCGTGGCGGCCTGCCTGATGACACAGGGCGGCGACGTCAAAAGGAAATAAGCATGGACCACACCATCACCAACCTCATTATTTTTGTGCTGGCGATTTACGTCGGCTACCACGTGGTCTGGAATGTCACGCCCGCATTGCACACGCCTTTGATGGCGGTGACCAATGCGGTGTCTGCCATCATCATCGTCGGCGCCATGTTGGCCGCCGCCCTCACCGTCACACCGCTGGGCAAAACCATGGGCGTGCTGGCTGTAGCGCTGGCCGCGGTCAATGTGTTCGGCGGTTTTTTGGTGACGCGGCGCATGCTGGAAATGTTCAAGAAAAAAGCCCCCAAGGCAGGAGCTGAAAAATGAGCATGAATCTTGTTGTTCTTTTGTATTTGGTTGCCAGTATTTTCTTTATTCAGGCGCTCAAAGGTCTGTCGCACCCGACCACCTCGATTCGTGGCAATCTGTTTGGCATGAGTGGCATGGCGATCGCGGTCGTCACCACAGCAGCTTTGATTTTTGAGCAAGCCAAGCTTTTTGGTCAGGTTGACCCCGTACAAGGCATGGGCTGGGTTCTGCTGGGCTTGGTGATTGGCGGCGGCGCTGGCGCCATCATGGCGCAGCGGGTCGAGATGACGAAAATGCCCGAACTCGTCGCTTTCATGCACAGCATGATCGGCTTGGCGGCGGTGTTCATCGCGATTGCCGCGGTGGTCGAACCTGCGGCTTTCGGCATCGTGGCGCAAGGTTTAGGAACGCTGGACATTCCCAAAGGCAACCGCTTGGAGTTGTTCCTGGGTGCGGCCATTGGCGCGATCACCTTCAGTGGCTCGGTCATTGCATTCGGCAAGCTGTCGGGCAAGTACAAGTTCCGTTTGTTCCAAGGCGCACCCGTGGTGTTTGCCGGTCAGCACATGCTGAATCTGCTGATGGGCATTGCCACTGTGGGCTTGGGCGTGTACTTCATGTTCACCGGCAACTGGGACGCATTCCTCGTCATGCTGGCGCTGTCGTTTGTGCTGGGTGTACTCATCATCATCCCTATCGGCGGCGCCGATATGCCGGTGGTGGTGTCCATGCTCAACAGCTATTCGGGCTGGGCGGCGGCAGGCATCGGTTTTTCGCTGAACAATAGCATGTTGATCATTGCCGGTTCCTTGGTTGGATCGTCTGGTGCGATTTTGAGCTACATCATGTGCAAGGCCATGAACCGCTCGTTCTTTAATGTGATTTTGGGCGGCTTCGGCGGTGAAGCGGGCACAGCAGCGGCTGGCAGCACCGAGCAGCGTCCGGTGAAAAGCGGCAGCGCGGATGACGCGGCCTTTATTTTGGGCAACGCCGAAACCGTGGTCATCGTGCCCGGTTACGGTTTGGCGGTCGCCCGTGCGCAGCACGCGGTGAAAGAGTTGGCCGAAAAATTGACCCACAAAGGCATCACGGTGAAGTACGCCATCCACCCGGTGGCCGGTCGCATGCCGGGCCACATGAACGTGTTGCTGGCCGAGGCCGAGGTGCCTTACGACCAGGTGTTCGAGATGGAAGACATCAACGGCGAATTCGGCCAGGTGGATGTGGCCATCATTTTGGGCGCCAATGACGTGGTCAATCCGGCGGCGATGATCAAGGGCAGCGCCATTTACGGCATGCCGATTTTGGAGGCCTACAAAGCCAAAACCATCATCGTCAACAAACGCTCCATGGCTGCGGGCTATGCGGGACTGGACAACGAGTTGTTCTACATGGACAAAACCATGATGGTGTTCGGCGACGCGAAAAAAGTGGTCGAGGACATGGTCAAGGCCATTGAATAAAAGTTGACCTGAAGGGGATTCTCACTATGAGCAAGCAGGCTGTCTCTGCCAAGGGTGTGATTGGCATCATCGGAGGCAGCGGTGTGTATGACATTGACGCCCTGCAAGACAAGCAGTGGCGCAAGATCGAATCTTCTTTTGGCGAGCCCTCTGACGAATGTCTGTTCGGCCACTTAGACGGCCAGCCCATGGTGTTTTTGCCGCGCCACGGTCGCGGTCACAAAATCCCGCCGTCTGCCATCAATTACCGCGCCAATATCGATGCCCTCAAGCGTGCCGGTGTCACTGACTTGATTTCAGTGAGTGCGGTGGGTTCTCTGAAAGACAGTTTGCCGCCCGGCACCTTTGTGATCGTTGACCAATTCATCGACCGAAGTTTTGCCCGGGAAAAAAGTTTTTTCGGCACTGGCTTGGTGGCCCACGTGTCCATGGCCCATCCGGTGTGCGGGCGCATGGGCGGCCATTTGGAAACCGCGGCACGTCAGCTGCAACTGCCGGTGGTCCGAAACGGAACGTATTTGGTGATGGAAGGGCCACAGTTTTCGACCTTGGCCGAATCCAACCTTTACCGCCAATGGGGCTGTGATGTGATTGGCATGACCAATATGCCAGAAGCCAAGCTCGCCCGAGAAGCAGAAATTTGTTATGCCTCGGTGGCCATGGTCACCGATTTTGACTGCTGGCACCCTGACCATGATGCGGTGACGGTGGACGCGATCATCAAGGTGATGCTGGCCAATGCGCAAAACGCCCGCTCACTGGTCCAAGCCGTCACGCCTGCGTTGGCCGCTGACACACACGGTCCGGCTTGCGCTTGCCGCCATGCTTTGGAATACGCTCTCATTACGTCACCTCAAGCGCGTGATGCCGCAATGGCGAAACAGTTGGATGCTGTGGCCGGGCGCGTTTTGTCGCGCGGCTGACCCATGGGTGTACCCGTGGACGACAAGCCATTGCGCATGCTGATGTGCAAAGCTGCGTTGCAACTGGATGCCACGGGCCTCAACCGTGGCAGCACGGGCAATCTGTCCGTGCGCCATGGGTCCAGTTGGTTGGTGACGCCTTCTGGCGTGGCTGCGCATGACTTGCACCCAGACGCCATGGTCAGCATGGACTTCCATGGCCAAGCTTTAGGCCCAGGCAAGCCATCCAGCGAATGGCGATTTCACCGAGACATCTTGGTGTCGCGACCTGATGTGGGTGCCGTTGTGCACACCCATTCGCGTTTTGCCACTGCGTTCTCTTGCCTGCACCGCGACATTCCCGCCTTTCATTACATGGTGGCTATTGCAGGTGGCGACAACATTCGTTGCGCACCATATGCCTTGTTTGGTTCGCAGGAATTGTCCGACCATGCCCTCGCGGCATTGACAGACAGACGGGCTTGCTTGTTGGGTAACCATGGGTTGATTGCGCTCGGCACAGATATCCAGCGCGCCGTGGCCGTGGCGGTGGAAGTCGAGTCCTTGTGTGAGCAATATTGGACCGCGTTGCAATTGGGCGAGCCACACATCCTCAGCACAGAACAAATGCAAGCCGTGCATGAAAAATTCAAAACCTACGGACAAACCAACACATGAGTGACGCGCCCGGACACCACCAAGTTGAGACATTGCGCTGGCGCGATGGCCGACTCGAGATGATCGATCAGCGTATTTTGCCCATGCGGTTTGAATACCTGTCGTATGCCAATGCTGACGAAGTAGCGCATGGCATTCGCAGCATGGTGGTACGTGGTGCGCCTGCCATCGGCTGTGCTGCGGCCTATGGCGTGGCATTACAAGCCTTGTCGCATCAGCATCTCGCGGCCGACGCTTTTGCAAAGGCCATGGCGCACGGTTTTGAGGTGCTGGCGGCGAGCCGCCCGACCGCGGTCAATTTATTTTGGGCATTACAGCGCGTGCGCCAATCGGTTGACAGTCACGCACATTTGCCTCCGCCACAACTGGCCGGTCTCTTGCTGACACTTGCGCACGATATGGCGGCGGAAGATGTGCGCATCAACCAGGCCATGGGCGCGCATGGCGCAACTTTGCTGGCAGATGGTGCGCGTGTGCTGACGCATTGCAATGCCGGTGCACTGGCTACTGCAGGGCACGGCACCGCGTTAGGTGTATTCAGGTCGGCGGTGGCGGCTGGCAAAAAAATCAGCGTGATCGCGGACGAAACCCGCCCCTTTTTGCAAGGTGCACGGCTGACCGCTTGGGAAATGGTGCAAGAGAATATTCCCGTGACATTGATCACCGACAACATGGCCGGTCACTTGATGAAGCAAGGCGAGATTGATGCGGTCGTGGTTGGCACGGACCGGGTCGCGGCCAATGGTGATGTCGCCAACAAAATCGGCACCTACATGGTTGCCGTGTTGGCGCACAGGCACGGTATTCCTTTTTATGTGGCGTGCCCGTTGTCCACCATTGACATGCAGTTGCCAAATGGCGACGCTATACCGATTGAAGAGCGCAGTCCTGACGAAGTGACTGGCTTTGGTGCGCAGCGCTGGGCACCACAAGGTGTGAAGGTGCGCAACCCGGCCTTTGATGTCACGCCCGCTGAACTCGTGAGCGGGTTGATCACGGAAAAAGGCGTGGTGCACCAGCCCAATGAAGCCAAGTTAAAGCAATTATTTCAGTCCTGATGTACTGAAAGCTCAGCCTATTTCAGCCAACCCCGGCGGCGGAAATAAATCATCGGCACCACGGAACTGGCGAACATCAGCGTCAGAGCGAAGGGATACCCCCACTTTTGTGACAGCTCGGGCATGAACTGAAAGTTCATGCCGTAAACACTGGCGATCAATGTGGGCGGCAACAGGGCCACGCTGGCCACCGAGAAGATCTTGATGATCTTGTTTTGGTTGATGTTGATGAAACCCACCGTGGCATCCATCAAGAAGTTGATCTTGTCGAACAGAAATGCAGTGTGGCTGTCCAATGAATCTATATCGCGCAGAATTTGCCGGGCATCGTCAAATTGCTCGGCATTGAGCATGCGCAGCCGCATGGTGAAACTGAGCGCGCGGCGTGTGTCCATCATGTTGCGCCGAATGCGGCCGTTCAAATCTTCTTGCCTGGCGATCTCGGCCAGCACCTCACCGGCAAGCGCATCGGTCACATCGCCAGACAGCACCATCTTGCTGACTTTTTCCAGCTCGTCATAAATACCTTCGAGCGTGTCCGCGGAATATTCGGCATCCACAGAAAACAATTCAAGCAACACATCTTTGGCGTCTTCAATCAACCCCGGTGCGCGGCGTGCCCGCAGACGCAACAACCTGAACACCGGCAAATCTTCTTCGTGCACAGAAAACAAAACCCCATGGCTTTTCAGTGCGACGTTGTGCTGGTTCAAGATAAAGGCCACTCGCACTGCGCGCGGTGCATCTATGTCTGCGATCAAGAAGTCGGAGCGGATATGCAACTCGCCGTTGTCTTCTTCGTAAAAACGCGCGGACTCTTCAATGTCTTCGTCCATTGCGTCGTCAGGCACTTGCACATCAAAGTGTTGGCTGATCCAACGCTTTTCTTCGGGGGTGGGGGACTCCAGGTCAACCCAAATGGGTTGAAAACGTGTCAGCTCTTCGAGGGAAGAAATTTCTTCTTGAAACAGGCGGCCGTTGACCAGCGAAAAAATATTGAGCATGGCAAATCTCAGTGCGTGAATGGACGAATGAAAAGGTGGGGTGCGCTTTCGATTCCGTCCGGCCTGTTGCCAGTGAACCGAAAGCTACCGACTGGGGTAGGTTTCCAAGGAGGCTGCTCCATTGCTGAACAAGCAAGAATTATGGCACCGCCCTGTGACAAAAAAGTCAGACTGTTAAAGTCTTCGCTTTTCTGAGCCACACCCCATGCACACTGAATTAACGCCACGAAGAGAGTTGGCGCTGCTCCTGACCCTGGCTGGCATTCAATTCACCCATGTGCTGGACTTCATGATCATGATGCCTCTGGGCCCGCAACTGACAGCTTTGTTTGCTATCAGCGATGCCCAGTTCGGGCTTTTGGTGTCTGCCTATACCTTTGCCGCTGGGCTGTCAGGCCTGCTGGCCGCGTTTTTTGTAGATCGTTTTGAGCGCAAGCGTTTGTTGTTGGTGCTCTATGTGTTGTTTGGCTTGACCACCTTGGCGTGTGCGCTGGCACCCACTTATGGCATGTTGATGCTGGCGCGTATTGCTGCAGGTGTGTTCGGTGGCATTTTGTCGGCCTTGACGCAAACCATCATTGGCGACGTGATTCCGTTTGAGCGTCGCGGCCGCGCC
Organism: Bordetella parapertussis; assembly: GCA_945878065.1. Taxonomy (GTDB): domain Bacteria; phylum Pseudomonadota; class Gammaproteobacteria; order Burkholderiales; family Burkholderiaceae_C; genus Limnohabitans; species Limnohabitans parapertussis_B. The sequence continues at coordinate 15,696 of CAMDXA010000021.1, read as the reverse complement.
ACGGGCTTGGTGATGATGTCGTTTTCATTGGCCACGGTGGTGGGTGTGCCCGGCGGATTGTTTTTGGCCAACTGGGGCGGCTGGCACAGCAGCTTTATTGCCATTGCCGTGGCCTGCACTGTGGTGGGTGCGCTGGCGGTGTGGAGTCTGCCGCGGTTGGACAAACATGTGGCCAACGCGCGTGGGCAGAACATGACATTTGCTATCCGCGGGGTGTGGGCTGACAACAACCACCGATTGGCACTTGCCATGTCCTTTGCCATGATGTTTGCCGCCTTCACCGTGATTCCCTACATCACCATTTACATGCAAGCCAACCATATTTTGTTGCCCACCGAAATCCCTTTCATTTATTTGGCTGGCGGTATCGTCACTTTGTTGAGCGCGCGATGGATAGGTACGCTCACCGACCGAATCGGTAAGCGCAAAATGTTTCAGCGCATGTTGTTGTTGTCCATGGTGCCCATGACTTTGACCACCTTGATGCAGCCTTATGCGTTGCCAGTGGTGTTGTTGGTGTCGGCGAGTTTGTTTTTTTTCATGAATGCCCGCATGATTCCCGGCATGGCGTTTCTCACATCGGCAGCACAGCCCCAATTTCGCGGTGCCTTTATGTCGCTCAATGGCGCGGTGCAGTCCTTGTCGATTGGCATCGCCACTTGGATCGGCGGCGTGCTGATCCAGCGTAATCCGCAGGGTCAAGTCACGCATTATTGGATGTGTGCCGTGGCAGGCATCGCCGCGTCAGTGGTGGCCTACTGGCTGGCCCAACGCGTCAAAATGCACACCGTTGAGCCCCAGGCGCCAGCTGCTTAACCGTTTACGCCCTGCGCGCAACAGGGCCGTCCCAGCGGGGTTTGCTTTTTTGTCAGACTAGGTGCATAGTGGCGTTGACCTGTCACCGCTTTGGCATGTTGCCGGGGCGCTGCGTACAGGCTCACGTCTGGAGGGTATGTATGAATTTGACAATCAGTGGGCATCACCTCGAAGTCACGCCGGCACTGCGTGGCTATGTCACCCAGAAACTCGACCGAATCATGCGGCACTTTGACCAAGTGGTTGATGTTCGTGTGCTGTTATCGATTGAAAATCAGAAGGAAAAGCAAGGCAGACAACGCGCTGAATGCAACATCCATGTCAAAGGCAGCGATTTGTTTGCCGAATGCGCCAGCGAAGATTTGTATGCCGCAGTGGACGAACTGGTTGACAAACTGGACCGACAGGTGGTTCGCCACAAGGACCGGCTGCAGGACCACCAGCATCCCAGCGCCAAGCGCGACTACTTGAACTGACCTGGCTTGTATGCCAAAGCCGCCTGAAACCCAGGCGGCTTTCTATATAGTAAAAAAAAGATATAAATATTTACCCTAGCTTGACACGCCAACTAGGTGCATAATCAGCCCCCAATCATGAACAGACTCGCTGCCATCTTGCCCCCTGCCCAAGCACTTGTGCAGGTGGATGCCACCAGTAAAAAACGTGCTTTTGAAGAAGCCGGTTTGCTGTTTGAAAATTTACATGGCTTGAACCGAGCCTTGGTCGCAGACAGTTTGTTTGCGCGCGAGCGACTGGGCTCAACCGGTTTGGGTTACGGTGTCGCCATCCCGCACGGGCGCATCAAGGGCATGAAAACACCATTGGCTGCCGTGTTTTTGCTGGCTGAACCGATAGGCTTTGATGCCCCCGACGAAAAACCGGTCAGCCTGATGATTTTCTTGTTGGTGCCGGAAGCATCCACACAAAAGCATCTGGAAATTCTGTCCGAAATTGCCGAAATGCTGAGCGACACCAACCTGCGAGACAAGCTCCAGCAATGCCGTGAAGCCCAAGAACTGCACCTCTTGATCACCAACTGGCAATCGGTACAAACCGCTTGAGTTTGTTGTCTTGAAACCCACCGCTGTCAGCGCTGACGTACTTTTCGAAGATTTTCGCCAGAAACTCGAATGGCATTGGGTAGCCAGCAAGGGCGCCACTGAGCGCCATTTCGATGAAGTGGCAGTACGCATGGCCCGCTCTGGGGCAGACTTGGTGGGCTACCTCAATTACATACACCCCTACCGTTTGCAAGTCTTAGGCGAACGAGAGATCAGTTATTTGCAACATGCAGACCCGCTGGTCGGCGAGCGCAGGGTGTCTCGCATCGTGACCTTGGTGCCGCCGGTCCTGGTAGTGGCCGATGGCCAAATGCCCACGCCAGCGCTGTTATCCATGTGCGAAGAGGCACAAATCCCCATGTTTGTGACCCACGAGTCAGCCGCATTTGTGATTGATTTGCTGCGTGCGTATTTGTCCAAACATTTCGCTGACAGAACCACCTTGCACGGGGTGATGATGGATATTTTGGGCATGGGCGTGATGATCACCGGCGAGTCAGGCTTGGGCAAAAGCGAATTGGGCTTGGAGTTAATTTCTCGCGGCCACGGCTTGGTGGCAGATGACGCAGTGGATTTGTACCGGATCAACCAAACCACCTTGGAAGGCCGCTGCCCGGTGTTGCTGCAAAACCTGTTGGAAGTGCGCGGTATTGGTTTGCTGGACATACAAGCGATTTTTGGCGAAACCGCAGTGCGACGCAAAATGCGCCTCAAACTGATTGTGCATTTGGTGCGCAAAGAAACTTTAGAGCGCGATTACGACCGCCTGCCACACGAACCGCTGACCGAGCATGTGCTGGGCATTCCCGTGCGAAAAGTGGTGATTCAAGTGGTGGCCGGGCGCAATATTGCTGTGTTGGTCGAAGCCGCTGTGCGCAACACCATATTGCAGATGCGCGGCATTGATACGTATGAAAAATTTGTCTCGCGCCACCGCGAGGCCATGCAGTCCGACCGAATGGATTAAGTGTTTTTGAAAGGGCAGGGTTTGCGGGTGCAGTGCGCGTAAAGACTCAGTGCATGATCAGCAATTTCAAAGCCCTTGGCTCGGGCAATAGCGTGTTGGCGTTTTTCAATTTCTTCGTCAAAAAATTCCTCGACCCGTCCGCAGTCTAGGCAAACCAAGTGGTCATGGTGCTGCCCTTCGTTGAGTTCATACACCGCTTTGCCACTTTCAAACTGACTGCGCGTGAGCAAGCCGGCTTGCTCAAACTGCATCAAGACCCGGTAAATGGTGGCCAATCCAATATCTGCGCGTTCTTGTAAAACAAGACGGTACACATCTTCTGCACTCATATGGCGCTGCCCACTTTTTTGGAACAACTCCAAGATGGTGATACGCGGCAGCGTGGCCTTTAAGCCGGTATTTTTTAAATCGCCTTTAGACTGCATTGGTACCTTTCGCAACTCTGTGCGGGTGGTCAGAACCCGTCGTTACAATGCAATCATCATATCTCGCCCCATTCCCAACATGACTCCATTGCAACCTCTTCTGGCGCGCAGCTGCGGTCTATTGCTGCTGTCCACATTAGCAGCGTGTGCATTTGTCGATGACCCTGTGGCCCGTGCCATGCGCAAGGTCACTCCCTACCGTATCGAAGTGGTGCAAGGCAATTTCGTGTCCAAAGAGCAGGTGCAGGCCTTGCGCCCTGGCATGACCCGCAACCAAGTCAAAGAAATTTTGGGTACCCCATTGATTGCCAGTGTTTTCCATGCGGACCGTTGGGACTATGCGTTCACTATCCAACGCAAAGGCACCCAGCCCCAACAACGCAAACTGTCTGTGTTCTTTCAAAATGAAGCTTTTTACCGCTACGAGGCCGATGAACTGCCCAGTGAATCCGAATTTGCCGAACGCTTGACCACACCGGAGGAAAGAAAAAAAGTTCCCCGCTTACAGGCCACGCCCCAGGAATTGGACAAATTCAAAGCACAAACGTCTGGCAGCAATGCGCTTGACACAGCGCCTGAGGCCACTGCGCCGCGCAAACAATACCCACCCCTGGAATCACCCGCCAGATAAAGGCCCATCGCATGAACCCATCTGCCTCGTCCCCACGACGTATTGCCATCGCCGGTGCGGGCGGCCGCATGGGACGCATGTTGATCGAAGCGGTGGTGCGTTCCCCGGATATGCAATTGGCAGCAGCTCTGGACTTGCCAAACAGCCCGCAATTGGGTACTGATGCTGGATTGTTTTTGGGCCAGCCGGTTGGCGTGGTTGTCTCCAGCGACATCACTGCAGGCTTGCAAAACGCGCAGGTACTGATTGATTTCACGCGTCCTGAAGGCACCATGCAGCATTTGGCGGTTTGCCGTCGTTTGGGCGTGCAAATGGTGATCGGCACCACGGGATTCACTGAGGCGGAAAAAGACGCGATTCAAACAGCCGCTAAGGACATTGCCATTGTGATGGCGCCCAATATGAGTGTAGGCGTGAATGTCACCCTCAAACTGCTGCAAATGGCGGCGCTCGCGCTGAGCGACGGATACGACATTGAAATCACCGAAGCCCACCACAAGCACAAAGTGGATGCACCGTCTGGCACTGCCTTGAAAATGGGGGAGGTGATCGCCGCCGCCCAAGGCCGCTCTTTGAAAGATTGCGCCGTCTATGAACGTTATGGACACACCGGCGAGCGCGTACCAGGCAGCATTGGTTTTTCCACCATACGCGGCGGCGACATCGTCGGTGACCATACTGTGATGTTCGCCACAGAAGGCGAGCGCATTGAAATCACGCACAAATCAGCCAGTCGCAGTACCTATGCCCAAGGCAGCTTGCGTGCTGCCAGGTTTCTTGCGCAGCAGCGCAGTGGCCTGTTCGACATGTTTGACGTTTTGGGTTTGAACCTTTCCCACACCGATCGATGAACTTCAACGACCTGATCTTGCAAAGCGATGGCGTAAGTGTCACGGTCGCGCTGCTGTTATTGGTGATGTCGGTGGTGAGTTGGTTCATCATTGTTTACAAATCCTGGTTGCTGCATTTGGCGATTCGCAATCTCGCGTCGTGCAAGGCGCTGTTTTGGCAAGCCGGCGATTGGTCGCAGGCACGTGCCCATTGGCTGGCGGCCGATTCGCAAGCGATGTTCCTGCCTTTGTTGGAAGCCGTTACCCATGCAGACCAAGGCATGTCCGCGCAAGTGGCCGCCTCTGACCAGCTGACCCGTCGCCTGCGCGAGGGCTTGCAAGCGGTTCGCTCGCGTTTGCAATTTGGTCAGGACCTGCTGGCCACCATTGGTGCTATGGCGCCATTTGTCGGATTGCTGGGCACCGTCTGGGGCATCTTCCATGCGCTCACCAATCTGGCAGCTTCTGCCCAGTACACCTTGGACAAAGTCGCACAACCGGTGGGCGAGGCTTTGGTGATGACGGCAGCTGGCTTGGCGGTGGCTATCCCTGCGGTCATGGCCTACAACCTGATGGGCCGTCGATTGGCCCGTTTGGACAGCGAACTCGAAGGGCTGGCCTACGACTTGCGCGCATTGGCGCAAGCCAAGTCCATACAAGCTCGCTGAGGCGCTGACATGGCATTTGGAGAATTTGAATCACGTCCGTCGTACACACCTATGGCTGACATCAATGTCACACCGCTGGTTGATGTCATGTTGGTGTTGTTGGTGATTTTCATCATCGCTGCTCCCATGATGACCGGGGCCTTGCACATGGAATTGCCGCAGGTCGATGTGGCTACGGGTTCGGCCAAACCCGCGCCGCTGGAAATCTCCATAAAGGCCGATGGCCAAGTCTCGGTGGACGGACAAGCTTTGCCTATGGCACAACTTGCCGCAGCATTGAGCCTCAGAGCGCAGTCTGCCCAGGCCACTGAGGTGCAGTTGAATATCGACAAAACCGTGGCTTACGGGCGTGTGGCCGAAGCCATGGCGGAAATTCAAAAATCCGAGTTGCGCAGCGTGTCGCTGGCGGTGCAGTCTGCTGGGCCTAAAATCGACTCAACCGCCCCGGCACCGCGCAACTGAGCGCGCACGGGGTTTCTCATTGAGCCCCATGTCACACACCGATATTTCTTCACAGCGTCACAGCGGCGCACATCCCGAATACTCCGCATCCACCATAGAGCAGGCCGTACAACTGGCATGGACGCAGGCCGATGTTTACCGCGTCACTGAAGACGCGAACAGGCCCAAGTACTACGCCTGCTCCATGCTGCCTTACCCCAGCGGCAAATTGCACATGGGCCATGTGCGCAACTACACCATCAACGACATGCTCACCCGCCATTTGCGCATGAAGGGCTACAACGTGCTCATGCCCATGGGCTGGGACGCATTTGGCTTACCCGCCGAAAATGCGGCGCTGAAAAACGGCGTGCCACCTGCGAAGTGGACCTACGAGAACATCGCCTACATGAAGCAGCAAATGCAGGCCATGGGGCTGGCCATCGACTGGTCGCGCGAAGTCGCCACCTGCGACGCGAGCTATTACAAATGGAACCAGTGGCTGTTTTTGAAAATGCTGGAAAAAGGCATTGCCTACCGTAAGACGCAAGTGGTGAACTGGGACCCGGTGGACCAGACCGTGTTGGCCAACGAGCAGGTGATTGACGGCAAAGGCTGGCGCACCGGTGCGGTGGTGGAAAAACGCGAGATCCCCGGCTACTACTTGAAGATCACCGATTACGCCCAGGAGCTGCTCGACCATGTGCAAATCGGCAACCCCAAGGCCACGTTGAACGGCTGGCCGGACAAAGTGCGTTTGATGCAGGAAAACTGGATTGGCAAATCCGAAGGCGTGCGGTTTGCGTTCACGCACGATATTCGTGATGCGGCGGGTCAGTTGATTCAAGACGGCCGCATGTATGTGTTCACCACGCGTGCCGACACCATCATGGGCGTGACCTTTTGTGCGGTCGCGCCCGAGCATCCGCTGGCGCTGCATGCTGCCGTTGGCAATCCGACACTGGCGGCATTCATCGAGGAATGCAAAGCGGGTGGCACGACGGAAGCCGAGCTGGCGTTGAAAGACAAGGTCGGTATGGACACGGGCCTGAAGGTGACACATCCTTTGACCGGCGAGCAAGTGGCTTTGTGGATCGGTAACTATGTGTTGATGAGTTATGGCGATGGCGCGGTCATGGGTGTGCCGGCGCATGATGAGCGGGATTTTGCGTTTGCGTTGAAGTACGGGTTGGTGATTAAGCAGGTGGTCGGACTGGTCGGTAGTGCTGCCGCTGCGGTGACTGCCCCCGGCTCGTCGGTCGCAGGCTCCGACTCCTCGCCAAAAGCAGTCTCCGAATCGGACGGTACTACTGCAGGCGCTAACAAAGCCACCGCTGTGAGTCTTGCCCCCGGTTCGTCGGTCGCAGGCTCCGACTCCTCACCAGGGGCAAGCCCCACATCTGCTGCTCCTGCTTCGATCAACGCCGTTTCATTCAACAATCTCGCTTGGCAAGACTGGTACGCTACGAAAGACGGTGCTTGCATCAACTCCGGCGAGTTGGACGGTTTACGTTTCAAGCAGGCAGTAAGCAAAGTTGCAGAGTTACTTGCAGCGAAAAACCTCGGCGAGAAAAAAATCACCTGGCGTTTGCGCGACTGGGGTGTCAGCCGCCAGCGCTATTGGGGCACGCCGATTCCCATCATCCATTGCGATGAGCACGGCGCAGTACCCGTGCCGGAAAAAGACCTGCCGGTGGTGTTGCCGCAAGACTGCATTCCCGACGGATCGGGCAACCCTTTGCACAAGCACGAAGGTTTCCACCAAGGCGTGGTGTGTCCGACCTGTGGCAAACCAGCGCGGCGCGAAACTGACACCATGGACACGTTTGTCGATTCGAGTTGGTATTACATGCGCTATTGCGACCCGACCAATACCGACAAGATGGTGGCCGATGGCACCGACTATTGGATGCGCCAAGAAGGCGTGACCACGGGCGGCAGCGGCATGGACCAGTACATCGGTGGCATTGAGCACGCGATTTTGCATTTGTTGTACGCGCGTTTTTGGACCAAGGTGATGCGCGATTTAGGTTTAGTGAAGGTGGATGAGCCGTTCACCAAACTGCTGACACAAGGCATGGTGCTCAACCACATTTACTCGCGCAAAGGCGAGAAAGGCGGCGTGGAATATTTCTGGCCGCACGAGGTGCAAGACCAGCATGATGCCAATGGCAAAGTCATTGGCGCGGTGTTGAAGCAAGCCAAAGGTCAATTGCCCGCAGGTACCGCCATCACCTATGAAGGCGTGGGCACCATGAGCAAAAGCAAAAACAACGGTGTCGACCCGCAAGACCTGATTGAGCGCTACGGTGCTGACACGGCGCGCCTGTACACCATGTTTACCGCGCCGCCCGAGGCCACACTGGAGTGGAACGATTCAGCGGTGGAGGGCAGTTTCCGGTTTTTGCGAAGAGTATGGAATTTTGCGCACCAGCACCGCCAGCGCATTGCCAACGGGTTGGCGGCAGGACACGTGGCTGGCTTTGGCAAGGCCGCCAAAGCTTTGCGGCTTGATATCCACAGTGTGCTCAAGCAGGCCAATTACGACTACGAGCGCATGCAATACAATACCGTGGTTTCTGCGGTCATGAAGATGCTCAACGCCCTCGAGGATGCTGAACTCAATGACACCCGCGAGGACGCGGCTGCAGTGGCTGAATGCCTGTCTATTTTGTTGCGTGTGCTGTACCCGGTGTGTCCGCACCTGAGCTCTCACCTGTGGCTGGACTTGGGTTATGACAAGGTCCATGGCAGTTTGTGGGATGCCACTTGGCCAAGCGTCGATGACACCGCGTTGGTGCGTGATGAAATTGAACTGATGCTGCAGGTCAACGGCAAACTGCGCGGCTCGCTGCTGGTCAGCGCCAGCGCCGACAAAACCGCGATCGAGCAAGCGGCGCTGGCCAGTGAAGCGTTTCAAAAGCAGTCCCAGGGAGCTGCGCCGAAAAAAATCATCATCGTCCCCGGGCGCTTGGTGAACCTGGTGATCTGACCATGCATCCCCGCCACACCGTGCCAAGTTCTCGCCGCCAATGGTTGCAGCAAGGCGTCCGCATGGGCGCAACGGTGGCGACGTTTGGGGCACTCTCTGCTTGCGGTTTTCAGTTGCGCAAAGCGCCGGAGTTGCCCTTCAAAACCCTTTATAGCAATATTGCCGAAACATCGCTTTTTGGGCAACTGCTCAAGCGCAATCTCAAAAGCATAGGCAGTTTGGAGGTCATCTCGGATGTGCGCGAGATTGAGCGCGCCGACGTGATTCTGGAAATTTTGCAAGAGTTGCAAGAGAAGGTGATTCTCAGCCGCACATCCACTGGCACGGTGCGTGAATTCACCTTGCGGTTGCGGGTGAATTTCAGACTGCGTAACCGCAGTGGCGATGAACTTATCCCGGAGACTGAGATTGTGCAAGAGCGCGAAATCAGTTTCAGCGAAACCGCTGCCCTGTCCAAGGAAGCCGAAGAGCAATTGCTCTACCGCGATATGCGTTCGGACCTGGTGCAGCAACTGATCCGGCGAATCGCTGCGGCGCGTTTGCCCTGACCATTGACCATGCAAATCGCTGCCGCACGTTTGCAAGAACAGTTGGCCAAGGGCTTGCGCAGCATATATGCGTTGCACGGTGACGAACCTTTGCTGCAACAAGAGGCGGCGGATCTGATTCGGCAAACAGCACGCGACCAAGGCTATACAGAACGCCATGTGTTCACAGTGGTGGGTGCACATTTTGATTGGCAGTCAGTACAAGCGGCTGCCGGTGCGATGAGCCTGTTCTCTGACAAGCTGTTGATGGATGTGCGTATTCCCTCTGGCAAGCCTGGCAAGGAAGGCAGCGTCGCCTTGCAGGCATTGGCAGAGCGCATGGCTGATCAGCAGGACGTGTTGCTGTTGTTGCTGTTGCCTCGCTTAGACAAGACGGCCAAAAGCAGCGGCTGGTTCATGGCATTAGACAACCACGGTGCCACGGTGCAACTCGACCCGATAGAGCGCGCTGGCTTGCCTGCCTGGATTGCACACCGGCTCGGCCAACAACAGCAAAGGGTGCGTGAAGGCGAAGAAGGGCAGCGTAGCCTGCAGTTTTTTGCTGATCGGGTGGAAGGCAATTTATTGGCAGCGCACCAGGAAATTCAAAAACTGGGCTTGCTTTACCCGCCCGGTGAACTGGGCTTTGAGCAAATTGAACGCGCGGTGTTGAACGTGGCCCGATATGACGTGTTCAAGCTCACCGAAGCGGTGCTGGCCGGACAGCACTTGAGGGTGCAACGCATGGTGGATGGTTTGCAAGCCGAGGGTGTGTCCGAGGTTTTGGTGCATTACACCTTGGCAGAGGACATTCGCAGTTTGAAGCGAGTGAAAGACGCTGTGGTTGCCGGGCGTCCATTGCCCCAAGTCTTGCGCGAGCAAAGGGTCTGGGGTTTGAAAGAGCGTTTGTTCGAGCGGGTATTGCCACAACTCAAAACAGCGCAGCTTGAGCGACTGCTGCAAAGCGCCCATCAGGTCGACGGTATTGTCAAAGGCATGAAATTGCCCACATGGCCCAGCGACAACTGGCAGGCCTTGTTGCGTTTGGCGCTGATGTTCAGCAAGGCTTGCAGCCCGCGTTGATCGGCGGCGTTAAGTGGTGTCGGCTCACATCAGCGGCCATTTCTGACACTGGCGTCTTCTCTGCCAAAATCGGCGCATGAACGCACACACCATTCCTGAACTGATGTTGGCCTTGGGGCAACAGGCCAAAACCGCCAGTGCCGTCATGGCCAAGGCCTCAGCCGCCAGCAAAAGCCATGCATTGCGTGAGCTCGCCCGCTTGTTGCGCAGCGACACCGAGGCACTGGTTATCGCCAACCAGACCGATTTGCAAAATGCCAAGGCCAACGGTTTGGACGGCCCCATGCTGGACCGGCTCAAACTCACACCGTCCATTTTGGAAACTTGCGCCGTCGGTTGCGAGCAACTGGCCGTGATGCCCGACATCATTGGCAGCATCTCCGGCATGACACAACAACCCAGCGGCATACGCGTCGGCCAGATGCGTGTGCCCATTGGTGTGTTCGGCATGATTTTTGAGAGCCGACCCAACGTCACCATCGAGGCTGCGTCGCTGGCCATCAAGAGTGGCAACGCCTGTATTTTGCGCGGCGGTTCAGAAGCTTTGGCCTCCAACACGGCGCTGGCGCAACGCGTACAACAGGCTTTGCATAACGCCGGTTTGCCACGGGATGCGGTGCAACTGGTCCCTACCACCGACCGCGAAGCCGTGGGCCAGTTGATCGCCATGCCGGCCTTTGTCGATGTCATCATTCCGCGCGGCGGTAAAGGTTTGATCGAGCGCATCAGCCGCGACGCCAAGGTGCCTGTCATCAAACATTTGGATGGCAACTGCCACACTTACATCGACGACCCCTGCGATCTGGAGATGGCCTTGCGCGTCACAGAAAACGCGAAAACCCAAAAATACAGCCCATGCAACGCCACCGAAAGTTTGTTGGTGGCACGCGGTGTGGCGGCGGCGTTTTTGCCGCGCATCGGCAAAGTGTTTGCTGACAAAGGTGTGGAAATGCGCTGCTGCCCCGAGAGCAAAGCACTGTTGCAAAGCGTCAAAGGCGCGGTGTTGAAAGACGCGGTTGAGCAGGATTGGTTCGAGGAATACCTGGCACCCATCATCAGCATCAAAGTGGTGGGCGGTGTGGACGCAGCCATTGCACATATCAACCATTACAGCAGCCACCACACCGACGCCATACTCACGCTCAACCATGTCAATGGCCAACGCTTTGTGCGCGAGGTGGATTCAGCCAGTGTGATGATCAACGCCAGCACCCGGTTTGCCGATGGTTTTGAGTACGGCTTGGGTGCGGAAATTGGTATCTCCACCGACAAGTTTCACGCGCGTGGCCCGGTCGGTATTGAGGGGCTGACGTCGCTGAAGTTTGTGGTCTTGGGTGAGGGTGAAGTCAGAGGGTAATACTGCTTAATGCCAAGTCGCTGGTCTGATCAAGACATAGCCATCTGGTCTGGACAGTTGATCGGGAAATTGCGACTGTCTGAGATGTGCTTCGCCAATGGTAAAAAAACCATTGGATGCTTTCGATAACTCGTTGGATTTGCGCCCAGGCGGGAAAGCAACGATCAATCTCTTTGAAGGAAATTGCCGTCGGAGGGTGGTGACAGGTGTGGTGAGGTCGCTGTCACCTGAGATCAATATGGCGGTGTCAAAAAGGTCTTCGTAGGCATCGGTCAACATTTGAACCGCCATGTTGACATCGGTCATTTTTTCTTCATAACTCAACCATTGGGCACCGCAGGCATGACATTGCCGAGGTTTTTCCAAGAAATGTCCCCAGTGAATGTCAAGGCCTGGTTGGCAAGCCAACGCCTCAAGGTAAGTTGTTTGTCTTTGAACATCTGTTTGGTTGTTGCTCGTGGATCGAATGCGGGACGTGAAGTAGTGAACTTTGTGTAACTGTTGATCGTGCTTGAGCAGTGCCTTCGCCAAAATAACCAAGTTAAGCCAATAGAGTTTTCGCCAGCCTTTGCTTTTCATTCCAAAGTAAAGGTTAAACCCGTCCACATAAGTTATAACGCGTTGCATAAGGAAAACAAATCTGGGTTTTTAAGGGTAAATGGGGTGATTTACTTGGCACATTTCTTAGGTTTTCCTTATAAAATTTTCTTCGTTAACCCCCCCGGAGATCGCATCTCCGGACTGACGCCTCCCTTGTGGAGGCGTTTCTTTTTTATCAAGCCCGAGAAATTCGCTTGTTTCAGTTTTTTTGCAAAAAGAATTCCAAAGAATTCTTAAAATAAATTTTTTAATTATTTTAGTTAATTTTAATGAGCATTTCACCTTCGCCTATCGTTCTGACGGAGGGCGAGGCGGCGGACAGCGCGGCAATCTCAATCAAGTAACCGCACAAACACATGGCGGCTGGAGAAGCAATTTCTATTTATGCACTCAAGTAGTTGTTCTTGTAACTGCGTGTCCCTAAACCGTCGCTTGAAGCTGTCAGAATCACCCCCACTTACACACTTCACTATTTCAAGCGACCCCATGGTTCCACACCTCATTACCGCGCTCACCGGCCCTATCAACGAACTCGAGCAGCGCATCATCGATTCCATGCCCGCCATCGAACGTTGGTTTCGCATGGAGTGGATGGAGCACACGCCGCCTTTTTACAGCTCTGTTGATATTCGCAATGCCGGCTTCAAGCTCGCACCGGTGGACACCAATCTTTATCCCGGCGGCTGGAACAACCTCACGCCCGAGATGCTGCCTTTGGCCGTGCAAGCCGCGATGGCGGCGATAGAAAAAATCTGCCCGGAAGCGCGTAATTTGTTGTTGATCCCCGAAAACCACACGCGCAACACGTTTTACCTCAGCAATGTGGCGCAGCTGGCGCGCATTTTTAATATGGCCGGTTTGAACGTGCGCATTGGCTCGATCAATCCGGAGATCAAAGAAAACACCTCGATTGATTTGCCCAACGGTGATAACGTCTTGCTCGAGCCTGTGATACGCAGCAAAACCCGTTTGGGCTTGAAAAACTTTGACCCGTGTACGATTTTGTTGAACAACGACTTAAGCGCAGGTATCCCCGGTATCTTGGAAGACCTGCACGAGCAATACCTGTTGCCGCCCTTGCATGCCGGTTGGTGTGTGCGTCGCAAAAGCATCCATTTCGCCAATTACGAAGAGGTTGCCAAGCGCTTTGGCAAGTTGATCGGTATCGATCCTTGGCTGATCAATCCCATGTTCAGCCAATGCGGTGAAGTCAATTTCGCCGAAGGCGAGGGCATGGAATGTCTCGCCACCAACGTGGATGCCTTGCTCACCAAGATCCGTCGCAAATACAAAGAATTCGGCATTCACGAAAAACCGTTTGTCATTGTCAAAGCCGACAACGGCACTTATGGCATGGGCATCATGACCGTACGCGATGTCAAAGACTTGGATGTGCTCAACCGCAAAACCCGCAACAAAATGAGCGTGGTCAAAGACGGCCAAGAGGTCAACCAAGTCATCATCCAAGAAGGCGTTTTGACCAATGAGCGCATCAACGATGCGGTAGCCGAACCCGTGGTCTACATGATGGACCGCTATGTGGTGGGCGGCTTTTACCGTGTCCATGCCGAGCGTGGCGTGGACGAAAACCTGAACGCCCCTGGATCGAGCTTTGTGCCCTTGGCGTTTGAGCAAAGCGCTCACACGCCCCAGCCAGGCATGAAGCCTGGTGCCAGCTTGCCCAACCGTTTCTACATGTACGGGGTGATTGCCCGCTTGGCCATGTTGGCCGCAAGCTACGAAATGGAGCAAACCGACCCCAATGCCGAGGTTTACGAATAAAAAAGAATACCTATGCTGCACTGCAAAATAGGTAAACTTCTCGGATGTTATTTATGGGTGGAGAGGCGATCAGCCGCTTCATAGGCTGATGAGCGGTTCCGTCGCTGATTCAAACAAATCTTCTCTTGCCAGTTTGACCTTGGGTGCTATTGGGGTCGTTTACGGTGACATAGGCACCAGTGTTCTTTATTCCATCAAAGAGGTGTTTGGCTCAGGCCATGTGGAATTCACGCCTGACAACGTGATGGGCATTTTGTCCATCTTCTTTTGGACCCTGACATTCATTGTTTCGCTGAAATATGTCATGTTGGTGCTGCGCGCCGACAACAACGGCGAGGGTGGTCTGGTGGCCATGCTGGCGCTGGCCTCGTCCTCGGTTCGCGACAAACCTCGGTTGCGAAGTATTTTGCTGGTGGTCGGTATTTTTGGCACCTGCTTGTTTTATGGCGATGGCGTTATCACCCCAGCTATTTCTGTGCTGTCAGCGGTAGAAGGCTTGGAGGTGGTCTCGCCCAACTTCAAGCGCTATGTCATTCCCTTGACCCTGCTTATTTTGTTGTGTTTGTTTGCGGTTCAAAAGCGTGGTACTGCTGGTATTGGCAAGTTTTTTGGCCCCATCACCACGGTTTGGTTTATCGCTATTGCAGCTTTGGGCGTTTACCACATCGCCAGCAATCCTACGATTTTGTGGGCCATCAGTCCTTATTACGCTGTGAAGTTCATATGGGAACAACCCGGCACCACGTTTTTGATTTTGGGCGCGGTGGTCTTGTGCGTCACCGGCGGCGAAGCTTTGTATGCCGACATGGGCCACTTTGGCAAAAAGCCTATTCGTTTGGCTTGGTTTGGCTTGGTCATGCCTTGTTTGACCCTGAACTATTTTGGCCAAGGCGCTTTGTTGCTGACCGAACCAGAAGCCGTGAAAAACCCGTTTTACAACATGGCCCCCGATTGGGCGCTGATTCCTCTGGTGATCTTGGCAACAGCGGCCACCGTCATCGCCTCCCAAGCGCTGATCACTGGCGCTTTCAGCGTGACCAAGCAAGTCATTCAGCTGGGTTTTTTGCCTAGGCTGCAAATTCAACATACCAGCGAAAAGCATACGGGACAGATTTACATGCCCTTTGTGAATTGGGGCCTGTTTGTGTTGATTGTTTTGGCGGTGGTGATGTTCAAAACCTCCAGCAATTTGGCGGCGGCTTATGGCATTGCGGTGTGTACCGATATGTTGATAACCACCATCTTGACCTTCTTTGTTATTCGCTATGCATGGAAGTACCCGCTGTGGCTGTGCATCAGCGTCACCTCGGTGTTCTTTGTGGTGGACTTGGCGTTTTGGAGCTCCAATATGCTCAAACTGGCCAACGGCGGCTGGTTCCCCTTGTACCTTGGTGGCATGATTTTGTTGCTGATGCTTACCTGGCGCGACGGCCGCGCTTTGCTCCACCACAAGGCCCGCGATGAGGCCATTGATTTGCCTTCATTTCTAGATGCATTGTTCATCGCGCCGCCCACC
>CAMDXA010000020.1 GCA_945878065.1 Bordetella parapertussis | reverse complement strand
CAACAGGTCGGCAATGGGATCACTCATGCTCATATTGAATTTCTCCTGCCTGCTTACCAGCTGGCTTTGGTGATGCCGGGAATATTGCCTGCGAAGGCCATTTCACGGATCTTGGCGCGACCCAAACCAAATTGACGGAAGGTGCCACGGGGGCGACCGGTGATAGCGCAACGGTTGCGCTGACGTGTCGGGTTGGCGTTGCGGGGCAACTTTTGCAATTCCAAGCGAGCCGCTGCGCGCTCTTCGTGGCTGCGTTTGAAGTCGGTTGAAATCGCTTTCAGTTCCGCGTGTTTTTTCGCGTACTTGGCGACCAGTTTGTCACGCTTGAGCTCGCGCTCGATCAAAGCTACTTTAGCCACAGGACACCTCAGTTCTTGAACGGGAAACGGAAAGCGGCGAGCAGTGCTTTGCACTCTTCGTCAGTCTTGGCCGTGGTGGTGATGCTGATATTGAGGCCGCGCAGGGCATCAACCTTGTCATACTCAATTTCGGGAAAGATGATTTGCTCTTTCACACCGATGTTGTAGTTACCACGGCCGTCAAACGCTCGACCGGAAATACCACGGAAGTCACGCACACGAGGCAAGGCAACCGTCACAAAACGGTCGAGGAATTCATACATGCGAACGCCGCGCAATGTGACCATACAACCAATGGCTTGTTGCTCACGAATTTTGAAACCGGCGATCGCTTTGCGCGCTTTGGTCACGACAGGTTTTTGGCCGGCAATTTTGCCCATGTCGCCGACAGCGTGGTCCATGACTTTCTTGTCAGCCACCGCTTCTGAAACACCCATGTTCAGGGTGATTTTGGTCAGGCGAGGCACTTGCATGGGCGACTTGTAGCCAAACTTGGCGGTCAAATCGGGGACCACTTTTTCACGATAGTGTTGTTGGAGACGTGCCATGTTTATGCAACCTTGATAGCTTCGCCGCTGGACTTGAAGACGCGAACCTTCGAACCATCGGAATTGATCTTGATGCCCACGCGATCGGCTTTGCCGGAGGTGGCGTTATAAATGGCGACATTGGACTGGTGAATAGGCATGGTTTTTTCAACAATGCCGCCAGTGGTGCCAGCCATGGGGTTAGGCTTGGTGTGTTTTTTCACCAAGTTGATGCCCTCGACCAAGAGGTGCGAGTCGTCTTGGCGCAATGCTATTTTGCCGCGCTTGCCTTTGTCGCGACCTGTGATGACGATGACCTCGTCGCCTTTGCGTAATTTGTTCATGGTCAGGTCCTCAGAGAACTTCGGGGGCCAGAGAAACGATCTTCATAAAGCGCTCGGTACGCAATTCACGCGTAACTGGGCCGAAGATGCGGGTGCCGATGGGTTCGAGTTTGGCGTTGAGCAAAACGGCTGCATTGCCGTCGAACTTGACCAAGGAACCATCGCTGCGGCGAATGCCTTTGGCAGTGCGAACCACCACGGCGCTGTAGATTTCGCCTTTTTTGACGCGGCCGCGTGGAGCCGCCTCTTTGATACTTACTTTGATGATGTCGCCCACACTGGCATAACGACGCTTGGAACCGCCGAGCACCTTGATGCACAAAACGGACTTCGCACCGGTGTTGTCGGCGACCTCTAATCTGGATTCTGTCTGGATCATTTCTGTTTCCCAACTTGTACCGCAAGCAACCCGCCCACCATGGCCGCGCACTCACGATCAGTCTTGGGCCCGTCAACTAAACGGCAACCATTTGCTGCTCAGTTGTTTGGGGCGTGACTTCCCTGCTTTAAAAGCAGAGCCGACTATTATGGCACAGTTTTTTCGCCTGAAGAACTTATTTCATGAAGTTTTTCCAGAAAACGCACACCGCAGACCAAGCGAGGTGGGCCTCAATGGGGCAATATATAACCCTGCGCCATTGATAAATAATTATTAAGTTCTGTTTTTTCGCAGCCTTCGTCGGCCAAAATCGCTGCGACCGACGCTGCCACCGCCATAGAGGCGTTGGCATCGAGAAACAGCAAGCGGGATCTGCGTGCCAGGATATCTTCTACATTGCGGGCATATTCTTTCCGTACAGCAAACCGCACCATGGCTTCGTTCAAGCCCACCGCCAGCCAGTTGTCTGCGCCGGGCAACTGCATGACTTGGGTTCGTTCATCGCCATACAAGTGCATGCCTTGGGATTGGGTCAAGCTGACCGGCGGGAAATTAGTGTGTCGTGCACCCATGAACCAAGGTCTGGCAAGGGTGGCAGCAGATGAAGACGCGGGCAGCAATTGGTGTGCCTCGCATCGCGCCAAGACATCTTCAGCCATGGCTCTGTACGTGGTCCATTTGCCGCCAGTGACTGTGACCAGTCCGCTGCGACTGACGCTCACCGAATGCTCTCTGCTCAAGCCCTTGGTGTTATTGTCTTCTTCAGCCGTGCGTTTGACCAAGGGGCGCAATCCGACCCATACGCTGCGCACATCACTGCGGCCCAAGGGTTTGGACAAATAACGGGCGGACTCATTCAATATAAAAGCGACTTCGTCTTCAAATGCTTGCGGCTCTCTGGGCATGTCTGAGCGCGGTGTGTCGGTGGTGCCCAGTATCACTTTGCCCAACCACGGAACAGCAAACAACACGCGGCCATCTTCGGTCTTAGGTACCAGCAGCGCATGGTCCCCGGGCAAAAACTCCCGATCGACCACCAGATGCACGCCTTGGCTCGGTGCCACGATGGGGGTGACCGCCAGCCCCTGTTCGTTGGCATCAAGTTGCCGCAATTGGTCAACCCACACGCCCGTGGCATTGATCACACACGAGGCATGCACTTCATAGGCTTGCCCTGTTTCACCGTCCTCACAAACCAGGGTTTTCAATCGTCCAGCGGCATGTCTGAGTTGCTTGACGCCACAGTAATTGATGAGCAACGCACCCTCGCGCGCGGCGGTTCTTGCCAAATTAATGGCAAATCGGGCGTCGTCAAATTGGCCATCCCAATACTGCACGCCGCCATGTAAACCCAAGGGCTTGAGTCCGGGCATGCGAGACAGCACCTCTTGGGATGACAAAAATTCGGTACGCCCCAGTCCATGGGTGCCAGCCAAAAAATCGTAGAGCTTCAAGCCACTGCCATAAAACCAGGTTTCCCACCAACGGTAAGAAGGCATCACAAATGGAATGGGCTGCGCAAGATGGGGCGCATCGTTCAATAGCACCGAGCGCTCATGCAGCGCTTCTCGCACCAAGCTGAAATTGCCTTGCGCCAAATAGCGGACCCCCCCATGCACCAATTTGGTCGAGCGCGATGAAGTACCTTTGGCGAAATCGTGGGAGTCGAGCAAAACCACCTTATAGCCCCGCAAACTGGCCTCCAAGGCAACGCCTAAACCTGTGGCACCGCCTCCAATAATGGCAATGTCAAAGCTGGGGGTTGTTGTTAACTGCTGAAATAAATCTTTGCGGGTCATGGGTAACAGACCAATGCAAGGTCTGTCACCTTATCGGGACAGACCTTCAAGACATGGGGCATCGCCACCAAGCGATGCCCCGTCTGTCATCAGCGAACGCGGCCTTCCTTCCAAGCATTGAGCAGCTTTTCATAGGCAATGGTTTCGCCCTTTGGCTTTTCGTTAGCCAATTTGGCCCACGGTGCCGCTTTGTCACTCAGGTACTTCGCGGGGTCACCTTTGGGGTTGAGCTTCGGCGCACAACGGGCCATGCCAGCTCGCTCCAAACGCGCCATCACATCGTCCATTTCATTGGCCAAGTTGTCCATGGCTTGTTGCGGTGTTTTTTCACCGGTCACAGCCACCGCCACGTTTTTCCACCACAGTTGTGCCAACTTGGGATAGTCAGGCACGTTGGTTCCGGTCGGTGTCCAAGCCACACGCGCGGGGCTGCGGTAGAACTCGACCAGACCACCCAACTTGGGCGCCAGTTTGGTCATGGCGTCCGAGCGGATGTCGGACTCACGAATAGGCGTCAAGCCGACGATGGTTTTCTTCAAAGACGTGGTTTTGGCTGTCACGAATTGTGCGTACAACCAAGCGGCTGCAGTTTTGTTGGCATCGTGGTCTTTAAAGAACGTCCATGAACCCACGTCTTGGTAGCCGTTTTGCATGCCTTTCTTCCAATACGGGCCATTTGGTCCGGGGGCCATGCGCCACTTGGGTGTGCCGTCGGCATTCACCACAGGCAAACCAGGTTTGGTCATGTCCGCGGTGAACGCGGTGTACCAGAAGATTTGCTGAGCGATTTGGCCTTGGGCGGGCACGGGGCCAGCTTCACCGAAAGTCATGCCGATGGCTTCTTTGGGTGAGTATTTCTTCATCCAATCCACATACTTGGTCAACGCATACACGGCAGCAGGCGAATTGGTGGCGCCGCCACGGGCCACCGAGGCGCCTTGCGGGTTACAGCCGTCTGCGGAAGCGCGGATGCCCCACTCATCAACAGGTCGGCCATTGGGAATACCGATGTCAGCCGTGCCCGCCATGGACAACCAGGCATCGGTGAAACGCCAGCCCAGTGACGGATCTTTTTTGCCGTAGTCCATGTGACCGTAAATAGGCTTGCCATCAATGGTTTTCACATCGTTGGTGAAGAACTCAGCGATGTCTTCGTAAGCACTCCAGTTGAGGGGCACACCCAAGTCGTAGCCGAACTTGGCTTTGAATTTGTCTTTGATGTCTTTGCGGTCAAACAAGTCGGCACGGAACCAGTACAGGTTGGCAAATTGTTGGTCAGGCAATTGGTAAAGCTTCTTGTCAGGGCCGGTGGTGAAACTGGTGCCGATGAAATCCTTTAAATCCAGTCCAGGGTTGGTCCATTCTTTTCCTGCGCCGGCCATGTAGTCAGTCAGGTTCATGATCTTGCCGTAACGGTAATGGGTTCCGATCAAATCAGAGTCGGAAATCCAGCCGTCATAAATTGACTTGCCCGATTGCATGGACGTTTGCAATTTTTCCACCACATCACCCTCTTGGATCAAGTCATGCTTGACGGTGATGCCGGTGATTTCTGTGAAAGCCTTGGCCAGCGTTTTGGATTCGTACTCGTGGGTGGTGATCGTTTCAGACACCACCGAAATTTCCTTGACGCCTTTGGCTTGCAGTTTTTTAGCGGCCTCAATGAACCATTTCATCTCTGCCATCTGCTTGTCTTTGGACAAGGTAGATGGCTGGAACTCGTTGTCCACCCATTTTTTCGCTTCTGCTTCACCGGCCCAGGCACTTTGGCCCAGGACCAGCGCTGCTGCTGCGAAGGCGATTGCACTGTATTTCAATTTCATGCCCGTCTCCTGAAAAATTCCCCTTGCTTTGAGAGAACACGTGTCTTGGGGAAGTTACAGACCGTGTCAAGGATTGGCCTGGCTAGCCCTTGCGCATCACAAGAACCAGCCACACCGCGCTTATTGCGGTCGCCCACCAAATGGAGGGCTCCTCGCTTAATTCGAACCAAATCAACATTTCACCGGCCAAACCAACAAACATCAGGTGCAAATACGCTGCGCCCAACAGACCAATGAACATACGATCACCGCGGGTTGTCACCAAAGGCAGCCAACCCTTGCGTGCCACGGTCGGTGCGCGTCGCTCCCAAACCGTCATACCGATCAACATCAACACAATGCCAATGAAAAAGACAGCCACCGGCAGCGTCCAAACCATCCACTCAAGCATGCGATGCACTCCTGTTCATACGCGCCCCATGGCAAAACCTTTGGCGATGTAATGCCGCACAAACCAGATCACGATGGCGCCTGGCACGATGGTCAGAACACCGGCAGCTGCCAAGGTGGCCCAGTCCATGCCTGAAGCACTGACGGTTCGCGTCATGGTCGCCACAATCGGTTTGGCATTGACACTGGTGAGGGTGCGCGCCAGCAACAATTCGACCCAACTGAACATGAAACAGAAAAAGGCTGTCACGCCCACACCTGCTTTGATGAGGGGTAAAAAAACCTTGATGAAAAATGCGGGAAAGCTGTAGCCGTCAATGTAAGCAGTCTCATCAATTTCTCGGGGAATGCTGCTCATAAAGCCTTCCAAAATCCACACCGCCAGCGGCACGTTGAACAACAAATGCGCCATCGCTACGGCGATATGTGTGTCCATCAATCCCACGGTGCTGTAGAGCTGGAAAAATGGCAGCAAGAACACCGCAGGAGGTGTCATGCGGTTGGTCAACAACCAAAAAAATACATGCTTGTCGCCCAAAAATCTGTAGCGAGAAAACGCATAGGCCGCAGGCAAGGCCACCAGCACTGATATCACCGTATTGATCAATACATAAATCAGGCTGTTGATATAGCCCGAATACCACGAAGGGTCGGTGAATATGGTGAGGTAGTTATTCCAGGTCGGATCAGCCGGAAAAAGCGCAAAGCTTGAGAGGATTTCTTGATTGGTTCTGAAACTCATGTTGACCATCCAATAAATGGGCAACAAGGCAAACATCAGATAGAGCAGTAAAAAAACGGTGCGCTTTTTGAACTGGCGCTCATCCATGGTTGCTCTCCTTGGCTTGGGTGCCCACACTTTGCATCCAGTTGTAAAGAATGAAGCAAAGCAGCAAAATGATCAAAAAGTAAATCAATGAAAACGCCGCCGCCGGTCCCAAATCAAATTGACCCACAGCTTTTTGCGTCAAATATTGGCTCAAAAATGTGGTGGCATTGCCCGGTCCGCCGCCGGTCAATACAAATGGCTCGGTATAAATCATGAAACTGTCCATGAACCGAAGCAACACGGCGATCACCAACACGCCGCGTAACTTGGGCAATTGAATAAATCTGAAAACCGCCAACTTTGAAGCGCCGTCAATTTGTGCGGCTTGGTAATAAGCGTCAGGAATACTGCGCAGTCCGGCGTAAGCCAGCAAGCCTACCAATGGGGTCCAATGCCAAATATCCATCACCAACACGGTCAGCCATGCGTCTCGCGCATTGCCGGTGTAGTTGTAATCAATGCCCAAGGCTTGCAGGGAAGCGCCCAACAGCCCGATATCAGCGCGACCGAAAATTTGCCAGATGGTGCCCACCACATTCCAAGGGATCAACAACGACAAGGCCACCAGCACCAAGGTCACCGATGCCTGCCACCCTTTGGCGGGCATGGACAAGGCAAGCGCAATGCCCAACGGGATTTCGATCAACAACACGGACAAAGAAAACACCAACTGCCGCAACAACGCGTCATGCAAGTCCTGGTCACGCATGACCGCAGCAAACCATTCGGTACCGACAAACACCCGGCGCTCCGGGGAGATGATGTCTTGCACCGAATAATTGACCACCGTCATGAGCGGCAAAATGGCAGAAAACGCCACGCAAATCACCACCGGCAGAATCAGAAGCCAAGCCTTTTGATTGACTGGTTTCATGCGATCAATTCCTCGTTTTCATAAAAACAACTGTGTGTGCCAATCACTTGCACATGAACGGTTTGACCTACTTTCCACTGACTGGCGACCGCACCCGCCAGACGAACCCGCACAGTAGTGGCATCGCATTGCGTGGTCAGCAATCCGCTGGTGCCCAGGTCTTGCCAACGCAGCACCTTTGCCGGCAAACTGCCCGCCACAGGCTGCGCGTGAACCGTGATGTACTCGGGCCGCACACCCAGCTTGAGCGAAGACGTGCCCGCCAGCTGCTGCGCCAATTCAGGGGGCAATGCCAGTTGCGATGCACCAATATGCAGTGTTTGCGCGGTGCACACCGCCGGCAAAAAATTCATGCCAGGTGAGCCGATGAAATGGCCCACAAACGTGTGCGCAGGTCGCTCGAACAAGGCTTCTGCACTGCCGACCTGTACCGCGCGCCCGCGGGTCATCACCACCACCTCCTGCGCAAAGGTCAATGCCTCGACCTGGTCATGGGTGACATAAATCAAGGTGTGCTTGAGTTCCTGATGCACTTGCTTGAGTTTTCTTCGCAATTGCCATTTCAAATGCGGATCGATCACTGTCAAAGGCTCGTCAAACAAAATGGCCGCGACATCCGGACGAACCAGGCCGCGCCCCAAGGAGATTTTTTGTTTGGCATCGGCCGACAAGCCTGCGGCGCGCTGGTTTAATTGACCATTCAATTCGAGCATTTCAGCGATCTGCCCGACACGCAGTCGAATCTGTTCGCGCGGCATCTGCCGGTTACGCAAAGGAAAGGCCAGGTTTTCGCCCACGGTCATGGTGTCGTAAATCACCGGAAACTGAAACACTTGGGCAATATTGCGCTGTTGCGGGGCCAAGGACGTGACGTCTTCCCCGTTAAATGTCACACGGCCGTGAGAGGGCTGGACCAAACCGGAGATGATGTTGAGCATGGTGGTTTTGCCGCAACCGGACGGGCCCAACAACGCATACGCGCCGCCCGCCTTGAAAGTCATCTTCAGCGGCAACAAGGCGTAATCCGCGTCTTGCTGGGGATCCGCATGGTAGGAATGCGCCAGGTCCAATTCGATTTGC
Organism: Bordetella parapertussis; assembly: GCA_945878065.1. Classification (GTDB taxonomy): domain Bacteria; phylum Pseudomonadota; class Gammaproteobacteria; order Burkholderiales; family Burkholderiaceae_C; genus Limnohabitans; species Limnohabitans parapertussis_B. Next base: position 27,386 of record CAMDXA010000020.1, on the reverse strand, counting down.
GCCACCATGTCAGTGCGCCTCCGCCATGTCCAAGGGCAGTCGCATCAATTCGCCCTTGTCGTTGAACACATAGGCATCCCGTTCGTTCAGGTACACCTGCAAGGCAGCGCCAATCTCAAAAAAATGTACGCCTGTTTTTTGCATCACCAGCTCCATAGAGCCGCCACTCAGGTGAACAAATGTGTCTGTGCCAGAGATTTCTGCCAACTGCACCGTGGCCTTGAGTGCCACGTCACCAGTGCGCATATCGGTGCGCAAAGCAGTGGCTCGCAAGCCGATTTGCACGCGGCCCGCATCGCTGGCGATTTGCGTCAAGGCCAATGCACTGTGGTCGTCCAACTGCCAGTCGCTTGCAAGCGCACGCGCCTGCAACACATTGATGGGCGGGTCACTGAAGGCCCTGGCCACATCCAAGGATTGCGGTCGGCGAAACACTTCCAATGTCGGCCCGTATTGCAGAACACGCCCCTCTTTCATCACGGCTGTATGGCCACCTAACAACAAGGCTTCTGTGGGCTCGGTGGTGGCGTAAACGACGGTACCGCTGCCTGCCTCAAACAATTGGGTCAAGTCCTCGCGCAACTCTTCACGCAGTTTGTAATCAAGATTGACCAAAGGCTCGTCAAGGAACATCAGTGGCGCCTGTTTGGCCAACGCACGTGCCAATGCCACCCGCTGTTGTTGGCCGCCGGACAAAGCCGCCGGCAAACGGTCTAAAAAAGGGTCAATGCGCAAACGTGCAGCCAACACCTTGACTTTGGTGGCAATGTCTTTGTCACCGCGCAGTCGCATGGGCGAGGCGATGTTGTCAAACACATTCATCGAAGGGTAGTTGATGAACTGCTGATAGACCATTGCCACATTTCGGTCGCGCACACCCATGCCTGTGACGTCTTGTCCATCCACCCATACCCGCCCAGAAGTGGGCGTATCCAGACCGGCCATCAAGCGCATCAAGCTGGTTTTGCCAGCTTGGGTGGCGCCCAGCAACACGGTCACCGCGTTTGATGCCAATGCCAGATCCAAGGGGTATATGTGCATTTGCCCGCCCACCGTCTGGCTGATCTGTTCGAGTTTCAAGGTCATGGCTGGCGGCTGTTTTCCATGTCGATTCGGGTCATTGGTGCAGCGTACGGACAATCCGTTGGATTTTCTTTTCTTTTCGCATTTTTGTTCGTATTTGTTTTAATTGATTCGGTATTTTCCCTAGGTCGGTGCAATCTTCTGATGCATTAAGGTACAGCCAACTGCATTCAGAGACCTATGAGCCCGAACCCGCGCCAAACCCAACTGCTTGACCTGGTGCAGGCAAGGGGCTCGGTATCGATTGAGTTTTTAGCAGAGACCTTTTCTGTCACCTTGCAAACTGTTCGCCGCGATGTGCAGCGTCTGGCTGAAGCCGGTTTGTTGTCTCGCTTTCACGGCGGGGTCAGACTGCCAGGGTCCACCACAGAAAACATTGCCTACCGGCAACGCCAAGCCTTGTCCATGGACGGCAAAACGCGCATTGCCAAGGCTATTGCGGCCAGTGTGCCGCACGGTTGCTCGCTGATCATGAACATTGGCACCACCATGGAAGCAGTAGCGCGGGAATTGCGCCATCACCGGGGCCTGCGGGTGATCACCAACAATTTAAACGTGGCGCAAATCATGAGCGACAACCCGGACTGCGAAGTCATCGTCACCGGCGGCATGGTGCGTGGCGTAGACCGCGGTATTGTGGGAGAAGCCACGGTGGATTTCATTCGCCAATTCAAAGTGGATATCGGCCTGATCGGCATCAGCGGTATTGAAGCGGACGGCACCATGCGCGACTTTGATTACCGAGAAGTCAAGGTTGCCAAAGCCATCATCGAACACTCCCGCCAAGTGTGGCTGGCGGCAGACATCACGAAGTTCAACCGGCCCGCCATGGTCGAGTTGGCCCATCTGTCCCACATCGATCGCCTGTTCACCGATGCCCAACCACCAGACAGCTTTGTGCATCTGCTGGAGCAATCGGGGGTGGAATGCACCATTGCCGAAGAATCCGCGGGGGCACCGGCCTTGGCTCTGGTATCTTGACCATTTTTTGAGGCTGAGCGCCATGACCTATTTGTTGGCCCTCGATCAGGGCACCTCGAGTTCACGCAGCATCATGTTTCGCCCTGACGGCAGCATTCTGGCGTCAGCGCAAGCGGAGTTTCGCCAAATCTACCCGCAGCCGGGCTGGGTCGAGCACGACCCCGAGGAAATCTGGCAAAGCCAACTGGCCACCGCCCGGCAGGTGTTGTCGCAATCTGGCGTGAGCGCCTCCTCCGTTGCTTCCTTGGGCATCACCAACCAACGCGAAACCACAGTGGTCTGGCGGCGCGACACCGGCCAGGCGATTTACAACGCCATCGTGTGGCAAGACCGGCGTGCCGAGCCGCAATGCCTGCGCTTGCGCCAGGCGGGCCATGCGCAACGGGTGCAACAAAAAACCGGGTTGTTGATTGATGCGTATTTTTCTGCCACCAAATTGCAATGGATCTTGGACCATGTGGAGGGCGCACGCGGCATGGCCGAACGCGGCGAATTGGCGTTTGGCACGGTGGACAGTTGGTTGATGTGGAAATTGAGCGGCGGCGCCGTGCATGCCACCGACGTCAGTAACGCAGCGCGCACCATGCTCTTCAACATTCACACCAACCGTTGGGACGATGAACTGCTGGCCTTGTTCAATATTCCGTCGTCGTTGTTGCCGCAGGTGCAAGCTTCTGCCAGTGACTTTGGCCGCACCCAAGCCCAGTGGCTGGGGCACGCCTTGCCCATCGGCGGCGTCGCCGGTGACCAGCAAAGCGCATTGTTCGGACAAGCCTGTTTCAGTGCCGGCCAGGCAAAAAACACCTACGGCACCGGTTGCTTCATGCTGATGCACACGGGTGACCAGTGCCAAACCAGCACCAATGGCCTGATCACCACCAGTGCGGCACAACCCGACCAAGCCACCGCGTATGCGCTGGAAGGCAGTGTGTTCATCGGTGGCGCGGTCGTTCAATGGTTGCGCGACGGTTTGCGGGCGTTTGACCAAAGCGCTGATGTGCAATTGCTCGCCGAGTCCGTGCCAGACACAGGCGGCGTGGTGCTGGTGCCCGCGTTCACCGGTTTGGGTGCGCCCTATTGGCAAGCTGACGCGCGGGGCGCGATGGTCGGTTTGTCACGCGGCACCACCATGGCGCATATTGCACGCGCCGCTTTGGAGAGCATTGCTTTTCAAAGCACCGCGTTATTGCAAGCCATGAACCGTGACGCCTCCCAACCCGTGCATGAGCTACGTGTAGACGGCGGCGCATGTGTCAACGATTTGCTGATGCAGTTTCAAGCCGACTTGCTGGGCATTCCGGTGCTGCGCCCCGCCGTGATAGAGACCACCGCGCTGGGGGCGGCTTACTTGGCGGGTTTAAGCGCCGGCGTCTACCAAAGCCCGCACGAGTTGTCGCGGCAGTGGCGGGTGGAGCGCAGTTTTGAGCCGCGCATATCGCGAGACGAAGCCGCTAACAAAATGGCCGACTGGGAACGCGCGGTGCGCCAGACCACCGCCACTTGACTGACAATCCCGGTCTGCGTTTCACCTTCAGACAGGCCCAGCATGACCCAGCCCTTTTCTTCTCTGTTGCCCATGGCGTTCATTGGCGGCGGCAACATGGCCCAAGCCATGCTCAGTGGCTGGCTGCGCCAAGGCGTGCCTGCCGCGCAAATCCATGTGGTTGAACCCCTGGCGCCAACACGCCAACAGTTGCAGCAGACCCACGGGGTTCACTGCCACGCAAGCGCTGATACCTTGCCCGGTGATACACGCTTGCTGGTCTGGGCCATCAAACCACAGGTGTTTGAAGAGGTGGCCTCTCCGTTAGCAGGCCGTTTTGGTCATGCCTTGCACCTGAGCGTGGCAGCAGGTGTGCGCAGCGACAGCATGGCGCGCTGGTTGCAATCCGAACGCATTGTTCGCGCCATGCCCAACACCCCGGCTCTGGTCGGTTTGGGCCAAACAGGTCTGTTTGCCCGCGCCGCCGTTCATGCGCCAGAACGCGACCATATTGAACAACTGATGCAAGCCATCGGACAAACCATCTGGGTGGCGCAAGAAACTTTGTTAGACGCGGTCACCGCCGTTTCCGGCTCTGGCCCGGCTTACGTTTTTTACTTCATAGAAGCCATGGTCAGCGCCGGAGTGCGCATGGGTTTGAGCGCCGAACAAGCCCACCAATTGGCGGTTGGCACCTTTGTCGGCGCCGCAGACCTTGCCCGCAGCAGCAAGGACTCGCCGGCGGTGTTGCGCGACAAAGTCACCTCCAAAGGTGGCACCACCTATGCGGCCATCAGCCGCATGCAGTCTGACGGCCTGGCCGACTTGATCGCGGCTGCGCTGCAAGCCGCACACCAGCGCAGCATAGCGCTTGGTGACAGCTTGGACTCACACAAGGCTTGAATTCGAGCAACTGTTTGAGTCTTAGCCTTTGAGCCACAAGCCGCCGGCAATGCCCGCAAACACGGTCGCCCCCAGCCAATGGTTCATGCGGAAAGCGCGAAAACAGCCTTCGCGCTGGCGTTTGTAAATCATGCCGAAATGCCAAAACCCCTGCACCGCAGCGATTTCAATCGAAAACCAATGCGGCCAGCCCAAATTCAGCGGCTTGAGCAGCAACAACATGCCCAACAAATAAACCATATAAAAACCCATGACGGCGGCCACGTCGTATTTTCCGAGCGTGATCGCCGAGGTTTTCATGCCGATGCGCAGGTCGTCGTCCCGGTCCACCATGGCGTAAATGGTGTCATAAGCGAGCACCCAAAAAGCATTGAGCACCAACAGCCCCCAAGCCAGTGGCGGCACGGCATTCCACACGCCGGACACAGTCAGTGGTCCGCCGTTGACAGCGGCAAATGCCATCGGAATGCCAAAACTGAAAGCAATGCCGAGCACCGCTTGCGGCATGGCGACATAGCGTTTGGCATAGGGGTAGGCCAAGGTGACCGCCAATGCAGCAAAGGACCAGGCCACGGTCACGGTATTGGTGGTCAGCACCAAAGCAAACGCACACAAGGCCAGCACTGCACCCGCCGTCAACGCCTGGCGCACCGTCAACGCACCGGAGGTGACCGGTCGGCTGGCTGTGCGCTTGACATGCTTGTCAAATTCACGATCCGCCACATCGTTGATGCAACAACCGGCACTGCGCATGAGCACCGTGCCCAGCACGAACACCAAGAGCAAATGCCAACCCGGAAACCCACCTGCAGCCAGCCACAGCGCGCTCAAACTCGGCCACAACAACAGCAGCCAACCGGCGGGACGGTTCCAGCGAATCAGGTCCAAATAGAGCGCGGCCTGTTGGCGCCAGCGCGGTGTGTGGTGGTCAGCTGCCGCTTGGTTCATGACAGTCGCATCACGCCGGGCAACTCGCTGGCGACGATGGCGTTGCGCAAAGCGGCAATGGCTTCGTAGCGGGTGAAACTGCGCCGCCAAGCCAGCACCACGCGGCGCGTCGGCGGTGCGTCCTTGCCCTCGACAATCGGCAGATAACGCACATAGGTGTCCAGCGATTTTTTCTTTTTACCTGTGGCCAACAGAGCATCTTTAGGCACGCTGAGTCGCGGCACCAAGGTCACGCCCATGCCTGCGGCCACCATGTGTTTGATGGTTTCCAATGAAGAGCCTTCAAAGCTTTTGCGAATGCCTTCGGTGTCGTTGGAAAAGCGCGCGAATTCGGGGCAAACTTCAAGCACATGGTCGCGGAAACAATGGCCATTGCCCAAGAGCAGCATGGTCTCGGCCTTCAATTCGGTCGCGCTGATGGAATCGCGTCCGGCCAGCGGGTGGTTGCTGGGCAACGCCGCCATGAACGGTTCGTCATACAAGGGGGCAATTGCCAAGCCGGTGTCTGGGAAAGGCTCGGCCATGATGGCGCAATCGATCTCGCCGGTGCGCAACATCTCCAGCAATTTGACAGTGAAATTTTCTTGCAGCATCAATGGCATTTGCGGCGACATGTCGATGCTGTGGCGAACCAGTTCGGGCAGCAAATAAGGCGCGATGGTGTAGATCACGCCCAATCGCAGCGGACCTGCCAGCGGGTCTTTGCCGCGCTTGGCAATCTCTTTGATGTTGGCGGCTTGCTCGAGCACGCTTTGCGCCTGGCGGATGATGTCTTCGCCCAGCGGCGTCACCGCCACTTCGTTGGCGCTGCGCTCAAACAACTTGACCTGCAATTCCTCTTCCAAATTTTTGATGCCCACCGACAAGGTCGGTTGCGACACAAAACAAGCCTCTGCCGCGCGGCCGAAATGCTTTTCACGCGCCACGGCAACGATGTATTTCAGTTCGGTCAGGGTCATATTGTGTTCAGGCTTTCAGAAAGTCGGATTTTCCACCTAACCAGCGTTCCACGTGGCGGGCGGCATTTTGCGGGTGTTGGTCCAGCATGACAGGCGCGAGGTGCTGCGCCCATTGCAGCAACTCGCCGTCCACCGCCAGATCGGCAAACCGCAGCATGGCGGCACCACTTTGGCGCGAACCTAAAAATTCCCCCGGGCCGCGTATGTCCAAGTCGCGGCGGGCAATTTCAAACCCATCGTTGGTGTCGGCCATGGCGCGTAACCGCGCCCGCGCGGTGTCGCTGAGTCGCCCGTGTTCGCCCAGCGAATACAAGAGCACACACGCAGATGCCGCCGCACCGCGCCCGACCCGCCCGCGCAACTGGTGCAACTGGCTCAAACCGAATCGCTCGGCATGCTCGATCACCATCAGCGAGGCATTGGGCACATCCACGCCGACCTCGATCACCGTGGTGCTGACCAGCACGCCCATTTGCCCTTGCACAAACAAGGACATGACGGCTTTCTTTTCAGCCTGCGGCATGCGCGAATGCAGCAAACCAACTATCACGCCGGGCAAGGCGTTGCACAAATCCTGGTGCGTGTCGGTGGCGTTGCGCAAATCCAGCGCCTCGTTTTCTTCAATCAGCGGACATACCCAGTAAATCTGCCTGCCCTCTTGCAATTGGGCGCGTATGCGTTCAATGATTTCATCCCGCCGTGACTCGGCCACCAGTTTGGTGACGATCGGTGTGCGCCCGGGCGGCAACTCGTCGATGGTGGACACATCCAAGTCGGCGTAATAGCTCATGGCCAGCGTGCGCGGAATGGGCGTGGCACTCATCATCAGCAAATGCGGTTCCTGCGGTGCGCCCGCCCCTTGCTCGCCAAACGTCTCGGCGTCAGAAAGCTTTTGCCGCAGCGCCAACCGCTGCGCCACGCCGAAACGGTGTTGCTCATCGATGATGGCCAGGCCCAGCGCCTTGAAACGCACTTTGTCTTGGATGACGGCGTGCGTGCCGACCACCAACGCAGCCTCGCCGCTTTCAACCAGCGCCAGCATGGCGTCGCGTTCCTTTTTTTTCTGACTGCCGGTTAGCCACGCCACTTGCAAGCCCAAAGGCTGCAACACCGGCGCCAGCCAGCCGACCAGTTTGGCGAAATGCTGCTCGGCCAATATTTCGGTCGGCGCCATCAACGCGCATTGCCAACCCGCGTCTATACATTGCGCCGCCGCCAAAGCGGCCACCACGGTTTTGCCCGAGCCGACATCGCCTTGCAACAAGCGATGCATAGGTACAGCACGCGCCACGTCTTTGGCGATTTCAGTCACCACGCGGTTTTGCGCACCGGTCAACTTGAACGGCAAGACGGCGTGCAATTGCGCCCACACGCCATCTGTCCGCGTGCTGTGCGCCAGCACCGGCGCATTCAACAATTGGCGTTCGCGCTTGGCCTGCAATTGCGACAACTGTTGCGCCAGCAGTTCCTCGGCTTTCAAGCGCTGCCAAGCCGGGTGGCTGCGGTCTTCCAATTCGCCCAGCGACACATCGGGCGCGGGGTGGTGCAAAAACTGCAAGCTCTCGCGCAAGCCCCAACTGCGTGGCGGCAGATGCTCGCGCGGAATGGTTTCTGTGAATGCATCGCTTTGTAAAGCACGCGCCAATCCGCCCAGCACGGCTTTGCGCAAATAGGCTTGCGGCAACTCGGCAGTGCTCGGGTACACCGGCGTCAGTGCGGCTGCCAAGGGCGAACCGGCGGCTTGCACCGTCGGGTGCATCATGGTGTAGCCCATGAAACCGCCACGCAACTCGCCGCGCAAACGCACTTTGCGCCCGACCTCCAAGGCCTTTTGCATGTTCGGGTAGAAATTGAAAAAACGCAGCGTGCAGATGTCGCTGCCGTCACTCACCACTGCTTGCAATTGGCGACGCGGTTTGAACACCACCTGACAGCTTTGCACCACGGCTTCGAATTGCAGGGTGTCGCCGTCGCGTGCAGAGCCGAGTGTGCCCAACTGGGTTTCGTCTTCGTAACGCATGGGCAAATGCAAAGCCATGTCGACCGGGCGCAGCAAGCCCATTTTGCGCAAAGCTTTTTGCGGCACAGACAATGGTTTGCGCTCGGTGACGGTGCTTGAAGATGTTTCGGCAGACATGGGTGAGCGGATTGTGCCTGCTGCAGTGGCTATGCCGTGTTTTTCAAAGCTTGCACCACACATCGTGCCGCCGCCAAATCCCAGCCCGCCCAACCACAGCTTTTGAAAAACACCGGGCCTGTTTTGTTCGTGAATTCGTGCGGTTGTTGAACCACGTCTTGCAAAGAGGCAAAGCGCGACACATCCAAACCGGCTTGCAATAAATCACCAGCTTCATGGTCAGCGTCGCGGGTGTCAACGAAGATACGCCCGTGCTGCGCCATGTGCAGACACACCTCGGGTGCCCACTCGACCATGCGCGGACTGAACGCGCCCACCGCGCACACGAACGCGTCGTCTCTGGGGCGGGCTCGCATGGCGATTTGCTGGGCGCTGGTGGCGGTGACCACCAGACTGCATTCGGCAATTGCTTCGTCGGCGTTGTACACCACTTGCGCTTGTAGACCTATGTTGATCGCGTGTTGCACCAATGCTTGCGCACTGGCGCGGCTACGCGAAGCGACCATCACGTCTTTCACGCCCAGGCCTTGGGCGAATGCTTCCAAGTGCGAACGCCCTTGCACCCCCGCACCGACGATCAACATCTTGCCGTTAGGTTTGGGCGCCAACAGTAGTGCAGCCAGCAATGACACCGCAGCGGTGCGCCGCGCCGTCACCGTCGGCCCATCCAACACACACAAACGTTTTCCATTGATAGCGTCAAACACCACCACATCGCCTTGAATCGCAGGCAGTTGACGCACCGGGTTGTCAGCGACAAAGGTGATCAGCTTGGTGATGGCGACTTGCTTGTCGGAAGCCGGCATGACAAACAAACTGCCGCCGCTAAACAATGTCTGTACCAGGCGCGGCGGCACCTTCACTGAGGCGTCTTGCAGTAAATCTTTGATGCAATCAGCCAAGGGCTGGTAGGGCAAAGCAGCGGCGGTGTCTTGGGCGTTAAGAATCATCATTTGGGTTTTCAATGCTCAACTGCTAGTATCCGCTTTGAGCTTGCCTGCCAGGTTTTGTCCTGCGGGTGGGCGGGTGACAGTGTCATCGCGCACAGATGTTTTTCTCACCTCGTTTTTAACGGACACCGTATGACCACATTCAAAAGCAGCGGCGCCATTCCACCGCGCGAACCGGGCCCGCGCCCGCTCAAGCGTATCGCCACCATGGCGGGCGCTTACGGGCAACGCAATTACACCGTGCGCGACATTCGCGAACTTAAAGGAAAGCGAACGCTGGTTGAAACGCTGGCGTTCACACCCGAGGAAGCTGCTGCCGCTGAAGAAGCTGGCATCGACACTTTGAAGGTGCGCTTCGACCCGAAACGCCCAGACTTGGCCATGGAAATCCGCAAAGCCGCACCGCATACCTTCATGTCATTTTCACTGCCACTGGTGGCCGTGACCAGCCCGGAAGAAGCGCTGCGTCTGGCGTTCAGCGCCATGGAGATAGGCGGCGACGCCATCATGTGTCAATGGAGCCCGCGGTTTATCAACGCGCTGGCCGAAGCCGGTGTACCCGCCCAAGGCCATGTCGGTTTGGTACCGCGCAAAAGCACTTGGACTGGCGGCTTGCGCGCAGTCGGTAAAACTGCTGACGAGGCGGTACAGCTGTACCGCGAAATCAAAGCGCTGGAGAACGCCGGTGCATGGGCGGTTGAAGTCGAAGTCATACCCGAGCAAATACTGCGCGAGTTGTCCAAGCGCACCACGCTGATCACCTCGTCCATTGGCGCGGGCAGCGGCGGCGACATACAGTTTTTGTTTGCCGAAGATATTCTGGGCGACGGACCCGGACCGTTCGCCCGCCACTCCAAACAGTACCGCGACTTCCACGCCATGCGCCAGCATATGCAGCAAGAACGCGTGTCGGCGTTCCGCGAATACATTGCCGATGTGCAAACACATGCTTTCCCCGGGCCTGAGCATGTGATTCAGGCTGGACCGGAATTGGTGAATGCATTTCTTGAAAAAATTGAAAAGCCCGGTTGAGTTTTTTGTGTGGAACTTGATGCTGTTGTGAAGCCATAGCCAACGCTTGCGTTGGAACAAACCTCTCAACCACAACTGTCTGAGAAAATAAGGCTTATTTCAACCTCTTGGAACGGGCCCGTCCGGCCCTCAAGCACATGCCCTCTTCTTCTGTTCGCCAGTTCACACTCAGCGATTTCGATTTCCAACTCCCCCCCGAACTGATTGCCCAGCATCCCGCCGCTGAGCGCAGCGGTTCAAAGTTGCTTGACGCACGAGACCCTTTGCAACCGGTGGACCGCATCTTTCGTGAATTGCCGGATTTGCTGCAAGCCGGTGACCTGCTGGTGTTCAACGACACGCAAGTGGTGAACGCGCGTTTGTTCGGCGAAAAAGCCAGCGGCGGGCAACTGGAATTGCTGATTGAGCGGGTGCTGCCCGATGTGGCGGGCGAAGCGCCGAACCGTGTGGTCGCACACATGAAGGTCAGCAAAAAACCCGCAGCCGGTGCGCGACTGATGATGTGGGACCGCAGCGGTCGCCGTCATGCGTTTGAGGCGACGCTGCTCGGCCGCTGGCCGGATGAAAACGGCGCTTTGTTTTTGCTATCGTTCAGCGGTGAGCCGCATGCATTGATGGCACAACACGGCCACATGCCGTTGCCGCCATATATAGAGCGCTATCAAAAAAATGCGGCTGATGAACACCAGCAAGAAGACAGACAACGCTACCAAACCGTGTTTGCCAAACACCCGGGCGCGGCAGCAGCGCCCACCGCCGCGCTGCATTTCGATGAAGACGTGTTGCATTCGCTTGCGAAGCGTGGTGTGCACACCGCCAGCGTCACGCTGCACGTGGGTGCGGGCACTTTTTCACCGGTGAAAACCGAAGACTTGAGCGAACACCGCATGCACAGCGAGTGGTACCGACTACCTGCGGCCACGCTGCAAGCCATTGATGATTGCCGCGCACGCGGCGGACGGGTGGTGGCGGTCGGCACGACCAGTGTGCGTACGCTGGAGTCTTGGGCGCAAACCGGCCACACCGAGGGCGATACGCGCATCTTCATCACGCCGGGGTTTGCGTTCAAGGTGGTGGATGTGTTGATCACCAATTTCCACTTGCCCAAATCCACTTTGTTGATGTTGGTGGCGGCGTTCAGTGGGTTTGAGCATATGCACCGTGTGTACCAACACGCGATAGCTCAGCAATACCGTTTCTTTAGTTATGGGGATGCCATGCTGTTGACGAAATTCAGGCCTTAGGAAAATACTTCACGCCCTTTAAGCCTTGATAGTCTGCGTCTTGTGTCCACAAAACAGCTTTGTGCTCTAAAGCGATGGCATACATGGCGGCATCCGCCATGGCCAAGCCGTGTTTCAGCGATAACTCAGACGCGGCAATGGCGCGTTCGTCGTTGAGTTCAATCACCGGGGCGCGTCGCATCACCTCCAAACACATGTCGCGCAATTCAACCGGCAGTTTGCGCGACAACACCCGGTGCACTTCATACATATTGACACTGGAAACCAACAACTCACTGGTGTTTTCAATGACCGGTTTGAATTTGGGACCATTGGCTCCGGCTAAAAAAAACTCTATCCAACCGGATGCATCAACTATGTTCATTCGTAGTCCTTGTCAGGGTCCTTGGGCGGCTCGATGTCGCCCAAGTCATACCCCTTGAGGATGCCGTAATAAGCGCTCATCGGCAGTAAAGGCGTGATCACTATTTCTTTGCCCCGCACTTCAAATTGAATATGCGAGCCCGGCTCAATGCCAAGCTGATTGCGCATGGCGACTGGCAAGGTGACCTGCCCTTTGCTGGAAACAACTGCATTGCTTGACATATATGAAATCCTTTACTTTTTCAAAAAGTAAAGCAAATATTAATGTAAAGAATATGGTTTGTCCAGTGCATCTGCTCTCAAAACGGCTTACCCGGGCACGTAAACTACCCGCATGCTGACATTTGATCTCTTAAAAACCGAAGGCCAGGCCCGCCGTGGCCGCCTCACCCTGAACCACGGCGTGGTGCAAACGCCTATCTTCATGCCGGTGGGCACTTACGGCACAGTCAAAGGCGTGATGCCGCGCAGCCTGCACGACATGGGCGCGCAAATCATTTTGGGCAACACCTTCCATTTGTGGATGCGCCCGGGGCAAGAGATCATGCAAAGCTTCGGCGGCTTGCACGGCTTTGAGCAATGGCACAAACCGATATTGACCGACAGCGGCGGCTTTCAAGTGTGGTCACTGGGCGCGATGCGCAAGATCACCGAGGAAGGCGTGCACTTTGCGTCTCCGGTGAACGGCGACAAGCTGTTCATGTCGCCCGAGGTCAGCATGCAAATTCAAACCGTGCTGAATAGCGACATCGTGATGCAGTTGGATGAATGCACGCCTTATGAAACCAAAGGCCAGTTGACCACCGAAACCGAAGCGAATACATCGATGCAAATGAGTTTGCGTTGGGCGCGGCGCAGCCAGGATGAATTTCATCGCTTGACCAACCCGAACGCCTTGTTTGGCATTGTGCAAGGCGGCATGTTTGAGTCGTTAAGGCAAGAGTCTTTAGATCGTTTGGTGGAGATGGATTTCCCCGGCTACGCGGTCGGCGGCGTGAGCGTGGGCGAACCCAAGGACGAGATGCTGCGCATCATGGCGCACACACCGCACCGCCTGCCCGCGCACAAACCGCGTTATCTGATGGGCGTGGGCACGCCGGAAGATTTGGTGGAAGGCGTGCGCGTTGGTGTGGATATGTTCGATTGCGTCATGCCCACGCGCAATGCGCGCAACGGCACTTTGTTTACCCGCTATGGGGATTTGAAGTTGCGCAATGCGCGACACAAAAGCGATCCGCAACCGATAGACCCGAGTTGCACGTGTTATGCGTGTGCGGGCAGTTCAGGCGTGAGTTGGAACGATGGTGGACGCGAAGGCTTCAGCCGCGCTTATATGCATCACTTGGACCGCTGCGGCGAAATGCTCGGGCCCATGCTGGCCACGGTGCACAACCTGCACTACTACTTGAACCTGATGCAAGAAGTGCGGGATGCGTTGGATGCGGGGGACTTCGCTGGTTTTGTGGGGAGATTTAAAGGCGATAGGGCACGGGGGGTTTGAGGGCGGCAGCTTTAACGTCATCCCATGCAATTACATCGTCCGGATTTGCCAGATGGTCTGCGAGGCGGCGGTCTAACTCTAATTTCTGTGCTTGCGTCAACGACGGTACTAAACCACGACTGACGATACCGGTCCATATAGCTTCGGCCAATTCGATCTGCTCGTCAATATCAAGCACGCTTGCTTGCTGTAAGAGTTGCGCTTTCATGATCGCAGTCCTGTTCAGATTCAATGAAATTAATCTAGCCAGCCTGAATGTTTTGTTTCTAACTTGGCTTGATCACCGGGCCATACTTCGCGCCTTGGCGAAAACTTCGTTGGGGTCGATGCAGTTAGTTTCGCCGCGATCATATTCGGCCAAGCGGCGCTCAATCTCAAGCTCCCAGGCTGCCCCAACTTCGGCAATGGCCGGCTCGTGGAGTGACTCAAGCAAAGGCTTGTCGGTCATATTGCAACCAAACATGTCACCGGCCTCGGGCACGTAAGTGCGACGGTTCGTCATCAAAGCTCCTCTTGACCCACAGGCTTACCAATTGACATTTCATCATGGCGATTTTTTGTAGTCATCGCCGCCACCATATCGGCAAGTTTGTATTCCACCTTGTCATTAGGCTCGATGATGTTCTCCGAAATGTCCGCGCCCAAGCGAACAGAGGTCAGGATTTTTGTCGGGGCGGTCTGTGGCCCACGACCACGCTTAATCACCGGCGCACCCAGCATGTCCTCATTCCATGCGGGATTGTCTGGGTCGTTGACCTTAGCCGAGGTTTTCTTTGGCAACTTGGCGGTAGTAGCGAGCTTCATGTTTTTCTGCGTATTTGATTTCGAAGTACGTTCTATGCCTAACTTGGAGCCAAGGGGCTTCGCGCTTTTGCGCAGTCCTCCTTGAGCGTAGGGTTAGAAGTCACTCGCGATCTCGGAGGTCGTAGATGCCCACTGCGCGAACTGAGGGAAAGTCTTCTGGCAACGCTTCTCGACTAAGACTCACGTTTTCACCTTGTTGTTCACGGGAGTAGAGCAGTTGCAGCGCGTAGCTTGGCATTTCTTCATGCTTGCGCGTCACGCTAGAGTCCGCCTGTGAGCGAAAGTATTTCTGAAAGTACGGTCTCGGTTGGCCGCACATTTGCCTCAATTCTTTCTTGATTCGCCTTGCAACGGATCCACGCCAACCGCTGGAATTGCTAAGGAAGGCGCCGACTACGGCATAGCCATTCGGGTCTGCTCCAAATCTTTCAGTCACTACGCCCATTTTTCTCATGCATTCCAGGGCTTCTAGGGCACCTGCGTTATTGATGACAGTCCAATCTGCAAAAATTTCAACTGCAATTTCTCTTAGCGTGCGCATAGGTTCTCCCGTATAGGTAAATCACTTGTCCTTCAGTAGAAAGAACGCAATGGCAGCCACGATTAGAACGCCAAGCCATTGAGCAAGTAGCGTACAACCCCGGAAGGTCAAACGAATGCTGTTGATGGTGACGAATGAACATCAGTTAATCGGCAGCCGCTGCTGATGCTGAACGTGTCACGCACAGCGCGCGGTGTCTCCAATTCTTGCGCGGCCAGCGACAGGCTGTGCAAACCGGCCAGCCATATGCTGCTGGCCAGAACCAGTCGCTTTCCCTTGATGCGGGTTGCGGGCCACCGAACATCCTTCGTACCGTTAGAGGGGGCTTGCATACCAGTCTCCTGATTTGGTGGCACAGCCTCATGCCGCACCCATCAAGCAGATAGTACGTTTTAACGGTTAATTTTTTTGTATCAATACCACTAATTGCCGCTTTTAAACAGCTATTCACAGACCAAATTCACGGGTCAGTCCGGCCTGTACAAGCACGTGATGGCGTCTCACCTCAAGGCGTTGTGAACACGGTCAACACCCCGGTATAGCCGTACACCTGTTGGTTGGCGATTTCACCGCCAGCGAGAAAACCCACCAGCGGCACATCCCCCAAGGCACGCCGGATGATGTTCAATTCCGCATTCGGTGCGCCGAAATGCGGCCCGCCTCTGGCGGTGCAACTGATGTAAATTGCACCCGCAATTCGGCGTCCTTGGCGTGACACTTCTGGCGCTTGGCCTGCAGTCCCCCAAGCCTCGGGCTCCGTTTCTTGCGGCTCCAGCGATTCGCGGATTTCGGTGGCCATGCGCAGCAAATCGGCCTTGGCCGATGCGGCATCGCGCTTGCAAAACACCAGTTGCATGCCTTCGCTGACAGCATGCGCCACAGCCACACCGTGGCGCACCGGGTCCAAGCCAATGATGTGCCTCACCATGGCCGCATCATCCAAGCCCCCCGTGGCGCGCAACACCGATTGGTGGGGCAAGGACAAGCCCACCAGTGTTTCGCGCACCTTGTCTACCGCTGAACGCGGGTTGTCGATCGGCACATGCAAGGCCTGCATCAAGGTATAGAGCGCCGGGGCGTCGTCCAAGGTCAGCACCACATGCTCTTTGGCCGAAGTGATGTGGTGTATCTCGCCAAACGGCAAACAGCCTTGGGTGACCCGTGTCAGCATGTCAACGCTGGGGCTGAATGCCACACCGCTTAACCCGCCGCTGTAAACACCCTGGCCGCGCTTGGGCAGGCTGTCGGTCTGGCTGCGGGCAAACTGCACCAGGTCACCTCGGCTGGACGCCAAGCCGCCAAACACCGCGCCACTGTCGGTGCTGTCGGCCAAGTCCACGATCAATTCGCTGAGTTCTGGCGTGTGTGAATCTGCATGGACCAATGCCGTGTGCGCTTCAAAACCTTGCACCATGGCTTGCCCCAGCGGCGCTTTGCCACTGAACACCCGGAACGCTGACGCAGGCAAATCGCACAACATCACGCTCAATGCAGGTGTGTCTATGTACTCTGTGCTGTTGCCAAAAATACCCACGCCGACGGTGCCGCTCCATTGCGGGACCTCGGGCAATTCGTCGGCCAAATGGTCGAGCAACTCTTGCGCATAAGCCGCGAAATGGTCGGTGATATAGACCAACCCCAAAGAAGGATGTGCGGCAAATGCGTCTTGCTTCATGCAAGCGCGCAATTGCGCCAGCACCATGTCAGCCGCCATCTGCCAATGCGGGTGCGTGGCATGGCCGTTCGGAAAGAGATTCATCAAGACTTGGCTTTTCCGGGCTTGGCACGCGGTTTTGCGGCGGGGCGGGCGTTGCTGGCCGGCGCAGTTTTACGGGGCCTGGCCGCGCGGGGTTTGGTCGCCGGGGCCGGGCTTGCCGAGGCTGGCGCGGCCTTATCAGCGGCAAAGGTGTTGGCATGCTTTTGCATGTCAGCCACGGCCTGTGAGGCAATGGTTTGAAACTGCTGGCCGATGGCGCCCCACCATTGCATCGGGTCGACGGTGGGTTGACCGGCCGCAGCTTTTGTCTCAGCAGAAGACGCGCGTGGCTGTGCGGGCTTGCCGGACATGGCAGCCGTCAGATCGGCCATGCCGACATTCATGCTCTGCAAGGTGGACAAGGTCATGCGCTGCACTTCCAGCGCCTGAATGGTGGCGCTCAAGGCTTTGGCGTTTTGGTCCAACCAAAATTGCACCGATTTCAAATCTTGAATGCGTTTGTCCAATTCGGCAGGGTCCAAGGTGGGCGTGACCCATTGCGCCCCGGTAGGCATGGCGGCGGCCGGATTGGCCTGGGCGAATTGCTTCAAGAAATCAAAGCCCGGTAAAAAATTATCGAAATTAAAACCAGAGGGGTTGGACATGGTGTGCCTTGAAAAGGTCAGTGGTTCGCTTCAGCGGACATTGTTGTCTGTGATGAAGCCGATTTGTGTGATGCCTGCGCGTTGCGCCGCGGCCATGGCTTGCGCCACGCGCTCGTAACGCACGGCGCGGTCGCCGCTGATATGCAAGGGCGACTGCGGTTGTTTGGCAGCGGCTTCGGCCAAGCGGGTTTGCAGTTGTGCGTCGTCCACAGCGGTGTCGTTCCAAAAATAACTGCCTTGCGCATCCACGGTCAAGCGGATGGTTTGCGGCTTGGCGTCTTGCGGTTGGTTGCTGGCACGCGGCAACTCGATGTTGACCGAATGTTTCATCACCGGAATGGTGATGATGAAAACGATCAACAACACCAACATGACATCCACCAGCGGCGTCATGTTGATTTCGTTCATCACCTCATCGGTATCGTTTTGGGTACCAAAAGACATGGTTTAAGCCCCTGTTTTCACACGCGAACCGGTGATCAGCAAGGCATGCAAATCGTGGGCGAAGCGGTTCATGCGGGCCACGATGGATTTGTTGGCACGCACCAACGCGTTGTAGCCCAGCACCGCCGGAATCGCCACCGCCAAACCCAGCGCGGTCATGATCAAGGCCTCGCCAATCGGGCCCGCCACTTTGTCGATGGTGGCTTGGCCGGCCATGCCAATTTGCATCAAGGCATGGTAGATGCCCCATACGGTGCCAAACAAACCGACGAACGGCGAGGTCGATCCCACCGAGGCCAAAATGGCCAGCCCCGACTGCAGTTTGCCCACCTCATCGTCAATCGCGTTTTGCAAACCGCGGGTCACCCAGTCGCTGGTGTCGAGTTGCTTGGACAGTTCAGTCTGAGCCGCGCCTGTCTTTAAATGTGCCAAGGCTTGCTGCCCCTTGCTGGCCACTTCGCGAAACGGGTTGTGCACCTCGTCGCCCAAGGTCTTGATCCCCTCATTGATATTGGCGCTGCGCCAAAACGCTTCAATGCGCTGTGCTTGCTTGCGCGCCGACAGCAGATTGAGTGTCTTGACAACAATCACCATCCACGATGCCAGCGACATGGCCAACAGCAGCAATGCCACCGCGCGAATGATTGCGTCGCCCTCTGTCCATACATTCATCAGTCCATGGTCAATATTCATAGTTACTCTTTTTTCAAGTTAAAGGTGATCGGCACCTGATACCACATGGCTTCGGCCACGCCACCACGCTTGCCCGGCACATAGCGCCATCGCATGGCGGCGTCTAAGGCCGACTTGTCCAGCCGCGCAAACCCGCTGCTGGTGTGCAATTCCACTTTTTGCGGCACACCGTCCGTGCCAATCAACACCTTCACCACCACCTGCCCTTGCTCGCCCAAGCGCACACTCATGCGCGGGTAGTCTGGTGGGGGATTGTGCAAGTAATCCGCTTTGGAAGAAGGCAACTCGACTTTAGCCGCTGCTGGCGCGGGTGCTGGTGCTGGTGCTGGTGCTGGTGCTGGTGCTGGTGCTGGTGCTGGTGCAGGTGCAGGTGCAGGCGCGGGGGGAGCAGTAGGTGCCGCAGGCGCAGGCGGGGCCACGGCCACCGCTGGCGGTGCAGGCGGAGCGACAACCGGTGCCGGTGCCGGTGCCGGTGGCGGGGCAGGTGCGGGCGTCGTCACCACCGCTGGCGCAGCCGGGGCGGCTTTCGGTGCGGCCAACACCTCTGGCGCAGCTGGCGCGGTCTGCGGCGGGGCCACAGGCGGCGTCGGCACTGGGGTTGACACCGGTTTGGGGGGCGGTTCCTGCTTGGGCGGTGGTTTCACCTCTGGTGGCGGCGGCTCCTGTTTGGGTGGCGGCTTCACCTCAGGCGGTGGTGGCTCTTGCTTGGGCGGAGGCTTCACCTCAGGCGGCGGCGGTTCCTGTTGGGGGGGTGGCTTCACCTCTGGCGGCGGCGGTGTGGAGCTGACCAGCATCACAGGCACAACCACGTCGGCCACGCGCCTGAGCAAGCCCTGATGCAGCGCCCACAAAGCAAACAAATGCAGCGCAAGCACGCTGCTGACAATGGCCCAGGTTCTGGCGTTCATGTCAACCGAAATGCGGCGGCCTTTTTTCTTTGATGGCATTCACGCCTTCGCGCACATCGGGGCCGCCAAAGCCCATGAACTCCAGCGCCAGCGAGGTGTCAAACGATGGCCCGGCTTGGCGCAACCAGTTGTTCAAGCTGTATTTGGTCCAGCGAATCGCGGTTTGGCTGCCAGCGGCGAGTTTGTCGGCCACTTCATAGGCTTTGTCCAGCAACTTATCGTCATCCACACACAGTGACACCAGACCGATGCGCTCGGCCTCTTCGCCGCTGACCGGTTCGCACAGCATCAAATAGTATTTCGCTTTGGCCATGCCGCACAGCAAAGGCCAGATGATGGCCGCGTGGTCACCGGCGGCGACACCCAAGCGCGTGTGTCCGTCAACAATCTTGGCGCTTTTGGCGGCAATCGAAATATCGGCCAGCAAACCCGCCACCAAACCAGCACCAACCGCCGGGCCGTGCATGGCGCTGACCACCGGCTTGTCGCAGTTGATGATGTTGTAGACCAGGTCACGCGCTTCTTTCCACACGCGAGTGCGCACTTCAAAGTCCTGGGCCATGTCTTGCACCAACGCCATGTCGCCGCCGCCGGAAAAGCCCATGCCCTCGCCGCGCAGCACCGCGCAACGCACGCTGTCATCGCGGCCGACGTCACGCCATATCTCGCACAAATCGGCGTGCCCGTGGTGTCCTGCAGTGGGCAGTTTGCCGTTGGCGGCTTTCATTTGAATATCGAGCACGCTGTCGTTCGGCCCGCGGCGGGTGATGCGCAATGTGTCGTAAATGCTGTAGTCAATTTGTTTCATGGTGCCATTGTCTTGTTTGCCATGGGCCAGATTGTGCCTTGCGCCCGGCCAGCGACGGCTTTGTTGACAAAGATCAAGCCCGCATCGGGAAAGCCAACGCATGATGGGACATCTGTTGAACGAAAGCACGCCATGAAAGCACCTGCCACACAAGCCTACCGTCAAACCTTGGAGCGCATGCGCGAAGCCTTGCTTGAGCGCATGTCAGAGCAACGCGACGGCAAAGTCAGTCGCGCCGAGGTGGCGTTCGAGCAGTTTGACCATACCCAAGACGACCCGGGGCTCATCAACAGCCAACGCGACTTGGCGTTTGCCATTGATGAAAACGAAATTGCGCAATTGCAAACCATTGACGACGCGCTGGATCGCATCACCCAAGGCGTGTATGGGCTGTGCCAGACATGCGGCCATGCGCTATCTGACGCACGTCTGCAAGTCGCGCCCCAAGCCCTGCGTTGCGCAGCTTGCCAAACCACTTTTGAAACCGCACACGTTGCCCATTAAGAAAGCACACCATGTCCACCTACCACGCCATCGTCTGGATAGACCACCAAGAAGCGCATGTGCTGATGTTTGACCGCGAACATGTAGAAGCGCAACGCATCCGTTCCCGCAGTCACCACAGCCACCAAGGCAAGCACACCGACGCGCATTCTTTTTTCAAAGAAGTCAGCGATCAACTGACCGGTACGCACGAGGTGTTGTTGACCGGTCCCGGCGCAGCGCGTACCGAGTTCAAACAGTGGTGTAACTTGCATGCCAAAGGCGCGGCACATGCCATTGTGGACAACGTGGCGAGCGACCATCCCAGTGATGCCCAGTTGGTGGCGATGGCGCGCCAATATTTCAAAAAATTTGACCAAATGGCCGCCGACCCAGGTCAGGTGTAACAGGCTGTCGTCAGCGCCAACAAACCGTGTTTAGGGGCGATGCATCAAGCCCGCAGCAGCGAGACTTTTTGATCAATGGCGCCAAACACGCTGTGGCCGTCCTTGTCTTTCATTTCGATGCGCACGGTGTCACCGAATTGCATGAATTCGGTGTGTGCTTTGCCATCCAAAATCGTTTCAATGGCGCGTTTTTCGGCAATGCAGCTGTAACCTTTGGGCCAGTCTTTGCGGCCCTCTTTCTCAATGGCTTTGTTGCTGACTGTGCCGCTGCCGATGATGCTGCCGGCGCGCACATTGCGCGTTTTGGCCAAGTGGGCAATCAACTGGCCGAAGTGAAATGTCATCTCGGGGCCAGCGTCGCACATGCCCACGCGTTTGTCGTTCCAATCGACCCGCATGGTCAGGTGCAAACGGCCGTGTTGCCAGGCACTGCCGAGTTCATCCGGCGTCACCGCCACAGGGCTGAAAGCGGTGGCAGGCTTGCCCTGCAAGAACCCGAAGTTTTTCGCCAACTCGCCCGGGATCAAACGGCGCAATGACACATCATTGGCCAACATGACCAAGCGGATACTTTCCAAGGCTTCATCCGCGCTGCACTGCATGGGCACGTCGCCTGTGATCACCGTGACTTCCGCTTCAAAATCGATACCGTGGTCGGTGCTGACGGCAATGATGTCATCGCACGGGCCCAAAAAATCATCGCTGCCGCCTTGGTACATCAACGGGTCTTCATAAAAATTGGCCGGTACTTCGCTGTTGCGCGAAGCGCGTACCAACTCCACATGGTTCATATAGGCAGAGCCGTCCGCCCATTGGTAGGCACGCGGCAGCGGTGCCATGCACATCTTGGGATCAAACGGGAAGGCATGCCGGGCTTTGCCCTGGTTCAAGGTTTGGTAAATGTCTTGCAGTTGCGGCGATAAAAAATTCCAGTCGTCCAGCACCTGCTGCAAACGTTGGGCCATACCACTCGCATAATGGGCACTGCTTAAATCTCTGGAAACCACCACCAGTTGTCCATCGCGTGACCCGTCTTTGTATGTCGCTAATTTCATGCAAGCATTCTATCCACCGACCTTGAAACACCGGCTTGCACTGGCAGCTTTGCTGTTGTTGGTGCTGTTTGTGCACCTGGCCGGTTTGCGTGCCCTGTCCGTGGCGTGGCCGACCCAAGTGGGCGACACCACCCGCCTGAGCTTGCAATGGCAAGCTGCCGCGCCCCAGGTCGTGGCCTCTGCGGCAGCGCCGACGCTTGCGCCGCCTCGAAAACCTGCCAAACCCCGCCCCGCTCGCAGCGCGCCTGAAGAAGGGTTTTATGCCCCCAGTCCTGTCCCGGCGTCCGCGCCCACTGAGCCCGAACCCGCGGCTTCATCCGAGGCTATGCCTAGCGAGGACACAGCGGTGGCACAAACACAGACCGCAGCACCAGAAGACGCCGTCAACAGCGAGCCCCCTGTGGACACGGCTGACAGCCTTAACGAACCCACGCAAGCTGCAGCACCCGACGCACCACCACCCGCAGAAACTCCTGTGCCTGCCCCTGTGCCTGCACCTGTGACCGCAGACACGCTTGCCGCACCCCCTTGGCTGACGCAAGCCCGCTTTGTCTGGCCGCAGCCGGTCAAATTTCAATATGACGTGGTGGGTGAAAGCAAAGGCCTGCGCTTCAACGCAAGTGGTGAATTGCTCTGGCAACATGACAGTGTGAATTACCAGATGAAACTGGACATCAGCCACATGCTGTTGGGTTCGCGCATACAAACCAGCGTCGGCCAGCTCGGCCCCCAAGGGCTGCAACCCAAACGCTTTGGCGAGAAAAACAAACAAGAACTGGCTGCGCATTTCGAGCGCGAGAAGGGGCAAGTGGTGTTCAGCGCCAACAGCACGCCGCAAGCCTTGCAAGTAGCGGCACAAGACCGCTTGAGCCTGTTTGCACAACTCGCCGCATTGCTGGCAGGTTCACCCGAATTGCGCCAACCCGGACAACAACTGAGCTTTCAAATCGTGTCATCCAAAAGCGCAGAGCTGTGGTCCTTTCAAGTGGCTGACAGCGAACTATTGAACCTGCCCGCAGGCAAATTGACAGCGCTAAAAGTCAGCCGCTTGCCGCTGCAAAACCATGACCAGACCGCCGACATGTGGTTGGCACCAGCGCATGGCTATCTGCCGGTGAAAGTACGCATTGCCCAATCTAACGGGGATGTGTTCGAACAAAGCTTGCGCAAAGTGGTAGGGCCATAAACCCAGCGTCAAGGGTTTTCATCGCTCTTTTCCATCCATTTAAGCCGCCCGCTTGATCGCCTGCGCCAGCACATCGACCATGTGCTCAATCTGGGGCTTTTCCACCACATAAGCGGGGGCCAGCACCATGTTGTCACCGGCACTGCGCACCAACACACCGTGCTTTAAACAATCCAAAAAGACCGCATAACCGCGCTGACCTGCACCTTTGTCAGAAGGACTCAATTCCACCGCCGCGGCCAAGCCCAAGGAGCGGATACCCACCACATTTGGTAAACCTCGGATGGCGGAATGCACGGCATCGCCCAGCACCGGCCCCATGCTGGCGGCGCGGTCAAACAATTTTTCTTCGGCCAACAAGCGCATGGTGGCCACTGCTGCCGCACACGCCACAGGGTGGCCTGAATAGGTATAACCGTGGGAGAACTCGATGGCATGTGCCGGTGACTCGGTATGCACCACGGCCTCGTACACCGCGTCGCGACAGATCACACCGCCCAATGGGATAACGCCATTGGTCACGCATTTGGCAAAGTTCAACATGTCCGGCACGACACCAAAGTAATCGGCGGCAAACGGCGTGCCCATGCGGCCGAAACCGGTGATGACTTCATCAAAGATCAACAAGATGCCGTGCTTGTCGCATATTTGTCGCAGTCGTTGCAGATAGCCCTTGGGCGGTATGTACCAACCGGCGCTGCCCGCCACCGGCTCGACAATGATGGCCGCCACATTGCTCGGGTCATGCAGCGGCAGAATGCGCTGCTCCAATTCGAGCAACCAGTCCTCTGCAAACACCGGCAATTCACCTTGCACATACGCATGGTTCACCGGGTCGTGGATAAAGCGCAAATGGTCGACCTTGGGCAACATCGCCGAGCCAAATGCTTTGCGGTTGCCGGGAATACCGCCCACGCTCATGCCGCCAAAGCCCACGCCATGGTAAGCGCGCTCACGACCGATGAAAACATTGCGTTGCCCTTGTCCACGTGCGCGGTGGTAGGCCAGCGCGATTTTCAGCGAGGTGTCTGCCGCCTCTGACCCCGAGGTGCAGAAAAACACTTTGTTCAAATCACCGGGCGCCAATTGCGCCAGCATGTGCGCCGCTTCAAAGGCGCGGTCATTGCCAAACTGAAACGCGGTGGAATAGTCCAGCGTTTGCAATTGTTGGTAGATGGCGTCGTTGATTTCGCGGCGGTTGTGGCCAGCGCCCACACACCACAAACTGGAAATACCGTCGAGCACTTGCTGCCCGTCGTTGGTGGTGAAGTACATCCCACTCGCTGCCTTGAACACCCTGGGAAACTGATGGAAATCTCGGTTCGGTGTGAACGGCAACCAAAGGTTGTCCAGTTGCAATGGAATTTCGCTGGCGCCCATGTGTGTCTCCTTGGCAAGCTCATGCACTTGCTCTTGGCAAGCGTTCAAAGCATTCTAGGGCGCATGCTGTCCGGCAGTTGCAAGCTCACTGTTTCTGTGGCGGTGACCAAGCCCAAGGTGAACGCATCCAAACGCGGGTACTCGGTGCATCGCCAACGCGGCGTGCCAGCGGTCGGGCAATGCAAGGTGATGCGGTCTTTGGGTGGGTTACGGCTGATTTCCCTCACCAACACAAAGCCCGAGGCGTCTTTCATCTCATACAAAGCGGTGTGCAGCAATTGCGCATCGTATTTAGGTCCCATGCGCTCTTTGTAAAACGCCAACATTTCGCCGGCACGCTCGGGCAACATTTGCCCGGTCAACGGCAGGCTGGGTCCGTGTATACCAATCACCGTCAGACGCGGCTCGAAACCCGTGGCATACATGCGCTCTTTGCCCGCCATGAAAATCAATGAGCAGGCCGACAAGCAGGGGCCCGACACCAAGGTGGTGACAGGTAGTGTGGCCAACCAGCGCGCGATGTTCAGACTGGCATTCAAATGCCCGCCGCGCGAATTGACCAAAATCAAACGCTTGACCGGTGCAGCCTCAAACTCCGCACGCAATTTCAGGTCGTCGTTGGCGACGATGTCACCACTGACAAACACATCGCTCTCGATACGCTGAATTTGTATCGCAAGTGCTGGTAACGAACCAGACCCCAACAACACACACCAGCCAAAGGCTTTGAAGCTGATGCGGGTGAACACACAATGCAACCATTTGCATGCATTTGACGAATTGAACATGATGGACTCCAAACAATGACTGATGGGTCTTCATGGGCAAATCGAATGCCAATTCGCAGTTATTTTTTATGCATGCTTTTCGAATAAGAAATGCATGAAATACACACCTTGGCATTCACGCTTTACAAGGTGTTTTTCGACAGCAACTCAACTACCGGTATTGACTCGCTGTGAGTTTCTTGACACTGCCAGTGCGCCAACGCATCTTGCAAACCCGTGCGATGCATACCTCTTGCTTAACTGCTTCAAGTGGCCTGAAAAAGGGACATGGCTGTTGTTTGTGGGCCCCAACAGGCATTCGGTTTAAAGTAGCGGTATGAATGCATTGACCTCCCCTGAAATGAACAGCCTGCGATCGCAAGACATGGCTTTGGCTGAGCGCAGCGCGCAAGTGGTTGCGGCATTGCGCCGGGTGCTGCCCCCGCACGCGGTCTTGTCTTCGTCTGAAAACACCACGCCTTATGAATGCGATGGTTTGACCGCTTACCGCCAACGCCCTTTGTGCGTGGCATTGCCCGAAACCTACGAACAAGTGCAAGCGGTTTTGCGCACGTGTCATGCACTGCACGTGCCGGTGGTGGCGCGCGGTGCCGGTACTGGCTTGTCGGGGGGCGCCATGCCGCATGCGCAAGGTGTCACCTTGTCACTCGCCAAGTTCAACCGTATTTTGAAAATGGACGCGCACAGCAGAACCGCCGTGGTGCACAGCGGTGTGCGCAATCTGGCCATCAGCGAGGCCGCCGCGCCTTTGGGTTTGTATTACGCGCCTGATCCGTCCAGCCAAATCGCTTGCAGCATTGGCGGCAACGTCGCGGAAAACTCCGGCGGCGTACATTGTTTGAAATACGGTTTGACCTTGCACAACGTGATGAAGGTCAAAGGCCTGACGATCGAAGGCGAATGGATTGAGTTCGGCGGCGATGCGCTGGACGCGCCCGGCCTGGATTTGCTGCCACTGGTGGTCGGCTCTGAAGGCATGCTGGCCATCACACTGGAAGTGACGGTCAAGCTCACGCCCAAGCCGCAGCTGGCGCGTTGCATCATGGCCAGCTTTGATGATTTGCGCAAAGCCGGTGACGCAGTCGCAGCAGTGATTGCGGCTGGCATTATTCCGGCGGGCTTAGAGATGATGGACAAGCCCATGACCGCCGCCGTGGAAGATTTTGTGCATGCGGGCTACGACTTGAATGCCGAAGCGATTTTGCTGTGCGAGAGCGACGGCACACCCGAAGAAGTGGAAGAAGAAATCGGCCGCATGAGCGCGGTATTGCAAGGCTGCGGCGCGACCGCGATCGCGGTCAGCAAAGACGAAGCTGAACGATTGAGATTTTGGAGCGGGCGCAAAAACGCGTTCCCCGCCAGCGGTCGCATCAGCCCGGACTACATGTGCATGGATTCCACCATTCCGCGCAGGCGCTTGGCCGACATACTGCTGGCGATTGGCGAGATGGAAAAAAAATACGGCTTGCGCTGCGCGAATGTGTTTCATGCAGGCGACGGCAATTTGCATCCACTCATTCTCTTTGATGCCAACGACCCCGACCAGTTGCACCGCTGTGAATTATTCGGCGCGGATATTTTGGAAACCAGTGTGGCCATGGGCGGCACGGTGACCGGCGAACACGGTGTAGGCGTGGAAAAACTCAACTCCATGTGCGTGCAGTTTTCAGCCGCGGAAAACGAGCAAATGTTCGGCGTGAAACGCGCGTTCGACCCGAGCGGTTTGCTCAACCCCGGCAAAGTGATACCGACACTGCAACGCTGCGCCGAGTACGGCAAGATGCTGGTGCGCGGCGGGCAGTTGAGTCACCCGGAGTTGCCGAGGTTTTGATTCAGTGCAAAGCAGCCAAAGCTGCCTCTGGCGCTTTATCTAGGATTTTTAATAAAGCCTTTGCCGCACCTGTTGGGCTGCGTTTACCTTGCTCCCAGTTTCGTATGGTTTCC
>CAMDXA010000019.1 GCA_945878065.1 Bordetella parapertussis | reverse complement strand
CCGCATTGGCACAAGCCGAGACCTATTTGAAAGAGCGCGGCATCATGCAGTCCAATGATGTGTACGCCATCACTTGCGGTGAGCCTATGGGTACCCCAGGTGGAACCAATATGCTAAAAATTTGTCAGGTGGCGTAAAAAGAGCGCCCGTAGAATTTTGCGCAAGCACTGATTTTTATTTTTTGAGGATATTTTTATGGCACTCGTTTCGATGCGCGAACTTCTTGACCATGCCGCGGTGCAAGGCTATGGCATTCCGGCGTTTAACGTCAATAACTTAGAGCAAGTGCAAGCCGTGATGGCTGCGGCCCACGAAACTGGTGCGCCTGTGATTTTGCAAGCCAGTGCTGGCGCGCGTAAATATGCAGGCGAATCATTCATCAAGCACTTGATCCAAGCCGCCGTTGAGGCATATCCGCACATCCCTTTAGTGATGCACCAAGACCACGGACAAAACCCCGGCGTGTGCCAAGGTGCGATCGATTTGGGTTTCAGTTCGGTCATGATGGACGGCAGCTTAGAAGCTGACGGTAAAACAATTGCAAGTTACGACTACAACGTGGATGTGACGCGCAAAGTCGTCGACATGGCGCACAAATTAGGCGTGACCGTTGAAGGTGAACTAGGTTGTTTGGGCTCTTTAGAAACCATGAAGGGCGACAAAGAAGACGGACACGGCACAGACGCCACCATGACGCGCGAACAGTTGTTGACAGACCCTGAGCAGGCCGCTGACTTTGTCAAACGCACCCAGCTCGATGCTTTGGCGATTGCGATTGGTACTAGCCATGGCGCTTACAAATTCACGCGCAAGCCTACGGGCGATATTTTGGCGATCGACCGCATCATGGAAATCAACCGCCGCATCCCCAATACGCATTTGGTCATGCACGGATCATCTAGCGTGCCGCAAGAGTTGCTGGCGACGATTCGCCAGTACGGTGGCAATATGAAAGAAACCTATGGCGTGCCTGTCGAAGAAATTCAAAAGGCGATTAAATTTGGCGTGCGCAAAATCAATATCGATACCGACATCCGTTTGGCAATGACTGGTGCGGTGCGCAAGTTCTTGTTTGAAAACCCAGAAAAATTTGACGCACGCGAATGGCTCAAACCTGCGCGAGAAGCAGCGCAAGCAATTTGCAAGCAACGCTATATCGAGTTCGGGTGCGAAGGCCAAGCGGGCAAGATCAAAGGCGATTCACTGCAAGTGGTTGCTGCCAAGTACACCCGGGGCGAGCTCGCCCAAGTGGTGCACTGATTCATGGCAACAGCCCTTCACACGTCTTCACTCACTTCTTTGCCGCTCTTGGCGCGTGGCAAGGTACGCGACAACTATGCAGTAGGCGACGACCGCATCTTGATGCTGGCGTCTGACCGCATCAGCGCATTCGACGTCATCATGGGCGAGCCTATTCCAGGCAAAGGTGTTTTGCTTACGCAGATGGCATTGTTCTGGTTTAAAAAACTCGGACACATTTGCCCTAACCATTTGACTGGGGATGTGCCTGAATCGGTCGTGCGCGCAGATGAAGTGCTGCAAGTTACTGGCCGTGCAATGCTGGTGAAACGCTTGCAGCCTATCCCTATAGAGGCGGTGGTGCGTGGTTATTTGGCTGGCAGTGGTTGGCAGGAGTACCAAGCCAGCCAATCGGTGTGTGGCGTTCCTTTGCCAAAAGGTTTGCACAACGCCAGCCGTTTGCCTGAATCGATCTTCACGCCTGCTGCCAAAGCAGCAATGGGCGAACATGATGAAAACATCACGTTTGAACAAACGGTTGAACGCATCGGCGCACCGTTGGCAGAAAAAATCCGCACCATCAGCATCGCTTTGTATGAAACTGCGCGCGATGTGGCAGCAGCCAAAGGCATCATCATTGCGGACACCAAGTTTGAGTTTGGGCTCGATCCGAATGGCAACTTGGTGTTGATGGACGAGGTGCTAACACCAGACTCTTCACGCTATTGGCCCGCAGACTCTTACCAAGTGGGCGTTAATCCACCAAGCTACGACAAACAGTTTTTGCGTGACTGGTTAGAGACAGCCCAAGTGCAAGGCAAGCTTTGGAGCAAATCACCACCTGCGCCCCATCTGCCAGAAGATGTGATTGCGCAGACCTCAGCCAAATACCAAGAGGCTTGGGACCGTTTGAAAGATTAGTTCAACGCCATGCTGAGCTTGCGGCGGTAGCGCGAGAGCAACTCCATTTGCGGGTCTTCTTGCATCGCGCTTTTGCCCATTAACTCTATGCCGCCTTTGGATTTGCCAACTTCGGCAGCGTCTGCTTTGGGTTTCGGGGGCGTCATCAATTCCAAAATCGCGACATAGGTTTTGCGCGCCACATCGTTATTCCATGTTTTGTCACGCATGATGATTTCTAGCAATTCTTCCATCGCTTCTTCCATCAGTCCACTGGCAATCAATATGCGTGATTTGGCGAGACGGGTGTCGAAGTCGCGTTTGTTTTGTGCGATCAAGGCATCGAACTGCTCTGGTTGCCAACTACCGCGTGCATCGGTGCTGACGAACTGCAAAGTTTGCAACCAATAGCTGAGCGCTTCAAAACGTAACTGCAAGGGAATTTGCACCAAGGCTGGCGCGAGATGCGCTTGCGCTTTGTCTAGCTCGCCGACTGAGATCAGCAGTTTGACAAAGTTATAACGCGTTTCGTCATCGCTGGGGTTGAGTTCCAACGCTTCTTGCAATTTGGCGAGCGCGGCGTCGGCGTCGCCGGCTTCTAGCAATTCTTCTGCAGCTTGTGCGTCTGCTTGTGCCGCCATTTCGTCGTCGGATGGCAAGTGCTTGTCTAAAAACTCGCGCACTTTGCCTTCTGGTAATGCGCCCATGAATCCGTCAACAGGTCGACCGCCCATCAGCAATATGCAAGTGGGCAGGCTTTTCACACCAAAGGCGCCGGCGAGTTGTTGTTCGGTGTCGGCGTTGACTTTGACAAGGGTAAAGCGTCCAGCGTAAGCCGTCTCTAGCTTTTCGAGCACAGGCCCCAAAGATTTGCAGGGGCCACACCAGTCGGCCCAGAAGTCCACCAAAACAGGTGTGGTTTGCGAAGCAGCAATTACGTCCGCTTCAAAATTTTCCATCGTTACATCGATCATGGGGGTCCCGTCTTAAAATTCGCTTGTTCATTTATTCGACTCCCAACCCTAAGCCACATCATGACCCAGTGCCAAGTCGGCGTCGTCATGGGCTCCCAATCCGATTGGGACACCATGCAACACGCAGCCTCGATTCTCCAAGAATTTGGGATTGCCTTCGAAACCCGCGTAGTTTCAGCACATCGCATGCCGGACGATATGTTTGCCTACGCTGAATCTGCGCAAACCCGCGGACTGCGCGCCATCATCGCAGGTGCTGGCGGGGCGGCACATTTGCCAGGTATGTTGGCCGCCAAAACCACGGTGCCCGTGCTTGGTGTCCCGGTTGCGAGCAAACATTTGCAAGGCGTGGACTCGTTGCACAGCATCGTGCAAATGCCCAAAGGCATTCCAGTGGCCACCTTCGCCATCGGCGCGGCAGGCGCAGCCAATGCCGCGCTGTTTACGGTGGCTATGCTGGCATTGCACCGGCCCGATTTGCAACAGGCCTTGCACACTTACCGTCAACAACAAACCCAGGCGGCGCGGCAAATGACCCTGCCGCCATCGGCATGACCCGTCATCCCCTGCCAGCCGGTGCCACGCTGGGGGTATTGGGCGGCGGACAATTGGCGCGCATGTGGTCACACGCCGCACAAAGCTTGGGCTATCGCACCGCTGTGCTCGACCCGGATGCCAACAGCCCGGCTGGTCTGATCAGCCACGTGCACGTGCCCACCGCCTACCTCGATCCGCAAGGTTTGGCGCGCATGGCCCTTGAATGCCAAGCGGTCACGACCGAATTTGAAAACGTACCGGCAGACGCGCTGGCGCAATTGCAACAACACATGCCTGTGGCCCCCGGCCCGGCCGCGGTTCAAGTGGCGCAAGACCGCGCCCTGGAAAAAGCCCATTTTGTGCGTTGCGGTGTGCCTGTTGCGCCGCACCAGGTGTTGGCACATGCCGATGATTTGCCGCAAGTACCCGACCACTTGTTGCCCGGCATTTTAAAAACCACGCGCATGGGTTATGACGGCAAAGGGCAGGTGCGGGTGGACACGCGTGGCGAGCTGACCGCTGCTTTTACCCAACTGCAAAACGGCAACGCGGATGTGGTTTGCCTGCTTGAAAAACGCCTCCCGCTGGCGGGCGAATGCTCGGTGGTGTTGGCGCGTGGCCACGACGGCGCTTGTGTGCATTTGCCCCTGCAAATCAACTTACACCGCGACGGCATCCTGGCGGTGACTGAAGTGTTTGCAGACGCTCTGCCCGCAGCCACAGCGCAACATGCCATGGATGCGGCCACAGGGATTGCCCGCGGATTGGATTACGTCGGTGTGTTGTGCGTGGAGTTTTTTCTGCTGCAAGACGGGCCGGAGAAAGAGGCACTGGGCCCCTTGGTGGTCAACGAAATTGCGCCCAGACCCCACAACAGCGGCCACCACAGCATCGACAGTTGCGATGTATCGCAGTTTGAATTGCAAGTGCGCTGCATGGCGGGCCTGCCTTTGACCCAGCCACGCTTGCACAGCCCCTGCGTCATGCTCAACCTGTTGGGTGATTTATGGTGGCGCGATGGCCGCGAGCCCCAAGCCCCCGATTGGTCAGCGTTATTGGCTTTACCCGGTGTGCATCTGCATTTGTATGGCAAAACCGAAGCGCGTCATGGGCGAAAAATGGGGCATGTGACCATCACCGCCAACAGCATCTCGCAAGCGCGGCAGGTCAGCGCGCAAGTGGCCGCATTGCTCGGGTTGCCAGCATGAGCCCAGCGCTGATGTTGGGCGACAGCGATGACGACATTGCACAGGCGGCACACACTTTGGCGCGCGGTGAGTTGCTCGGCCTGCCCACTGAAACGGTCTACGGACTGGCCGCTGACGCGCTCAACCCAAAGGCTGTCGCCGCTATTTTCCAAGCCAAGGGACGGCCTGCTGACCATCCCTTGATCGTGCATTTGGCAAGCTCAGACCATGTGTCTGCGTTTGCTGCGTCAGTGCCCGACTATGCAAACGCATTGATGGAGGCATTTTGGCCCGGGCCGCTGACCATGATTGTTCAACGGCGTGCGGGTGTGGCAGATGCCGCAGCCGGGGGACACCCCACCATTGCGCTGCGCTGCCCGTCTCATCCATTGGCTTTGAAAGTGTTGCAACATGCTTGGCAATTGGGGGTCAAAGGGGTGGCGGCACCGAGCGCAAATTTGTTTGGCAAGGTGTCGCCGACCACGGCCCTGCATGTGCGCGAGGCCTTTCCTTTGTTGACCCTGCTTGACGGCGGCGCTTGCCAAGTGGGCATTGAGTCCACCATCCTTGACATCAGTCAGGGTGCACCCGTGCTGTTGCGTCCCGGCATGCTGCATGCCGCGCAACTCTCTTTGGTGGCCGGACAAACGGTGCAAGTCGCAGCAGTCAAGCCCTTCGCGTCTACACCTGCTGCGCCGGGCATGCTGGCATCGCATTACGCGCCGCGTGCAAGTGTGCGTTTGTATGCCGGCACACAGATCGAGCAATATGCAGCCACATGCCACGGCCGCCTGGCCGTCTGGTCTCGCACGCCGCTGTCATTGCCCGCACACGTGCTTTGGCGTGCCATGCCTGCTCAGGCGACCGAATGTGCACATGTGTTGTTTGCCCAATTGCGAGCGCTTGACAATTTGGGGATGGAACATATTTGGGTGGAAACACCGCCCGAGGCGCCAGCTTGGGACGGGGTGCGCGACCGTTTGCAACGCGCCAGCAACGGTTCCTCATAACGCCAAGTGGTGACGCCGGGTGATGCGCTGTATCAACGCCTGTTCTCGCACACTGTGTGCATCACCTTGTCTTCTTTGCTGCCTGCTTTGATGGGCAGCCAAGCATGTGATCGAGATGGTTTCAGCAAGTGGCCATCCCAATCGAAGGTCACCTCGTGTTCGATGGCCTTGACTTGGTTGTTTTCCACCACAGTTCGCATCAACCAGATCCATTGTCTGTTTGCACAATCCAAGCTGATTTGCCATTTGTCGTAGAGGTAAGGGCTGTTGGCAGAGCGTTTTTGCAACCATACTGTTCGCAGCGGTCCGTTGCTCGATACACCCTGCGCGTCCACGCCGTAGTGCATACCTTCAGCGGTCAACTCGACCGTGTGCCATGCTGTTTGGGGATCCACCCCATAGCTGCTTGGCGCTTGCGGTTTTAAACGGCTGCATGCGGTCAAACCTATCACCAGCCCAGCGGCTGCCAAGCCGGTTGTCCATCGCGTCATGTTCATAGGTGGCCATCGCTCAATTTCCATCTTTTGATTGTGTGAAATCTGGATCGAGATTTTGATAAATGCTTGGCTTTCAACGGTCGTTTTTGCCTGCGGTCCAATCAATCAGCGCGTCCATCACCGGTCGGGCTTGGTTGGCGTTGGCATGGTTGACGATGGCCACCAGCACAAAACGCTGACCGTTGGCGGCATCGACATAACCTGCGATGCCCATGACATCGCGCAAACTGCCGGTTTTCAAATGCGCCATGGCGGTGCTTTTGCTGCGCTTGAGCGTGCCGTCCAAACCGTTGATCGGCAAGGATGCCACCAATTCAGGCATAAAGCCTTGCGCCCATGACCAATGCAACAAAGCAGCCAAAGACTGTGCACTGATGCGCGCCTCGCGGCTCAAGCCGGAACCTTTGTCCAGCAACGGCGGTTCCGCCGCCGGCAAACGCTCGCGCCACCATGCATACACCGATTCTGCTGCCGTGGCACTGCTGCCGATGCCGCTCTTTTGTGCGCCCAGCGTTAAAAACACCTGGTCTGCCATGACGTTGTTGCTGTATTTGTTGATGTCACGCACCACCTCGGCCAGCGTCGGGGATTCATGGGACAACACGGGTTTGGCTGCGCTTGGGATAGCGCCATCGCGCACCGTGCCACTGAGTTGCCCGCCCAGTTGTAACCACATGCCCAACACGGCACGGGACGCAAATTGCGCGGGATCACTGTAAGCCACTTGCCAAATTTTTTCGCCACAAGACAAGGGATAGCTGCCCGCAAAACTGATGGCCAAAGGCTGCTGAAAGTCGGCTTTCAAACCGGCCCGGTAATCGCTGCATTCAGCCGTGCTCAAAGGCACCGTGGTGGGCCATTTCACTTCTGCCAAGGGGGGTTCCATGTGAACACGCGCCACTTGGTGGTCTGGGTCGGGCACAAATTGCAAACGCACCGTTTTGAAGTTGATCAGCAAGGCATCAGGCGCCGCGTTATAGGGCCGCAATGGTTCACCGTCAAAGCCACCGGGGTCTTGTGCAGGGATGCTGAACACGCTGCGGTCCAGCACGATATCGCCTTGAATCTGGCGTATGCCCAAGGCCTGCACCCGGCGCATCAGCAACCACAATTGCTCCACCCCTAAGCGCGGATCCCCACTGCCTTTTAAGTAGACATTGCCGTGCCACACGCCATCGCGCTGTTGTCCCTCCAAAAACACCGGCGTACGCCATGTGAACGTCGGGCCCAGCAAGTCCAATGCGGCCGCGGTGGTGACCAGCTTCATCAAGGATGCAGGGTTGCGCGCCTCACCCGCTTGGTATGTCAGACGGGCCGTGTCTGCGTGCACTGGCAGCACCACCACGCTGAGCGCTTCAGGGGGCAGTCGCGCCGTCTTCAGGGCGTCTTGCACGCTGATCGGCAACGTTTGGGTGGGTTGCGCATGCGCCGGCCACGCGCACACACCAACTGCGACAAGATAGAAAAGGGCACTGAGCAAACGCCATGTCATGTGGCAATTATCAAACGGACCGCCACGCCGCACAGATAATGCTGTAATGCAATCTTTCATGAATCAGCTGCTCAGTGGCAATTCCCCTCGCAGCGGTTTGTGGGCGGCAGTGGTTACCGTCGTCATTTGGACCGCGTTCATCATCATCGCGCGTGCTTCTGCGCAACATTCTTTGCTGCCTTTGGACATCACCTGGGCCCGAATTGTCGGCGCGAGCGTAATTCTTTTGCCATGGTCCTGGTGGACGGTGCGCAAACAACGGCGCGTCCAACCCCACACTGGTTCGTTTGGTGGTTTTTCGCCCCTGCCTTGGCGAATCACCGTGGTGACGGGGTTCTTTGGTGGCTTTGCTTATGCCGTACTGGCATACAACGGTTTCTTTTATGCACCAGCCGCGCACGGCTCGGTCCTGATGCCCGGCAGCTTGCCTTTATGGACCAGTGTGCTGGCGGTGTTTTTGTTGGGCGAGCGACTGCATGGTTACCGATTGCTCGGTTTGGCAATGATTTTGTCTGGCGATTTGCTGGTGGGCGGCAGCAGCTTGTGGCGTGCATTCGACGGCGGCACCGTGTGGATAGGCGACCTGTTGTTCATGGCAGCCAGCGCCTGTTGGTCCACCTACAGCGTTTTGAGCCGTCGTTATCAATTGCAACCTGTGGACGCCACCATGGCGATCACCTGTTTTGCTTTTTTCAGTTTTGTGCCGCTGTATGCCTTGCTGTGCAGTGTCGGCGTGCTAACCACCCATTTGTGGACCGCCCCTTGGCAGGAAGTGCTGTGGCAAGCCATGTTCCAAGGTGGCGGCTCCGTGGTGGTGTCTGGCATCAGTTTCACTTTGATGATCCGTGCTTATGGACCGGTGCGCTCGACCATGTTGACCGCGCTCGTTCCTGGCCTGTCGGCATTAGGCGCTGTCTTTTGGCTGGGTGAGCCGCTGGGTTGGCAGATCCTGTTGGGCTTGTCGTTGGTCACACTGGGTATTGTGTTCGGCGTGCAACCCGCCCGCTCTTTGCCTTGGAAGCCGGCATCATGAGATTGTTGGCATTGGACACCAGCACCGATCGCATGTCGCTGGCCGTGCAACATGCAGACCGTGTCTTCACACACCATGGACAAGCCGGCGCACAGGCCTCTGCCACATTGATAGACGCGGTGCTGGCCTTGCTGGCTGAGGCTGATTTGCCCATCACTTCGCTGCAAGCGATTGCTTTTGGACGCGGGCCAGGGGCTTTTACAGGTTTGCGCACGGCGTGCTCGGTGGCCCAGGGGCTGGCCTTGGGCTTGGGCGTGCCATTGCTGCCCATCGACACCTTGCTTTGCGTGGCACAAGCCACTCCTGCCGAACACACACGTGTTATTGCCATGTTGGACGCTCGCATGGGCCAGGTCTATGCCGGCGCTTATGAACGTGATGGCAAGGAATGGACCACCGTAGTTTCACCGCTGCTGTGCCAACCGCAAGACTGGGTCTTGCCAGCCGCTTGGCAAGGCTTGCCCATGTTGCTCGCGGGCAATGCCATGGCGGTGCATGAAAAGGCTTTGCAACCGGTGGTGCAAGCTTGCCATGCAGACCCTGTGACGGTTTGGCCAGAGGCCCGAGCCATGTTGCTGCTGGCCACGCAGGCTTGGCAGCGCGGTGAAGCTGTGGCCGCAGAACACGCCATGCCTGTGTATGTGCGTGATGAGGTGGCCCGCACTACGGCTGAGCGTTTGGCGGACAAGGCAGCCAACGCATGAAGATTTTTCGTAAATCGCACAGCGCCTTGCTGGCGGACAACCTCTTGCCTTCTCCGCAAGAGATAACGCAAGACATGTTGACTCAGGTGCTGCGGGTCGAGCAAGGCAGTTATTCACACCCTTGGCAACTGGGAAATTTTGTCGACTCCCTCGTCAGCGGCTATCACATGCCCGTGTGGTGGCAAGCCGATGAGTTGCTGTGCTACTTGGTGGCCATGCGTGGTGCTGATGAAGTGCATTTGCTCAATTTCACCGTGGCATCTGACCACCAACGGCAAGGCTTGGCGCAAGCCATGATGCGTTATTTGCGTGAATGGAGCGTGTCACGCGGGGTGCACAGCATCTGGTTGGAGGTACGCGCCAGCAACCACCGTGCGATTGGTGTTTATCTTGCCAGTGGCTTTGTCAAAGATGGTGTGCGCCCCGGTTATTACCCCGTGCATAACGGCCAACGCGAAGACGCGGTCGTCATGTCACTGAACTGGTAGGCCGCAGTGTTAAGGTTGCTCTCATGATGCCGTCACTTGATTCCAGACAACGCGCCATGCTGGCGGAAATGGGGGTGCGTGTGTGGCAACCGGTCACTACTATCCCGCCTCATCCTGCCCCTGCGGTGACGCCTTCTTCTCGCCCTGCGCCTGCACTTGCCGTGCCGGTTGCAGTCCCGCGCCCCCCTGTTCGTCAGGCGACGCCCGCTGTTCCTGCCGTCGCCAAGCCTGACGCTACTGCTGTTGCCCGCTTGGGCAGCTTGCCCGAGGGTTTGTCCCGCATGGATTGGCCGGGCTTGAAAACTGCCGCTGCCGAATGCCGCGCCTGTGGCTTGTGCGAACAGCGCCAACAGTCCGTGTTTGCAGAGGGCGCCCCCGTCGAAGGCCAAGGCACCGATTGGCTGATCATTGGTGACGCACCCAATGACAGTGAAAACGCGTCTGGAAAGCCCTTCAGCGGACCTGAAGCGGACTTGCTGGATGCCTTGCTGCTCGCCATGGGTTTGCATCGCCCAAGCGGCACTGGCGCCAAAGAAACCGTGGTTCTGGTCAATGCCTTGAAATGCAAACCTCCCGCACAACGCAATCCGCATGCAGATGAGCTGGCCCAATGCCGGCATTTTCTGAACCGACAGATTGAATTGCTGCAACCCCGGGTGATTCTGGCCTTGGGACGACTGGCCAGTATGGCGGTGCTGCATGACAGCTTGCCCGATGTCCATGCTGTGCCTCTGGGAAAATTGCGCGGCCAGGTGCACCTCGCGCATGGTCGCCCTGTGATCGTCAGTTACCACCCCGCCTATCTGATGCGCACCCCAAGTGACAAGGCCAAGGCATGGAGCGACTTGTGTCTGGCCATGCAGCAGTTAGGAAGCGGCGGCGCATAAGGCTTTGCAGCAGGTGCTGCCTACAATCATGTCCATGACTTTCCTTGAACTGCTGAAACATGCCACCGAACGGCAGCGCTCTGTGTTGTGCGTCGGGCTTGACCCTGAACCCGCCAAGTTCCCGGTTCACCTGAGCGGCAAATCAGAGGCGATTTACGAGTTTTGTGCGCGCATCGTAGACGCCACCAGCGACTTGGTCTGTGCTTTCAAACCGCAAATTGCTTACTTTGCCGCGCACCGCGCAGAAGCGCAACTAGAGCAGCTGATCGCACATATTCGCCGAGTCGCCCCGACCATTCCTGTGATTCTGGACGCCAAACGTGGCGATATCGGCAGCACCGCCGAACAATACGCCATCGAGGCATTTGAGCGTTACGGTGCCGATGCCGTCACTTTGTCCCCTTTTATGGGGTTTGACTCGATCGAACCGTACGTAAAGCGCCACGGCAAAGGTGCTTTTTTGCTGTGCCGAACCTCCAACCCCGGGGGTGATGATTTACAAACCCGGCGACTGGCAGACATTGCCGGTCAGCCCAGGCTTTTTGAACACCTTGCACAGTTGGCACAAGGGCCTTGGAACTTGAACGGCCAATTGGGGCTGGTCGTGGGCGCGACTTACCCGGATGAAATTGCCAGGGTGCGTGAGATTGCGCCGTCGCTGCCGCTGTTGATCCCGGGCGTCGGCGCACAAGGAGGCGATGCAGCGGCCACCCTCAAGGCGGGTTTGCGCAAGGATGGCGAGCTGATCAGCGGGCCGATCATCGTCAATTCCTCACGCGCGATTTTGTATGCCTCACAAGGGGAAGATTTTGCACAAGCGGCCAGAAACGCCGCCCTTCAAAGCCGGACCGTACTGTCTATCTAGTTTTAAGTATCTTTGTTGAATTGAAATCGTTTTTTAATCATTATTTTCATAAAAAAGTAATTTAAATCAATGGGTTATTACGCTATATTGATTTATGCGATATGGTCTTCACTTACAAAAATAATTCAGTTATGGCTTCGTCACGCTCTCTCTTCTTTAATTTACTCGGTGCCATCAACCATATTGAATCCCAACACACTGAACGATTGCCTGACTTGGATGCGCAAGTGCTGTTGATTCGGATTGCCATGGCCCATGACAAAAAAATGCCCCTTAACGTGACCCAAGCCATGGGACTCAAAGCCATTGGGTCCCCTGCCATGCTGCACCGCAAGATCAATGACTTGCTTCACAAAGGTTTGGTGGAACTGGTGTTTGAAGGCACCAACCGCCGCACCAAATACCTGATTCCAACCTCATTGTCGCTGTCCATCGTTGATGAAATGGCTGACGCCGCCGCCTTGGCATATGGTCGCTGAATCTCTTGTCAGCCAGTAGGCAAGAGGCGTTTTAAATAGCGGCCGGTCACGCTCTCAGGGTTGAGCGCAATTTGTTCAGGCGTACCGGTGGCCACCACTTGGCCGCCACCGCTGCCGCCCAGCGGCCCCATGTCTATCACCCAGTCGGCGGTTTTGATCACGTCTAAATTGTGTTCAATCACCACCATGGTGTTGCCGGCATCCACCAACTGGCGCAGCACCTTGAGCAGCAAATCGATATCGGCGAAATGCAAACCCGTGGTCGGTTCATCCAATATGTAAAGCGTTCTGCCGGTGTCGCGTTTGCTGAGTTCCAGCGCCAATTTGACGCGTTGCGCCTCGCCGCCCGACAAAGTGGTCGCCGCCTGTCCTAAGCGTATGTAACCCAAGCCCACTTCCATCAAGGTGTTGAGCTTGCGCGCCAAGTTCGGCACCGCTTTGAAATATGCCAATGCGTCTTCCACCGTCATGTTCAATATCTGCGCGATATTTTTGCCCTTGTACTGCACATCCAAAGTTTCGCGGTTGTAACGCTGACCCAGACACACATCGCAAGGCACATACACGTCGGGCAAAAAATGCATTTCCACTTTGACCATACCGTCGCCCTGACACGCACTGCAACGCCCACCGTCCACGTTGAATGAAAACCGCCCCGGGCCGTAACCGCGCTCGCGCGCCATTGGCACCTCGGCCATCAATTCGCGCAGCGGTGTGAACAAGCCTGTGTAAGTCGCCGGGTTGGAGCGTGGCGTGCGGCCGATCGGTGACTGATCGACGTTGATAACTTTGTCAAAGTTGTATAAGCCCAAAATGTCGTCATGCGCTGCCGGTTCCTCGTGCGCGCGGTGAATTTGCCGCGCGACCGCCGCGTACAAAGTGTCATTCACCAACGTGGATTTGCCCGAGCCGGATACACCGGTGACGCAGGTGAACAAACCGACCGGAAACTCCACCGTCACGTTTTGCAGGTTGTGGCCGCGTGCGCCGACCACGGTCAAGGCTTGCTTGGCGACTGTGCGGTTGGCTGGTATGACCGGGCTGCCAAACACATTGCTGGCCACGGCTTGTGCGGCGTGTACGGTGGTTTGTTGCAACAACCAGTCGCGGCGTTTGTCAGGCACAGCAATCGACAATGCACCGCTCATGTAACGCCCAGTCAAGGACTCAGGGTTGGCTTCAATCTCGGCCGGTGTGCCTTGCGCCATCACGCGCCCGCCGTGCACGCCTGCGCCCGGGCCCATGTCTATGCAATGGTCGGCAGCGCGGATCATGTCTTCGTCATGCTCAACCACCAACACGCTGTTGCCAATGTCGCGCAAATGTTTGAGCGTATCAATCAAGCGGTCGTTGTCGCGCTGGTGCAAACCGATGCTGGGTTCGTCCAGCACATACATCACACCAGTGAGTCCAGAGCCGATTTGCGACGCCAAACGTATGCGCTGCGCTTCGCCGCCGGACAAGGTATCGGCGCTGCGCGACAAGCTGAGGTAGGTCAAACCCACGTCGTTCAAAAACTTCAAACGGTTGGCGATTTCTTTCACCACTTTGTCGGCGATATCGGCTTTGTTGCCTTCCAGCTTGAGGTTTTGAAAATAGGTCTGGCATTCGGACAAGGTGGTGTGGCTGACATCGTGCAGCGTGCGCGCCGACGGGCCCGTGCCCAAGCGCACATGGCGTGCTTCAGCACGCAAGCGTGTGCCCTCGCAAGCCAGACACGCGCGGTGGCCCCGGTAACGCGCGAGTTCTTCGCGCACCAGAGACGAGTCGGTGTCGCGGTAGCGGCGGCTCATGTTGTTCACAATGCCTTCAAACGGATGCATCTTGCTGGTCTTGCGACCGGCTTTTGCGCCGGACTCCAGCACATAACTGAATTTGATGTCTTCTTCGCCCGAGCCAAACAGCAATACTTGTCTGACGTTTTCCGGCAAAGATTCAAACGGCGTTTCCAGATCGAAGCCATAGTGTTTGGCCAGGCTCTCGAGCATGGCGAAGTAATAGGCGTTGCGTTTGTCCCAGCCTTTGATGGCGCCGCTGGCCAAACTGATGTCGGGAAACGCCACGATGCGCGCCGGATCGAAAAAGCTTTGTTCACCCAGGCCTTCGCAGTCCGGGCAAGCGCCCAGCGGTGAATTGAAAGAAAACAAACGCGGCTCGAGCTCGCCGATGGCAAAGCTGCAATGCGGGCAGGCGAATTTGGCGTTGAATGCGTGTTCTGTGCCGGTGTCCAAGTCCAGCACAAGAGCGCGGCCGTCGGCCAGTCGCAGCGCGGTTTCCATGCTCTCGGCGATGCGCTGCAACATGTCAGGGCGCACTTTGAGCCTGTCAATCACCACATCAATATCGTGTTTTTCATTTTTCACCAGCACGGGTAAATCGGCCAGCTCCACCACTTTGCCATCCACCCGAAAGCGCACAAATCCTTGGGCTTGCATTTGCGTGAACACCTCGGTGAATTCGCCTTTGCGCTCACGCGCCACCGGCGCCATCAACAATATGCGTGTCTCGGCTGGCAAGGCCAACACCGCATCCACCATTTGCGACACGCTAGAGGCTTGCAAAGGCACGCCGTGCTCCGGGCAATGCGGCGTGCCTGCACGCGCAAAAAGCAAACGCAAGTAATCGTGAATCTCAGTGACAGTACCGACGGTAGAGCGCGGGTTGTGGCTGGTGGCTTTTTGCTCGATGGCAATCGCCGGCGACAAGCCTTCGATCAAATCCACATCGGGCTTGTCCATGCGCTGCAAAAACTGGCGTGCATAGGCCGAGAGGCTTTCCACATACCGCCGCTGACCTTCGGCATACAAAGTGTCAAACGCCAGACTGGATTTGCCCGAACCGGACAAGCCGGTGATCACCACCAACTGGTTGCGTGGAATGTCGAGGTCTATATTTTTTAAATTATGGGTGCGGGCACCGCGTATGCTGATTTGACCGAACGCACCGCGTCCGCCGACATGGTTCAGTAAGTAATTGGCATCTGAGGGAGAATTCACGGGTTCAGTTTTATTTTGGGCAACCTGCCATCATAGCCAATCCTTTATTTCAGATGTGTTTCTTTCTGTTACAGCCGCTTTCATTCCATAGGATTGTTTTGCTGTGAATTCTTCTAAAGCTTTGAGCTTGCAAGGATTTACCAGCCTGTTACTGGTGGCCTTGCTGATGGCGGCCAACCATGTGGCGGCGCGTTTGGCGTTTGACAGTGGTTTAGACATCGCCACAGCTGTCGCTGTTCGTAGCGGCTCCACAGCGTTGGTGGTGGGCCTGTTGGTATGGTTCGGTCGCGTGCCGTGGCGCTTGACTCGTCAACAATTTCGTGGCTTGCTGTTGATCGGGGTGATGATCGGCGCTCAAAGCCAGCTTTTGTATGGCGCTGTGTCCAGGCTTCCTGTGGCACTGGCTTTGCTTGCTTTCAATACCTATCCACTGTGGGCGGCTCTGTGGAATCGCTTGTTTTACCGACAACATCCTGAGCGTCAGGTTTTGCTGACCATGCCTGTTATTTTGCTAGGACTGGCACTTGCGCTGGATGTGGCCGGAGCAGCCTCTGGCTTGGGAGCCCGTCAGCAATGGTCGGTCATGGGCGCGGGCGTGGCGTTTGCCATGGCAGCGGCCGCGAGCTTCGGCATGGTGCTGGTTTGGACACAGCACGAAACCACTGGGTTGGATGGCAGGGTCCGCACGTTTTTCAGCTTGGTCTTGGCGTGTACAGTGGCTTTGGCAGTGGTTGGCTGGCACGGTGGCGCGCACTGGCCGCAAACAGAATTAGGGTGGTGGGGCTTGCTGGGCCTGACGTGTTTGTATGGCAGCGGTTTCACCCTGATGTTCACTGTTTTGCCTAAACTCGGCGTAGCAGGCAACACCGCCATCATGAATGTCGAACCCGTGTTTGCTTTGGCATTAGGTTGGGCCATACTTGAGCAACGCATCGAGCCAGTGCAAATTGCTGGGGCTTTGTTGGTGGTGGGTGCGGTCATTTTTTTGGGTTTGCGCAGACAATGAACGCCATCGATTCTTGGCAAAGTTGAATATACTTATTTATGAATACTCTTTCAGTTATCGTCATCACGCGCAATGAACAAGCCAATCTGCATGGCTGTTTGTCTTCTGTCAAAGATATTGCCCATGAGATTGTGGTTGTTGATTCTTCAAGCTCAGATGACACGCTCGCCATTGCATCATCATTTAACGCAGTGATTTCTTCGCCCACAGACTGGCCCGGGTTTGGCGCACAAAAAAATCGCGCACTCGATATGGCCACCCAAAACTGGGTGCTTTCCATTGATGCTGATGAACGCTTGACGCAAGAACTTCGAGATGAAATTCAAGCAGTTCTGTCTAATCCGCCAGGAGATTGTTACGCCATCCCACGACGTTCCTATTATTGCGGGCGCTTGATCAATTATTCCGGCTGGAACCCTGATTTCGTCACGCGGCTATTCAAACGTGGAGCCGCGCGGTTTTCAGACCATTTGGTGCATGAAAAACTGTTAACTAACAGCCCTGTTTCAAAATTCAACTCACCCATGCTTCATTACAGTGTGAACAATTTCAGCCAAGTGCTCAATAAAATTGATCGCTATTCAACCGACTCTGCCCAGCAAGCTTTTTTAGCTGGGAAAAGGAGCAGTGTCCTCAATGCTGTTTTGCATGGCATATGGGCTTTTATCAGAACTTACTTTTTTAAATTGGGCTTTTTGGATGGCGCATACGGTCTTGCCGTATCCATTTCCAATGCGGAAGGAAGTTATTACAGGTATTTGAAATTATGGCTACTCCACGAAAAGGTGAATCGTGTTAATTAGCGTGATTGTCAGTACTTACAACAGACCTGATGCCTTGAGTTTGGTTTTGCAATCATTAAATCAGCAAACTGATACCAATTTTGAAATTATCGTTGCTGATGATGGCTCAAAAAATGACACCAAGCAATTGGTCGGTTCTTTTAAATCAATTGGTTTTCAACCACTCACGCACGTTTGGCATGAGGATACAGGTTTTCGCCTTGCTGCAATACGCAATTTAGCAGCGACTTATTGCACGGGAGAGTATTTTATTTTTTTGGACGGTGACTGCGTTGTCCAGCCAGATTTTATTGCCCGACATCGGTGTCTGAGCGAAAATAATCACATGGTCACCGGTAGTCGTGTATTGCTCAACAAGGCATTCACTACTGCACTTATTCAAAAAAATGTTTGGGATTTCTCTCTTTTCAAACAGCGCTTGTTGATCAAGCGCTTAACTGGTTCCATCA
This sequence comes from Bordetella parapertussis, assembly GCA_945878065.1. Taxonomy (GTDB): domain Bacteria; phylum Pseudomonadota; class Gammaproteobacteria; order Burkholderiales; family Burkholderiaceae_C; genus Limnohabitans; species Limnohabitans parapertussis_B. The sequence continues at coordinate 22,592 of CAMDXA010000019.1, read as the reverse complement.
ATAAATTTTTAGCTTTTCATTTCAAATTCTGTCATTCATCTATACGTTACTACCAGGGCTTTAAATGGCGTGGCATCAAGGGCTGCAATTTTGCTTGTTGGCGAAGCGATTATGAACAAGTCAAGGGTTACGATGAATCTTTTGAGGGTTGGGGACATGAAGATGCGGACATGGTTTTTCGTCTTCATTGCTTAGGCGTAAAACGCAAGTCAGGCTCATTTGCAACAGAGGTTCTGCACCTATACCACCCTGAAAATAACCGTTCGAAAGCTGATTTTAATAAATCAAAACTGCTTCAAAGAATCGCGAATGTTTCTTGATAATAAGAATGCTTTTATTTCTTGAATCACAGTTTCACTTTTTAGCATAGTTAAACATTCGCTTTCACTGTTGATGTGCCTATCACAACCTTCTTCTGCACACGGAACACAACTTTGTTTTCCTTGTATCAACGTGATGTTTGAATGAGTTTGCGGTACTTGCGAATGTCGCAACCAAATAGGACTGGTTTGTGTATCTCTTGCTATCGGCCAAGGTCCCCATTTGACCGGATTTGTTGGCCCATAAATAGCGAAAACTTTGACGCCAGTGGCCGCGGCCAAATGTGTGACTGAGGTATCTACGCCAATATACAGATTCGCCTTGCTGATGACAGCAGCTATCTCAGCCAATGAAAGTTGGCCTGATAGATTTTTTACTTGGTTTGAAATGACCAATGCTTCGCAATACTTCATTTCATTTGCATCAGCACCTCCGCTAATCACGACAGCAAAGCCATCGTCCAACAGATATTGCAAAAGTTTGTGCCATTCACTGACAGACCAAGACTTGTAAGTAAACTTGGGATATGGATGTATGACTGCATAGGGCCGTTTGATATCCAGTGATCGATGTTCAATAGCCGTTTGCGGTATGCTTATTTTGTCCTGCTTTGGAATGCCAAGTAATTCGCATATTTTCAAATTCATTTCAACTGTGTGTGTGTCTTTGTTATCAAACAAAACACTCTTGTGCATCAGTTTTTTAAACAAAAAACTGTCATTTTCTAAAAAAGTTCCGACATGCTGCTTTGCTGCTGCCCAAGCATATATGCGCGCTCTGTCAGAGGGTATGGTTGTGATGGAAATGTCGTAACGATTCCATAATCTGTAAATTTCAGCGAATCGTTCTGTTTTCTTAGAATTTCTCTCAATAGAAATCACTGCATTGATATCTTTATTTCCTTCAAGAATCCCGCTAGTATCTGTGCATACCAATATATCTATCAGTGCATTCGGGTAGGCTGTTTTGAGTGATTTTATCAATGGCGTTGTTAATAGTACATCACCAATTCTCTGTGTGCTGACCAATAATATTTTCATTGTCTTTGGTATGACAAGATGAAATTTGTGAAATCATTACCTATTTTGACAGATGAGTATTTATCGACATTATTTTGCATTTTAGTTTTATAGCTTGCAATTATTTCTTGTTTAGTACTGATCTCGTACATGGCATGTGCTAACTCATTTGGATCCGTTTGTGTAAAGGCCAGAAGTTTGCCTAACGAGCCATCTTCAAGAATGTCTTTCGGCCCAGTAGGGCAAGCCAATGCAATAATGGGACACATGAGGGTCAATGCCTCAATCAAACTCACGGGGAATCCCTCTTCACGTGAACTAGACACAAATGCCCCTGCCATTTTTATATAAGGATAGGGGTTTACTTTGTAGCCTATGAATTCAACCGAATCGGTGAGTCCTAATTTCTCCACCTGTTGCAAAAGACTAGGCTTATCCTCGCCTTCACCAATGACCATCAATTTCCAATCACAACCGCGTCTTTTCGCCATATTGAATGCATCAAGCATTAAATTGATATTTTTTTGATGAGTCAATCTTGCTATTGTAAGAAAATATTTTTCAGGCTGGATTCCTGGTGGTAATTGAATCAACTGTTTAGAATTTTCATTGATATTAAAAATATCAATTGAGTTTGGCATCACGATGAATTTATCAGTTAAGAATGGCCAAACCTCACATGCCTCAATGAGCATCTCTGGGCATAAGACGATCAATTTGTCATAGCTTTTTAATCTTTGACCAATTCTTTTTAATTTTGCGGCGTTGCCGCTTCTAAAGTTTTTTGGTCTGAAGTGGAATACGCCTATCACTGGCGACTTGAGTTTTTTTACACTTCTCAATAAAGATAAATCATAGTCAATAACAAAATTGACCTCTTTTTTATTAATATAGTTTGCAACTATGGTGTGTATGCTAAATATACCTAATCCGTCAATTATTTTATAAATTAACTTTTTTCTTCTGTTCATATGTACATTGCCCCAGAACGATGTTCTGGGTAGACTGCATAGGTGAGTCGTGAAATCCTTTATTTTTTCTAACAACGGGCTTCTAACATCAGGCTCATAAATTTCGTGTATAAATAATTGAAGCTCAGGTATTTTAATTTGAGGCAATAAGTTAATCAAAGCATGTTCGACCCCATGCTTACCAAAAACACCGACGTTAAAAAGAATTTTCATATTTTACTTGTGTGTCTATTCATCAAACCCATCCAGCCCCAGATAAATGTACCCTCCATGAAGGTAGTAAAATGTGCATTAAAGCAACTCGTTAGTATCCAAATGAAAACAACGGCCGAACCTAATAAATAATTATCGTTATCAGCATTTGTATCTATTAATGTTCTTACGATCATGAATAAAAAAAGGACTAAACCTAGTATGCCTTGCTCTATCAAAATTTTCAGGTATTGATTGTGGGGGTCTTGTGTGATGGCGGCGACTAAACCAGTTTTGTCCGCGACTTGCTCTGTATAAGCCGCCTTGAATGCGCCTGTGCCTGCCCCTAATAAGAAGTATTTTGGAATCATCTCAATCGTATTATTCCAAAAAATAACTCTTTGACCTATGGAAGTCACTACATTTTCGTTGGCGTTTTTATCAGATTGTTGTAACTCAACTATTGCTTGGGTAATACGATCAGAAGATGTTTTACTACTCATCAGCAAAAAAATCGCCAAAAATGCAACAACCGCTATCATTATCCAAGATTTCAGATTTTTATGTATATTACACACTTTAATGTATTTAAGTGCCATAAAAATTAAAATAGCCAGCATTGCAAGATAGCCACTTCTACCTGTGGTAAACAATGCAATATACACCACCAAAAATATGACCGACATTATTTCAAATATTTTAAGTTTTCCAAACCCATTAGATTTGCTTATCATGGAAGACAAAATAATTGCCAATGCTGCTGAAACAAACATGCCCTCAGAGGAGGTAGTTCCTATTTCATAACGAATGACTTGATTATTAAAAAAGAACAATCCATGTGATTTATATACTAAGTTAATAAATGTCAGTGACAATATCAAAAAGAAAATGATTTTGAGTGCTTTTTGCTTTTGAATGTGGCCATCATAAAATAAAATAATGCCAACAGGTAGCAATAAAAATTTTCTCCAATTTAAGATACTTGTAAAATAGGTTTGTGTATCTACCAACGGATACAAGAAACCCAATAATAATATAAAAACAAAGCCTAAATGGATTTTAAAGTCTAGTGTTTTTACATAACGCATCAAGTTTTCATGTGCCGTACTACAAAAAAATAATCCAAAGAAAAGAATAACCTCAAACAAGTTTGCCAAGGGCGGCGAAATAATACAGAGCGCAATGATAATCGTGAAAATAAATTGTAAAAGTTCTATTTTGATTATTTTCATATTAAAATTTAGACTTGATCATTGCGCTAAGTTTTCTAAGCTTTTTTCTGTTTATTTTTTGCCATTCATACCTAAGATAATTAAATAGTAAAGAGTGTTTTTGTCTTTGTTTATCTAGGCTCGATTCAAATACGCCGGTGACACTGCCCTGTTCAGCAATATGTTCTTTTAACCAATATTGTTTGATGCCACACTGCGAGTCCATTGCCCTGAGTAAAAAATCAGCAGGCAAATTAACTTTGGTTTTAGTCAACCAATCTATTCTTTCGGCACATGCCTGATTGTTTGTGGCATACGCTTCTGCTGTTGCAATCGGTTGCTCAATAATATCTTCGTTGCTCAATAAGAATGCATCCGGAACTTTGGTATCCGCCCCGCCCAAATAAAGCAAATACGGATTCTGCTTTCTCTCCAAATCATTAACCGCATCATTGAGTCTGCTCACAAAGTTGGGTTTAAGGATGACATCATCTTCAAACACCAGAATATTTTTAAAGTTGTATTCAACGCATAAACGCCAAGCATGAATATGTTTGAGAACCAATGATTGCTGAGGTCGATCTAGAACATTTTCAGTTTCAAATGTATTCAGAAGCAACTCTGTATTGAGCTCTGGTATGTCAAATTCGAAAATAAATTGGTAGGGTATTTGGTGCAATGCCATTTGTTGTTTGACATGCTTTATCCTGTCCTCAAATGTTCTGACAGACAAAACAAAAACAGCATCAACAGATAATTTATCCATCTCTATCCATTTTTTATTTTTTTGATGATTTCTGAGGATGAATAACCTTCTAAGAAGTCAAGCGCCATCACTTTGCCATTGTTTTTCAACACACACTCTGCCCCGGCAATTTGATGGACTTCATAGTCGCCGCCTTTGACCAATACGTCGGGCAACAAATGACAATAAAGCGTTTCAGGGGTATCGTCTGAAAAAGAAACAACACCGTTCACACAGGCCAGTGCTGCGAGCATTTTCATTCTTGAATCCACGGGATTGATAGGCCGTGAATCACCCTTCAAGCGCTTGACCGATTCATCATCATTGACTGCAACGAACAACATATCGCCAAGGGCTCTGGCTTTTTCTAAATAATCTATGTGTCCAGGATGCAAAATATCAAAGCATCCATTGGTCATCACCACTGTCAATGACTCTGACTGCGCTTTGCGAATGATTGTTTTTAATTGTGTTTCTGTATAAATCGCTACAGGTTTCGCATTTTGTTGTGTCTGCTGATTCAATTCATCAATATGTATAACAGCAGTTCCTAGTTTTGAGACCACCACACCTGCGGCTTTATTGGACAGAACCGCGGCTTGGCTCAACGAAAAACCGGAGGCCAGCGCGACTGACAAAGTCGCAATCACCGTGTCACCTGCACCGGTGACGTCAAAGACTTCTTTTGCCTCAGTAGGTATGTGCAATGGACTTTGCTCTTTAGCCATCAAACTCATGCCTTTTTCGCTGCGCGTGACCAGCACAGCTTGCATATCCAGCGATTGCCTTAACAATTCGCCTTTGCTTTCAATGTCAGAGACTTGCGGACACGGCCCCACCACTGCTTCAAATTCATGCAAATTCGGGGTGATGGCTGTGGCATGTCTGTATTTCTCAAAATCCTTGCCCTTGGTATCAATCAGAACCGGAACTCCTTTTTGACGGGCGCCATCGATCAATTGCTCAATTTCGACCAAGGTTCCTTTGCCGTAATCGGACAAAATGACCACGTCAACTTCAGACAATATTTTTTGGTAAGTGGCGTTAAATTGTGGGGTCGCCCAATTGCCATAAGACGACTCAAAATCAAGTCGAATCATCTGTTGCTGTCTTGAGACCACCCGATTTTTGACAATGGTTTTGATGCCGGGCAATTTTAAAAGATGCGAATCAATATTGTTTTGCTGCAATAACGATTGCATTTGAATGCCGTCTTGGTCATCGCCAATCAGCCCCATCAACAAAGCTTTCGCACCCAAAGCGGCGACATTGGCGGCCACATTTCCAGCGCCGCCTAAGCGAATTTCTTCTTGGTTGATATTGACCACCACCACCGGCGCTTCCGGGGAAATTCTGTTTGATTGACCGTACCAATAACGGTCAAGCATGACATCACCCACCACCAGCACACGGGCTTTGGAGAAGTCATAAGGTCCAGCAACAGTTGATTTGATGGGATCGTGCATGGTGTGTGAGCTAAGGTCAGACCAGTCCCAAATGGGTTTCAACGCTGTGACAAATAATGTGACCGATCAAAATATGCATTTCCTGAATCCGTGCTGTTTGCTGGTGCGGAATAACCAGAGACATATCGCAAGATTTGGCAAGTGCTCCACCATCACGACCTAAGAGACCGATGGTTTTGATGCCTTGCTCCTTGGCTTGATTCACTGCATTGATCACGTTAGCGGAATTGCCAGAGGTAGAAATGGCAATCAAAATATCACCATGTCGACCCAAACCTTTTACCTGTCTGGAAAAAATTTGGTCAAACGCGTAGTCATTGCCGACACACGTTAAAACTGACGTGTCAGTGGTCAGCGCCAATGCGGATATCGGCTCTCTGTCTTTGGTGAATCTGCCGATAAATTCCGCCGCGATATGCTGGCTGTCAGAGGCTGAGCCCCCATTGCCACACAGCATGATTTTGCCCCCGGCATTAACCGCGGCAGCGATGACCAGACACGCTTGATTGACCGCTTCTTCAAGACTTTTGACCGACTCACATAAAGCTTGGTGTTCTTCTAAGTGCCGTAAAAACAATGAATGGTTCATAAAAATGATGGTTATCTCTATTCAGTCGAATGTTGACGGGTTTTTACGCGATAAATGAGTACCGCATTATACTGTCAGGGTTTGTTTACACCGCGTCAATCACCCGCACGATTCAACACTTTCTCCAGCGATCGGTTGAACCCATTGGCACCCTTCAACCTGTTTACGAACCCCTTCTAAGATGATCATCGTCACCGGCGGCGCCGGCCTCATCGGCAGTAACTTGATTGCGCAACTTAACCTGCGCGGACACACCGACATACTGGTCGTCGACCATTTGAAAAATGGTCACAAAATGCACAATCTGGCGGACTTACATATCCGCGATTATTTGGACCGCGATGATTTCATGGCGCGAGTACTGGCCGGTCAGGACTTGGGGCAGGTCAGTACCGTGTTTCATCTGGGCGCATGCTCTGCCACCACCGAATGGGACGGTCAGTTCATGATGCGCAACAATTTCGAGTACAGCAAAACACTGCTGCATTGGTGCCAGACCGTCAACGCTCAATATATCTATGCCTCATCCGCCTCGGTGTATGGCCTGGGCAAGCACGGCTTTTCTGAGCAACGCGATTGCGAACTGCCGATCAATATGTATGCCTACTCAAAATTTCAATTCGACCAATACGTACGAAGTCTGCAAGGCCGCTTGCGTCATCAGGTGGTGGGCTTGCGCTACTTCAATGTCTATGGCCCGCGTGAAGCGCACAAAGGCAGCATGTCCTCCACTCCTTTTCACTTCAACCGACAGGTACTCGCCGATGGCGTATGCCGTTTGTTCGAAGGCACTGACGGCTATGCCGATGGAGAGCAGCAGCGTGACTTTGTGTATGTGGGTGATTGCGCCAAAGTCAATCTGTGGTTCATGGAACACGCCCAACACAGCGGTATTTTCAACCTCGGCACCGGCCACGCTCAATCGTTCAATGACATGGCTCGCGCGGTAGTCAGCTGGCACAAGCAACACCGCCATGTAGACGCACGCATAGACTACATCCCGTTTCCAGCGCATTTACAAGGCGCTTACCAAAGTTACACGCAGGCCGATATATCTGCATTGCGGCGGGCGGGATACCACGAGCGGTTTTTGAATGTTGACGAAGGGGTCAACGCTTATCTGGACTGGCTCAATCGCGGCTGAGCCTGCGTTTTGTCTGTGCTGATTTAATCGGTGTCACTGCGATTGCAGCAATTGCGCCACCCGCTCGGGAGACACATCGCTCAAACAGCGGGTGTGCCCAAAACGGCAGGTGCGTTCAAAGCACGGGGCACAATCCAAGACAGGCCTGTAATTGGGGTCATCAACCAGCCAGACCACATGCGCTTTGTCGCTTAACGGTGGCGTGTGTCGGGGGCTGCTTGATCCAAACACGGCCACTTGTGGCACACCAAGTGCCGCCGCCACATGCATCAAGCCTGAGTCGTTACTCACCATGTCACGCGCGGCAGATATCAAGTCCAGCGCTTGGCTCAAACTGGTCATGCCGGCCAAGTTGTGTACCTGGGCGCCAACAGCCATGTCCTGGATTGAGGCACACAAGTCACGCTCTTTGGCGGAAGCCAACAGCACCACTGGGCTTTTTGTCAACTGACACAAAGCAGCCACATGGGTCGCCGGCCACATCTTGGCCGGTCCATACTCTGCGCCAGGAGCAATCACTGTGTAAGCACCGGCCTGCAGGCCATTGGCCTGTAGCGTTTGCCGCACAGATTCTGTGGCGCGCTGCAACACCGGTTGCACACGGTGATGGCTGTCGCCCTGCTTGCCACTTAAGGCAAGATAAAAATCGACCATGGGAGGGCGTTCGTCACGTGGCGGATTCAGCAGGCGCTGTGTGAGCAGCCCATAGCGCGATTCGCCGTGGTAGCCGATGCGCTCAGGAATGCAAGCCAGCCAAGGAATCAATGCGCTTTTGAATGAGTTGGGCGCCACATAGGCCCGATCAAACATGCCGCGCCATTGGCGACCCAATGCACGGCGCTCTGACCATTGCAACTTACCGTGGGCAAATGGCAACGCATAGACCTCAGAGACGCCACCCATGTGCTGGTATATCGGGGCCACCCATGGCAAAGCTGCCACGGTGATTTGCTCGCCCCTGCGGTGCAACTCTCGCAACAAGGGCTCGGTCATGACCGCGTCACCGATCCATTGCGGAGCGACGAACAGACTGCGCGTCATGGCTGGGTCAAACGCCTGCGCAGCTGGTCAGTGGTGGTGCACATGTTCACCGTCTTTCAATCGGTAAACGGTAGAGCAATACGGGCATTTCGCTTGGCCGGTGCGTGCCACATCAAGAAACACTTTGGGATGGGTGTTCCAAGTGGCCATGCCGGCCATGGGGCTGGGGCAAAACACGCCGCCGTGGCTGTTGAGGTCCGCGGCGTTGAGTTCTATGGGGGTGGACGTAGGAAGTTGTGTCATCACACTGCAGTCAGCCAATGGGCGTATTTGGCATTGCGCCCGTTGACGATGTCAAAGAACGCGGTCTGGATTTTTTCAGTGAGCGGACCACGGCTGCCCGCACCAATTTCTATGCGATCGAGTTCGCGAATCGGTGTGACCTCGGCAGCTGTGCCGGTGAAAAATGCTTCGTCTGCGATATACACCTCGTCGCGCGTGATGCGTTTTTGCACTATCTCCAAACCCAAGTCTTTGGCGATATGAAACACCGTGTTGCGGGTGATGCCGTTCAAGGCGCCAGCTGACAAGTCAGGCGTGTAAATCACGCCGCCTTTGATGATGAACAGGTTTTCACCTGCGCCTTCAGACACAAATCCAGAGGCGTCCAACAGCAGTGCCTCGTCATAGCCGTCGTCAAGCGCTTCCATGTTGGCCAATATCGAGTTGGTGTAGTTGCTCACCGCCTTGGCCTGCGTCATGGTGATATTGACATGGTGGCGTGTGTAGCTGCTGGTTTTGACGCGAATGCCGCGTTTCATGCCGTCGTCACCCAAGTAAGCGCCCCAAGTCCATGCCGCGACCATCAGGTGAATCTGGTTGCCTTTGGGGCTGACGCCCAGCTTTTGTGAACCAATCCAAGTTAAAGGTCTGACATAGCCAGACTTCAACTGGTTGGCGCGCACCACGGTGCGCTGCGCTTCATTCACTTGTTCTTGGGTAAAAGGAATTTTCATGCGCAAAATTTTGGCGCTGTTAAATAGCCGTTCGGTGTGCTCTTGCAAACGAAAAATAGCGGTGCCGTTCGCGGTGTCATAAGCACGCACGCCTTCAAACGCGCCGCAACCGTAATGCAAGGTGTGTGACAGCACGTGGATCTTGGCTTCTCGCCATTCCACCAGCTCGCCATCCATCCAAATCTTGCCGTCACGGTCATGCATGGGGGGAGGCAGGGCACTCATGGAAATCCTTTCGGGGGCAGTCAGACATTAAAAGGACGCGATTTTACGTCCCGCCGTCAGCCTCAGAAACTGCGGTGTGGCGCTCTAGCGTAAAGCGGACCAAGCGGCCCTCTTTAAATTCGCAGTGCACCTTATCTCCCGCCGGGTCTTGCCACACAAATATTTCGGGTTGCTGGCCTGATTCGGTATGTAATTGGCCCAAACTTCGTGCCAATCCGATGACCGCTAACAAGCGCTGCCCCGGGTGCAATGCTGCATGGAACATCACCGCGTTGTCGAGCGTACCCATGGGGCGTTCGGCGGCGCTCTCCATGGTTTTCATCAAACGCGTGACGTGTTGCAACAGCCAAAAAATAATGCCGCTTGAAACCAGCGAAAAGCCCCACCAGCCAAAAGCGCGAAAGGACAAATACAACAGACCTGCCAGGCCTGCGGGTAGATAAATATTTCGCCAGTTCATGCGCGCATTTTGACGCATACATGGACAGCCCTTTATTTGGGCACTTTGGCGGTTTTGCTGTTGAATTCGCCCACGACGGCTTGGGCATGACAGGCGCTGCAATTGGCGGCGCTCACACGCATCGGCTTTTTCCAAAAAGTAGCCGGTATTTTTTTGCTATTGCGGTGAATGTTTTGCCACCAGTCGCTTTGGGTGATGCGGTGTTGCGGCGGGTCTTGGCTGGCTGCCGGTGCGAACGTGCCTGCGTTTTGTTGCAGCCAATCGGAAATCTCGTTTTGGGTGACTACATTGACCATCACACTGCCGCCGAAGTGCGCGGGCATGTCTTCTATCAATTTCTGCCAAGCGACGGCTGACAGCATGCCGGGCGGGTAGGCGTTGTGGCAGACCGTGCACTGCTGCGTGTAAGGCGTGAATGCCGGGATGGGTGCGCTGACCTGGGCTTGCGCTAGTGATAAGCCGCTCAAAAAATAGGCGATTGCTAAAATTTTTCGGAATGACGACATGGCGGATCCTGTGCAATACAAAAGACCATTGTCAAAACGAATGCCTTGCGCGGCTTTGATCCAGCGCAACAAACTCGCTCAATCCAATTGGCGCAACACCGCAATCGCCTCGTCCACCCGCTCGACCGCGTGTACCGTCATGCCTTCAATCGGTTTTTTCGGCGCGTTTGCCTTGGGTATCAAAGCCACGCTGAACCCCAACTTCGCAGCTTCTTTCAAACGCTCCTGACCGCGTGGCGCGGGCCGCACTTCACCGGCCAAACCGATTTCGCCAAACGCCAAAAAGCCCTTAGGCAGCGGCTTGCCGCGCAAGCTGCTTTGTATGGCCAGCAACACCGCCAAGTCTGCCGCCGGTTCGCTGATGCGCACACCGCCTACTGCATTGACAAACACGTCCTGGTCCATGCACGCCACCCCGGCGTGGCGGTGCAATACCGCGAGCAGCATGGCCAGCCTGTCGCGGTCCAAACCCACCGACAAACGGCGCGGCGACGGCCCGCCACTGTCTACCAAGGCTTGAATCTCGACCAACAATGGACGCGTGCCTTCCAAAGTCACCATGACGCAACTGCCGGGCACCGGCTCGGCGTGTTGGCTCAGAAAAATCGCACTCGGGTTGCTGACGCCTTTGAGGCCTTTTTCGGTCATGGCGAACACGCCAATTTCATTCACCGCACCGAAACGGTTTTTGATGGCGCGAACCAGCCTGAAACTGGAATGCGTGTCGCCTTCAAAGTACAGCACGGTGTCGACCATGTGTTCGAGCACACGCGGCCCGGCCAACGCGCCTTCTTTGGTGACATGGCCGACCAGCACAATGGCCGTGCCGCTGGACTTGGCCAGGCGAGTCAGATGCGCGGCGCATTCGCGTACTTGTGCGACAGACCCGGGTGCGCTGGTGAGTTGGTCCGAGTACACGGTTTGTATCGAATCAATCACCGCGATATGCGGCGCCTGCGCTTGCAAGGTGCTGATGATTTTTTCCAACTGGGTTTCGGCCAGCACGTTCACCCGGCTGTTGTCCAAACCCAGCCTGCGTGCACGCAAAGCCACTTGCGCGCCGGATTCTTCGCCGGTGACATACAAGGTGCGCTGGCCGCTGCGTTGCAAACCGTCGAGCGCTTGCAATAACAAAGTGGATTTGCCAATGCCCGGGTCGCCGCCGATCAACACCACGCCGCCTTCGACCATGCCGCCGCCCAGCACCCTGTCTAACTCGTCTTGGCCGGTCGGTGTGCGGTCAACTTCCTGCGCTTCGATGTCGCTGAGCGCCATCACCGGTGAGGCAGGTGCCAAACCGGCGCGTTCGCTGTAACGGTTTTTGCTGGCGCCGCTGTCGCTGACCCGGCTTTCCACCAAAGTGTTCCACGCCTCGCAATGCGGGCATTTGCCCAGCCATTTGGGGCTGGTGCCACCACATTCGCTGCAACTGAATATTGTTTTGTCTTTTGCCATGCGCTGCATGATACGGGCGGGCCATGGGTGACAATGTGATGTTTCACACTGTTTGCACTGGCACTGTTCCCTTGTCTACCGATACTTCCCCAGATACCAGCACGTCGGCTCGCATGACGCCTGACGAAAAGCGCTCGGCGTTTTCGCTCTCCAGTATTTACGCGTTGCGCATGCTGGGTTTGTTCATGGTGCTGCCGGTGTTCATGATCGAGGCCCAACACTATGAAGGCGGACAGGACGCCAGTGCGGTCGGCTTTGCCATGGGCATTTATGGTTTGGTGCAAGCGCTGCTGCAAATCCCGTTCGGACTGGCGGCGGATCGCTTCGGGCGCAAGCGTGTCATTTATTTAGGCCTGGGTTTGTTGGCATTGGGCAGCGTGATCGGCGCCTTGGCCACGAGTGTGACCGGTCTGGCTTTTGGTCGGGCGCTACAAGGCGCTGGCGCCATATCTGCCGCAGTGACTGCATTGTTGGCCGATCAAACCCGGGATGAAGTTCGCACCAAAGGCATGGCTCTGGTGGGTGGCAGCATCGGTTTGATGTTTGCCTTGTCACTGTTACTGGGTCCGGTGCTTTCAGGTTGGGGCGGTATGTCAGCGATTTTCGCCGTCACACTGGGACTGGCTGTGGGCGGCATGCTCATTGTGCGGTGGTGGACCCCGAAAGAAATGCCCTTGCAAACACACGTCAAATCGCCGCATAGCCTGTGGGGCCTGCTGGTGCATCCCGATTTGATCCGCCTGAATTTCGGCGTGTTCGCTTTGTACGCGGTGCAACTCGCCTCCTGGGTCGCTATTCCTGCGCTGTTGGTGCAAGCCGGTGTGGCCGGCAGTGACCACGGCTATGTCTATCTGCCTGCGGTGTTGTTGTCTTTTGTGGTGATGGGCATGACGCTGTTTCCGCTGGAACGCAAAGGCCATTTGCGCCCGCTGTTTTTGGCGTGTATTGCGCTGGTACTGGCGGTGCAAGCCGCCTGGGGCTGGATGGCCTGGGCGGGTGAACCCCAGCTGTGGCTGCTGGCCGTGTTGCTGTTTGTGTTTTTCTGCGGCTTTAACGTGCTGGAAGCCAGCCAGCCCAGTTTGGCCTCACGCCTTGCGCCTGCAGGCGCACGCGGTGCGGCGCTGGGCGTTTACAACACCTTGCAGTCCTTGGGTATTTTTGCGGGCGGCGCGTTCGGCGGCTGGCTGGTCAAACGCAATGGGTCGCACGGTGTTTTCCTGGCCAGTGTGTTGTTGATGTTGGTTTGGTTGGCCGTAGCTTGGCACACGCGTTATGTGCGCAGCGCACCTTCGGCGAGCGTCACAGCGCACTGATCTCTTCAGTGCCCAGCACGCATAATCTGCATTCGTACACCACTTATTCACTGTTACACCAAGAGGAACACCATGGCATCCGTCAACAAAGTTATTCTGCTCGGCAACTGTGGCCGCGACCCTGAAGTGCGTTATTTGCCCAGCGGCCAAGCCGTGGCCAATGTGTCCATCGCCACCAGCACCCGCCGCAAGGACAAAAACAGCGGTGAAATGGTCGAAGAAACCCAATGGCACCGCATCACTTTTTATGACCGCCTGGCTGAAATCGCTGGTGAATACGTCAAAAAAGGCCGCCCCATTTATGTGGAAGGACGCTTGAAATACGGCGCCTACACCGACAAAACCACCGGCCAAGAAAAGCAAACCGTGGACATCATCGCCACCGAATTGCAGCTTTTGGGTGGCCGCGAAGGCATGGGTGGCCCCAGCGAAGACGGTGGCAGCCGCGCCCCTGCCCGCAGTGCCGCACCTGCCGCGCCTCGCGCACCGGCGACTGCACCCGCCAAGTCCGGCTTTGACGACATGGACGACGACATTCCGTTTTAAGCCCCCGCCAGCTTCGCTCAACACACCTGCCGGTAATGCAGCGCCTGGGCCACATGGCTGTGTTCAATGCGGGGCGACTCGGCGAGATCGGCAATGGTTTGCGCCACGCGCAAACTGCGGTGCACCGCGCGAGCTGACCAGCCGTGCTCACTGGCGCTCTTGAGCACACTGGCTCGCGCGCCAGGCGCGATGGCCAAGGCCTGCACTTGCGTGGCGCTCAAAGCTTGGTTGCTCACCCCTTGGCGTTGCAGTGCGCGCTGGTGGGCGGCCTGACAACGCGCGCGGACTTCGGCACTGGTTTGCGCCGCCGGCATCTGCAGCATCCACTCAGGGGCCAAGGACTGGACCTCCACGCGCATGTCCATGCGGTCGAGCAAAGGGCCGCTCAAGCGTGCGGCATATTTGTGGATCTGCTCGGGCGTGCATTTGCAAACGGGTTTGACCGCGCCACGGTAACCGCAAGGGCATGGGTTCATCGCCGCGATGAGTTGGCATCGCGCGGGGTAATCGACTTGGTGACCGGCGCGCGCCAAGGTGATGCGTGCGGTTTCCAGGGGCTCGCGCAGGGCTTCCAAGGCGTGGCGCGAAAACTCGGGCAGCTCGTCTAAAAACAATACGCCGTGGTGCGCCAACGAGATTTCACCCGGGCGCGGCGGCACGCCCCCGCCCACCAAGGCCGCCATGGTGGCGCTGTGGTGCGGCTGGCGAAACACCCGCTGGCCCCAGCGATCGGGTTGAAACAAACCGGCCACACTCAAGATGGCCGCTGACTCCAGTGCTTGCGCGTGATCCAGCCGCGGCAGCAAGCCAACCAAGCGCTGGGCCAGCATCGATTTGCCGGCACCAGGCGGGCCCACCAGCAACAGGCTGTGGCCGCCTGCCGCCGCGATCTCCAAGGCGCGCTTGGCACTGGCTTGGCCGCGCACGTCTTGCATGTCCGGCGCTGTCGGTTCATCTGCCTGGGTGGCAGGCGTGTGCAGGCGTGTCCACCCGGGCAGCGGTTGGTCGCCGGGCGACACCGCCAAGGCCTGCGCCACATCACGCAAATGCAGGGCTCGGTACACCTGCGCACTGGGCAGCCAAGCAGCCTCTTCGGCACTGTCGGGTGGCAGCACCCATTTCAAGTCGGCCCGGTGCTGTTGCAGGGCGATCGCCATGGCCAAGGCGCCACGCACTGGCCGCAGCTCGCCTGACAAGGACAGCTCGCCGGCCAAGACATGTTGCTGCAAGGCCTGCGCATCGACCTGGCCACTGGCGGCCAAAATACCCATGGCAATGGGCAAATCAAACCGCCCGGAGTCTTTGGGCAGAGCGGCTGGCGCGAGGTTGACCGTGATGCGCTGGTTGGTGGGAAAGTCCAAGCCACTGTTTTGGATGGCAGAGCGCACCCTTTCGCGCGCTTCCCGAACCTCGGTATCGGCCAAGCCGACCATGGTGAAGCTGGGCAAGCCGTTGGCCATGTGCACCTCGACCGTGACCCGCGGTGCGCGCAGCCCCAACACCGCACAACTGTGCACTTGCGCAAAGCCCATGGCATCCTCCCCGTGTTGGTGCGCGCCCTGTTTGTGTGCACTGGCGCCGCCTGGTGCGCACTGATCGGGTGCATTTATGGCTCGGCCGGCGTTCATTGCATGGGAGTGTGCTTGGCACAGAGCCTGCTAGGTGGTAGTTGCACTGCGCGTTTTTGAACGCCTGGCTTTCATGTCACGTGCAGACCCATGACCCAAGGAGAACCCATGAAACTGATCACGGCCATCATCAAACCCTTCAAGCTCGACGAGGTGCGCGAAGCCTTGTCAGCCATCGGGGTACAAGGCATCACTGTCACCGAAGTCAAAGGCTTTGGCCGACAAAAAGGCCACACCGAGCTCTACCGCGGTGCGGAATACGTGGTGGACTTTCTGCCCAAAGTAAAGATCGAAGCCGCGGTTGCCGCGGGTTTGCTCGACCAAGCGATTGAAGCCATCGAAAAAGCGGCCCGTACCGGCAAGATCGGCGACGGCAAGATTTTCGTCAGCAGCCTGGACCAAGTGGTGCGCATTCGCACCGGTGAGACTGGCACAGCGGCCATTTGATTCATTTGACAAGGACATCCATCATGAAAAAACTACTTGCCACGTTGGCCTTGGGCCTGGGCCTGGTCTTCGCCTCCGGCGTTGCCCTGGCCGACGATGCACCGGCCAAACCGGTAGCTGAAGCCACGGCTGTGACTCCTGCGGCCGCGCCTGCGCCAGCCGCACCCGCTGAGGCCGCCGCTGCGCCTGCACCCGTCCCCAACAAAGGCGACACCGCTTGGATGACGGTGGCCACCGTGCTGGTCATCCTCATGACCATCCCCGGTCTGGCTTTGTTCTACGGCGGCTTGGTTCGCTCGAAAAACATGCTGTCTGTCTTGATGCAGGTGTTTGTGGTGTCCTCGCTGATCTATGTGTTGTGGGTGCTGTATGGCTACAGTGTGGCTTTCACCGCCAGCAACCCGTTCTTTGGCACCTTTGACAAACTGTTGCTCAAAGGCGTGACTGTGGAATCCTTGGGTGCCACCTTCAGCAAAGGGGTCTACATTCCCGAGCTGTCGTTCGTGGCTTTCCAAGCAACGTTTGCAGCCATCACCTGCGCCTTGATCGTGGGTGCGTTTGCTGAGCGCATGAAGTTCTCTGCCGTGCTGGTGTTTTGTGCCTTGTGGTTCACCTTCAGCTACCTGCCCGTGGCCCACATGGTCTGGTATTGGGACGGCCCTGACGCGATCACCGATGCGGCCTCCTTGGAAAAAGTGACCGCGGCTGCGGGCTGGTTGTGGGCCAAAGGCGCGCTCGACTTTGCCGGCGGCACCGTGGTGCACATCAACGCCGCTGTCGCTGGTTTGGTCGGCGCCTACATGGTCGGCAAACGCATCGGCTACGGCAAAGAATCCATGGCACCTCACAGCCTGACATTGACCATGGTCGGTGCAGCCCTGTTGTGGGTGGGCTGGTTTGGTTTCAACGCCGGCTCCAACCTGGAAGCCAACGGTTTGACCGCCCTGGCCTTCGTCAACACCTTGGTGGCCACCGCTGCCGCCACCTTGTCTTGGATCGCGGGTGAAGCGCTTGCCAAAGGCAAGGCATCGATGTTGGGCGCAGCCTCGGGTGCCGTGGCTGGTTTGGTGGCGATCACCCCCGCCTGCGGTTTCGTGGGTCCCGGCGGCGCGATCGTCATCGGCTTGGTGGCCGGCCTGCTGTGCTTGTGGGGTGTCAGCGGCCTCAAACGCATGCTCGGTGCAGACGACAGCTTGGACGTCTTCGGGGTACACGGTGTCGGCGGTATCGTCGGCGCCTTGTTGACCGGCGTGTTCGCAGCCCCTTCCCTGGGCGGCACAGGCGTGTATGACTATGTGGCCAACGCTGTGAACCCTGACTACTCGATTGCTGGTCAGGTGTGGATCCAAGCACAAGCCGTGTTGACCACCATCGTCTGGTCAGGCGTGGTCTCGGTCATCGCTTACAAACTGGTGGACATGGTGCTGGGTCTGCGCGTGACCGAAGAGGAAGAGCGCGAGGGCTTGGACATCAGCTCACACGGTGAGACCGCCTACGGTCGCTGATCTTCAAATACCCAGATCACAAGCGACGACACGCTCAACCACCTGGTGCAAACCAGGTGGTTTTTTTTGCGTCACAAGTTCGGTGCGAGCAAACGCTGCAAGTCTTTTTCGGCCACGCCTTGGCGATGGGCCAGGTCGTGCACCTGATCGTCGCCGATGCGGCCCACATTGAAATAGGTGGCCTCAGGATGCGCCAAGTAAAAACCACTGACGCTGGCCGCAGGCATCATGGCCAAGCTCTCGGTGAGCGTCATGCCAATGTCTTGGCATTGCAGCAACTCGAACATCTGCTTTTTCACGCTGTGGTCCGGGCATGCAGGGTAGCCAGGCGCGGGGCGGATGCCTTGGTACTGCTCTTTGATCAGTGCTTCGTTGCTCAAGCTTTCTGCAGCAGCGTAGCCCCACAGGTCCCGCCGCACCCGCGCATGCATGCATTCGGCAAAGGCCTCGGCCAGGCGGTCGGCCAAGGCTTTGAGCATGATGGCGCTGTAGTCGTCATGGTCGTCCAGGAAGTATTTCTCTTTCGCGTCTACCCCCACACCAGCGGTCACCGCGAACAGACCCACATGGTCAGCGCCTTGGCCGACGGGTGCGACAAAGTCTGAGAGACAGCGGTTGGGGTTGTGCGCGCCCTCACGCAAGGGTTTTTCGGTTTGCTGGCGCAAGCCGTGCCAGGTGAGCGCAATGTCGGTGCGGCGCTCATCGGTCCAGAGCACGATGTCGTCGCCCACGCTGTTGGCGGGGTACAAACCGACCACCGCATGTGCTTGCAACCAACGGCCTTCGATCAATCGCTTCAACATGCGCTTGCCATCGCTGAACACGCGCTGCGCTTCTGCACCCACCACATCGTCTTTCAAAATCGCGGGGAAGGGGCCAGCCAAGTCCCAGGTTTGGAAGAAAGGCCCCCAGTCGATAAAAGGCTCGAGCTCGCCTAAGTCAAAGTTTTTGAAGACCCGCTTGCCAATGAAGCGTGGGTGGGTGGGCTGGAAGGCCGACCAGTCGATCGGCGTGGCATTGGCCCGCGCTTTGGCCAGCGGCAGCAAAGGCGTTTGCTTTTTGTTGGCGTGTTGCTCGCGCACACGGGCGTAGTCGGCGTTGAGCTCTTCGATGTATTGCGCGGCTTGGTCGCTCAACAGGCCCTGGGCCACGCCCACGCTGCGAGAGGCGTCGGGCACATACACCACCGGGCCGTCGTAATGCGGCGCGATTTTCACGGCGGTGTGCACACGGCTGCAAGTGGCGCCACCAATCAGCAGCGGTATTTTGCGCAAGCGGAAGTGGTCGTCCTTTTGCATTTCGGCAGCGACGTACTGCATCTCCTCCAGGCTGGGGGTGATCAGCCCCGACAGGCCGATGATGTCCGCGCCCTCGACCTTGGCTCGCGCCAAGATTTCGTGGCAGGGCACCATCACGCCCATGTTCACCACGTCAAAGTTGTTGCACTGAAGGACGACGGTGACGATGTTCTTGCCAATGTCATGCACATCGCCTTTGACCGTGGCGATCACGATCTTGCCCTTGGTCTTCACGTCCTCACCCGCAGCTTCTTGCAAACGCTTTTCTTCTTCAATGTAGGGGATCAGGTGCGCCACGGCTTGCTTCATCACGCGGGCCGACTTGACCACCTGCGGCAAAAACATCTTGCCTTGGCCGAACAAATCGCCCACCACGTTCATGCCGTCCATGAGAGGGCCTTCGATCACGTGCAAGGGGCGGCCGCCACGGGCCAGCACCTCTTGGTAAGCGGCTTCGGTGTCTTCGTTGATGAACTCGGTGATGCCATGCACCAGTGCGTGGCTGAGTTTGTGCGACACACTCACCGGCGCCTCCGGCGTGCCGCGCCAAGCCAGTTTGAGGCTGTCGTCTTTGGCCGCGCCCTTGGCACTTTCGGCCACTTCGATCAAGCGCTCACCAGCGCTGAGGTGTTCTTCGCCATCTTTGTAGTGTGGCGTTCGGTTGAGCACCACATCTTCGACCCGTTCGCGCAGCGTGGGCTCGAGGTCGTCGTACACACCGACCATGCCCGCATTGACGATGCCCATGTCCATGCCCGCTTGGATCGCGTGGTACAGGAACACGGTGTGGATGGCTTCGCGCACCGGGTCATTGCCGCGAAAACTGAACGACACATTCGACACGCCGCCGCTGACTTTCGCGCCAGGCAGGTGCTGTTTGATCCAGCGCGTGGCCTCGATGAAGTCCACCGCGTAGTTGTCGTGCTCTTCGATGCCGGTGGCAATGGCAAAGATGTTGGGGTCAAAAATGATGTCCTCAGCGGGAAAGCCCACCTCGTCGACCAACACACGGTAAGCGCGCTCGCAAATCTCGATCTTGCGTTGACAGGTGTCGGCCTGGCCTTTTTCGTCAAAGGCCATGACCACGGCTGCCGCGCCGTAGCGGCGAATCAGCTTGGCCTGGCGCTTGAATTCGTCCAAGCCCTCTTTCATGCTGATGGAATTCACGATGCCTTTGCCTTGGATGCAGCGCAGACCCGCTTCGATCACGCTCCACTTGGAGCTGTCGATCATGATCGGCACTCGGGCGATGTCGGGCTCGGAGGCAATCAGGTTCAAGAAACGCACCATGGCCGCCTGGCTGTCGAGCATGGCCTCGTCCATGTTGATGTCGATGATTTGTGCGCCGTTCTCCACCTGCTGACGCGCCACCGCCAGCGCTTGCTCGTACTCGCCGTTCAAGATCATGCGGGCAAAGGCCTTGGAGCCGGTGACGTTGGTGCGCTCGCCGATGTTGACGAAGGTGGCTTGCACTTGCACACCGCCGACATCGTGGGTGAGGTCTTCTTCGCCGACGGCATGGCTCGAGCCAATCAACACAGGCTCCAAGCCAGAGAGCTTCATGGGGGGGACGGGACGTGATGGGGTATGCATGGACTCACCTGGGGAAAACAAAACAGGTGAGCGTCGTTGCAAGCATTGACCCAAGCCTGGCTTCGTGTGAAGCTGCAACGCTCCTTGGGTTGGGGCATTTTAGCGCCAAGCCTGTGGCGGCGAGTCGGCACAGGCGCAGGGCGGTTGGCGAGCTTTGACGCCCCCCGGCCGATCTCGGTTAACAATGTGGTGTGACCATGACCCATTTCACCCGCCCTGAACAACGCGCCGCTTGGCAACGCCTGCAAACCCTGGCTGGCCAGCCGATGCCGCATTTGCGCGAGCTGTTGCAAGACAGCGCCCGCAACGCCAGCTTGCAGTGCTCGGCCGCCGGCCTCCAAGCCGACGCATCGCGCCAGCGCGTGACGCCCGAGGTCATGCAAGCCCTGCTGCAACTCGCCGATGAAAGCCAGGTGCTGTTGCAGGCGCAAGCCATGTTCAAGGGCGAAGCGATCAATGCCACCGAACAACGCCCGGCTTTGCACATGGCCTTGCGCGGCAGCCATGCCGCTGATTTGCCTGGGCAAGCGCCTGCGCCTTGGGGCGCAGCCATCTCGGCCGAGGTGCAACGCGAGCTCCACCGATTCACCGATTTTGCAGAAGCCTTGCGTGCGGGCCATGTGCAAGGTTTCACTGGTCAGGCCATCACTGATGTGGTGAATCTGGGCATTGGCGGCTCAGACCTCGGGCCCCGCATGGCCACAGAAGCTTTGGGACAGTTGTCAACAGCGCTGGCGGCGCCTGCTGTGCGGGTGCACTACGTGTCGAATGTCGACCCCTGGTGCTTGGCCACCACCTTGGCACCGCTCAACCCAGCGCGCACCTTGTTCATCGTGCAAAGCAAAACCTTCACCACCCAAGAAACCCTGACCTTGGCGGCGTCTGCCAAGCGGTGGTTGCAAGACGCGGGCTGCAGCGCCGCGCTGTTGCCGCGTCAACTGGTGGCGGTCACCGCCAAGCCAGCCTTGGCACAAGCCGATGGGTTTTTGCCCGAGCACTGCTTTGTGTTTTGGGACTGGGTGGGCGGGCGTTACTCGGTGTGGTCGGCCATCGGGTTGCCGCTGGCCATCGCCATCGGTCGCGATGCGTTCATGCAAATGCTCGACGGCGGTCGCGCGATGGACCGGCATTTCACCGAGACGCCGGTTGCCGACAACCTGCCTTTGCTGATGGCCTTGTGGGGGGTGTGGAACCGCAATTTCTTGGGTGCCACCACCCACCATGTGGCGCCTTATGCCGCGCCACTGGGCCGCTTGGTGCCGTTCTTGCAGCAAATGGACATGGAGTCCAACGGCAAGCGGGTGCATGTGGATGGCAGCATCGCCAGCGTGGGCACCTCACCGGTGCTGTGGGGTGGCTTGGGCATTGACGGTCAGCACGCTTACTTTCAACTCTTGCACCAAGGCCAACACCTGGTGCCCATCGACTTCATCGGCGTGCGTCAAGGCCACACCGGCCTGCCCTTGGCAGCCGAACACCAGCGCGTCGTGCTGCTGAATTTGCAAGCCCAAACCCAAGCGCTGGCCCTGGGACGAAGTGTGGCCGACACCGAGCAGATGCTTCGCGACAGCGGCATGACGGCCGCGCAGGCACAGGCATTGGCACCGCACCGCAGCTTTGCGGGCAACGTGCCCAGCACCGTGCTGTGGCTCGAACAGCTCACGCCCTTTGGCTTGGGCGCGCTGATCGCGTTGTATGAACACAAGGTGTTTTGCCAAGCCGCTGTGTGGGGCGTGCATGCCTACGACCAATGGGGGGTGGAGCTGGGCAAGACCATGGCGCACGCGCTGGCGTCCAAGGCCTGAGCGCCGCGCCTGATGCTCAGGCGTGAAACAGCCTGGGCCGCAAAGGTCCCACCGCTTGCCCAATGGCGGCGATGTGTTCGGGCGTGGTGCCGCAGCAGCCGCCCACGATGTTGACCAAGCCCTCGGCGGCGAACTCGTGCAGCAAGCGGCTGGTCA
>CAMDXA010000018.1 GCA_945878065.1 Bordetella parapertussis | reverse complement strand
TCAGGTGCCAGTCGCTGGCCAAGCCATCCACACAAGAGTATTGGCACATGGGGGCCACCACAATGCGGTTGGCCCATTTGAGGGGGCCGCGGCCAGAGCCGAGGTCGAATTCGCTGAAAAGTGCGCTCACAAATCTCTCCAAGGGTATTGCGTGCCGAATGCTAGCTTGAATTGGCCGGGGGATCTGTCGTGGCAGCGACCTGACATGGCGAGCGGTTAGCATTCACACATGAAATCAAAACTGTTGTTTTCATCGCGTTTTTATCGATCAACCGCAATGCGCTTTGCCAAAGGGTTGGGGCTGGCTTTTGTTGTGGGTAGCGTCCCGTCGGTTTGGAGCCAAGACAAGCCCACGACCCATGACCTTTGGATCAATCCGGGCTTTGTTTCTTATCACTTCCCCAAGCATGGTTTGGGTTTCAATAACCTCAACACCGGTTTGGGCGCAGAGTGGCGTCAATCCAGCGAGGTATCCTGGTCTGGGGGCTTTTTTCACAACAGCGATTGGGCGCGCAGTTATTACGCCGGTACCTACTGGACGCCTTGGCAGTGGGCGGGTTGGCGTTGGGGCGCTTTTGTCGGCTTGATCAATGGCTACCCCCGAATGCTCGATGGCGGGGTATTCCCCTTTCTGACCCCGGTGGCCACCCGCGAGTGGGACCAATGGGGCGTGGGCATGAGCTTGTTGCCTGACTATGAAAACCGACTGCATGGGGCCTTCACCGTGCAAGTCAAATACAAATGGAAGCCATGACCGGTGACTGACCTGCCTTTGTTCCCCCTCAGCCAAGGCTTGCTGCCCCAAGGCTTACTGAACCTGCAAATCTTTGAGGTGCGATACCTCACCATGGTTCGCAACAGCCACAAAACGGGCACGCCGTTTGGCGTTGTCATGCTGGCCCAAGGCCAAGAGGTGCGACAAGCCGCCGCCACCGAGCGCCTGATGAACCATGGATGCTTGGCCCATGTGTCGGTCCTCGACGCAATCCAACCCAATTTATTGCGCGTGCAATGCGTGGGCGGTCAGCGGTTTCGCTTGGGTGAACATGAACAAGCCGCCAATGGTTTGTGGCACGCCCAGGTGACATTGTTGCCAGACGACCCAGCGACTGCGGTACCAGTGCATTTGCAATTTGCCGCTGACCAACTGCGTGAGTTGTCTGACCAATGGCTGGCGCGTGGCCTGGACCCAGACCAGTGGCCCTGGCGTGGCGATGCGGACTTTGGCGACAGTGCCTGGGTGGCGCACCGCTGGTTGGAGTTGCTGCCGCTGAGCCCCGCACAAAAACACAGTGCCATGCTCGAGGCAGATCCGGTGCAACGCTTGCAACGGGTCGCCGCGTGGCTCAAAACTTTTTAACCACAGCAAAGGTATTTATCCATGAAACAACGGTCGTCCCCTTCTCTGAGCAGGCGTTTGTGTTTGGGTCTGGCCGCCTCGGCCGTGGTGGCCCCAGGGCTGTGGGCCCAGACCTTTTCCGCCAAGCCCATCCGCTGGGTGGTGGTGGCACCGGCTGGTTCTTCGCTGGATGTGATTGCGCGCGCCATGCAAGACAAACTGCGCGATCAATTGAGCACCCCCTTGGTGATCGAAAACAAGCCCCAAGTGGGTGGCACGGCGGGCACCGCTGAGGTGGCGCAATCGGCACCCGATGGCCACACCTGGGTCATGTCCTTCAATGGTCCCTTGGCTTTTGCGCCGCACCTGTACCCGCGTTTGCCATATGCACCCTTGCGCGATTTGACGCCGGTGGTGTTGACCACTTCTCAACCCAATTTGATCGCCGTCAACGCCAGCTTGCCTGCCAACAACCTGCAAGAGCTGCTGGCCCTGTTGCGGGCCAATCCTGGCAAATACAACTTTGCATCGGTGGGCAATGGCAGCTCCTCCCACCTGTGCATGGAATACATCAAGGCCTTGAGCGGTACCTTTGCCGTGCACATTCCCTTCAATGGCGGGCCGCCTGCGGTGTTGGCCACTGTCGGTGGCGAAACCCACATGATTGCCGCTGTGCCGACCTTGCTGACCCCGCAGATCAAGGCCGGCCGGCTCAAAGCCATCGCGGTCACGGGTTTGCAACGCTACGGCCTCACCCCTGAGGTGCCCATGGTGAGCGACAGTGGTGTGCCCAGCTTGAAGGGCTTTGAGGCCATTGCCTGGAACGGTGTGCTGGTGGCGGCTGCCACCCCCAGGCCCTTGGTGGAGCGCATCAATGCCGCCATCAACCTGGCCTTGCAAGACGAATCGGTGCGCCAGCGTTTGCAAGCCGCTGGATTGGAGCCAGCAGGCGGTAGCCCTGAAAAATTCGCCCAACTCATGCGCGATGAATCGGCCAAATGGCTGCCCATCATTCGCCGCTCCGGCGCGACCCTGGGCTGATGCGCACCTGGGGTGTGGGCATGGATGACTTTGATCTGGTGGTTTTGGGGGCTGGTGCCGCTGGCATGATGGGTGCGCTGGCTGCGGCCCAGCGCGGTTTGCGGGTGTTGTTGGTCGACCCCCACATGGACCACCCCAACAACCTGGCCATCAGCGGTGGTTTGTTTCCAGGGGCGGGTTCAGCCTTGCAAATTCAAGCAGGTGTGTCAGACAGCCCCGATCATTGGCTGGCTGATTTGCGCGCCTTCGCTGGCGACAGCGTGAACGAGCGCATTGCCACATCGGTGGCCCAGGCTTTGCCCGAGGTGGTCAATTTTTTAACCCGTGGTTTGAATGCGCCCATCCATTTTTTGCCTGATGTGGTCTCGACCGGGCACCACCAATGCCGTTTCCACAGCACCTTGCCGGCCAGTGGCGCCGCATTGCACCAGTGCTTGCGCCAACAAGTCCAAGCCCATGAACTCATCCATTTGTGCCCGCGTCCGGTCACGGTGGTGCCCGTGGGCACGGGGTTTGAAGGCACGGACGGTACCAGCCGTTGGCGTGCGTCGCATGTGATGTTGGCGGGGGGCGGTTTTGGCGCCCATCCAACATGGGTGGCGCAGCACATCCCGGCCATGCGTGGGGCGCTGTACAACGGGGCTGACCACAACGACGGCAGCACCATCGCGTTGGGCTTGGGTTGGGGCGGTCAGTTGTGGGGCATGGATGGTTTTCAAGGGCAAGGCCACACCAACCCTGGTGGCCGCACGCGATTGGGTATGGCCATTCCTGCCATGGGCGGCATCTTGGTCAACCGACAGGGCCAGCGCTTTGTGCGCGAAGACATCGGCCCATCGGCATTGGCCCCGTGGGTGATGGCCCAACCGGGAGGCGTGGCCCTGGAGGTTTTTGACAGCCACATCGAGGCGGGAATGACCCAACATTCCGCTTATCAAGCCGCTTTGCAGGCTGGCCAGGTGATGCGTGCCGACGATTTGCCGACCTTGGCTGCTTTGGCCGGGGTTGACCCGATGGGTCTGCAAGCCACCCTCAGCGCGGTGCAGGACATGGCCTGGGGGCAGGCCACCGATCCCCTGGGCCGAACCCAATTTGCCCGCTCACTGGACGCGCCGTATTTGGCTTCCTGGGTCACCGGGGCTTTGTCGCACACGCAAGGGGGTTTGGTCACCGATGGCGACGGCCGTGTGTTGGACGCGCAGGGCCAATGGATCACCGGCGTGTGGGCCGCAGGAGGTTGCGCAGCAGGTTTGTCTGGGCGCGGTGCCGAAGGCTACTTGCCGGGCAACGGCTTGGCCCAATCGTTTGGATTGGCCTGGCGCATGGCCCAGGCCTTGGGGTCACCTGCGGCCTGACTCACTCCATGGTGGCGCCCGAAATCTCCACCGCGCGCTTGAATTTGTCCAACTCTTTGCGGTGAAATGCCGCGCTTTCTGCTGGGCTGCTGCCCACCGGGGTCACGCCCTGGGCGTCGAGTTGTTGGCGCACTTGGGGGTCGGTCAAGGCTTTGGCCACTTCGGCTGAGATGCGCTGCACCACGGCGGGCGGGGTGCCAGCGGGGGCCATCAGCAGCACCCAAGCGGTGGCGTCAAAGCCTGGAATGAACTCGGCCATGGACGGCAAATCGGGGAATTGGGGTGAGCGCTTGTTGGAGGTGACCGCCAAGGGGCGCACATTGCCACCACGGATCAATGGTGACATCGAGGGCAAACCGCCCACCGTGACTTGCACGTCGCCGGCCATCATGGCTTGGGTCGCCAATGAATCGCCCCGGTAGCTGACGTGGGTGATTTTCAGGCCCGCATCGGCGCGGATCAACTCCATCACCAGGTGTGAGGTCGAGCCTTGGCCAGAGGATGAATACGCCATTTTGTCGGGCTGGGCTTTGACTGCGGTGACAAACTCATTGAAGTTTTTGAATGGTTGCTTGGGGCTGGTGGTGACCACTTGCGGGAAGGACACCAGCACCGAGATGGGCACAAAGTCTTTCAGTGCGTCGTAGGGTAATTTTTTGAACAACCAGGGGTTGATCGCCATGGTGCCCGGCGAGCCCAGCAGCAAGGTGTAGCCATCGGGCTTGGCGCGGGCGGCAAAGTCAGTGCCGATGTTGCCGCTGGCCCCGGTTTTGTTGTCCACGGTGACGCCTTGTCCGGTGTTGGCCGCGATTTTTTGGGCGATCAAGCGGCCCACCACGTCCACCGAAGAACCCGCCGAAAACGGGTTGATCAACACCACGGGGCGGGTCGGCCAGTCGGTGCTTTGGGCTTGGGCCGCCAGCGCCATGCTGGCGCATGCCAGGGTGGCGACGGCCTGGGCGAAGCGGGTCAGGGCTGGGGTCAGCCCCCATGGGGTTTGGGTGGTGTGCATGGAGTCTCCTTTCAAGCTGTCAGAGCGGGCAGTGGGTCAATGGCCAGCCAGCGCGGCCACCACCTCGGCGGTGCTGCGCGTGAGACCAATGCGGGGGAAGGTGAACTTCAAGGTGTTGGCGTGGGCCTCGGCCGAGGGGCTGGCCATGGCGTCCGATACAAACACCTGGTGGTAGCCGCGCTCATAGGCGTCGCGTGCGGTGGATTCCACGCCCACGTTGGTGCTGATGCCCGCCAGCACGATGGTGCGAATGCCGCGGCGGCGCAATTGCAGGTCCAATTCGGTGCCGTAAAACGCACCCCATTGCCGTTTGGTGATGTGCAAATCGCTGGCTTGCGCGCCGGCGGCATCCACCACGGTAGACCAATTGGCCGGCTTGGCCGCGGCTGGCGGTGGCATGGCGTCGGCCAGGGGGGCCAGGGCATCTTGCGCGCCCAAAGTACCCACGGTCACCCACACCACGGGGGCCTGTGCGGCGCGAAAAGCATCGGCCATTTTCTTGGCTTGTGCGACCACCGTGCTGCTGGGCTGGGGATGCACATCCATGGCCACGATGCCGTGCTGCAAGTCGATCAGCACCAAGGCCGTGGTTTTCGGGTCTAGGGACAAAGTGGGGTTGCTCATTTAAAAATCCTTTATCAAAAAGTCACACGTGCATGCCCGCTTCGTGCCCCTCGGCGGTGGCCGACAAAGTGTCTCGGGCGATCTTACAGTCGCCCACCAAGCGCACGCTGAGGCCTGCGGCCAGCAGACCTTGGTGCAGTTCATCACGGGGACGGCGAGGTGAGGCGTAGGCAAAAAAAGCCACATCGGCAATGTCGTGCAAAGGGCCGCCAAACACGCTGCGGTATTGCAGGCAGGCTTCGTTTTCAAAGCGTTCTGTCCATACCGGATCGACCCAGGTTTTGACTTCAATGCCACGCTCAGCAAATCGGCGGTGGATGCGTTGGCGCATCACCAACACCACCTCTTCGGCAATGGTCTCGCGCGGTGACAGCACGACCACGCGATCAAAGCGGTCGCGCAAATACTCAGCCGCCGCGTAAGTGCCTTCGGTTTGGTCCAGGTCGTAAATCACGGCGGTGCCCGACAGCGGGCCGCGGTGGGTCAGCAACTCGGCCATGGCTTGGCGCAGATCCGGCACCATGCCCAGGTTTTGCAATTCAGCGGGCAGGTCTTGCGGCCAAGTCATCTGGGCACCGGTGGCCAGCACCACCGTGTCGGGTTGCCAGGCCAGCACATCGCCAGCAGTGGCCATGCGGCCCAGTTGAAAACCCACGCCCAGGCGCTGGGCGGTGATCCATTGGTGGTCGTAAATGCTCGACATGGACTCGCCCAGGGGCAGTTGTGCCATCAAGCGCGTTTTGCCCCCCACCTCGGCAGAGCTGCCCCAGACCATCACCTGATGGCCGCGTTGCGCGGCCGTGACAGCCGCCTGCATGCCGGCGATGCCCGCGCCCACCACAGCCACTTTGCGCACCTGGGCAGCCGGTGCCAGGCGTTCATCCAGTTCGTCGGCCTGGGCCAAGCGCGGGTTGTTGTCGCAGCCCATGTGACGGTTGTTGTTGATGGTTTTCCAGCAGGTGTTGCAAGAGACGCAGTAGCGGATGTCGCTGGCCCGACCGGCCTGGGCTTTTTGCGGCCATGCCGGGTCAACGATCAAGGACCGGCCCAAGCCAATCATGTCGGCGTCACCGCGTGCCAAGATGGCTTCGGCCTCGGCGGGGTCGGTGATGCGGCCAAGACCCATCACCGGCACGGTGGGTGTCCAGGCTTTGAGTTCGCGGATCAAGCCCATATAGGTCTGGCGCGGGTAGCTGTCGTCGGGCAGGTGCATTTCCAAACTGCGGTGGTGCGAGCCTTGACAATAGGTCAGGTAATCCACACTCACAGCTGCCACCAAGGACTGGGCGATTTCGCCTGCCTGCTGCAGCGCAATCCCCCCAGGCACACCATCGTCGCCAGGTAATTTCACGCCAATGATGAAACCGGTCCCACACAGTTCGCGCACAGCGTGGCAGGTGTCGGCCAAAAACCGCAAGCGCCTCAATGCATCGCCGCCATAGGCGTCATCGCGCTGGTTGGAGCGGGGGGACAAAAACTGGTGAAACAAATGCCCGTGGCCTGCCGACACCTCGATGCCGCCAAAGCCACAGGCTTGCATGCGCAGGCACGATTGCGCGGTGTGCTCGATAAATCGCGCAATCTCGTCCACACCCATGGCGCGGGGCATGGAGTAGCTCAGGTCATCGGGCAAAGCCGATGCGCCCAAGGCTTGGT
The DNA here is from genome assembly GCA_945878065.1 of Bordetella parapertussis. Lineage (GTDB taxonomy): Bacteria > Pseudomonadota > Gammaproteobacteria > Burkholderiales > Burkholderiaceae_C > Limnohabitans > Limnohabitans parapertussis_B. The sequence continues at coordinate 36,310 of CAMDXA010000018.1, read as the reverse complement.
AGGTTCGCCCCGGCACATGGCGGCCCCGTCCTGTGTCTTGGACCTGGCCGATCAACACACTGTCGTGGGCGCGTACCCCGTCGGCCAATCGGCGCAAATCACCCACCATGCTGTCATTGAAAGCACACAAGCGCTCGGGGCCGTGGTGGGGCGCGATGCCGATGGGATCGGTCACCACCATGGCCGCGCCCCCTTTGGCACGGTTCACGTAGTAATGCAAATAGCGCGGGTGCAGGCCTTGGTGGGCACCAAACCGGGGTGAAATGGAGGCGTGGGTGATGCGGTTTTTCAGTTGTTGCCCAGCCAGAACCTGAGGGCTGAACAAGCGGGGGTAGGGGGTTTCATCCATGGGCAATGGCATTTAAGCGAGGCACTTTACCCCAGGCTTTGGACGCATGGTCCCCTCAAATACCCGCAGATCCAATGAAAAAACCAGCCCTTTTGGGGCTGGTTTTTCATGAGTGGTGCCGGAAGCCGGAATCGAACCGGCACGGTGTTTTGCACCGGCAGATTTTGAATCTGCTGCGTCTACCAATTTCGCCACTCCGGCAGGAGGGAGAGGGGGAATTATGGCACAGTGCGGGGATGACATATCCAACCATTGAAGACGCGATCGGCCACACCCCTTTGGTGGCCCTGCAACGCATCGGTGCTCGACACAATGCCGATCGAGGCAATGTGATTTTGGGCAAGCTCGAAGGCAACAACCCGGCTGGCTCGGTCAAGGACCGACCGGCCTTGTCGATGATCCAGCGCGCCCAAGAGCGGGGAGACATTCGACCGGGTGACACCTTGATCGAGGCCACATCCGGCAACACCGGCATTGCGCTGGCCATGGCCGCGGCGATCAAGGGCTACCGCATGGTGCTCATCATGCCCGAGGACTTGTCCATCGAGCGGGCGCAAACCATGAAAGCCTTCGGCGCCGAATTGATCTTGACGCCCAAGAGTGGTGGCATGGAGTACGCCCGCGATTTGGCTGAAAAAATGCAAGCCGATGGCAAGGGTCGGGTGCTTGACCAGTTTGGCAATGCCGACAACCCCCGTGTGCATTTCGAAACCACTGGTCCCGAGATTTGGGATCAAACCCAAGGGCGCGTGACGCACTTTGTCAGCGCCATGGGCACCACCGGCACCATCACCGGTGTAGGCCGCTACCTGAAGCAAAAAAATCCCCAAGTGCGCATCATTGGGGCCCAACCCAACGAGGGTTCGCGCATCCCTGGTATTCGCAAATGGCCCGAGGCTTACTTGCCTTCCATTTACGACCCCTCGGTGGTGGACGAATTGATGCTGGTGAGCCAAGCCGATGCAGAGAACATGTGCCGGCAATTGGCCCGAGAAGAAGGCATTTTTGCGGGCATTTCTGCCGCGGGTGCTTGCTGGGTGGCACAACAAGTGGCCCAGCGCGAACGCAACGCCACGGTGGTATTCATTGTGTGTGATCGGGGCGACCGTTATTTATCCACCGGGGTGTTTCCAGCATGAGTCCATTTCAATTTTGTCCGCAATGTGCCACGCCCCTTCAGGCCATCACCCAAGATGAGGATGGTGGGCCCAAACAACGCCTGCGCTGCCCTGCTTGCCAATGGACGCACTGGAACAATCCCACCCCCGTGTTGGCGGCCATTGTTCAGTACCAAGGCAAAATTTTGCTGGCGCGCAATGCGGCTTGGACGGGGCGGCGCTTTGCATTGATCACCGGTTTCATGGAAGCGGGTGAGTCTCCGCAAGAGGGTATTGCCCGAGAGATCAAGGAAGAAACCAATTTGCACACCACGGCCTTGAGCTTGGTGGGGGTTTATGACTTTCAGCGCATGAACCAAGTCATCATTGCCTACCATGCGGTGGCTGATGGCGAGGTGCGTTTGTCGCCCGAACTGGCTGAATACAAGCTGTACAACTACGAAGACATCATTTGCTGGCCTGCCGGCACCGGTTACGCCATGGGGGACTGGCTGTGTACCCAAGGCATAGAGCCGCGTTTCATGAGTTGGGACGAGCGCGCTGCGCAAAACTTAGAATAAGCCCGTCTCAGTCATGTCAATATGGCTGAGCCCTTGATTGCTTTAACGTCGACACACCATGCAGATTGATCTGGAACTTGATACCCGCGGCCTGAATTGCCCTTTGCCCATTTTGAAGGCTAAAAAGGCTTTAACGCCCATGCAAACCGGTCAATTGCTGAAAGTGGTGTCTACCGACAAAGGCTCATTGCGCGACTTCGCGGCGTTTGCCAAACAAACCGGCAACGAGTTGGTGTCGCAAGAGACGGTCGGCGACGACTTTATTCACGTCCTGAAAAGACGCTAAACGATCTCAATCTTCCTTGTCCCAAAAGATGGACAAGGCGGGTCGGGCCGACTCGAACGTTGCCGCTTGCGGCGGTGAGAGGCGAACGAGCCCGCCGTGGCCAGCTCTAAGCAGAAGCTTGAAAAGTTCTAGTCAAGCCTTTTCAACTGATCTTTGACTTTGAACAACGTGTCTTCAAAGTCCGCCAAGCGCTGACGTTCCTGTGTGATGACTGCAGGCGGGGCTTTTGCCACAAACGCTTCATTGCCGAGTTTGCCGTTGGCTTTGACAATTTCTGTCTCCAAGCGCGTGATTTCTTTGGCCAGACGCACTTTTTCCGCAGCCACATCCACTTCAATGAACAAACACAAACGGATGTTGCCGACCACGGCCACAGGCGCAGACTGAGCGGCGGTTTGCCATACCGCTTCGTCATCGAACACCTTGACTTCACTTAGCTTGGCCATGGCTTTGATGACATGCGCGTTGGCGCTGACAAAATCGGCGTCTCCCAATGCGAACAAAGGCATTTTGGTGCTGGGTGACACGCCCATTTCGCTGCGCAAGGTGCGACAAGCCTCGATCAAGGCTTTAAGTTGGTTGATGCTGGCAATCGCTTGCTCATCTATTTTGTTCAATTGCGCCACAGGGTAAGGCGCAATGCTGACTGAGTCGCCGCCAATGCCTGCGACCGGTGCGACTTTTTGCCACAGCGCTTCGGTGATGAAAGGAATGACCGGGTGCGCCATGCGCAGTATGGCTTCGAGCGTGCGAATCAAAGTGCGGCGTGTAGCGCGTTGTTGTGATTCATCACCGTTTTGAATTTGCACCTTGGCGATTTCCAAATACCAGTCGCAGTATTCGTTCCAGACAAATTCATAAATAGAGGTGGCCACGTTGTCGAGCCGGTAGTCTGCAAAACCTTTGGCGACTTGGTCTTCAGTTTGTTGCAGCAGCGAGCTGATCCAGCGGTCGGCCTGGCTGAATTTCATGTATTGGTAAAAAGGTCCGGCGGGAATCTGCTCACCGTTTTCACCTGTGCGCGGTGGTGAGCATTCGGCTTTGGTGTGTTCTTTCAAGCCACAGTCCTGGCCTTCGCAATTCATCAACACAAAGCGTGATGCGTTCCACAGTTTGTTGCAAAAGTTCCGATAGCCTTCGCAGCGCTTGCTGTCGAAGTTGATGCTGCGACCCAGAGAAGCCAAGGCTGCGAAGGTGAAGCGCAATGCATCAGCGCCATAAGCGGGAATGCCATCTGGAAATTCTTTTTGCGTGTTCTTGCGAACTTGCGGCGCGGTGTCGGGTTTGCGCAGACCTTGGCTGCGTTTGTCCAGCAGTGGTGCCAGTTCAATGCCGTCGATCAAGTCCACCGGGTCGAGCACATTGCCCTCGGACTTGCTCATCTTCTTGCCTTGGGCATCGCGAACAAGGCCATGGATGTACACATGTTTGAACGGCACGCGACCGGTGAAGTGCGTGGTCATCATGATCATGCGGGCTACCCAGAAGAAGATGATGTCGTAGCCGGTGACCAGCACGCTGCTTGGCAGGTACAGATCATGGTCGCTCAATGAGGTGGCAGCGGTGGGTGTGATGGACTTGGCCGCAGCGACTTCGGGCGCGAAGCGCACGGGAGCCAGGCCGAGTCCGTCGCGACCGCCTGCTGCATCAGTGGTGAAACCCAATGTGCTGAACGGCACCAGCGCAGATGAATACCAAGTGTCGAGCACGTCTTCATCGCGCTTGAGTGTTTTGCCGGGCGCTTGGGCTTGTGCCTCAGCTTCATTGCGCGCCACATACACCTTGCCGTCTTCGTCGTACCAAGCCGGAATTTGATGGCCCCACCACAGTTGACGAGAAATACACCAATCGGTGATGTTATTCATCCACTGGTTGTAGGTGTTGATCCAGTTCTCAGGCACGAACTTCACTTCGCCTGAATGCACCGCGTCAATGGCTTTTTGCGCAATGCTTTTGCCTGTCGGGTCTTGGTCACTGACCTTGTTCATGGCAACAAACCATTGGTCGGTCAACATGGGTTCGATGATTTGGCCGGTACGCGCGCAACGCGGCACCATGAGTTTGTGTTTTTTGATTTCAACCAGCAGACCCAGTGCTTCGAGGTCGGCGACGATTTGTTTGCGTGCGACAAAGCGGTCCAGGCCGCGGTACTTGGCAGGTGCCAAATCGTTGACAGTTACGTCCAGATTCAATATGCCCATCATGGGTAACTGATGGCGTTGTCCCACGGCATAGTCATTCGCATCATGTGCCGGTGTGACCTTGACAACGCCGGTACCAAAGGCCTTGTCTACATAATCATCAGCAATCACGGGGACAGTGCGGTCACACAATGGCAAATGCACTTGTTGACCGATCAAATGGGCATAGCGTGCATCTTCCGGGTTGACCATGACGGCCACATCACCCAGCATGGTTTCAGGGCGGGTGGTGGCGACGACCAAGCCTTTGACAGTCTGTCCGTCCACCAACTGAGGACCATTCACAAACGGATAACAAATATGCCAGAGGTGGCCGTCTTCTTCTTCGCTTTCAACTTCCAAATCAGACACGGCGCTCATGAGCACCGGGTCCCAACTGACCAAGCGCTTGCCTCTGTAAATCAAACCCTGCTCGTACAAACGCACAAACGTATCTGTCACCACGGGTGACAGTTTGTCGTCCATGGTGAAGTATTCGCGGCTCCAGTCCACGCTATCGCCCATGCGGCGCATTTGCTGGGTGATGGTGTTGCCCGATTGCTCTTTCCATTCCCACACTTTGGCAATGAAATTTTTACGCGCTTCGGCGGGCGTGGGGCCCATGTCGTGGCGGCTGATGCCTTGGCCTTGCAGTTGACGCTCGACCACGATTTGCGTGGCAATGCCCGCGTGGTCTGTGCCCGGTACCCACAAGGTGTTGAAGCCGCGCATGCGGTGGTAACGGGTCAAGCTGTCCATGATGGTCTGGTTGAACGCATGCCCCATGTGCAGCGTGCCGGTCACATTTGGCGGCGGCAATTGAATCGCAAACGACGGCTGATCCCCCGCAGGCGCTCCTGTGCCGCGATAACCCGCCACACCATAACCGCGTTTTTCCCATTCAGGGCCCCAATGTGCTTCGAGGGCAGCGGGTTCAAAAGATTTGGACAGGCTGTCTAAGCCGGGTTGTGCGCTGGGGCTGGTCATAGGGGATTCAAAGTAACAAACCGGTAAAGCGCCGGTTTGGGGAATGTCAAAAAACAAAAAAGCATTTTAGCGAGGGGAGGTGAGACATATCGCTCCTAGGCGATGGTCCTCGTCAAGCCATCCGTGCTTATGCGCCAGCGGCGATTTGTCGCAATGCGTTGGCAAACACCGCCGCAGGCTGACCGCCAGAAATCAAATGCTTGTCATTGATGATGACCGCAGGCACGGAATGTATGCCTGCGCTGGTATAAAAATGCTCCTTGGCACGTACCTCCTCTGCGTACGTGTCACTTGCCAAAATCGCACGGGCAGCGGCCACATCCAAACCTTCATCTTTGACGATGTTGAGAAGCACTTCATGTGAGTCAATGACTTCGCCGCGCCCTTGGTAGGCATCTAGCAAGGCTTTTTTCAAACGGTGTTGTGCATCGCTGCCACTGGTTACTTCGGTCCAGTGCAGCAAACGATGGGCGTCAAATGTGTTGAAGATGCGCCCGCGCCCCGTGGGATGAAACGCAAACCCGACTTCGGCACCGCGCGCTTTGATGTTCTGGTACATCTGCGATTGCTGTTCTGCCGTGGAGCCGTATTTTTTACCTAAGTGTTCAACCAAGTCTTCACCGCCGGGCGGCATGTGGGGATTGAGTTCAAACGGCTGAAAGTGAATGTCTGCGGTGACTTCGTTGTGAAGTTCTTCAAGCGCTAGTTCGAGTGCGCCTAGGCCAACAGCGCACCAAGGACACGCCACATCAGAGACAAAGTCAATTTTTAAATGGGTAGCCATCAGTGGTTCCTTCAAAGAAAAAGTCAATGCAAAGCCAATGACATGGCCAATGCGTTGACCAGTTGGGCGTTAAGGGTTTTTCCTTTGCCGGCTAAATAAGCATCGGGTCGCACCAGCACCCATTGGGACTTTTCTGCATGGCAGGCATGTCTCAATGACTTGTGCGGATCCATCACGCACTCCAGCACTTGCGCAGGCTTTTTATACACCACTTGCACCACACGAACAAACGCCAGTTTGCCTAAAGATTGCAATCGTGCGATCTCTTTGTGTGAGAGTTCTCCAAACACCAACAGCAGCATGTGCCCGTTGGCCCAATTGATCAAATCAGCGAGTGTGCCAAACGATCGATCGGCAAATTGCACAGCGGAGTTTTGCACCATGATGCCGCCATTGTCCTGACATACATGGGACATGGTGTAACGGTTGGCCTCTGCCATGCGGCCCGTATTGATCAGTGGCCGCGCAAACTCATGGTGCTTGGCCAAGCCGATGGTGGCACTGCGAAATACCCTTTCGATACCTTCCGGTGCACGCAAAAAACGCGCCGTCCGATTGGTCACTTGTACATTGCGTTGTGCGGCTTGGAGCCGCTCTTGATTGTAACTGCCCAGCAACTCGCTGGACGCATGGCCACGCACCACTGCTGCGAGCTTCCATGCCAAGTTATCCGCATCTGCAATCCCTGTGTTGCCACCACGTGCACCAAAAGGACTGACCACTTTGGCAGTGTCACCGATGAAAAACACTCTGCCATGGCGAAGCCTATGCAAGCATTGAGATTTGTAGGCATACGGACCGACCCACACAATGTCGCATTCCACGTCGGCGCCAAACTGTTTGGCCAAGCGATCACGCACCACGTCTTCGCGGCTGACATAAGCCGGATCAGCGTCGGGCGCCATCTGGTAATCGATGCGCCAGACATCGTCGGCCATCAGGTGTTGCCACACCGCCCGGTTATCGTTGAACGGCGCTTCAATCCAAGTATGGCGTTCTGCGGGAGGGGTGTGCTTGAAACGCACATCTGCAATGCACCAACGGTCGTCACCTCGCTTGCTGTCCATGGTGGCGCCAACCCATGCGTGAAATGGGGTGTGCGAACCGCTCGCATCAATGACATGACGCGCTTTCAAACTGTAATTGCCCGCTGGGGTTTGCACTTGTAAGGTGACAGCTTCTTCATCTTGGGAAAACCCGGTGACTTTGTTGCACCAACGCAGCTGCGTCAGCGCTTTTGACTTGTTCAGTTCAAGAATGCGATCCACCAAAAACATCTCGACATAAAACTGTTGAATATTGATGAAGGGTGGTTGCACACTCTGCGAAAACTGTTGGCGCTCTCGCAGATCAAAAGAAAACACTTCGTCGTCACCCGCAAAGGTTCGCCCGACTTGCCAGGCCACACCTTTGGCCGCGATGCGTTCGTAAATACCTAAGCGCGCAAATATTTCCAAAGATTGCTGGGTGTAGCAAATGCCGCGCGAGGATGCCCCTTTGACACCCACCGTGTTGTCTTCGTCCAGCACCACTGCGGCCACCCCGAGTTGTGCCAAGCGGCAAGCCAGCGTCAGGCCGCTCAAGCCCGCACCAACGATCACAACGGGATACACCTCGTTCTGCCGACCGCATAGCTCCGCAGGTTTGACAAACCCGTAAGTGGGCAGTTCGTAAGCCGGATAAGTGGATGGTGCGTTGGATTTAGCCACGTTGCTGATTGCGCTCTCGTTTTTGTACTGTCCATGCGTCTAATTGCGCCCGCACATCCAGACTTTCGCTGTGCATTTGTTCAGGCGTCGCGACCTGCGCACTCAATTCCAAACGAATGCCATTGGGATCGAAAAAATAAATACTTTTGAAAATGCGGTGATCGGTGATACCCAACACTTCAATGCCATGCGCTTGCAAGCGTGTTTTGCTGTCCTCCAATGCCTGGATACTTTCCACACGGAACGCGATGTGGTTGACCCACGCAGGTGTATTGGCAGAGGGCAAGGCAGCGGTGTCGTCGCCCAGATCAAAAAAAGCGATGAACGAGCCGTCATTCAACCTGAAAAAGAAATGGGTGTAGGGACAGTATTCGCCCGTGCTGGGCACATGGTCGCTTTGAATCAAATGGTAAAGCGGCAGGCCCAAAATATCTTCGTAAAAATGCCTAGTCTCTTCTGCATCCCGCGCACGATAAGCGTAATGGTGCAATTGCAATACTGTGGCGGGCGGTGGCAGGGGTGAAATGTCTGGCATGGTTATCTGTTGGTGTTGCGCTTCAGTTTACTGGAGTGTGGTGTTTGGACCGATTTGCAACAATTTCGCTGCGCATCCTGCCAAGGCAGGGCTGAATCAGTGAATACCTTGAAATAAGCGCGAAAAAGTATTCGTCATGAGCGATTAAGCAAACACAAGCAATCCCCATGGCTGATAGCGAGGCTCAATTGCCTGTATTGAAACAACTCATTGGACGTGCAGGGGTAGTGCACCTAAGCTTCGCCTTGTCTTTGGCCATGATTGCCGGAGCATTTTCATCAACCATAGGAGATTTCTCATGTCAGCTCTCAAAGGCTCTAAGACGGAAGAAAACCTGAAGGCCGCCTTCGCAGGCGAGTCACAGGCTAACCGCCGTTACCTGTATTTCGCAAACAAGGCCGATATTGAAGGCCAAAACGATGTGGCCGCTTTGTTCCGCTCTACCGCCGAAGGCGAAACCGGACACGCTCACGGTCACCTCGAGTGGCTCGAGCAATGTGGCGACCCCGCCACCGGTTTGCCCATTGGCGCCACCCGTGACAACTTGAAAGCAGCAGTGGCTGGCGAAACCCACGAGTACACCGATATGTACCCTGGCATGGCCAAAACTGCTCGTGATGAAGGTCACGATGAAATCGCTGATTGGTTCGAAACCCTGGCCAAGGCTGAGCGTTCACACGCCAACCGTTATGCCAAGGCTTTGGCCGAATTGGTCGATTGATAGTGATCAGGCGTTAAGCGCAAGGCGTTGCCCACAAGGCAGCGCCTTTCCCTGAATGCCGGACACAGCGTTTTACTGTTGGTAAAACCGGCCATCCCCCCACATTGACACAAGGAACATCCCATGGCTCGCGAAGGCAGTCTTGAAGCACCGACACGCCATCCCTTGGATTGGCTGAATCCCGATTTTTACAACGAAGAAGCCTGCTTCACAGAGATGGAACGCATCTTTGACATCTGTCACGGTTGTCGTCGTTGCGTGAGTTTGTGCGGTTCATTCCCCACCTTGTTTGATTTGGTTGACGAAGGCAGCACCGGCGAGTTGAACGGCGTCGACAAGAAAGACTTTTGGAAAGTCGTCGATCAATGCTATTTGTGTGACCTTTGTTATTTGACGAAATGTCCTTATGTGCCACCGCATGAATGGAATTTAGATTTTCCCCACACCATGCTGCGTGCCAAAGCCATCAAATTCCAAAAGGGTGAGGTCTCTGCAGGCGAAAAATTTCTTGCTTCCACCGACACACACGGCCAGTTCGCTGGCATTCCTATCGTGGTGCAAGCGGTCAATGCCATCAACAAAACAGGTCTTGCACGCTCCGTGATGGAGTCCACGCTCGGTGTCGACAAAGACGCCTGGCTGCCTGAATTGGCGACCAAAAAATTCCGCTCATCTGCGCCGAAGGCAAAAGCCAAAAAAGTGGTCAATGGCGAAAAAACGCCAGGCAAAGTGGTGATTTACTCCACCTGCTATGTCAACTACAACGAACCGGGCATCGGCATGGATTTGCTCAAGATCCTTGACCACAACGATATTCCTTACGAACTGGTGTCCAAGGAAAAATGCTGTGGCATGCCCAAGTTGGAATTGGGTGACTTGCAATCGGTGGACGCGAACAAAAAAATCAACATGCCCATCTTGGCCAAGTACGCACGCGATGGCTATGCCATTTTGAGTGCGGTGCCGTCTTGCACATTGATGTTCAAACAAGAGTTGCCGCTCATGTATCCCGATGACGCAGAAACCCAACTGGTCAAAGAGCACATGTGGGACCCGTTTGAATACCTGATGGCGCGCAAACGCGATGGCTTGTTGAAGACCGAATTTCCTGAATCACTGGGCAATATCAGCTACCAGATTCCATGCCATGGCCGCGTGCAAAACATTGGCAAGAAAACCGAAGAGATGCTGAAGATGATCCCCGACACCACCATCAACACGATTGAGCGTTGTTCGGGTCACGCAGGAACCTACGGGGTGAAAAAGGCCACACATGCGTACGCCATGAAAATTGGCAAACCCGTGGTCAAGGCAATGGCCACCATGAAGGACGGCAGCAAACCTGACTACATCAGTTCGGATTGTCCCTTGGGTGGTCACCATATTGCGCAAGGCTTTGAGGCCAGCGGACATGCAGTGCCTGAGTTGCAACACCCGCTGAGTTTGGTTGCCAAGGCCTATGGCTTGAAATAGTGGTAATTGGGGTCAATTACTTGGAACCTGACCCCAATTACTCTCAGTCTGGTGGCAAAAGCTTACGGTTTGAAATAACCGCACTGAATGACATTTTTTTGATGAATAGAGAAACAGACATGCAATTGACCGGAAACATCACTGCCGACAACCTCATGGGCCTAGAGGCTTACAGCAAATTTCGCAAGAACCATAAGGCTGAAGTGTTGGCGCACCGTCAATTGCGTTCGGTTCATTTGGGCGATCACATCACTTTGCAATTTGAAAGCGAAACCACGATTCGCTACCAAATTCAAGAAATGTTGCGAATTGAAAAAATATTTGAAGAAGAAGGCATTCAGCAAGAAATAGATGCCTATGCGCCGTTGGTGCCAGAGGGCAGCAATTGGAAAGCCACGATGTTGATTGAGTACCCCGATGTGAATGAACGCAAGCGTGAACTTGCGCGCCTGATTGGTGTGGAAGACCGCATGTTCATTGAAGTCGAAGGCCATGCACGCGTTTACGCCATTGCCGATGAAGACCTTGAACGCGAAAACGATGAAAAAACATCAGCGGTACATTTTGTGCGGTTTGAATTTTCAGACGCCACCAAAGCTGCTATCAAAGCCGGTGCCGCCGTTAAATTGGGCTGTGACCACACCAACTACCCAGCGCATACACAGATCTCCGCCGAAGCGCTTGCTTCTCTCGCCGGAGATTTGAAATAATCGCTGGATGCTTCTTTTACTGTCCCCCGCCAAATCACTCGATTACGAAACAGCCCTGCCTCAGATAACGGCGACCACGCCGCTATTTGTGGCGCGTTCGGCTGAGCTGATTACCACCCTGCAAAAAAAATCTGCGCGGCAAATTGCCGAGCTCATGGACCTGAGTGAAGCATTGGCCACACTCAATGTGCAGCGTTACAAATCCTGGTCACCTGAATTCAGTGATGACAATGCACGTCCGGCAGTTTTGGCTTTCAATGGCGATGTGTACGAAGGCCTGGATGCCAAAAGCCTCACGCCCAAACAATTGCAATGGGCACAGTCACATGTCGCCATACTGAGTGGCTTGTATGGTGTACTGCGCCCGCTTGATCTGATGCAGCCGTATCGATTAGAAATGGGCACAGCACTCAAGCATGGCAAGAGCAACAACCTCTACCAATTTTGGGGGGCTCAAATCGCGGAGTACCTGAACCAACAACTCGCGGCAGACAAAGAACCGGTGATCGTGAACTTGGCGTCACAAGAATATTTCAAAGCGGTAGACAAGCGCGTGTTGCAAGCACGTGTGATTGACTGTGTGTTTCAGGATCATAAATACGGCCAATACAAAATCATCAGTTTCTTTGCCAAGCGTGCGCGTGGTTTGATGGCCAGGTTCGCCATTCAAACGCAGGCCAAAACCCCGCTCGCGCTGCAAGCCTTCAATATCGAAGGCTATGCCTATGCCGCTGATGTGTCTGACGACAACACATGGGTGTTTCGCCGCCACACCGCCGATTAAAGAACAACATGCAAATTTACGTCAACAACATGCGCTTGCAGGTGGAGGACACAGGTGAGCGAGATCGGCCTGCGGTGCTGTTGATTGCAGGCATGTCTATGCAGTTGATTGTTTGGCCCGACGCCATGCTGCACGCTTTGCACCAAGCCGGATTCAGAGTGGTACGTTTCGATAACCGTGACAACGGCTTGTCCGAATCCTTAGACCATTTAGGAACGCCCAATTTGTTGTGGTTCATGTTGCAGCAAAAGTTGGGCATGTCACCTCAATCGCCTTACAGCCTGTCTGACATGGCGAAAGACGCTTTGGGTGTGATGGACCACTTGCAGTTGCAGCAAGCGCATTTGGTAGGCGTCAGCATGGGCGGCATGATTGCGCAGCGCATAGCCATATCTGCATCACACCGTGTGTGGAGTTTGACCAGCATCATGAGCAGCAGTGGCGCCAAGGGTTTGCCTGGCCCCGCACCTGCCATGCGCCGCGTATTGATGACCCCGCCAGCGGCTCCCGGCAGTGCGGAGGCACGCGCCCATGCGTTGCGCTTTGTCAAAGCGTTGGCAGGTCCAGGGTTTGTGCATCCCGCAGGTTCACAAGAGCAATTGGTTGACGATTCATTGCAACGCAGTAACCGCCCCGCGGGCAGTTACCGGCAGATGCTCGCTGCCATGGCTGACCGCGAGCGTTGGCGTTTTTTGCCACGTATCACTGCGCCTACGATGGTGATCCATGGCACAGCCGACCCACTTATTCCTTTTGCCTGTGCCCAAGACACGGCAGCGCGCATACCCGGTGCGAAGTTGTTTGGCATCGAAGGCATGGGCCATGATTTTCCGCCCGAAGCGATGACACTATTGACCAATCGCTTATTGCCTTTTTTGCAAGCCCATACGCCTTTATGAACTCTCCAGAACAATCTTTGCTGGGTAAAGCCGTTGGCTATGCCGATCAGTACGATGCCAGCTTGCTCTACCCCTTGCCTCGCGCTGCCCAGCGCGCAGAAATTGGTATCTCAGGCCAGCCCACATTTTTGGGTGCAGATATTTGGACCGCCTATGAACTCAGTTGGCTCAATCTGCGCGGTAAACCGCAAGTGGCCATGGGTCGCTTCATCGTTCCTTGCGAGAGCTCGCACTTGGTCGAGAGCAAATCGCTCAAGCTCTATCTGAACAGTTTTAACAACACGCGCTTTGCATCTGTGGATGACGTAAAAAAAACCATGCAGCACGATTTGAGCGTTGCGGTGTGGCATGGTGCTGTGGGGCAAGCATCAGTGGGTGTGCAGTTGCTGTTGCCCGAACAGTTTGGCGCTGAAAAAATTCAAGAAATGCAAGGCGTGAACTTGGATCGCTTGGACCTGGATTGCACCCATTACCAACCTGCCCCTGAATTGCTGAGCGCAGCCCGCGACGAGCAACCCGTGACCGAAACACTCATCAGCCATTTGCTCAAAAGCAATTGTTTGGTCACCGGGCAACCCGATTGGGGCAGTGTGAGTATCAGTTACAGCGGCGCGCAAATAGATCAAGCTGGTTTGTTGCAATACATCGTGAGTTTTCGCAACCACAACGAGTTTCACGAGCATTGTGTGGAACGCATTTACATCGACATCATGCGCCGGTGTCAACCGACCAAACTTTGCGTACAGGCGCGTTACACACGGCGTGGCGGGGTAGATATCAACCCTTGGCGCAGCAGTCACCCGCAGGCCATGCCGCCGCAAATACGCACCTCCAGACAATAAGTTGTCAGACCAAGTCTTTGAAGCTCTTTAAGGGTGCGAGATCAGGAAAGACCGCCGTTTTTTTCTGCTGAAATGCGCTGATGGCTTGCTGGACATGGGCGTTGCTCCAGATGCCACTTTGCAGCCAACCCATTTGCTTTAGTGCATCATCCACGCTGTGGTCACGCGCATAGTGCAAAGCTTGTTTGGTGCCCCAGACTGCCACTGGCGGTTTGCTGGCAATCTCAGCGGCGGCCTGCATCGCGGCAGCCAATGCTGCAGCAGCGTCAGGCAGTACTTCATTGACCAGACCGTATTGCAACGCTTTGGCGGCTGACAGCCTGCGCCCGGTGTAAGCCAGTTCTTTGACCACGGCCATGGGCATGAGTTTGGGCAGACGCTGCAAAGTGCCGACATCGGCCACCATGCCGATGTTGATTTCTTGGATACAGAAGAAAGCGTCCGCACTGGCATAGCGCAAGCAAGCCGCCGTCACCATGTCAACCGCGCCACCTATGCACCCGCCTTGGATAGCTACGATCACCGGTATGCGCAAAGTTTCCAAGCGTGTGAAAGTGGCTTGCAGGCCACCCAACATATCAAAGATGGCGGCACGGCCTTCAGCGCTTTGGTCATCCATGCTCACTGAGCCGCCAAACGCCTCTAAAGACATGCCGGCACTGAAGTGCTTGCCTGTGCTGCTGATGACCAAGGCGCGGGCCTCTTTGCCTTGGTGAAGTTGTTGCAAGACATCGTCGAGTTCTCGCCAAAAGCCCATGTCCAAGGCGTTCATCCGATCGGCACGGTTCATCACCAGATGGGCGACATGGTGTTCAACGGTCAGTTCAAAACAGGTCAGCTTGTTCATGAGAAATTTCTTTGCTAGGGGTAGGTTCTTGCGCTGTGATGGCAGAGGATAAGCTTTTTTCGGTATCAGATGGCGGCAAGTGTGCGTCAACAGCTTTGACCAATGACCCCACCCTTACCCCCAATAAACGGATGCGGCGCTTGAACTCGACCCGCCTCAAACACTGCCCGGCGGCTTCTCGGATGACCAACGGGTCAGCGGTGTAAACCGCCAGTGTGCTGTCGCGTGTCACGCTTTGGAAATTGTCAAAACGCAGCTTGATGCCAATGGTTTTTCCGACATAGCCTTTGCGTTGTAAATCGGTAGCGACTTGCTGGCACAAACGCGTGAAGATATCTGCGAGCGCAAGTCGGTCATTTTGCACATGCAGGTCTTTTTCAAATGTGGTTTCTCGGCTCATGGACACTGGCTCTGATTCTGTGACCACAGGACGCTCATCCAAACCGTGGGCGGCGTCAAACAGCCACGGGCCATAGGTTTTGCCGAAATGTTCCATCAACCACGTTTGCTCGCGCATAGCGAGTTCGCCGATGGTGTGTATGCCATGAGCCTGTAATTTGGCGTCTGCTTTGGGGCCTATGCCATTGATTTTTCGGCAAGCCAGTGGCCAAATTTTTTCTTGCAAATCCTCGGTCTTCAAAATAGAAATGCCGTTGGGCTTGTTCAATTCACTGGCCATTTTCGCCAGCAATTTATTGGGGGCGACACCTATAGAGCAAGTCAACCCGGTGGCATCGGTGATGGTTTGTTGTATCAAGCGAGCCAGCGCGCGTCCGCCTTGGCGTTGCCCGCCCGGCACGTCGGTGAAGTCAATGTAAATCTCATCCACGCCCCGGTCTTCCACCAAAGGCGCAAATTCACGCACAATGTTTTTGAAGCTGCGCGAGTAATAGCGGTATTGGTCGAAATCCACCGGCAACAAAATCGCGTGCGGGCACAGTTGTGCCGCTTTCATCACACCCATGGCCGAGCCCACACCAAATGCACGCGCCGCATACGTGGCCGTGGTGATCACACCGCGTCCGGTGTAGCTGCCGATGAGAGGAAACATGTCTACAGGAATCTCGGCCAGGTGTTCGTCCGTCCATTCACGCTCAGGTTGTGCGATGCGCATGCGTGCCAGCAAATCATCCTCGCGGCGTCTGCCCCCGCCTATGACCACCGGCAGCCCTTTGAGCTGTGGATAACGCAATAACTCAACCGATGCGTAAAAAGCATCCATGTCGAGGTGGGCAATGCGGCGGGGTAAGAAAACTGTTTCTGAGCTCACGCACAAAGCATAGCTGAGTAGGCAGGCCGTTGACTGAATGGGCGGCCTGATGTTGATGGGATGGACCGCTACAACAAACCAAATTTGTAAGCGTAGCCAAATTCAACCAACTCATCGTTTTTCCAATCTTGGTTGCGTTTGAATTTGGCGCGGCCCTGACCAGCTTCCAGATACAGGTGGCCGCTGTTGAAATTGCCCCAGCGCAGCCCTATGGACAGCTTTTGTTTTTTTCGAACACTGTTGTTCAAATCTTCCGCTGACACGAGCCGACCGTATAGCTGCCAATGGGGGTTAAACACCCACCCGAGTTCGGTAAATGCGCCACCAAAATTCCCTTTGATTTGCGCATCCCCATGAAACCAAGAATAGCCGACATGCAAATTCAGTCCGCCTTGGGATGTGCGTTTAAGCATCCAACCGTATCCCAGGTCACTGCCGTAACTGACATCTGTGTCGGCATAGACCAAGCGTGTGAGTACTGTTTGCGGGGCAATTCGTCCCACCCAGTACAACTTTTCATAGTCATCAATATAGTCAAGATTGACCGATGTTTTCTTGCTCAGTCCTTGGGCCGGGGCAATGTATTTGTCACTCAAAGCATAGATATCATTGATTTTTTCCGTCTGCTGCGTGACATCTTTTTCTCTGTCTTCAGACAATGGGTGTGTTTGCAAATAAGTCCAACGCGGAATGATTTTTTCATAAACCAAAGTGTTTCGGCTCATATCCTCTAGCTCGTAAAACTTTGCAAATGCACTCGCGGCGGCACCGGGTTGAAAACCTGCGCGAGCCATGAGTTCAAGGCCGATGCGATCTGCTTCTATTTCTTGGGTGCGCGACATGGTTTTTTCCACGCCGTAGTCCATGATCATGGCGCTGCTCCAAGGTGTCAGCGCCTGGCTTAAACCCACACCTGCTGCATAAATCGGAACGATATTGCTGAGGGCTTCTCTGGTGTGTAGTCGCAAGTTATGCCCTATTTCATGGGCAATGATAAATGCCAGTTCCTCTTCTGTCAGTGCCATGTGCTCAATCAATCCGCGAAACACCATCACTTTGCCAGCGCCCACGGTATAGGCGTTGACAATGCCTCTGTCC
Organism: Bordetella parapertussis; assembly: GCA_945878065.1. Classification (GTDB taxonomy): domain Bacteria; phylum Pseudomonadota; class Gammaproteobacteria; order Burkholderiales; family Burkholderiaceae_C; genus Limnohabitans; species Limnohabitans parapertussis_B. The sequence goes on along the minus strand of CAMDXA010000018.1, from coordinate 19,158 downwards.
ACCACATGAATTTCCCAGGCCCATGCACTGGCTTGCGGGTGAATCTTGTCGACGTGTTTGATTAAGCGCTGGAAGATATGCTCAGCACGGGCGTTTTGGTATTGAACATCTGGCGTGTCCAGAAGTCCTTGTAATTGGTAACTTGAGCGCAGTGAGAAATTGACGACTTTACTGACGGCATCGGCGGCAACTTGTGGTGCAGCCAGATTTTGTTTGCGGTCTACATCCACCGCAGTCGGTAAGGTGCTGGTACATGCCGATAAGCACGCTGTCACCAAACATAAAAATAGCGAATACAACAGCTGTTTGTTTGCAAACATATGCAAGCCTTTGTGTCAAATCATGCGATTTGAAACAAAGGCCGGTAGCCTGTATGTAGGCAAAATGCCGATTAATCCCAGTCATTGCCGATGATTGCAGCCAAAAAAAACCGGGCACGCGGCCCGGTTGATCAAAGCGATAGTGTTTCGCTCAGGCTTGCGGAAAGGTTCCCGGCAAAAGTATGCTGGTGTCTATTTTGTTGATGTCGGTGTGGCCGCACAAGGCCATGCTGATGTCCAATTCTTTGTGGATGATTTGCAGGGCTTTGGTGACGCCTGCTTCACCCATGGCGCCCAAGCCGTACAGCATGGCACGACCGATATAGGTGCCTTGTGCGCCTAAGGCACGGGCTTTCAACACGTCTTGCCCGCTGCGCACGCCGCCGTCCATGTGCACCTCAATGCCTTTGCCGACGGCTTGCACAATGCCGGGCAGTGCATTGATGCTGGACTCGGCACCGTCAAGTTGACGTCCGCCGTGGTTGGAGACAATCAGGGCATCGGCACCGCTGGCTACTGCGAGCCGCGCATCTTCGGCATCTTGAATGCCTTTCAAAATCAATTTGCCGCCCCAGCGTTTTTTCACCCATTCCACATCGTTCCAGTTCAGCGTGGGATCAAACTGGCCGTTGGTCCATTCACCCAGTGAACTCATGTCATCGATGCCTTTGACATGGCCAAAGATATTGCCGAATTTGCGGCGTGGCGTGCCCAACATGTTCATGCACCAGCGCGGTTTGGTGGCCAAGTCCAGCAGGTTGAGCAAAGTGGGCTTGGGTGGCGCAGACAAACCGTTTTTCAAGTCGCGGTGGCGTTGCCCCAGAATTTGCAAATCCAATGTCAGCACAAGCGCCGAGCATTGCGCGGCTTTGGCGCGGTCAATCAAGCGCTCGATAAAGTCGCGATCGCGCATCACATACAACTGAAACCAAAAACCGGGACCGACATGTTGCGCCACATCTTCAATGGAGCAAATGCTCATGGTGGACAAGGTGAATGGAATGCCGAAAGTTTTGGCAGCCCGTGCCGCGAGGATTTCGCCGTCGGCATGTTGCATGCCTGTCATGCCAGTGGGCGCAATCGCCACCGGCATGCTGACGTTTTGACCGATCATGGTGCTGGCGGTGCTGCGACCTTCCATGTTGATGGCCACGCGTTGGCGCAACTTGATTTTTTGGAAATCGTCTTCATTGGCCCGGTAGGTACTTTGGGTGTAACTGCCTGAATCCGCATATTCGAAAAACATTTTCGGTACACGTTTTTTTGCCAATTGTTTCAAGTCATCGACATGGGTGATCACGGTCATCAAAAGCTCTCCTGTTCAATCACCCGATGTTAGCGCCTGCCGAACCGGCCAGGCGTCCGGCTTGACGGCTTGCCACAGGTGGCGCGGCAGGACAAATTTTTGCCTTGCCGCTGCCTGGGTGAGGGTCAGGCCCAGACCACTATTTTGCTGTCGCCATACCATTTTTCAACATCATGCTGCACCACAAATTCGATGCGGCTGCGTTTGATTTTCATGGTGGGTGTGAGGCAACCGTTTTCAATCGACCAGGCTTCTTTGGCAACGACCAGCATTTTGAGTTGCTCATAGTCGGCAATTTGCTGGTTCACTTTTTGCAGCAATGCGCTCAACTCAGACTCCACTTGCTGGCGCACATCGTTCTTGTGCATTTGCGGGCGCAGGTTTTCGGCCAACACCACCATGGCGTAGGCTTTGTCAAAGCCACTGCCTGACACCATGGACAGCTCAATCATGGGGTGGGCATTCAGGCGGTTTTCGATCGGCGCTGGCGCCACATATTTGCCCTTGCTGGTTTTGAATTGTTCTTTCAGGCGGCCGGTGATTTTCAATTGACCGTCAGGCATGCGTGAGCCGAGGTCGCCGGTTTTGAAAAAGCCGTCGCTGGTAAAACTTTGCTGGTCTAAATCTGGGCGCTTGTAGTAGCCCACCATCTGCCCGGGTGATTTGATCAGCACTTCGCCTTCAGGGCTGATGCGAACTTCAACCCCGGGGTAGGGAGGGCCGACGGTACCGGGGTCGTTTTTGTTTTTGGTTTGGCTGTGTGAATAGGCAAAGTCCTCGGTCATGGCATAACCCTCGACCAGGTTTAAGCCCAGACGCCTGTACCAGCGGATTAAATCGGGGGGCAACGGTGCTGAACCACTGCCAGCCAGTTCCACATGGTCCAGTCCCAGACCCGCCAGCACTTTTTTTCTGACGATATTGCCAAGCACAGGAATCATCAGCAAGGTGTTCAATTTTTTGGCTGGCATCTTGGCAAATACCCCTTGTTGAAACTTCAACCACAAGCGCGGGACAGAAATAAAAATGGTGGGTCTGGCACGTTGCAGGTCTTGGATGAAGGTGTCTAATGATTCCGCGAAAAACACATGCAAGCGACCGTGAATGAATGCGGCAGATTCCACAAAAGCGCGTTCAAACACGTGTGCCAGTGGCAGGTAAGACAGCATGCGGTGTTTGCGGTTGCTGCCAAGGTTGTCGTTCATTTGCCCGATGATGCCGTTGGCCGCGGCTGTGATGTGCGCGAAACAATGCATCGCCCCTTTGGGTTGGCCGGTAGAGCCAGAGGTGTAAATGATCATCGCCAAATCGTTGGGGTCGCGTGATGGGTGACCATCGATGCCGAGGGTGTTGGCCACGATATCGTTCCATTTGTCAAACGCTGTCTCTGGGGCGAGCGGAAAAGCAATGCATGGCAGATGTGCAGGCACACCCGGGGATTGTTTGTGCCATTCATCGAGTTTGCCAACAAACAGCAGGCTTGCTTCAGAATGCTCAAGCACAAATTTGACCGTGTCGGCTTGCTCGGTCGGGAAAATAGCCACGGTGGTGTAACCGGCCATCCAAATGGCCAGTTCAGCCATGAAGAAATGCGCACAGTTTTTGGAAATAATGGCGATCTTTGCAGCGTGTGGCAATCCTCGGGATTGCAAATGGGCGGCCATGCGTCTGGCTTGGTCTAAGGTTTGTGCCCATGTGTAATTGATCACCTGTCCATTGCCCACGGGTTGGGTCATGAACACTTCATCGGCATAGGCTTTCTCGTGCGCATAAATTTTTTCAAGAATCATCACATCTGGCGAATTCATACAGTTGTCTTTCTGTGGGGGGTGTCGGAGGAAAAGGTGTGACAGCCTGTTTTTTAGATCTGATCATACGCATACAAAAGGATTGAATGTGCCTCTATTTATGCCGTGAGACGGGTGCAGACAAAGTGTTTATCATGGATTGCATGACAGTCCTCCTCTCGATATTCCAAACCATGAAATCTCGCTCTCACCATGCGGTGTTGGCGGGGTGGATTTTTTCAACCGCGCAAGCCTTTGCTGGCACATATCCCTTGGGCGATATGACCTGTCCCGAGATCGGGCAATTTGCCTCCAAAGCCATGCAGTGGCGTGAAGACGGTGTGATGCCCAAGGAAGCGTTGCAGCGGCTCGAAAATCTGCGCCCAGGTGAGTCGGTCGAGAAAAAAAACCTGCTCATGGTTTTGTCATTGGTCTATGGCGGTTACGGTGACGGTTGGACCGTGAAAAGTGCAGGGGACGCCATGCGTATCGATTGTCAAACCGGTCGTTGATGCGCATCTACGCAGTGTGTCATTGAAGCGCATGATCCGCCAAATGTTGGCAGCGACTAAGATCGCCGCATACTGAACTCAGGAGTTATGCCATGAACCGCGGTTTCATACTGCCTATATTGTTGATGTCGACCATGGCCCATGCCGAATGGACCTTGGTGCTGAAGAACCCGGAGTTCGGTGAAAACTATTACCTGGACTTGCAAACGCTCAAAGAGGTTGAGGGTGTGATGCAAATCACCACGCTGCAAGATTTCCCGGACAGTAAAAAAGAAGCCTGCCAAGGGGAGACCTGCGCATTTGTCAGCAGTTCACGTATTTCAGTGCGGCATATTGAATGCAATGCCGGTCGCCAGCGACAAATCCAGTTCACCGATTACGACGGTCAAATGGGCAACGGCCAGGTCACCCAAGCAGCAGCGTCCAGAGATCCCAAAAAACGTTATTTCCGTTGGTACTACCCTGCGCCCGGGTCTTTTTTCGAAGTGCTGATCAAGCGAGTCTGTCCACGTTAACGCTTGCTCGACCCCACGGCAACCAAGGCTCAGGGGCTTGGTTGCAATTTATACACTTTTCCCGTATTGCCAAAGGGGCCCATGCCATCATGGGTCAACACATAAATTTCACCCCGGCGGTCTTGGGCCAAACTGATGATGCGGCTGTCAATTTGCAGGATTTTTTCCAAAGGCCAAAGGGCTTGGCTCTGATTGGTTGGATGGGCCACAAACAACTGCCCCGAGGCTTGTTTGAATGACGCGCTCCAGTCGGCCACCACCAACTTGCCTTGCAATGACGGAATTTTTTCTCCACGGTACATGCGTGCGCCGGTGATGGCCGTGCCCACGCCTTTGACACCAAGCGTGGATTCCGGGTGGTTGGTTTGCATGTTGGCGTACTCCACCACAGGCATTTCCAGCGCTTCGCCATCGCTGCCAGTTTTGTCGCATTGCTTGGGCGGGTGACGGGGTTTGAGGCGATCCACACAATGCGTTGCCTCCATGCGTGGCCAGCCAAAATTGCCCGGTCCGCTGACTTTGTATGCCGCTTCCCACAGGGTTTCAGCAATAGCAGTCACATACAGATCGCCACTGCCATCGCTGTCAAACGCAATTCGGTAGGGGTTTCGAAATCCCCATGCCCAAATTTCGGGGCGTCCTTGTGAAGCTGTCAGTGGATTGCCTGTGGGAATGGCGTAACCCGGGAAGCCATGGTCAACATCGATACGCAAAATTTTGCCGTACAGACTGTGGCGATCTTGCGCGATGTCGTCCCACAACAAAGCTTCAGCAGGTACATTGAACGCTTCCCAAATCACCGATTTGCCGATGCCGTGCGATGCGCCGCTGTCACCCATGCCGATGTAGAGCATGCCGTCAGGACCAAAGGCCATGGCGCCGCCATTGTGTTTGCGGCTGGGCCAGTCCAACGCAATCAGCACCCTTTCGGTCTGCAGGTCCACGCTCAGCGTGTTGCCGGTCTTGGCAGTGAATTCAGAAATACGACGGGTGTAGTTCCAGTTTTGCGGTGCCGTGTCGCGCAATGGCGATGAATAGCTGACGAAGAAACGCCCGTTTTTTGCAAATTGGGGATGCAGCGCAAAACCCAACAAACCGCGTTCTTCAAAATCATTCGCTACAGGCAACATGCGGCTGCGCAAATCCATGACCGGTTCCGGCTGCACTGTGCCATCGGCAGCCATCAATTTGACCAAGCCATCTTGTTGGACCACCACAAAACGGCCACTGCCGTCAGGCAGTTCTTCCAAGTGAATCGGCGCGGTTAAATCGCTGGCGAGCAATGCCAGTTCGAGTTTTTGTGCCTGTGCATTGGGGGACAGCCACACAAAGCTACTGAGCAGGCCCGCCACACAACAGTTGGACCACCCTTTAAATGCTTTCATCATATTTCCCCTAACAACAGGTATGGGATCTTTTAGGTTAAAAAGCTCTGCACTCAGAAGCTGCTAAAACATGAGTATAGTTTCGAAAAAACCTACTTTATCCTTTTCACCAGGTGCCCTTATGTCGCTGATTAAATCTTCTTTTGTGTCGCTGGCCTGTTTGATGGCTTGTGCCCTGCCCGTGCATGCCGCGGACCTCGACAACACCGAGCGCATTTACCAGGCATCTTTTGGTGTCATCACTGCATTTGGGTTGAAAAAACAAATCGATGCCGACCCGAATTGCCAAGGCAAGTCCTTTGCTGATTTCGACCTCAATCAATTTCTGGACGCTATTCCCAAAGACTTTTTGACCAAACCCGGACAGCGCCAAGGCATTACCAAACAGTTCAGCGATTATTTTGAGAGGTTGGAGCAAATCCAGTTGCCGTCTGGAAAAAACATAGTGATGACTTACCAAGACATTAAAAATGCACCTGATGTGCTTGCGCACCAGCAAAAGGAAAGCGCAGACACTTCAGCGTATTGCAAAAAAATCTATGAAATGTCGGGCGATATATTTCAAAAGCAAATTGACAGCATCAAGCAGTTGGTCGTCAAAAAATAAACCATTGACCCAAGGGCTCAGTTGCGACGGCTGAGCGTGATGGCTTTTTCAGGGCAAGCGGCCACACACAAACCGCAGGCCAGGCAAGCGTCGACATTGGGTGTGTAAGCCATCTTCATGCCGTGCACGCGGACCTTTAATTTGTTTAAAAGGCCCAACGTGGCGTAGTCTGCGTCGTCGATGCGGCGCACCTCAAACACCGACTCCGGGCAGACCCGTTCGCAATCGCCTTTGCCTTCGCAACGCTTCATGTTGATCACGGGCTGGAACAAGCCCGGCAATTGTTTGCATTCGCCCGCAGGGCGGTCAAGCGTTGGTGTGGTCATGCGTAGGAAGCGCTTTCAAAAATAGACCAAGGCATGCTAGCCGGGTCGGTTTGCCATGTCATGGCATGGACGGCACTGCGAATGCTCGGGTCGCACAAATCAGGGTGGCTCAGGCAAACCTTGGCGATGGCTTGCAATTCTTGTTCGCTGGCTTTGCCGCCCAATGCCTGCAGCACCACCGCAACACCTTCGCTGTTGGCGCAAGGCACGGCACAACGCCAAATTTCTGGCGCGATGAACCTGGCAGCAGACCAACGCTCTTGCACCAGTTTGATCAGCATGAAGGACAAGTCGGTGTTGTAGCGTTGGTCAACACCTTGGATTTGCCAAACAGAAGAATCCAAAAAGAATGCTTTGACGATCATCTGGTTCCAGGCGGCTTCGTCAAAAAATTCGAGAGGATAGGGGTTGCGGTGGGCCATGGCCTCGTACACCGGGCGCATGGTGGAGCGAATCGCTTCGCGTGCTTTGGGCTCCAATGCCTGCGGATGCGGAAACAACGCGAAGCCGCGAAAAATCGCCAGCAGTTCGTTGATCTCTGAGGTGTCTACCAACAGCGCCACTTGGTGGGCAAAGCTGGCGTCATCCGCTTGGTAAAAAGCCAGCGTCAGGCCAATACGGGCAGTTTGGTCAATGCTCCAGTCGGTCGGGTCCAGACCGTGGCGCAATTGATCTGCCGCTTGCAGTTCTTCGCGGGAAGGCTTTAAATCCGCTTTGCCCAGTTTGCGCGGCGCCAAGCCCAAGGCTTTGAACCAACGGCCTTGTTCGGGGTGATGTTGCAAGCTGCTGAGCTCGGTATCAAACCAGGCAAATGCATCTGCAGTCAGTCGATGTAGCAGCCAACCCCGCAACAAGGCAATGGCAGGCGCAATGGCCTCTGGGGGAAGATGCTGGTGTTTGGGATACATGGCAAAACCTCAAGCGATCAGGTGCCGGGAATGAACTTTTGAAACAACCGGCACAACACATACGCCACTATACAAGCCGCTACCCAAGGCCAAGCGGCACCCGCGACTGCAACAGCTGCTGCATCGAGCAAGGCACATGCCGCAATCAACTGCGCCACGGCGCGAGGCACGTCCCCCCCTTGGCGTCGCAGCGCCAACAAACGCACAGCGTATAAATCAGCACTGGCCAGCAACAGCAAGGCCACCCACGCCATGGCGGGGAGATTGAAAAACACCATGAAAATCAGCAATGGCGCGGCCAAAATCGCCAGCGGCCACAAGCGGTCGATGCGGTCCAAGCTTTCTTGTTTAGCGGCATAGGTCAAACCAGCAATGTGGGTGAAAACCGCCAGCATGCCCCACAGCAAAGCCTCTGGTGTGCGCTCCGAAAATGTCCAAGCAGCCAGCAAATACACCAGTGCCCGGCAACTTCCCATGATCACCGGTGACCACACATTGCCTTTGTGCCAAGCGTTGTACAAAAGAATAGCCAGGCTCAATGCGACACCGGCTTGCACGGCCAGCATGCCGTAAGGCGCAACGATGTAAATACCCGCCATCAGCATGGCGCAGCCCATGGCGAACACAGATTTGGCCGAAATTTGACCCGAAGGAATCGGCCGGCTCGGGCGTTCTCGCGCGTCAATGTCAGCGTCAAACGCGTCGTTCAAATACATGCCGCCGGTGTAGAACAAAGTGATGGCCAGCATCACCCACAACAACTGCGGCAGGTCTGTGTGCAGGCCGGCCAAACAAGCGCCGGCAAGCACATTGGTCCATACCGTGGGCAAGTTGGAAACCCGACCGATTTTTAGAAGCAATGAAAAACGCTGGACGGGTGGGACAGATGTATTCATGTGGTGAGTACCTGATGAACGAATTGCAATTCGCGGGCGATGGCCTGTGCTTTGCTATCGGTTTTGAGGGCGGCCGGAAGCACATCCCAGGTGTAGGTTTCGACTTCGAGGTGCGAAGAGAAACCTTCGTTTTTACAGCCTTGCAATGTTTGCAAGAGTTGCGACTGTGTGGTGGAAATATTTCCTGCATGTTCAAGAAACACCGGTACATGGCAATGCACCCGCCATTCCCCATTGGCTTGTCCGGCTTCATAAGCGGCCATGGCTTGGGGTAAATCTAAAAAACGCGTGAGGCCTTGCGCTTGCACCACGACTTGGTGCAAATAGACCGCATCGTCAAACATTTGCAGTGTGGGCAATAAATCTGAACGCATGTCGGGAATGCGAACCGCGCTGGAGAGTTGAATTTTCGGAATGCAAATAGCTGCCTCGCGTAACTGCCGCAAGGCATGTAGCGGGTCTTCAAATGCCACGGCGCTGTGGCAGACATCAAAGCACACGCCCAAGTGGGAGTGCAATGCCGACAGGGCTTGCGCATTGCTGCAAGACAAACTGTGCGCCAACTGCGACACCGCAGCAGGACTGCGCACCTGCTGCAAAATGAAATCGGCCGCTTCTTGCGTGGTTTCAAGGTAGCAAGCCGGCTCAGGTTCGAGCGCGAGCGCGATATGTTTACCCTGTTGCTGCGCGATATTCACCATGTGTGCCGTGCATTGCAGCAAATGGTCAAGAATGTGCGCCATGGCGCCAGGCGCTTGCGCGGCATCGCGAAAACCCACCGGCACGGTAGAGATACTGCCGTTCACACCCGCTGGCAGCAAGGCGGCCAATATGTCGATGCAAGCCAGCGTGTAGCGAAGTCGTTCGGGTGAAGACCAGTCGGGTAAATACACCTCTTGCTTGACTTGCGTGCCGTGGAACGTGCCGTAGGGAAAGGCGTTTAGCGTGAACACATAGGCATTCAAGTCACGCAACTGTTGTTGAAAGGCTTTTAGCGTGTCTGCATGTTGCAGACTGAAAGCGGCTTGGGCAGACAAACGCAAACCGATGCCCATGGGTTCGCCCTGTGTCAGGGCGTCCCGAATGGGCGGGACAAAGGTGTTTAAGCTGTCTCTGACATCTTCCCAGCTTTCGCCTGCATGGATATTGGTGCAGTAGGTGAGATGGGGCTGGGCTTTGAGCCTGGACAGATGCATTGCATTACTTGAGGTGTTTTAACCACGCAATGGATTCGGTCACCCACTGGTCATTGATTTCATGCACCTCAATGCCCTTGCCGATGGCACTGAGCAGGGTAATGGTCAATTCGCCACCCAAGTGTTCTCTGAATTCGCGCAAGCCCTGTAGCACCGCCAGACGTCCGCTTTCATGCCGCGACTCCAGTTCATCATTCCAAAGTTTGAAGCCCAGGGTGATTAGTAATTGGTGTACCCGCATGTCTTCGCCTGCAGGCAACAAACCGGCCAGTACCGAGTAATGGGCATCCAAAGCAACACCAATGGCAACGGCTTCGCCGTGGCTGAGTACATGCTGGTTGGTCATGCGCTCGAGTTTGTGTGCCACCCAATGGCCATAGTCGAGGGGACGTGCCGAGCCAGATTCAAAAGGATCGCCGCCATGGGCAATCTGGTGCATGTGGATTTGTGCCGAGCGTTTGATCAGGTATGACATTGGCACGGTTTCAAACCGCGCCAGCGCCAATGCGTTGCTTTCCAGCCAGAGAAAGAAATCACGGTCGCGAATCAGCGCAACTTTGACGGCTTCTGACATGCCGCAGCGCTTTTCGCGAGCTGGCAGTGAATCGATGAACACACCGTCGTTGATGACAGCCCAAGGGGGTGCGAACGTACCGACCAGGTTTTTCAGGCCCAGCCAGTTGACCGCGTTTTTCACGCCCACGCCGCTGTCGTCCTGACCGAGCACCGTGGTGGGAAAACGGATATGGCGCACACTGCGATGGAAGATGGCTGCGGCATAGCCCACTGCATCCATGATGGCGCCGCCGCCGATGGCAATCGCATAGGAATGGCGATCGATGGCTTTGTCTGACAGGATTTGCAACAGGTTGGTGATGAAGTCAGGGTCGTTTTTGCAATCCTCACCGCCTTTGAGCACCACAATGTCACCCACCAGGTCGAGGAATTCATGGTGTGCTGAAAAATACGCTTGGATTTGTCCGGGCAAGTGCGGCAAGGCCTGGGCCACGCCACCATCGACAAACACTGCGACACGGTGACGCTTGCCGGGTTCACGGCGGCGCACCACGTCCAGCAAATGCAGGTTAACCGGGTCGAAAGCGTGGCGGGTAAATACCACCGGGTAGTCGAATTCCACGGCAAAGCGTTGCACTTGCACACTGTCAACAATGGCGCGGGTGTCGGCGCTGTCAGTGGCTGCAGGCGCAGTGGCATCAGTTTTTCGCTGTTTGTTGGGGTAGTGGTAAATGTTGTTCATAGGTACTCAACTCAAAAAATCAGGAAACCGGGGGGCTGCTTGGCGACTCGCCAAATATGTGTTGCAGCGCAATGTTTTTGATGTCGGTGGCCGCCACTTGGGCGGGCAACAAATGCGGTGTGTCGGTCATGACCAGCGGGCCGTCTTGCGGGTCGTCGGTTGGTCTGCCATGCGAGCCTTTGACCAAGGTTGCGTCCAGTGGAATGACGTCCATCAGCATGCGAAAACCCAGCATTTTTTTCACCAGTTTCCAAATGATTTTGACCTTGGGGAAGGAAATCGCAGGATCTAAAAATAACTCGACCGGGTCATAGCCAGCTTTGCGGTGGATTTCCACCGTGCGGGCGAAATCGGGGGCCAGCGCGTCATCCAGCCAGAAATAGTAAGTGAACCATGAGCGTGCGTCAGACATGACGACCAACTCGCCGCTGCGTTCGTGGTTGATCTGGTGCGCGGTTTGTTCGGTTTTGTCCCAGACCGATTCCACGCCCGCGATGCTTTGCAGCAATTGCTTGACCTGTGGAATCAGCGCCGGGTTGCGGACATAGATATGTGCAATTTGGTGGTCGGCCACGGCAAACACCGCTGAGGTGGTGGGGTCGAGCATTTCATGGCCGTCTTCCATGCGGACTTGCAACCAGCCTTCGCGGCGGAAGTGGCGGTTGAGGTGAATGGGGCGGTCAACCGGCGTGATGCCGTATTCGGACAAGACCATGACTTTACGGCCATGCTTTTGCGCAAAATCGATCAGGTCTCCCACCACTTGGTCTACCTCTTGCAAGGACTTGGCCACCGCGGGGTGCGACTCGTGCGGGCCATAGCGTTGCAAGTCGTAGTCCAGGTGCGGCAGGTAAACCAGTGTCAGGGTCGGGTCGAAATCGGTGATGGCCAGTTCGGAAGCTTTGGCAATCCAGCGTGTGGAAGAGATGTTGGTGTTGGGGCCCCAGAAATTGAACAAAGGGAATTTGCCCAAGCGGCTGCTGAGTTTTTCGCGCCAATCGGTGGGTACGGTGAAGCAGTCGGGCAACTTGCGCCCGTCGGCTTTGTAGATGGGGCGTGGCGTGGCGCCGAAGTCGTGGTCCGACACCATGTTGTACCACCAGAACATATTGGCGCAGGTGAATTGGGCGTTGCGAGCTTTGCCCGCTTCCCAAATTTTTTCGCCCTTGACCAAGCGGTTGGATTGCCGCCAAAACCAGATTTCGTGCAGGTCGCGAAACAACCAACCATTGGCCACGATGCCGGTTTGGTCGGGTGGCAGTCCGGTCATGAAGCTGGCCTGTGCCGTGCAAGTGACCGCGGGCAATGTGGTTGTCATGGGACGCATGCCGCCTTGTTTGGCAAACGCGCTAAGACGCGGAGTCAAGGGCCCCAGGTGTTTGGGTGTCAAACCCACCACATTCAAAACAATCAAAGGCTGCATGAGAAAACGGAACCGGTTGAACTGTTAGCGGATCACGTTGGCATCAACGGAGCGGGTCATGACTTTGGGCTCTTGTCCGCGCAACACGGAATTGCCTTCGTACAGCGTACGCTGGTCAATGGCTTGCGGTTGCAACCAATGCTCTTCGCGCATTTCGCCGTTGAGGCCGTAAATTGCCAAGGCGTTTTTGTAAACCACTTGGTGAATCGTGTCGGCAGATATGCCCCGGTCAGCCATCAATCGCGCTGTTTTGGGCACGGCCAATGGGTCAGAGACGCCCCAGTCGCAAGAGGAATCGACGATGACCCGCTCTGAACCGTACTGTTGAACCAAAGCCGCCAAGCGCTCGTTGCCCATTTTGGTGGACGGGTAAATGGTGAATGCGCACCAGTAGCCGCGGTCCAGCACCTCACGCACGGTTTCTTCGTTGTTGTGGTCAATCACGCACCGCGCAGGGTCAAAGCCGTGTTCTTCCAACACATCCATGGTGCGTTGGGTGCCCCGGGTTTTGTCGCGGTGCGGCGTGTGAATCATGATGGGCAAATCGAATTCTTTGGCCAGTTCGATTTGTGCGCGAAAGACTTTGTCTTCTTGTGGGGTTTGCTCGTCGTAGCCGATTTCACCGACGGCAACCACGCCTTCTTTGGTGAGGTAGCGGGGCAACACGGCCAATACTTCTTCTGACAAAGCCACGTTGTTGGCCTCTTTCGGGTTCATGCCGATGGTGCAGTAGTGGCGAATGCCAAATTGACCGGCGCGAAAACGCTCAAAGCCGGTGATGGTGGAAAAGTAATCGATGAAGGTACCGACATTGGTACGCATTTGACCCAGCCAGAAAGCCGGTTCGATGACGGCCACGATACCGGCTTGTGCCATGGCTTCGTAATCGTCAGTGGTGCGTGCCGTCATGTGGGCGTGCGGGTCGATCATCATGCCCAGGCCGCCGGTGGGAATAGCGCGGAAATCTTTTTTGTGCAAAGCCAAACGCTCTGCGTCATCCATGATTTTTTGCAACATGCTGGGGGTGAAAGTACCGCCGCAGCAAGGACAAGACACCGACTTGCCGCTGAACATTTCTTCCACCGAGGAAGCGTGCGTGTCTTTGTCAGACGATGGGTGTGATGGATGCGTTGTCATGTGAAATCTTCGTCAAGTGCCAGCAGCTTTACGCGGATGTCACTTTGAATTACTGTGAGCAAAAAATCATATCACTTTGAGGCTTGCATATGCATGGGGGAACCCCTGCCTTACGCCTGAAAATCCCTCTTTTGGGGCGAAAAAAAACCTGCTGCCGTGGGCAGCAGGTTTCTATGAAAAGGGATTGGAAATTTTAAAAAAACTTCACGGCGAGAAGTCCGAGCTCATGATGTAGGTGACCACACCAACCCGCTGTTTTTCGCTAAAAATGGTTTTCCAGCCAGGCATTTTTCGAAAACCGTTGGTGACACGGTCGTAGACAAAATCCGGTTGGTAGCCCGAGGGTTTGAGTTTTGGCGCTTTGCCAGGGTAGGCACTGTTGCCATGGCAATGGCGACACTGACCGTCCCAGACTTGTTTGCCAGATTCAATGTAAGCGGGATCTTGCATCACAGCAGTGGTGAACGCAGGAACCGGTTCGTCGGCCGCTGCAGCGGCATCTTGTGACCATGCGTTGGAACTGAAACACAAAACGGCCAGCAATGTTGAAACACACGCAGTCAAAGGTGTGCGGCAGAAAGAAGTGGGGGATGAGTGCGAGGAATTCATGAAATTCAGTGTAATACAAAAAAAAACTGCTACCTGCTCAGAGCAGGCAGCAGTCTCTCGTTCAAGGTCTCAAGGGTTACTTGACAACAACTTTGTAGATGGTGTCTTGTGAGCCATTGGGGCCGGTGGTGACAGAAGTCAACGCATAGACATCACCTTTGTTGTCCTGGGCAAAAGCCAGGATGTAAGGGATTTTGCCGTTTGGTGTGCCGCCTTTGACATCCACAGAAGCAACTTCCATGTTCCATTTGCCGTCGCCACCTTTGGTGCCAACGAAGATTTGGCCGTCATTCTCAGCGAAGCCTTTGCTCCAGTCACCGAAGATGTACTTGCCTTTGGCGCCAGTGCCGTCACCGCGTGACACATAACCACCGGTCACAGAAATGCCTTTGCAACCGTTAGGAACGGCGGTGCAGTTGGCGTATTCCATGATGGCTGGTGTGATGCCATTTTTGTCGCAGTTGGCGGGATGGTTGTCAGGCTCTGCCCAGTTGAAGCAGCGCATGACACCTTCCACACGACGCCATCCAGCGTTTTGGCCTTTTTCAGTGGCTTTGATGGCTTCCCAGCTGTTTTGCTGCACGTCGCCGCAATACAGGGTAGAGCCGCCGGCCATGTCAAATGAACATCTCCATGGGTTACGGAAGCCAGATGCCCAGATTTCAGGCAACACGTCTTTTTTGCCCACGAATGGGTTGTCTTTTGGAACGCCATAAGGCTTGCCGTCAGAACGTGCATCCACGTCGATACGCAGGATTTTGCCCATGTTGGACATCATGTCCTGGCCGTTACCGATCAGAGGATTGTGGCCAATGCCCCAGTCGTTGGCGTAGCCGCCGTCACCGGTAGCGATGTAGAGTTTCTTGTCCGGACCAAAGCCGATCCAGTGACCATTGTGGTTGAACTGGGGCCAGCTGATGGAATGGATACGGCGGGCTGAAGACATGTCAGCAACGTTTTTGTCGCCTTTAGACACGGTGTACTCTTCCACCACGTTGCTGTGGTTGTACCAAAGCATTTGGCCCAAATCTGATTGGTAGTCCAAGTGAGCTGAGTAAGCCACATAGAACTTGCCGTTGCTCTTGAAGTCGGGGTGGAAAGCCAGACCCAACAAGCCGCGCTCGTCAAAGTCTTGCATCAGCGGGACGATTTTGCTGCGGACGTCAAGCAATGTACCGGTGATTTTTCCGTTTTCAAGAATCTTGATACGGCCATTTTGTTCAACGATGAACATGCGGCTGTCGCCAGCAGGTTGCACCATGGCAAGCGGTGTGTTGATGCCGCTGACAACTTTCTCCAATGTGACGCTTGGGCCAGCATGTGCTGCTGAGCCAAATGCCATCAACGTTGTTGCCGCGATAGCTGCAACCAGTTTTAGTACGCGCATTATGGGTCTCCTCTAATGAATGAAAAAGCAACTTCTGATGGTTGCCATTCAGATCTTTCCCATGGGGAATGTCTTTGAACGTCAACTCTCTTCCGTTGCTGGAATAGTAGAACTGTTTGCGGGCAGGTCTAATAGGTGTTAACACTACTTAGGCTAAGGTTTTAGGCGTTGCGGGTGTCAGGCCAGACCGTGTGTTTAGCTTTCACCAATATGGGGCGCAGACTTGTGAAGCGTACCGGCCACCACGCGGGCATTGCGGCTGAAACTCAGGTAGGCAGAGCCCCAGTCCATCAACACCACCAGCCGGTTGCGAAAACCGATCAAAAAATAAATATGCGCCAGCAGCCAAAACCACCAGGCCCAGCGGCCAGAAAACCGCAACGGGCCAAAAGGCGTGCTCAGATCGACCATGGCTGCGTTGTGCCCGATGGTGGCCAAGTTGCCGTAATCTGCATATTTGAAAGCCCGGGTGGGTTTGCCAGCCATGCGCTGCAAAAGGTTGTTTGCCGCCCAGCGCCCCATTTGTTTGGCACCGGGTGAGACGCCGGGCACTGCGGTGGGCGATTTGCCGCTGGAATGGCTCATCGCCAAAGCCAAATCGCCGATGACGTGAATATCCGGGTGGCCGGGCAGGCTCAAATCCGAACTGACCAACACCCGACCGGCGCGGTCAATCTGGCAACCGGTGTTGTCGGCCAATTTTTGGCCGAGCGATGATGCCGCTACACCGGCTGCCCAGACCACGCATTGGGTGGCGATTCGGTAATCGACCGTGCCCATCACACCTGCAGGAGCGGGGCCACGCACTTGCAAACCGGTGGCATCAATGCCGGTGACGATGGCGTTCAAGCGCACCTCGACCCCCAGTTTTTGCAATTGCTCCAAGGCTTTTTGACTGAGTGATTCGGGCATGGCTTGCAACACGCGCGGACCGCCTTCTATCAACAAAATACGCGCGTCATGCGGGTTGATGCGGCGAAATTCACCCACCAATGTCTGGCGCGCAATTTCGGCAAACGCACCGGCCATTTCCACGCCTGTGGGACCAGCGCCAATCACGCAAAGCGTCAACCAATTTTGGCGTTTTTCCGGGTCGGGTTCTTTCTCAGCCGACTCAAACGCAAACAAGACTTGGCGGCGAATCTCGAAGGCGTCTTCCAGCGTTTTCAAGCCCGGTGCGAATGCTGACCATTCGTCATGGCCGAAATAACTGTGGGTGGCACCGGCGGCGACGATCAAATGGTCAAACACCAAGGTGGTGCCATCAGACAAATGCACTTTCTTGTCTTTGGCGTCAATGTCAGTCACCTCGGACAACAGCGTGGTCAGATTGGCTTGGTGCCGGAACAAACTGCGAGTCGGCGCGGCAATGGCAGGCGCGGCCAAGCCAGCAGTGGCGACTTGGTACAGCAAAGGCTGAAACAAATGGTGGTTGGTTTTGTCGATCAGCGTGATGTCGACCGGGGCTTTGGCCAATGACTTGGCGGCCTCTAAACCGCCAAAACCACCACCGATGATGACCACATGGGGGCGTTTATTTGGCATGAGCGGCAAGTCGTTGGTGGTGACGCGCGATTTGCGCTTTGACTTGGGTTGGCGCGGTGCCACCCAAGGTGTTGCGTGCGTTCAGCGAGCCTTGCAGACTCAGCACCTCAAACACATCCTGTTCAATCGCCGGGTGAAACGCCTGCAACTGTGCGAGCGTGAGCGCCGACAAATCCACACCCAAACCTTGCGCGGTTTTCACCGCATGCGCCACGGTTTCGTGCGCGTCACGGAACGGCAAACCTTTTCTCACCAAGTAATCAGCCAAGTCGGTGGCGGTGGCGTAGCCCTTGCTGGCGGCTTCTTGCATGCGGTTTTTGTTCACCGTCAAGCCGCCTTCTTTGTCGCCAGTGGTTGTGTTGATTTGCCCGCCAATCATTTCAGCAAAGATGCGCAGCGTGTCTTTCAAAGTGTCAACTGTGTCGAACAGCGGTTCTTTGTCTTCCTGGTTGTCTTTGTTGTAGGCCAGCGGCTGCGCTTTCATCAAAGTGATCAGCCCCATCAAGTGGCCGACAACGCGCCCGGTTTTGCCGCGTGCGAGTTCGGGCACGTCCGGGTTTTTTTTCTGCGGCATGATGGAAGAGCCAGTGGTGAAGCGGTCAGCGATTTGTATGAAGCCGAAGTTCTGGCTCATCCAGATGATGAGCTCTTCGCTCAAGCGACTGATGTGCAACATGCACAGCGTGGCCGCAGACGTGAACTCAATGGCGAAGTCGCGGTCGCTGACCGCGTCCAAACTGTTTTGACAGACTTGCGCCGCGCCGTGCGCGTCCACCATGCCCAGCGTGCGGGCGACGCGTTCGCGGTCTAGCGGGTAAGTGGTACCGGCCAGCGCCGCCGAGCCCAGCGGCAAGCGGTTGGTGCGCGTGCGCACTTCAAGCAAACGTTCCTGGTCACGCGCAAACATTTCCACATAAGCCAGCAAATGGTGGCCGAAGCTCACCGGTTGCGCGACTTGCAAATGCGTGAAGCCGGGCATGATGGTGTCGGTGTGCTGCGCGGCCACTTCAACGAGCGCGAGTTGCAAACTGCGGAGCAATTCGCTGATCGCGTCGATCTCGTCGCGCAACCACAGGCGCACGTCGGTAGCCACCTGGTCGTTGCGGCTGCGCCCGGTGTGCAACCGCTTGCCCGCGTCGCCGACCAATTGAGTCAACCGCGCTTCGATGTTCAGGTGAACGTCTTCCAGTTCCAGCTTCCACTCGAACTGGCCGCTTTCAATGTCTTGCGTGATCTGCGCCATGCCGCGCTGTATGTCAGCCAGGTCTTGCGCACTGATGATGGATTGCGCCGCCAGCATGTCGGCATGCGCCAAACTGCCTTGTATGTCGGCCCGCCACAAACGCTGGTCGAAGAAGACGCTGGCGGTATAGCGCTGCACCAACTCGCTCATGGGTTCGGAGAACAGGGCGGACCAAGCCTGGGATTTGCGGTCTAGCGAATTGGAGGACGTCATCTGGGCATTTTAGGTGGCGGGGAGTTTTAGGCTGTGGCAATGCCTATTCAGAGCGGGCTGGTGCTTTATGCCTCAAACAGTTCGATCAATGTGCAAGCTGCGCTTAATCACTTGGCAACGCAGTCGCGCTATCTGGAAATACTTTCAATAAGGCTTTATCAGCCGTGAACAAAGGAATTCTCAAATGCCGTGCCAAGGCAACATATTCACAGTCGTAGGCAGAGCAACCGCTGTCCTTGGCCAGTTGCATCACTTGCAAGCTGGACACCTCATATTCATGGGTTGACAGTAAATCTTCGGCGCTCTTGAATATGTCAATGGCTTGTTCCAAAGTCAGCATGTCTTTGCGCATATAGGTAGCCAGAATATTTCTAAATTCGCTTCGCCAAAGCCTTGGAGCAGCCCATTGCGCATCTCGCAGCAACAGTTTTTCTACAGATGCCGTGAAGGGCCCGGGCAAGTAAAGATAGGCGAGTACGTTGACATCGACAACGATCATGAGCGCCCGGACTTTTTGAATTGGTCTATGTTTTCGGGCTTGAACTGCCTAGGTATCAAGCTGTCTCGAATCGACTTTGCTTTCTC
>CAMDXA010000017.1 GCA_945878065.1 Bordetella parapertussis | reverse complement strand
TTTTTGTTGGGTGCAGTGGATGCATCTTCAATCACCGTGAAGAATGATTTCCAATCTGGACCAATAGCATTGCGCAGCAAGACCGCGATATTCACCGGCGAGGTGGTGGTGGCGATGGCCAAGCGCAAACCTGCTTGGTGTGCGCTTTGGATCAGGCTGAGTACCCCTGGGCGCAATTGCACCGCGTAAGACTGCACAGCATTTTCATAAGCCGCCGATTTCATGGCGTGCAAACGGTCAATGGTGTCTTTCAAGCCGCCGCCATCAATGTCTTTGATATCTGGGTGCACCTGTTTCCAGTAGTGCATCATGCGTTCTTTACCCCCGGAAATTTCCAGTAAGCGCGTATAGGTGTCGATATCCCAGCGCCAGTCTAGCCCTTCAGCAGCAAATGCATGGTTGAACGCCTCCATGTGCGCCATTTCCGTGTCAGCCAATGTGCCGTCGACATCAAATATCAGCGCTTTAAGCATCAGATCACTTCCAATTTGTTTATTCATCCGGGCGGACACCCGCTTGCTGAAAGACCCGACTGGCAGCAAAGTCGGACGCAGTCAGAGTGCGTAAATCATCGGCGTTGAGCTGCCGGTCACGGTCGGCAAATAGCCGACTTGCCTGGCGCAGGCGCGCCCGGTCCAACGCATTGCGAACGCTGCGAGCGTTGGCAAAGTGGGGCTGTTGAACCCTCAGGCCAAGATAGCGCTGGAACACATTGTCGGCATCTGGCGCAAACACATAGTTCTGCTCTTCCAGCATTTTTTTAGAAATCTGCAGTAACTCATCAACCGAATAGTCGGGAAAGTCGATGTGGTGTGCGACGCGGGAACTCATGCCGGGGTTGGATTCGAAGAAGGTATCCATACGGTCTTTGTATCCCGCCAGAATCACCACCAAGTCATCACGCTGGTTTTCCATAATCTGTAGCAGAATTTCGATGGCCTCCTGCCCGTAGTCACGCTCGTTTTCCGGGCGGTACAGGTAATAGGCTTCGTCAATAAAGAGCACCCCGCCCATGGCTTTCTTCAGCACTTCTTTGGTTTTGGGTGCTGTGTGACCGATGTACTGGCCCACCAAATCGTCGCGGGTCACTGCCACTAGGTGGCCCTTGCGAACATAGCCTAGGCGGTGCAGGATTTGCGCCATGCGCATGGCCACCGAGGTTTTACCGGTGCCAGGATTGCCCACAAAGTTCATGTGCAAGCTCGGCGCCTCGCTGACAAGACCCAAATTGGTGCGTAGCTTGTCAATCACCAGCAGGGCCGCAATATCGCGGATGCGGTTCTTGACCGGGGCTAAGCCCACCAGATCTCGGTCCAGCTCGGCGAGGACCTCCTCCACCTGCGACTGGGCCAAAACCTCACCCACGCTTCGCGCTTGGCCAAGGTCCGTAGCCGTAGCGTCTAAGGTTTGCGCCGCCGTTGTCACGGGTGTCTCGGCGCGTACGCCAGGAATGGAGGAGTTGCTCATGGCTTTGTCGCAGTCTGGGCGCGCTTAGTAACGCTCGCCTTCGGGTTTGTCGGTGGCGTAGCTGTGCACGGTGTACTGGATCTGACGCCCGCCGATCTCCTGCCTCGTCAGGCCGAAGCCGGGTTCTTTCTTCGGCCGGTTGACAATATATGACATTTGCACCGACTCAACGCCTTGTGTTGCATCGAACGCTGTGACACGAATGTAGTGATTAGGGAACGTCTTGCGACAGGCATTGACCTCCGTCAAGATTGCTGACGCGTCCTTCAAGTCAAACATCGGGTTACCGTACATCTCCCAGTAAGTGTTACGGGGATGCGGGTCGTCGGTGTATTCGACGCCGAGTGCCCAGTTTTTGCCCAGCGCGTACTCGATTTGTGTGGTGATCTGCTTGTCAGTCAGGTCGGGCAGGAAGGAGAACTGGCCCTGTGTGAGGCGATTGCCGTGGTTGGTCATCATGATGAGGTATCTCCTTAAATAGAAGCCGTCGGCGTGACGGCAAAGTCGGCGGTGTCGGTGGATTCGTAATTAAAGCTGATGTCGCCCCAGGTGTCGATGGCGGCTTTCAGTGGTGAGCACCACTTGGCGGCATCCTGCAGGATCTGCGGGCCTTCGTTCCAGATGTCGCGGCCTTCATTGCGCGCCAGCACCATGGCTTCAAGGGCGACGCGGTTCGCCGTGGCGCCGGCCTGGATGCCTTGCGGGTGGCCAATCGTGCCGCCGCCGAACTGCAACACCACGTCGTCGCCGAGGTAGGTCAGCAACTGGTGCATCTGGCCAGCATGGATGCCGCCAGAGGCGACCGGCATGACCTTGTTCAGTGAAGCCCAGTCCTGCTCGAAGAACAGACCCTTTTCAAGTTGCATAGGAGTGTGCGTGTCCAGCAGCGTGTCGTAGAAACCGCGAATCATCATCGGGTCGCCTTCCAACTTGCCGACCACCGTACCGGCGTGGATGTGGTCCACACCCGCCATGCGCATCCATTTGCAAATGACGCGGAAGTTCATGCCGTGGTTCTTCTGGCGCGAGTAGGTGCTGTTGCCTGCGCGGTGCAGGTGCAGGATCATGTCGTTTTTGCGCGCCCACAAGGCCATGCTCTGGATCGCCGTGTAGCCGATCACCAAGTCGATCATGATGATCACGCTGCCAAGGCTCTTGGCGAATTCGGCACGGGCGTACATTTCTTCCATCGTGCCGGCGGTAACGTTCAGGTAGTGGCCTTTGACCTCGCCGGTTGCAGCGCTGGCTTTGTTGACGGCCTCCATACAGTAAAGGAAACGATCGCGCCAATGCATAAAGGGCTGAGAGTTGATGTTCTCATCGTCCTTCATGAAATCTAGACCGCCTTTGAGACCTTCGTACACGACGCGGCCATAGTTACGGCCCGACAGGCCGAGCTTAGGCTTGGTGGTGGCACCCAGCAACGGGCGACCGAACTTGTCCAGACGCTCGCGCTCTACGACAACACCGGTAGCAGGACCTTGGAACGTCTTCAGATAAGCAACGGGGATGCGCATGTCTTCCAAGCGCAGCGCCTTCACCGCCTTAAAGCCAAAGACGTTGCCGATGATTGACGCAGTGAGGTTGGCGATCGAGCCACCTTCGAACAGGTCGATGTCGTAAGCGATGTAGGCGAAGTACTGCTGCTCTGTCTTGGTGCCGGGACCTGTGTTGGGCACGGCATCGACACGGTATGCTTTGGCGCGGTACAGGTCGCAGGCGGTCAAGCGGTCGGTCCATACCACGGTCCAAGTGGCGGTGGAAGATTCGCCGGCCACGGCCGCTGCACACTCTTCAGAGTCAACGCCTTCTTGCGGCGTCATGCGGAACATGGCGATCAAGTCGGTTTCTTTAGGCTGGTAGTCTGGATCCCAGTAGCCCATTTGTTTGTATCTCAAGACGCCGGCGCTGTAGCGCTTTTTACCGTCGGTGATCTGTGTTTCTTTTGTCATGGTTCACTCCTTTTTTAAGAACGTGGGTATACTTTAAAAAGAGCTTAGCGATAAGTAAATTCATATTTTCAGAGACTTCACTTCAGTTTTGCTTAATTGAAAAATGCCACCTTCAGACAATTGCGGGTTTTCAACGCTGTCGCCCGCCACCTGAGTTTTGCCAAAGCGGCTGAAACTTTGCATGTGTCTGCGCCCGCAATCACCATGCAAATTAAGGAATTAGAGGCGGAAGTGGGTATGCCATTGTTCGAACGTCAGGGCAGGAAGGTGTCTTTGACCACCAGCGGCGAGTACATGCTCGTCTACGCTCGAAAAATGCTCGCCCTACTCAAAGATGCCGAGGATGCCGCGGCGCGTTTACAGCGCATCCAGACCGGCAAGTTGACTATCGGCATGGTCGACACAACCACCTATTTCATTCCGGCCTTATTGCGAAAGTTTTTGAACGAGCATGAAGGTATCGAGCTGGTTTTGAAGGTGGGAAACCGGCTAGAGCTGATTCAGTGGCTGCAAAACAGCGAAGTAGACATCGCCATTATGGGCAGCCCCCCTTCAGAAATCCCTACACGTGCAGAACCTTTTGCGGCTAACCCCTTGCTGTTTGTGGCATCACCCGATCACCCGCTGTCTGGCGAGTCGGGATTGAAGGCGGAAGATTTGCGACAACAGTCTTTCATTGTTCGCGAACAAGGCTCAGGAACCCGTAATGCCATGGAGGCGTTTTTCTCGCAGGCGCGGTTTCTGCCGCGTTTTTCCATGGAGCTGTACAGCAACGACGCCATCAAGCAATCGGTCAAAGCCAATTTGGGCTTGAGTTTTTTATCTCTCCACACCATAGGTTTGGAGTTGCAAGCCAAGCAACTGGCCATTTTGGATGTGCGCGGATCACCTGTGGTGAGGGCTTGGCACGTAGTGCATGCGCTTTCAAAGCTACTTTCACCAGCAGCGGAAGCCTTTCGCTACTTTGTGCTGGAGCATGGTGAATCTGATTTAGCTGCGCAGTTTGCTGACTTAGTTCAACTTAAATCCTGAATATTGTGTTTTGATGCCTGCATGCGTTGCCCGATGGGTGTTTTTTTGACAGGCCTCAGTACGCACTCCCTGCTATATATTAAAATTGTTTGCACTTGTCCTGATGTTTTGGGCAAGCGTTTTTGGGTCGGGAAACCGGTGTCGATGTTGATTCATTTCATAGGCGGGACGTCATGAGCAAACGATTTCTTAGGTGGGTTGAAACATGGATCGATGAAAACATCCTTCCCGGCGCCAATCCCGACATTGAAAGCCACGAAGTAAAAGCAAAGCGGTTGACAGAAAAACTGTTCGCTGAAGCCATTACTGTCGGCTTCACGACCTCCGAGTCCGAGGAGGAGCGGGAACGAGTTCTACCCTTGGTACTGGCAGCTGTGTCGGACAGCACCGACTTTGATATCGATGCCTATCGCCTCAAGTCGGAACTCGCGCGTGAGAATGAAGATGGCGATTGAGCCCTCTATGGTGTGTACTCCTGAGGCCTAATTGAACAATGCGGAAAGCTACTGCGAGACAAATTGGCCGCAGTAAGTTAAGTGGAATTTCTAGTGACCAGAAGTTCAACCATCTGATTCAGAAGCCTCGGTCAAAGCGATAAAACCCTTTTTGTCGCTATGTGGATTTGCAGTTTCTGGAAATACTGTCAAGTGCTAATTGTTTGACGGTATGTCATTTATCCCCTGGAATGGTGCGGCTGGCGGGGATCGAACCCACGACCCTTGGCTTCGGAGGCCAATACTCTATCCACTGAGCTACAGCCGCATGTTTTGTATTGTAGGTGTCTGTTCACTGTAAGCTGGGAGCCAGGGGGTGGCTGGCTATAATTTGTTTTTTGTTTTACATAGCCAGAAAGTCACCATGAGCGAGCAGCACGAAGAAGCGCATACCGGCCCGGTCAAAACTCCAACACAATTTTTGATGATGATGGTTTTGTCTTTCATCATTCCCGTGTTCGTCATCATTGGTTTGGTGTACTACATCACCGCTGATCACAAACCTGCCTTAGGCGCGTCCAATCCTGAAGCAGCTACAGCTTTCCGTATCCAAAAGGTGGGGGCTGTGCAAATCAAGGACGCCAATCAACCGCTTAAAACAGGTGATGCTGTTTACACCGCCCAGTGTGCTGCGTGCCATACAAGCGGTGCCGCAGGAGCGCCCAAACTCGGTGATGCAGCCGCTTGGGGCCCACGCATCAAGACCGGCTACTCCACTTTGCTGAACTCTGCCCTCAAAGGCAAGAATGCCATGGCCGCCCAATCGGGTGGTGAACATGGCGATGTGGAAATTGGCCGTGCTGTGGTGTATATGGCCAATGCATCAGGTGCGAAATTCGCCGACCCCGCGCCCGAAGCTAAGTGATGTGTTGGGCCCGCAGCTGCGGGCTTTTCACAAAACCAAACATGCGCTCCAGTTCGCTGGCGCGCATTTTTTTTTCACTCCAATGGCCGACCGACAAAGCGTCTGCGACCAAGCCCACGTCTTGTGTATGAACCAATCCCAATCCCGCAGGGGTAGACAAATATACCTGTCCGGCTTCATCGACCACGCAATGCAACACCTGTTGCGCCATTCCAGTGGCTGACCAGACACTCCAGTCGTCGTGTATGCGCCAGACAAACGGGGCTGCCAGCAATTCCACAAACACACGCTGCGGACCATTTTGAAAAAACCATTGGCCTTGTTCGTCGGCAAGGTAATTGCGCTGTATGAAAGCGATCAATTTGTCGTGTTGCAAACGACTGCCCTTGGCTTGCGCAAAATTTCCCAGTGCTTGGGTTTGGTCATCACGCATATACCAGTCGCCGCGTTGGTCCAAACCCAACCAGCCATAGCAATGCGGCACATTCGGCCATTTCTGCATGGCTTGTTTGACCAAGTCGTCCATATTACCGGTCCTGTCTGCGAATAAAAATGACGCTGGCTTAATGCAACACAGTTGGTAGCGCATCCGCGCGTGCATGGATTTCTTGCGCGGTGCCGGGGCTGGCGTGGTGCGCCACCATGCGCCAGCCTTGTGCGGTTCGTACATACACATTGGTGGTCAGCACAAACGCCAATTTCGGTCCATCGGGCATAGAGAGTTCAATGCGTTCGACCAAATTGTGCATCGCGCTGGTCACGGTTTCTACTTTGCGCACATGTTCGGGATACGCGGCAATGGTGCCATTGCTGAACATGGTTTCAAACGACTGGCGGATATTTTCCAGACCCACCAAGCGCGGACCGCCAGGGTGCACGCAGACCACCTCATCATCGTCTGACCAGCAAGCCATCAGCCGGTCTATGTCGCCGGTTTGCAAGGCCTGGTAAAAAGCGGCTTCTGTTTCATCGGCGGAACCGCCCACGGTGGCGGCCTGAAGCTTGGCCTTGGTCAAGGGTTTATTTATGTTTGCGGAACTTGCGCAGCGCCGTTAACTGTGCCGCAAAAATAGCAAGTTCGGATTGGGCTGCCGCCATGTCGACGCTGGACTTGGCATTTTTCAAATGTTCCTCTGCCGCTTTTTTGGCAGCGTTGGCGCGCTCTTCGTCCAGGTCTTTGCCGCGAACGGCTGTGTCAGATAAGACGGTGACCGAATCCGGCTGCACTTCCAAAATACCGCCAGCAACGAACACAAACTCTTCTTCGTCATCGGGTTTTTGGATACGCACAGACCCGGCGCGGATGCGCGAGATCAGCGGCGTGTGGCGCGGGTAGATGCCGAGTTCGCCGACTTCTCCGGGCAGGGCCACAAAGGTGGCGAGCCCGGAATAAATCAACTCTTCAGCACTGACCACATCAACTTGCATGGTTTTCATGGGGCTTCCTTGTCAGGTGCTTATGCAGCCCGGATTAAATTTTCTTGGCCTTTTCAATGGCCTCGTCAATGGTGCCGACCATGTAGAACGCTTGCTCTGGCATATGGTCGCACTCACCGGCGACGATCATTTTGAAGCCGCGAATGGTTTCGGCCAAGGTGACGTATTTGCCGGGTGAACCAGTAAACACTTCAGCCACGTGGAACGGCTGGCTCAGGAAACGCTGGATCTTGCGGGCACGCGCCACAGCCAGTTTGTCTTCAGGGGCCAATTCGTCCATGCCCAAAATGGCGATGATGTCGCGCAATTCTTTGTAACGCTGCAAGGTACCTTGCACGGCACGGGCTGTTTCGTAATGGTCGGTGCCAACCACCAACGGGTCCAACTGGCGGCTGGTGGAGTCCAACGGATCCACCGCAGGGTAGATACCCAAAGAAGCGATGTCGCGTGACAACACCACGGTGGAGTCCAAGTGGGCGAAGGTGGTGGCAGGGGATGGATCGGTCAAGTCATCCGCAGGCACATAAACGGCTTGGATGGAAGTGATGGAACCCACTTTGGTAGAAGTGATACGTTCTTGCAAGCGGCCCATTTCTTCGGCCAATGTAGGCTGGTAACCCACCGCTGAAGGCATGCGACCCAACAGCGCAGACACTTCGGTACCGGCCAATGTGTAACGGTAAATGTTGTCCACGAAGAACAACACGTCTTTGCCCTCGTCGCGGAAAGATTCAGCGATGGTCAAGCCGGTCAACGCCACGCGCAAACGGTTGCCGGGAGGCTCGTTCATCTGACCGTAAACCATGGCCACTTTGGATTCTTCCAAGTGCTCTAAATTCACCACGCCGGAATCAGCCATCTCGTGGTAGAAGTCGTTACCTTCGCGGGTACGCTCACCCACGCCAGCAAACACCGACAAACCGCTGTGCGCTTTGGCAATGTTGTTGATCAGTTCCATCATGTTCACGGTCTTGCCAACACCGGCACCACCGAACAAGCCGACCTTGCCGCCTTTGGCAAACGGACACACCAAGTCGATCACCTTGATGCCTGTTTCCAGCAATTCTTGTGAGGGGCTGAGTTCGTCGTAAGCCGGGGCTTTGCGGTGAATAGAAGCGGTTTGTGTTTGGTCAACAGGACCACGTTCGTCGATGGGCGCACCCAGCACGTCCATGATGCGGCCCAAAGTGGCTTTGCCCACCGGCACGGTAATGGCTGCACCTGTGTTGGTGACCATCAGGCCGCGGCGCAAACCGTCAGAGCTTCCCAACGCAATCGTACGCACAATGCCGTCACCCAATTGCTGTTGCACTTCCAGTGTGAGCGCGGAGCCTTCGAGTTTGAGCGCATCGTAAATGCGCGGCATGTGATCGCGTGGGAACTCGACGTCCACCACAGCGCCAATACATTGGACGACTTTTCCTTGAATACCTGCGCGTGTCATTGCCTGAGCCATGATGATTTGCTCCAAAAATAAATAGGGTTACACCGCCGCCGCACCAGCCACGATTTCGGACAATTCCTTCGTGATCGCTGCTTGACGGGTTTTGTTGTAGATGAGTTTGAGTTCGCCGATCACGCTGCCAGCGTTGTCGGTAGCGGCCTTCATGGCCACCATGCGTGCGGATTGTTCTGACGCCATGTTTTCAGCGACAGATTGGTAGACCAGCGATTCGATGTAGAGTTCCAGCAAATCGTCGATCACAGCAGGGGCATCGGGTTCGTACAAATAATCCCAGCCGTAACTGCCCGCCGCTTTGGCGTCGTCGTGCATTTTTTCATGCGACAAAGGCAACAACTGCTCAATCACCGGTTCTTGCTTCATGGTGTTGATAAAGCGTGTGTAGCAAATGTAGACCGCGTCCAACTTGCCTTCGGTGTAAGCATCCAACATGACTTTGACCGGGCCGATCAGTGACTCCAAATGCGGGGTGTCGCCCAACTGTGTGAGGTGAGCGAGTACCGGCGCACCGACACGGTTGAGGAAGCCCAAACCTTTGTTGCCGATGGCAATGGTTTGCGGGGTTGCACCCTGCGCTTGCATGTCTTTGAATTTATGTGTCAACGCCCGCAGGATGTTGGTGTTCATACCGCCACACAAACCTTTGTCGGTCGTGACCACGATAAATCCAGTGGACTTGGCCGCGTGGATTTTCATGAACGGGTGGACATATTCTGGATTCGCCTGCCCCAAGTGCGCCGCAATATTGCGCACTTTTTCGCTGTAAGGACGGGCTGCACGCATGCGGTCCTGTGCCTTACGCATTTTGGAGGCGGCGACCATTTCCATGGCTTTGGTGATCTTCTTGGTGTTTTCCACCGATTTGATCTTGCCGCGTATTTCCTTGCCGACTGCCATGTGAGCTCCTTGCTAAGAGATGGCGGTTAGACGAAAGATTTTTTGAATGCTTCGATGGCCTTGACCAGCTCAGCTTCAGCGTCTTTGTCCATGGCCTTGTCTTTTTCCAATTTGGCCAGCAAGGCAGCGCATTTGTCTTTCAGGTGGTGGTGCAGTCCGGCTTCGAAATGCAGCACTTGTTTGACATCGATGTCATCCAAAAAGCCTTTGTTGGCGGCATACAAAGTTGCGGCCATCAAACTGATGGGCAAGGGGCTGTATTGCGCTTGTTTCAGCAATTCGGTCACGCGTGCACCGCGGTCGAGTTGCTTGCGGGTGGCCTCGTCAAGGTCAGAGGCAAACTGCGCAAACGCGGCCAATTCACGGTACTGCGCCAAGTCGGTACGGATACCGCCGGACAAGTTTTTGATCAATTTGGTTTGAGCGGCACCACCCACACGAGAGACGGAAATACCCGCGTTAATAGCGGGGCGGACACCCGCATTGAACAAAGAGGTTTCCAAGAAGATCTGGCCATCGGTAATGGAGATCACATTGGTTGGCACGAAAGCAGACACGTCACCGGCTTGTGTTTCGATGATCGGCAATGCTGTCAATGAACCGGTTTTGCCTTTGACTTCGCCTTTGGTGAAATGCTCGACATAGTCGGCATTCACGCGGGCGGCACGCTCGAGCAAACGGCTGTGCAAATAGAACACGTCGCCGGGATAGGCTTCGCGGCCGGGCGGGCGGCGCAACAGCAATGACACTTGGCGATAGGCCACCGCTTGCTTGGACAAATCGTCATACACAATAAGTGCGTCTTCGCCACGATCGCGGAAATACTCGCCCATGGTGCAACCTGAATAGGCTGACACATATTGCATAGCTGCGGACTCAGAAGCAGAAGCCGCCACCACGATGGTGTAGGCCATGGCACCGGCTTGTTCTAAGGCGCGCACCACGTTTTTGATGGATGACGCCTTTTGACCGATGGCGACATAAATACAGGTCATGTTTTGACCTTTTTGATTGATGATGGCGTCGATGGCCACAGCGGTTTTACCGGTCTGGCGGTCACCAATGATCAATTCGCGCTGACCACGGCCCACAGGCACCATGGAGTCAATCGACTTCAAACCGGTTTGCATGGGTTGATCAACCGACTGACGCGCGATCACGCCAGGTGCGACCTTTTCAATCACGTCGGTCATCTTGGCGTTGATCGGGCCTTTGCCGTCGATCGGGTGGCCAAGGGCGTTGACCACGCGGCCAATCAACTCTGGGCCCACCGGCACTTCCAAAATACGTCCTGTGCACTTAACGGTGTCGCCTTCAGAGATATGTTCGTATTCACCCAAAATCACCGAGCCGACAGAGTCGCGCTCTAAGTTCAGCGCCAAACCAAAGGTGTTGTTGGGGAACTCCAGCATCTCACCTTGCATCACGTCGGACAAGCCGTGGATGCGACAAATACCGTCGGTGACGGAAATGACGGTGCCTTGGTTGCGCACATTGGTGTTTCCTGTCGAACCCTCGATACGGGTTTTGATCAGTTCTGAAATTTCTGCGGGATTGAGTTGCATGACTCTTTCCTTCTTCCTATGTAAAGCTGATATGCAAGAGCGGGATTGCTCAGGCGGTCAGCGCGACTTTCATTTGTTCCAAACGGGCTTTGACAGAGGTGTCGAGCACCTCGTCGCCGACCACCACTCGTACGCCCCCAATGAGCTCAGGCTCGATCGCCACTTGCACATTGAGTTTGTGGCCAAAGCGCTTTTCACACACCTTGGTCAATTCTTCAAGGGCCGCGCCCTCGATCGGAAATGCGCTGTGCACCACCGCTTTTCGCACACCACTTTGCGCATCTACCAGGGTATGGAACTGCAAAGCAATTTCAGGCAAGGCTGACAAACGGCCGTTTTCTAACAAAAGAGTCAGAAAGTTGAGCGCAGCAGCCGGCAGGTTTTTGGGGCCTACTTGGGTGACCAGGTCCAGCACCTGACGGTGACTGACTTTGGGGTCGTGCGCAAACTGCTGCAAACCGGGGTCAGCAGCAACCACAGCAAGTGCATCCAGCCATTCAACGGCTTGTGCAGCCTGCGGCTTGACCACCTTGAACAAGGCTTCGGCGTAAGGACGGGCAATGGTTGCGATTTCAGCCATGGCGTCGTGTCCTCAAAGTTCCGTTTTGAGGCGGCTCAACAAATCTGCATGCACAGAAGCGTTGACTTCCTTGCGCAAGATTTGTTCGGCGCCTTTGACCGCCAGCACAGCCACATGGTCGCGCAGCAATTCTTTGCTTTTGAGCATAGCCTGTTCGGACTCGGCATGCGCAGCGGCAATGATTTTGCTGGCTTCTTCGGCGGCTTTGTTCTTGGCCTCTTCAATGATAGAAGTGGCACGGCGCTCTGCTTCAGCCAAACGCGTGGCTGCTTCGGAGCGATTTTTCGCCAACTCGACCTCAACATGCTTGTGTGCATTGGTCAGTTCGATCTGTGCGTGTTCCGCGGCTTTTAAGCCATGGGCGATTTTTTCAGCACGTTCATCCAGCGCGCTTGCGATGGGTGGCCACACGAATTTCATCGTGAACCACACCAAAATGGCAAACACAATCGCTTGAACAAACAGGGTTGCGTTGATACTCACGTCAACACCTCTCTATGGGCGGTGGGTTGGATTACTTGAGAACGAAAGGATTGGCAAACGCAAACATCATGGCAATACCCACGCCAATCAGGAAAGCCGCGTCAATCAAACCTGCCAGCAAGAACATCTTGGTTTGCAGTTCGTTCATCAATTCGGGCTGACGTGCGGCAGCTTCGAGGTATTTGCTGCCCATGATGCCAATACCAATACAAGCACCGATGGCACCCAGGCCAATGATCAGACCTGAGGCGAGTGCAACTAAACCAAGTACGTGTTCCATGAGAAGCTCCTAAGCAAGATGATGGAAGGTTGAGAAAAAAGAAACGGAAATCAATGAGCGTCGTGTGCTTGCCCGATGTAGACCAAGGTCAACATCATGAAAATAAAGGCCTGCAACGCAACAATCAAGATGTGGAAGATGGCCCAGATCGAGCCAGCAATGATGTGACCGATGGGCAGCAAAATACCGGTGAGGCTCAAAGCCGCGGCGCCGCCCATGAGCGCGATCAACATGAAAATCAATTCGCCCGCGTACATGTTGCCAAACAGTCGCATGCCATGTGACACGGTTTTGGCAACAAATTCAATCATTTGAAAGCCGAAATTGATGGGCCACAAAATGGGATGGGCACCGAAAGGAGCGGTGGTCAATTCATGGAACCAACCGCCCAGGCCTTTGATCTTGATGTTGTAGAACAAACAAATCAGCAACACTGACACCGACATGCCCAAGGTGGTGGACAAATCAGCCGTAGGCACCACGCGGAAATAATGGATGCTGTGGTCCAAGCCCGTCCATTCAAAGATTTTGTGGAACAGGTCAACAGGCAAAAAGTCCATGCTGTTGAGCAGGAAAATCCACACAAAAACGGTCAAGGCCAAAGGTGACACCAGCTTGCGGCTTTCGGCGTTGTGCACAATGCCCTTGGCTTGG
Organism: Bordetella parapertussis; assembly: GCA_945878065.1. Taxonomy (GTDB): domain Bacteria; phylum Pseudomonadota; class Gammaproteobacteria; order Burkholderiales; family Burkholderiaceae_C; genus Limnohabitans; species Limnohabitans parapertussis_B. The sequence continues at coordinate 31,739 of CAMDXA010000017.1, read as the reverse complement.
GTGTCGACCATTTCAAACAAGAGTTCAACAGCTGCTTGGAAACGCCCCGGCACACCGGATGTGACAGCACGCGCGGCGCGCCACAAAAAGAACGAACCCACGATCCCCAACAAGATAGACCAGAAAATGGAGTCCAGATTGACCACTGAAAAATCAATCACGCCGCCCATGGGTTTGCTTTGAAGATGGGTCAGGTGGTGACCAATGTAATCTCCAGCCGTCAGCGTACTCGTATCCGCCATGTTCAACTCTTTACAAAGTGGTGTTCGGGTGAGTCGTCGATTTGGGTTTGCCCCAGATCAACGCCAGCCAGTACACCTTCATCGTCACAACCAAGCCCGCCAACATGGCGGGCCAACTTAATTCAGGAACTATTCTTGGCGCAAGCACCAAGAACATCACTGCCACCATCCATTTCACGCCTTGCCAGACCATCAGGCCGAGCGCGGCGGTCATGGCATTTACAGACGCTGTCCGCGAGGTCAGCCCCCTGGCAAACAGTGCCGCGGGAACCACCACGGTCATCGCACCGTACATCCAAGACAGCCAAAGTGAACCGCTTGCAAACCAAAGCGCAACCGCTGTGGCAAAAAACACCGCCACCAGCACTTGCGCCATCAACACCCGCCAGACCGAAAACGTTGGATGGCTTTGTCGCCAACGCTGAACCTGTTCTGCCGTCCAAGGCGGGCTTTCAACCTCTTGCTGCGGGTCAACATCCTGTGAATTCGCTGTCACTTTGCTGCCAGCAATTGATACTGTCTTGGTCATCTGCGACGGCCCTCTTCAGCAGCAAAGCTTTTCATTGTAGGTTATCTTATAGAGTTTCTCCCAATACCTCTCGAAAAATATCCATGCAATGAATGCTGATAATGACAGTTTGATTTCTTACCCCTGCGATTTTCCGATCAAGGTCATGGGGCCAAATCACCCAGAATTTGTAGACGCTATGTGCTTTCTTGCCCGGCAATTTGATGGCAATTGGCGCACCGAATCGCTGGAGAAGCGCCAAAGCAAGGGCGGCAAGTACTTGGGGCTCACGTTTACTTTGCATGTGCACAGTCGCGAGCAACTGGATGAGGTCTACCGCACCCTGAGCAGCCACCCCATGGTGAAAGTGGTGCTTTAGTGTCTATTTCTGTCAAGCCACATCTGCTCACCAAGGGCCAAGTCGACTACGCCCAGTGCTTGTCGGAGATGCAGAATTTCACCGCTTTGCGTGACCTGTCCACGCCGGATGAAATCTGGTTGTGCGAACACCCGCCGGTGTTTACCCAAGGCCAGGCGGGCAAAGCCGAACACCTGTTGTCGTTGGACGATATACCGCTGGTGGCCAGCAACCGGGGCGGACAAGCCACTTACCACGGGCCGGGCCAAGTGGTGGCTTATGCGCTGATCGACTTGAAACGCGCCGGTTACTTTGTCAAAGAATATGTTTACCGGATTGAAGACGGGGTGCTGAAAACCTTGGCGCATGTCGGTGTCACCGGCCACCGGGTCGCGGGTGCGCCCGGCATTTATGTGCGTCCCAACGCGCCGTTTGACCATGCGCGCCTGCCGTCGCGCCCGCAGCATGGTCAGCCTGCGGGTGTGCCTGACTTCACAGGTCTGGCCAAAATCGCGGCGCTCGGTGTCAAAGTCAGCAGACATTGCGCCTACCATGGCGTAGCGCTGAATGTGCGTATGGATTTATCCCCCTTTGAACGCATCAACCCCTGCGGCTATGCCGGGCTGGCAACCACCGATCTTTTTACAATTGGCATTGAAGTCAGCTGGCAAGAAGTTGCTGATGTGCTGGGCAGCAAGCTTGCCACCTCTTTAATGCCTTAACCCCAAGGTTTCCATGACAGCACCACAAGCACCTGACACCGCACCGGCTTATGACGCCAGCGCCAAACAAAAGTCCTCGGACAAAGTCTCGCGCATACCTGTGAAGGTGGTGCACAGCGGCGAAACGCTGAAAAAGCCGGACTGGATACGCGTCAAAGCAAGCTCACCGAATTCGCGCTTTGGCGAAATCAAAGAGATATTGCGGGCCAACAAACTGGTGACGGTGTGCGAAGAAGCCTCCTGCCCGAACATCGGCGAATGCTTTGGCAAAGGCACGGCGACCTTCATGATCATGGGCGACAAATGCACCCGCCGCTGCCCGTTTTGCGACGTCGGTCATGGCCGGCCGGACCCGCTGGACGCGAACGAGCCGCTGAATCTGGCCAAGACCATTGCTGCATTGAAATTGCGTTATGTGGTCATCACCAGCGTGGACCGCGACGATTTGCGCGACGGCGGCGCGGCGCATTTTGTAGAGTGCATTCGCCAGACCCGCGCGTTGTCACCGCAGACGCAAATCGAGGTGCTGGTGCCAGACTTTCGCGGCCGCGACGACCGCGCTTTGAACATCTTGAAAGAAGCACCGCCGGACGTGATGAACCACAACCTGGAAACCGTGCCGCGCCTGTACAAAGAAGCGCGCCCGGGCAGCGACTATACGTTCAGTCTGAACCTGTTGAAAAAATTCAAAGCGCTGTTTCCACATGTGCCGACCAAAAGCGGCTTGATGGTGGGCCTGGGCGAAACCGACGAAGAAATACTGACCACCATGCAAGACATGCGCGACCACCATATCGACATGCTGACACTCGGACAGTACCTGGCGCCGAGCAGCCACCATTTGCAAGTGAAACGCTATGTGCATCCTGATACTTTCAAGATGTTTGAAGAACGCGCATATGAAATGGGGTTTTCACATGCAGCAGTCGGGCCCATGGTGCGGTCAAGTTACCACGCGGATCAGCAGGCGCATGCTGCTTTGACACACAAGGACTGACTTGCAGAACGACACCCTCTCCGATTGGCTGCACGAACACGTGTTTGACGAAGGCAGCCAAGCGGCAGAGCGCGGCACGCGACTGGTGATGTGGATCACGCTGGTGACAATGGTGGTCGAAATATGGGCAGGCTGGTGGTTCAACTCCATGGCTTTGCTGGCCGACGGCTGGCACATGAGCTCACATGTGCTGGCCATCGGTTTGTCGGCCATGGCCTATGCGACGGCGCGCAAGTACGCACGCGACCCGCGTTTTGCATTCGGCAGTTGGAAGATAGAAGTGCTGGCCGGTTTTGCCAGCGCCATCGCGTTGCTTGGCGTGGCTTTGATGATGGTGTTCGGCTCGGTTGAACGCCTGTGGTCACCGCAACCGATCCAATACGCCGAAGCCATTTCAGTGGCGGTGCTAGGCCTTGTGGTGAATGTGGTCTGCGCTTTGATTCTGGGGCGGGTGCATCATCACCCACAACAAGTGACGCAGCCCGTCGAAAAAAACTCGCTCGCCGAGGAAAGTCACCACAGTGCGGCGCACATGGCACAGACCGCACATGCAAAACCTCCGGTTGAAATCACCCGCACGCTCACACATGGCCATGGTCACGCCCACGGCGGTCATCACCACGACCTGAATTTGAAATCCGCCTACGTGCATGTCATCGCAGACGCGTTCACCTCGGTGCTGGCCATCGTCGCGCTGCTCGGCGGTTGGTGGTACGGCTGGTCCTGGTTAGACCCGGTGATGGGATTGGTCGGCGCGGTGCTGGTCGCGGTATGGGCCCGCGGCTTGCTGGCCGACACCGGCAAGGTGTTGCTAGACCGTGAAATGGACCACCCGGTGGTGGAAGAAATACGCGAAGCGATTGAAACCAACCCGCAAACCCGCGTCACCGATTTGCATGTGTGGCGGGTTGGCAAGCAGGTGTTTTCATGTGCGCTCACCGTGGTGACGCAAGAACCGGATTTGACGCCTGATGTGGTGCGCCAGCGTTTGTCTGTGCACGAAGAAATCGTGCACTCGACCATCGAGATACACCGCTACCAGCGTAAAGCTTGAGCCGCTGCACATAAGCTGTGAGCGTAGGTTTTTTCGGGACTAAGGTTCTGGTGAGTTCAGAGGCGTCAACCTAGGCGAGTTAAGCACGCCAGGCGTGCATCAAACCCTCCCATTGCTCGCGTGCCGCTTTCAAGTGGCGCTCTTTCACATGGCCATAGCCTTTGATTTTTTCCGGGATGCGGGCAATTTCCAACGCCAATGCATGCTTGCCGGGGGCGAATGTAGCCATCATTTCAGTGATGCTGGCTTTGTATTCTTCAATCAACGCACGTTCCATGCGGCGTTCTTCGGTGTAACCAAATACATCGAACAGCCCGCCTCGCAAAAACCGCAAACGCGACAGCAGTTTGAAGCCGGTCAACATGGACGGGCCAAATTTTTGTTTGACCAGTTCACCCTTGTCATTCTTTTTGGCAATCAAAGGCGGTGCCAAGTGGTAATTGAGTGTGAAGTCGCCTTCAAACTGGTCAGCAATGCGCTTCAAAAACACCGGGTCGGCGTGCAAACGTGCGACTTCGTATTCGTCTTTGTAGGCCATCAGCTTGTACAAATTGCGCGCCACCGCCTCGGCCACTTGCGCCGAGGTTTTTTGCTGCACGTCCTGCACAAACGACATGTATTGCTTGGCGTAAGCCTTGTCCTGGTATTGCTCGAGCCAGCCCATGCGTTTTTGCAAAATCGCTTGCAGCGGTTCACGCGCTTTGAAGTTCACCACTTGCAACGGTTGCGTCAACGCCAGCACTTTGTCCAAGTCTTGGGCGCACCAGCGGCCCCAAGTGAACGCCAGCTTGTTGGCTTCAACCTGCACGCCGTTGAGCTCAATCGCACGCATGATGGCGTCTTGTGTCAGCGGTATCCAGCCGCGCTGCCAGGCATAGCCCATCACCATCGGGTTGATGAAGATGCTGTCGCCGAGCATTTGGGTTGACACTTGGTTGGCATCGAACGCGCCCATATTGCGCGGCTCGTTACCCACTGCTTGCAAGATGTCTTCCAAGCAACTGTCGCTGGGGTTGGCCCAGGCGCCGTTTTTCACAAACGCGGCGGTCGGTGTGGCCAAACCGTTGATGGCAACGCGGGTGCGCCCCGGGCGCATGCGCACCATGGTTTCTTTGCCAGCGGTGACGATCGGGTCGCAGCCCAAAATCAAATCAGCAGCGGCCGTGGACACGCGCGTGGTGCGGATCTCGTCTTGCTGCTGCGCGATTAACACATGGCTCCAAGTCGCGCCGCCCTTTTGCGCTAAGCCGGCCGAGTCTTGCGTGACGATGCCTTTGCCTTCGATGTGCGCGGCCATGCCGAGCAACTGCCCGATGGTGATGACGCCGGTGCCTCCCACGCCCGCCACCACGATGCCGTAACCGCCCGGGTACACACCGCGCGTCAGTGACGGCAGTTCGGGGTCGGGCAATTCGCCGAGTTGCGCCGGATCGCGGCGGTTGTCGGCTTTGTTTTTCTTGCGCAACTGGCCGCCTTCAACCGTCACAAAGCTCGGGCAAAAGCCTTTGACGCAGCTTTGGTCTTTGTTGCAGGTGCTTTGGTTGATGCTGCGCTTGCGCCCGAGTTCGGTTTCAAGTGGTTCGACGCTCAGGCAATTGCTTTGCGAACTGCAGTCGCCACAACCTTCGCACACGGCTTCATTGATGACCACGCGCACCGCTGGATCGACCATGGTGCCGCGCTTGCGGCGGCGGCGTTTTTCAGTGGCGCAAGTTTGGTCGTAAATGATGACGGTGCAACCCTTGGTTTCGCGCATGCTGCGCTGCACCCGGTCAAGTTCGTCACGGTGTTCGACGGCCACGCCCTCGGGCAAACCGAGCAAGGCGCCCGGAATACCGTTTTGTCCCACGTGATCGTATTTTTCCGGCTCGTCGGTGACGATAACGATGCGCTTGGCACCTTCGGCGCGCATGCTTTGCGCAATTTGAACCACGCTGTGGCCTTCGGCGCGTTCGCCGATGGGTTGACCGCCGGTCATGGCCACGGCATCGTTGTACAAAATTTTGTAGGTGATGTTGACACCGGCGGCCACGCTTTGGCGCACTGCCAAAATGCCGCTGTGGAAATAGGTGCCGTCGCCGATGTTGGCAAAGATGTGCTGGTCATTGCTGAACGGTTGCTGGCCGACCCAAGGCACGCCCTCGCCGCCCATTTGCGTGAAACCGGTGGTGCTGCGGTCCATCCAAAGTGACATGAAATGGCAACCGATACCGGCCATGGCGCGCGAGCCCTCAGGCACCTTGGTGGAAGTGTTATGCGGGCATCCCGAGCAAAACCAAGGCTGTCTGTCGGCCTTGACTTCCAGCACCTGCATGGCGTTGTGTTTGGCGTCGAGTACCGCGAGTTGCGCGTCTATGCGTGCGGTGGTGTCGGCGTCCAAACCCATTTTCTTCAAACGCTTGGCGATGGCTTGGGCGATCAAGGCCGGTGTCAGATCGGCATTGGCTCGCAACAAACTGTGACTGATCGGGTTGGGTGCGGACCATTCGCCGCCGCTGTCGCCGTCCACCTGATCGAACTTGCCCAGCACGCGCGGGCGCTTGCCATCCGGCCAGTTGTAGAGCTCTTCTTTCAACTGGTATTCAATCAGCTGGCGTTTTTCTTCCACCACCACAATCTCTTGCAAACCTTCGGCGAACTCGCGCGTGCTTTGCGGCTCCAAGGGCCAGACCACGCCGACTTTGTGAACGCGAATACCTAAACGCTTGCAGGTGTTGTCGTCCAAACCCAAATCGAGCAGCGCCTGGCGTGTGTCGTTGTAGGCCTTGCCGCTGGCAATCAGACCAAAGCGGTCTTGCGGGCCGCGAATCACGGTGTGGTTCAAACGGTTGGCGCGTATGTAGGCCAGTGCCGCATACCATTTGTAATTGAACAAACGCGCTTCTTGCGACAGCGCATCATCCGGCCAGCGGATATGCAAGCCGCCGGGCGGCATCTCAAACTCAGGAATAACAATTTGCAGACCCTGCGGATCAATGTCTACCGTGGCACTGGATTCAACAATTTCCTGGATGGTTTTCATGCCGGCCCAGACGCCGGAAAAACGGCTCATTGCAAAACCGTGCAAACCAAAGTCCAACACCTCTTGCACAGACGCCGGGAAAAACACCGGCAAACCGCAGGCTTTGAAAATGTGGTCGCTTTGGTGCGCGGCGGTGCTGCTTTTGGACACATGGTCGTCACCGGCGATGGCCAGCACGCCGCCCCAAGCCGTGGTGCCCGCCATGTTGCCGTGTTTAAACACGTCCGAGGTGCGGTCTACGCCCGGGCCTTTGCCGTACCAGATGCCGAACACACCGTCGAATTTGTTGTTGCCCGGAGGCGCAAAGCCGAGCTGCTGGGTTCCCCACAAGGCGGTGGCGGCCAATTCTTCATTCACGCCCGGCTGGAACACGATCTGCTGCGCCTGTAAATGCTTGCGGGCGCTCCATAAAGCCTGGTCGTAATTGCCCAAAGGCGAGCCACGGTAGCCGCTGATAAAGCCCGCCGTGTTTTTGCCGGCCAGCTGGTCGCGCTGGCGCTGCAACATGGGCAAACGCACCAAGGCTTGCACACCGCTCATGAACGCACGGCCTTGCTCGAGCGCGTATTTATCGTCGAGTTGTACGGTTTCCAGGGCTTTGCGTATGTGTTCGGGCAGGGGCGCGTTCATGGGGACTCCAACTTCTGTCAGTGATTGGTCAGTTTAGCCGCTTGCCATGATATGCGTCACCCGCGTTGTCCCTTGTGTTTCTTGGCAAAACCCAAGTATCAGAAGCCCGCGCCTACCCTGAGCACGAAAGCCGGTTAAGCCACGCCGTAGCGGTCGCGGTAAGCCTGCACTGCTGGCAAGTGCTGCGCCATGGCGTTGTCAGACTGCGTGCCAAGGTAGCCCAACAAATCGCTGAGTTGCGCCACGGCGCAGACTTTCAGACCCAAGCTGTCGCGCACATATTGCACTGCGCTGTGCGCCAGGTCTTTGACCGTGCCATCCGCCGCCACCTCGGTCGCCATTTCCTGGCGGTCCAAGGCAATCGCCACGCCGTAGGCCGTGGCCCCGGCGTTTTGTATCAAAGCGATGGATTCGCGCACCGCCGTGCCCGCGCTCATCACATCATCCACGATCAATACCCGGCCTTTCAAGGGAGCGCCGACCAGCGTGCCGCCTTCGCCATGGTCCTTGGCTTCTTTGCGGTTGTAGGCAAACGGGAAGTTATGCCCGAGTCGCGCAAGCTCTATAGCCACCGCCGCACCCAGCGGAATGCCTTTGTAGGCCGGGCCAAAAATCATGTCAAACTGCAAGCTGGAGCTCACCAAGGCTTGCGCGTAAAACCCGGCCAAGCGGCTGAGTTTGGCGCCGTCATCGAACAAACCGGCGTTGAAAAAGTAAGGCGACATGCGCCCGGCCTTGGTTTTGAAGCTGCCGAATTTGAGGACCCCCGATTCCAGCGAGAATTGAATGAACGCTTGCGCCAGCGTGTGGTCTGGCGTATGGTGCAACGACATGGGGGAATTCCTTGTTCAAACTCACCAGCCTCAACCTGAACGGCATACGTTCAGCCAGCAGCAAAGGGCTGGAAAACTGGCTTGCTACCACCTCGCCGGATTGTATGTGTGTGCAGGAAGTCAAAGCACAGGAAGCCGACCTGGTTGGCAAGTTCGAAACCCTGGCCGGGCTCTCGGGCTATTTCCATTGCGCCGAGAAAAAAGGCTATGCCGGGGTCGGCATGTACACGCGCTTTGAACCCAGCCATGTGATCCAAGGCTTTGACGGCGGCGAGTTCGACGCAGAAGGCCGCTATTTGGAATTGCGCTTCGACACACCCCAACGCAAGCTGTCGCTGATCAGCAGCTATTTTCCCAGCGGCTCATCCGGCCCGGAACGACAAGAAGCGAAATTCCGTTTTCTGGAGGTGATTTACCCGCACCTGATGGATTTGAAAAAAGGCCGCGAGCTGATACTGTGCGGCGACATCAACATCGCGCACCAGCAGATTGATTTGAAGAACTGGCGCAGCAACCAAAAAAACAGCGGCTTTCTGCCTGAAGAACGCGCTTGGATGACCAAACTGCTGAGTGAAGGCGGCATGGTCGATGTGTACCGACAACTTCACCCTGACACCACCGACGCTTGCTACACATGGTGGAGCAACCGGGGACAGGCGTATGCGAACAACGTGGGTTGGCGGCTCGACTATCACCTGACGACACCTGCGCTGGCCGAGACCGCGCGTTCAGTGTCTATTTACAAAGACGAAAAGTTTTCTGACCATGCGCCGGTCACCGTCACTTATGACATGAAATTGTGATTCACATGCAGACATGAACGCCCCTTTCTACACCATCCCCGACCACGAAGTTGAATTGAGCGCCATCCGTGCGCAGGGCGCGGGCGGCCAGCATGTGAACAAAGTATCAAGCGCCGTGCATTTGCGGTTTGATATACGCGCATCTTCATTGCCAGACGAGGTGAAAGACAAATTGCTCGCCATGTCAGACCAACGCATCACGGCTGACGGCGTGGTTGTCATCAAAGCGCAAAGCTCGCGCAGCCAGGAAGGCAACCGCGCGGATGCCATGGCGCGTTTGCATGAACTGGTCGCACTGGCGGCCAAGCCGGTGAAGCCGCGCAGAGCCACCAAGCCAACGTTTAGCGCACGCATGCAACGCGTGGACAGCAAAGTGTTGCGCGGCCAGACCAAGGCCTTGCGCGGCAAAGTCACTGACTGATTTTTTTCACATGGCTTTGGGTCTTCTTTAAAGGTATGGCATGCTGGATGTATTGATCATCGGTGCGGGCCTGTCCGGCATTGGCGCGGCGCGGCATTTGCAAAAACATTGTCCGGGCAAATACTGGCGCATCTGGGAAGCACGTGCAGCCATCGGCGGCACCTGGGATATTTTTCGCTACCCCGGCGTGCGCTCGGACTCGGACATGCACACGCTGGGTTATGCGTTCAAGCCTTGGCGCGGCACACAGGCCATGGCCGACGGACCGTCCATCTTGCAATACATACGCGAAGCCGCAGAAGAGACTGGCGTGACGCAACAGATTGCTTTTGAGCACCGCGTGATCAGCGCAGATTGGTCAACAGAGCACGCTTGCTGGCGCGTGACCGCGCAACTGGCCGACGGCAGCACGCACACACAGGAGACGCGTTTTTTGTACATGTGCGGCGGCTATTTCAGCTATGCGCAAGGGCATCAACCGCATTTTGACGGCCAAGAAAGTTTTCAAGGGGCGTTGGTTTATCCGCAGTTTTGGCCTGAAGCTTTGTCGTATGCAGATAAACGCGTCGTGGTGATTGGCAGCGGTGCGACTGCGGTGACGATTGTGCCGGCCATGGCGAAAGGCGCATCGCATGTGACGATGTTGCAGCGCTCGCCTTCCTATGTGGTGACCCGCCCGGCGCAAGAAACATTGGGCGTTTGGCTGGACCGTTTTCTGCCGTTTGATCTGGGTTACCGCTTTGTGCGCTGGCGCAACATTTTGCAAGGCATTGTTTATTTCCAGCTGGCCAGACGCAAACCACTTTTCTTCAAAAATTATTTGATCAGCATGGTGAAGAAAGCCTTGGGCCGCGACTATGACGTGGCCACACATTTCACACCGCGCTATGCGCCTTGGGACCAACGCGTGTGTGCCGTGCCAGATGGTGATTTGTTCAAGCAGATACGCAAAGGCAAAGCCAGTGTGGAGACAGGACAAATTGCGCGCTTTGAAACCGACGGCATCAGCTTGCAAGACGGACGTTTTATACAAGCCGACATCGTGGTGGTTGCCACCGGTTTGCAATTGAATGTATTGGCCGATGTCGCCATTCATGTCGACGGCAAACCTTTTGTGGCCGGCGACGCATTGGCTTACAAAGGCATGATGCTCTCGGGTTTGCCAAATGTGTTTGTGGCCTTCGGCTACACGAATGCATCGTGGACGCTGAAAGCCGACTTGACCGCCAGCTATGTGTGCAGGCTTTTCAAATACATGGACAAACGCGGCTACCGGTTTGTCAGCCCGCAGCACGACCCGGCGCAAACCACACAAGCTTTTTTGGATTTCACCTCGGGCTATGTGCAACGCGCCAGCGCCATGCTGCCCAAGCAAGGCACGGCCGCGCCTTGGCGGGTGCATCAAAACTATGTGATGGATGTGTTGGCGCTGAGGTTTGGCGGGTTTGAGGATGGGGTGTTGAGGTTTGATCGCTGAAACTACAGACAAAGCGGGTTGTTCAATTGTCTTTCTCATGGCCTCGTCTGATATGGATTCTGGGTACGTCCAATCTGGATTAAATGAGCGTCTATTATGGATTTACCCTAGCAATTCTCGATTGAAACTCGCCTTTTTCGCCAGTGTATTCTGAGTCGAAATTAATGCCATATACTTTGATACATGGCAGCACATCCAACTCCCCCCATTAGCCCAACTGCACGCGTCGGTTGGAACAACCGTTCACAAACGGTCACTATGCCGCTGGAATACCGGTTTGCGGACTCTGTGCGCGAGGTATTCATTCGACGTGAAGGAGTAAGCGTTGTCTTAACGCCGCGCCCGAGCGACTGGTCCGGCTTCTTCGCTTTAGGTATGACGGCCTCTGATGACTTCATGTCAAACATTGAGCCGCTGCCAATTCAGGAGCGCAAGTTTTGACAGGCGCATTGTTCATGCTGGACACGGATACCTGCATTTTTTTGATGCGCGGTGAATCTGAGAAACTGAAATCTAAAGTGCAGGCGATACCTTTACAGCAACAAGTGATATCGGCCGTGACATTTGCCGAGCTTACCTATGGCGTGCAGGCCTCTGCCGTTGCCAAGCGAAAACAAAACCAAACAGTGCTCGATAGTTTGGTCCTGCACCTGGCGGTGTTGGACTGGCCCCGCGCGGCAGCGACTTATTACTCAGACATTCGCGCAGACTTGAAAAAGCGCGGCGCTCAACTCGGTGCGGCTGATCTCATGATTGCAGCGCACGCAAGGGCTATCGGGGCCGTCGTCGTCACAAACAATGTGAAGGACTTTGGTCGGGTCAAGAAGCTTGAAATTGACAACTGGATGAAATGAAACGGCCTAAGTAAGAAAGATACTCTATGGGTTTGTCTGTATCGATTGGAGTCATTCTTTTCTATACATGTCGAGCTGTATTTATATAGAAAACTCGAATTTCTATACATATGAAGTTTATTCAGCGAACAATTCTTGCAAGGTTTTTAAAACACGCTCCATGGTCTTGGCCGAGACTTGACCGAGCTTCTTCACCAATCGCTGTTTGTCAACCGCTCGCATTTGGTCCAACACAATCAGTCCCTTGGTACCCGCATGAGTAACCGGCACACGGAATGGCGCCGCAAAACCCTTTGAAGTCATGGGTGCCATCATCACGGTTCGAAGATGTTGGTTCAGTTCTTGGGGAGACACGATGACACACGGGCGTGTCTTTTTGATTTCAGAACCTATAGTGGGGTCGAGGTTGACCAGCCAAATCTCGCCTCGTTTCACCAGCGCATCTCCGCATCATCTGCATTGCCGAATTCACCCATAAAGAGTTCGTCTTCCCCTTGTTCAGCAATTACCGCTGCAGCGACTGCCCAACCATCACGCAGTGGTTTACTTGATTTGGACAGCACAATTGATCCGTTCTCGACCTGAATCAAGGCGGTGGTCTCACCTTCTAAACCGGCTTGGGCTAATAAGGGCTTGGGAAGTACCACCCCTTTGCTGTTGCCTATGTTGCGAATAGCAATTTCCATTTTTGCTCCTGTTACAACAATGTTAAATTATGCGTGTTTATTCGTCAATGGTCAGGTTTTCATTCATGCAACGTAGCAAGCTCTAAACTCTGTTACTCACAAAGCCACCCACCCCCATGCTCCACTACGAAACCATCCCCGTCACCGCCTTCCAGCAAAACTGTTCTCTGGTCTGGGAGGACGAGGGCATGACCGCGGCAGTCATCGACCCGGGCGGTGATGTCGATGTGTTGCTCGCCACTTGTAAGCAGCTTGGCATCACGTTGAAATACATCTGGATCACGCACGGGCATTTAGACCACGCGGGTGCCACCGCCGATCTGGCCGAGCAACTCGGTTTGCCCATCATCGGGCCGCACCCGGGCGACCAGTTTTGGATTGACGGTTTGCCTGTTGCCGCGTCCACCTACGGTTTTCCTCCCGCACGCGCGTTCAAGCCCACGCGCTGGCTTGCGGATGGGGACACGGTCGCTTTAGGCAAACACACGCTGTCCGTGCGGCATTGCCCGGGCCACACACCGGGGCATGTGGTGTTTTATTCGGCCGAGATGAACCGCGCCTTTGTCGGCGATGTGCTGTTCGCCGGCAGCATTGGCCGCACCGATTTCCCGCAAGGTAATCACCAGCATTTGATAGACAGCATCACGCAGCGCCTGTGGCCCATGGGCGACGACACGGTGTTCATTCCCGGCCACGGCCCGGAGAGCACGTTCGGGCGCGAGCGCCGCAGCAACCCGTACGTCGGCGGCACCTGACATGTATGACCGCATTCAGATTCACGCCAACGGCGTCGACTTTGTGTGCTTAACCCAAGGCAGCGGCCCTTTGCTGTTGCTGGTGCATGGCTTTCCCGACATTCCGCAGTCCTGGTCTTCGCAAATGGATGCGTTGTCACAAGCTGGCTACAAAGTCATCGTGCCTTACCTACCCGGCTACTTGCCCTCGCGAGTCGCTGACAACGCTTACTTTGACAAAGCCAGTCTGGTGCATGGCATTGCCGGTTTGATTGAAGCCGTGTCGCCGGGCGAAAAGTTGCATTACATCGGCCAGGACTGGGGCGCCATCATCGGTTACGCACTGTGCGCGGCCAGGCCTGACTTGTTGCACAGCGCGGTGTTGATGGCGGTGCCGCATCCGCAGATCGTGAACACATATTTGTTGGAGCCCAAACATATTCAGCGCTCATTCCATTGGTGGTTTTTTCAGCAAGCGGTGTTGCCCGAGCAAGCTTTGTTGGCGAATGACATGGCGTTCATCGATTACCTGTGGCAGTACTGGTCAGTGCCGGGTTATGAAGACCGTGAACACATTGCGCAGGTCAAGGAATGCCTGCGTCAACCCGGCGTGTTGAAAACCGCGATGGACTATTACCGCGCCATGTTCGATCCGGCCAAAGCCGATCCGGCTTTGCACGAACTGCGCGCGGCCATGCAACACACCATCACGGTGCCGACGCTGGCCTTGTGCGGCGCGGACGATATGCGCGCCGAACTCATGCGCGAGCAAGCAGCTTGTTTTGGCGGGCCTTATGAATACCGCGAAGTGCCGGGCGCTGGACACTTTTTACAGCGCGAACAAAGCGCGGCGGTGAATGCCTTGTTGGTGGATTGGCTTAATCGGTTTGTTTGATGCGGTTTGTCTGACGCGTCAACTACTGCCTGGCTTGCGCAGATCTTTCATACAAGGGCAAGACCTTGGGCAGGTTGTTTTCTATCTGTTTGATACGGCTGGCACCAGAGGGGTGGGTGCTGAGCCACTGCGGCGGCGCGCCCTTGTTGGCGGCACTCATTTTTTGCCACAAGGTCACACCGGCACGCGGGTTGTAGCCGGCACGCGCGGCGAGTTCCATGCCGACCAGATCGGCTTCGGTTTCGTCTTCGCGGCTGAATTTCAGGGTCAGTAAATTCGCGCCTTGCCTGGCCACTGCATCGGTCACGCTCGGGTCAACTTTGAAATACGCAGACGCCAAAGCGCTGCCTATGCTGGCAATCACATTGGTGGCTTCGCTTTTGCCCATGCGTTCGCGTGCGTGTTCGCGCAAGGCGTGGGCGATTTCATGGCCCATCACCATGGCCACTTCGTCATCGGTCAGTTGCAGCTTGTCCAAAATACCGTGATAAAAAGCGATCTTGCCGCCGGGCATGCAAAACGCATTGATTTGCGTGGAACCGATCAGGTTGATCTCCCATTTCCATTCCCGAGCACGCGGGTTCCATTCGTAGCTGTAGGGAATAATTTTTTGCGAGATGGCGCGCAAGCGGATCACCTCGGGATGATCATCCGGCGCGAGCGCGTTTTTGTCTTTGGCCTGCTTGAGCAGTTGCGCATATTGCTGGTTCGCCGAACCTTCGACCTGGGCGGCGGGAACCAGTTTGGTGAAGCCCGAGGTTTTGCCAACCTCAACGCCATCACGCGCAAACAAGGCGGTGGCGGAAAAGCCAAAGGCGCAACCTGCGCAGCGGTGTACAAATTGACGTTTGTTCAGCATGGGAATGAAATAGGTGCGAGCACCTCACAATACAAGGTATGAACGATACACCAACTGAAAAAATGACGTCTTTGCGTTGGCGGGATTCACTGCTGATTTACCTGAGTCCTTCAAGCCTGCGCATGCTGACGCTGGGTTTTGCCGCCGGTTTGCCTTTGTTGCTGGTGCTGGGCACGCTCAGCTTTCGGCTGCGCGAGGCCGGTATAGACCGCGCCACCATCGGTTTTCTCAGTTGGGTCGGCTTGGCCTATGGCTTCAAGTGGGCCTGGGCGCCGCTGGTGGACCGCCTCTCACTGCCTGTATTGACACCTTGGTTGGGCCGCCGCCGAAGCTGGTTGCTGATCGCGCAATGCAGTGTCATGGTCGGCTTGTTGGGCATGGCCTTGAGCAACCCGCAACAGTCTCTGGTGCCATTGGTGGGTTTTGCGCTGCTCACTGCTTTCGGCTCGGCCACGCAAGACATTGTGCTGGACGCATTCCGTATTGAATCTGCGCATGCGCGTTTGCAAGCGGTGCTGGCCGCCAGCTACCAAACCGGCTACCGCCTGGCCATGATCTGGGCGGGCGCCGGGGTGTTTTGGATCGCCGCCAAAGCCGAAGTCGGCGGTTTACCGGCAGGCACATACCAAGACAACGCGTGGGCTGTGGCTTATGTGGCCATGGCGGTGTCTATGGCGGTCGGCATGGTCACTGTGTTGTTTTCCAAAGAACCGGCGCATGTGGATTTGCCGCCAGCGCACAACCTGCGTGACTGGCTGCAAGTGGCGGTGATTGAGCCGTTTGCGGAATTCATCAAGCGCTACCGCTGGCATGCGGTGTTGTTGTTGGCCTTGATCGGCACTTACCGCATCAGCGACATCGTCATGGGCATCATGGCCAATCCGTTTTATGTAGATATGGGTTACAGCAAAGAAGAAGTGGCGACGGTCACCAAACTGTATGGCGTGGTGATGACGCTGGTCGGCGCGTTCATCGGCGGCGCCATGGTGCTGCGCTGGGGCGTGATGAAAGTGTTGATGATCGGTGCGGTGCTTAGCGCCGCCACCAATTTGCTGTTTGCCTGGCTGGCCTTGCACGGCCACGATGTGTATGGCTTGATCGCCGTGGTGTCGGCCGACAATTTGAGCAGCGGCATTGCTTCTGCGGCATTCATCGCGTATTTGTCGTCGCTCACCAATGTGCAGTACTCGGCCACGCAATATGCCTTGTTCAGTTCATTGATGTTGCTCGGGCCCAAGTTTTTGGCCGGATTTTCCGGCGTGGCGGTGGACGCCGCGGGTTATGCGTGGTTTTTCACTGGCACCGCCATGCTGGGTGTGCCGGTGTTGTTGCTGGTCTGGTTGGCCAGTCGTTTTCATTCTTCAGGAGATTGACCGTGTTTGATATTTCACCCTCTGGCCGCGCCGCGGTGGTTTTTTCAGCAGATCAAAATGTTTTTCACACGCGCCGACCCGCCAGCCGTTTGTCGTGGCTGGCTGCTGCCGCGTTGCTTCACGCAGGCTTGTCATGGTCACAGGCTTTGCCCGTGGCCAGCCCCGAGTCCGTCGGCATGTCTTCTCAACGCCTGGAAAAAATCAACACCGCCATGCAAGCAGAAATTGACAGCAAGCGCTTGCCCGGCGCCGTGGTGATGGTGGCGCGCAAAGGCAAGTTGGTCTACAGCAAAGCCTTTGGCAGTTTGAACAACGCGGCGCAAGCACCCATGCAAACCGATTCGGTGTTTCGCATTTACTCGATGACCAAGCCCATGGTGTCGGTCGCTTTGATGATGCTGGTAGAAGACGGCAAGGTACAACTGACAGACCCGGTCTCCAAGTACTTGCCTTCGTTTAAAAACCCGATGGTCAGTGTCGCCGCGTTGGACCAGCCCTACAACGGTGTGGCTTTCAAACTGGTGCCAGCCCATAAGGAACCGACCCTCCAAGATTTGCTGCGCCACACCTCGGGCTTGGCCTATGGCGAATTGACCAAAAACGCCCTGGTGAAACAGGCTTACACGGATGCAGGCATTTACAGCACGGCACGCGACTTTGATGCCCGCAATATCAGCGGCGCGGACATGGCCGAACGACTTGGCAAAGCCCCGCTGGCGCAACAACCGAGCACCACGTGGGAATACAGCTTGTCGGTGGATGTGCAAGGCCGGGTGATCGAAGCAGTCAGCGGCCAACGCTTGAACGATTTCTTACATCAGCGTTTGTTCAAGCCCCTCAAGATGAAGGACACCGGGTTTGAAGTGCCCGCCACACAAATGGGCAGAGTGGCAGAGCCGTTTGCAGTGGACCCGCTGACCAATTTGTCCAACAAATTGATTGATGTCAGCCAAGCACCGGGCAACGACTCGGGCGGCGCAGGCGGTGTCGGTACCGCGCCAGACTATTTGCGTTTTTGTCAGGCCATGTTGAATGGCGGACAACTGGATGGTGCACGGATTTTGTCGCGATCCACCGTGCAATTGATGACGGCCGACCACTTGGGCGCGGCCATTGCCACTCCCATCAGCCCCGGGCAATTGCTGTTGGGCTCGCCCGGCTACACCTTTGGCCAGGGGTTTTTGGTGCGCCAAGCTGACGGTATTGCGCCGGTGCATGGCAGCGCCGGTGAATTCATGTGGGCCGGTTATGCAGGCACATTTTTTTGGGCCGATCCCAAAGAACAAATATGTGCGGTCTATATGACGCAAGCCCCCAGCCCGCTGCGTGCGCATTACCGGCACATGTTGAAGGCTTTGGTGGCGCAATCGTTGGTTGATTGAATACGCAATGCATTCTTGGTCGGGACAGCTTCACTTTTGGTATTGGCAGCATGAACTCACGTTTCTCTGAAGTTTTTCAACTAACGACGCCCATAGCACTCGCCCCCATGGCCTTGGCCAGTGGCGGCGCACTCGCAGCTGCTTGTGCACGTGCAGGTGCACTGGGTTTGCTGGGCGGCGGTTACGGCGAACTGGCTTGGCTGCAAAGCCAACACGCATTGGCTGTGTCTTTGTTGCATGGCGACTCCTCCGCTTTGCAGCGACTGGGCTGCGGCTTCATCACGTGGAAGATGGATGTTGATGCCAGCGCCTTGGACTGGTTGCTGGACCAGCCACACACACCGGCGGCATTGATGCTGTCATTCGGCGACCCGCGCCCTTACGCGGCCCGTATTGCCAAACGCGGCGTGCCTTTGATCTGCCAGATTCAGCGGCTGGAGCAATTGCCGCTGTGTCTGGAGGCCGGTGCATCGGTCATCGTGGCGCAAGGTGCTGAAGCCGGTGGACACGGCATGAGCGGCGTGCAAGCCCGGGCGACCTTCAGCTTGGTGCCTGAGTTGGCCGATGCGTTGGCGACGCAATCGCCTTCAACCATGCTGCTGGCAGCTGGTGGTATTGCGGATGGGCGGGGTCTGGCAGCGGCGCGGATGTTGGGTGCGGACGGCGTGTTGATGGGCACGCGGCTGTGGGCCAGCGCGGAGAGTCTGGCGTCTGCCGGGGCGGTGGCGGCAGCATTGAAAGCGAATGGCGACGAAACAGCGCGGTCTGCGGTGTTCGATGTGCTGCGGCGCAAAGCCTGGCCGCCCGAATTTGATTTCCGCGCTTTGCGCAACCGTTTGCACAGGCAGTGGGAGTTGCGGATGGACGCTTTGCGTGCTGCGCCTGAAGCCGCCCGTGCGGACTATGACGCGGGCGTGGCCATGCAGGATTTCGACCGCGCCCATGTGACGGTGGGCGAGGCCGTGGGTTTGCTGCATGACGCGCCGTCTGCGGCGGTGTTGATTGAGCGGATCACGCGGCAGGCTGCAAAGTTATTGCATTAATTTAATGGGGTCAGGTTCCAATTATTGTTTTTCAGTTTTTCAGTGGCATGTTCACGCCACGGCGGGACGGTCGCCATGTCGTTTGTCCGCTCGATGTTTTCCCCGACTGCATTTATGCGGTTAAAAAAACCAAGCCACGAAAACGCAATTGCACTAAACCCGGAAACATCACTTGAAGCGACCCGGAGGGGGTGTTTTTTTCGGTCAGCCAAGCGTGACTTCAAACTAAAAGAGAAGAAATGGCCATTAAACGACCGATACCGCCACCCTGGCCGACAACGCACACATCAACTCATAACCCACCGTCCCTGCCGCATGTGCCACTTCATCAATACATAGCACTTGCCCGCCAGAGGCACTGCCCCACAAAGTCACTTCAGCACCTATCGCCACCGAAGGCAGTGCCGTCAGATCGACACACAACATGTCCATGCTCACCCGCCCCAGCGTGCGGGTAGGCACACCATTCACCAACACCGGCGTGCCGGTAGGCGCGTGGCGCGGATACCCGTCGGCATAACCGCAAGCCACCACGCCTATGGCCATGTCATGCGGCGCAGTGAATGTGCCGCCATAACCCACGCTGTCACCGGCTTTGAGTTGCTGCACGCCAATCAGCTGGCTGCGCAAACTCATGGCGGCTTGCAAACCCCAGTGCGCGGCATCATGCACCCCATGGTCTGGCGAACTGCCATACAAGGCGATGCCGGGGCGCACCCAGTCAGCAAGCACAGCTTCCGCGGCCGGGTGCCGCAACAATGCCGCGCTGTTGGCCAAGCTGCGCTCGCCGGGCAGGTCGCTGCTGAATTGCTCGAACACTTGCTGTTGCGCAGCCACGCCCGACTCGCCATCGGCATTCGCGAAATGCGTCATGAGGGAAATTTCATCGACCTGCGGCAAAGCGTTCAGCCGTGTCCAGGCAGATTTGAACGCCTGTGGCGCAAAGCCCAAGCGGTTCATGCCGCTGTTCATTTTCAAAAACACGCGCTGCGGCACTTGGGTTTTGTGTCGGCTCAACATGTCAATTTGACCCTCGTGGTGCACCACATGCCACAGGTCCAGCCGCGAGCACCATTCCAGATCGCGTTGCTCGAACACACCTTCGAGCAACAACAGCGGGCCGCGCCAGCCGAGGTTGCGCAAAGTCTGCGCTTCATTCAAGTCCAACAAGGCAAAGCCGTCTGCCGCACGCAATGCCTCATAGGCCCGGGCCAAGCCGTGGCCATATGCATTGGCTTTGACAACGGCCCAGAGGCGGGCGTCGCCAGCGGCCAAGCGCAAGCGTGACAGGTTGTGTTGCAAGGCCTGGGGATGGATGACAGCATGAAGGGGACGCGGCATGGGGGCGATTGTCGCAGGGCATGGAGGCTTATAAATGGCGTGATATAACCATCACGCCAGAAGGCCTGCCTCTTGTCTAAACACGCCCACTTGACTTTTTCTACACCGCACAACTGACAGGCCATATCACGCATGAAACGCGGTTTTTACACCATCATGGCAGCGCAATTTTTCAGCTCGCTGGCTGACAACGCGTTATTTGTAGTGGCGGTTGAAATGATCAAAGGATCGGGCGGCGCCGAATGGCAGCGCGCTGCACTGGTGCCCATGTTTGCCTTGTTCTACGTGATATTGGCGCCGTTTGTCGGCGCGTTTGCCGACTCGCGGCCCAAAGGCGAGGTCATGTTCATCAGCAATGGCATCAAGGTGCTGGGCTGTCTGATGATGCTGTTTGGTTCGCCCCCTTTGTTGGCTTATGCGATTGTGGGCCTGGGGGCGGCGGCCTATTCGCCGGCCAAATACGGCATCCTCACCGAACTGCTGCCGCCTTCGCTGCTGGTCAAAGCCAATGGATGGATTGAAGGCTTGACCATTGGCTCCATCATTTTGGGTGTGCTGATCGGCGGCCAATTGGTCGGGCCAGTGGTTGCCTCCTTTTTACTGGGGTTCGATCTGCCGATGTTCGACACCGGCATTGACACACCACCGGAAGCCGCCATTGGCGTGATTGTGTTTCTCTACGGCTTAGCGGCCTGGTTCAACACACGCATCCCGCAAACCGGTGTGACCATGGTGCCCTTGCGCAGCGACACCACGCAGAGTTTGCCGGTCAACTTGCTGGCCTTGGTGCCCGATTTCTGGCGTTGCAACATGCTGTTGTGGCGCGACAAGCTGGGTCAAATTTCACTCTCCACCACCACTTTGTTTTGGGGCGCCAGCGGCAACCTGCGCTACATCGTGCTGGCCTGGAGTTCGGTGGCGCTGGGCTACAGCACCACACAAGCCTCGTCGCTGGTGGGCGTGGTTGCCATCGGCACTGCCGTTGGGGCCGTGATTGCTTCTTTGCGCATGAAATTGGTCGATGCCACCCGCTTGATGGGTCTGGGCATTGCCATGGGCTTGCTGATTTTGGTGATGAATTTCATCGACAACGTCTGGCTGGCTGCGCCGTTTTTTATTTTGCTGGGTGGCTTGGGCGGGTTTTTGGTGGTGCCGATGAACGCCTTGCTGCAACACCGCGGCCACAACCTGATGGGCGCGGGTCGCTCCATTGCGGTGCAAAATTTCAACGAACAGGCCTGCATCTTGGCGCTGGGCGGTTTGTATGCATTGGCCACGGGACTGGGCCTGAGTGCGTTTGCCGCCATTGTGTGTTTTGGTTTGATTGTGGCGGGCAATATGTGGTTGATTCAACGCTGGCATACCCATAATTGCAAACACCATGCGCAAGAAGTAGAGCGCTTGATGGACATTGCACGGCGCGACCCCGGGCACTGAAGCATGCCTGTGAATGTGTGGGGCCCGGTGCTGGGTTTGTTGGCCAATGCCCTGGTGTTTGGCCTGAGCTGGTGGCCGTTTCGCGAAATGCAAGCACGCGGTTTACATCCTTTGTGGGCCACCGCGCTGATGTACGGCCTGTCATTTGTCATCATCAGTCTGCTGCATCCGCAATGGTTTCGCCATTTCCGCACACATCCCCAACTGTGGTGGCTGTTCATCGGCTCCGGCTTGACCAATATGGGGTTCAACTGGGCGGTGACCATGGGCGATGTCGTGCGCGTGGTGCTGTTGTTCTACACCATGCCCGCTTGGTCGGTGTTGTTTGCCTGGTGGCTATTGGGCGAGCGACCGACCCGCATGTCGCTGCTGCGTTTGTTGCTGGCGCTTGCAGGCGTGGCATTGGTGCTGAAAACACCGGACACCCCTTGGCCCATCCCCAACAGCGCGATCGATTATTTGGCCTTGTTGGGCGGGGCAAGTTTTGCGCTTAACAACACCATGCTGCGCAAGCTTGCCGATTTGCCCGAAAGCGTGCGCATGGGCGCCATGTTCAGCGGCGGCATGGTCATCACCGCCGTGGCGGCGTTGGCACTGATGCCTAGCGGGCAAGTAGGGTTTGCATCCGACACCTCATGGTGGCCGTATGCGCTGGGCCTGGCGCTGTGTTTGCTGTTTTCCAACCTGAGTCTGCAGTACGGCGCGGCACGCTTGGCGGCAAACACCACCGCCTTGGTCATGTTGTCGGAAATAGTGTTTGCCACGGCTTCTTCGGTGGCCTTGGGCGCGTCAGAACTGAGCGCAAGAAAACTGCTCGGGGGTTTACTGATTGTGTTTGCTGCCGTCTTAGCGACAATGCCAACATCACCCAAGGAGCCGCCATGAATGCCGCCACTGTTTACGATTTTGAAGCCGCCCGCATTGACGGCAGCCTGATGAAACTGTCGGATTGCCGCGGCAAAGTATTGCTGATCGTCAATACCGCCAGTGCCTGCGGTTTCACGCCGCAATTCAGCGGCTTGCAAGCCCTGCACGACACCTATGCCAACCGCGGCTTGGTGCTGCTGGGGTTTCCATGCAACCAATTCGGGGCCCAAGACCCGGGCAGCAACACGGACATTGGGGCGTTTTGCCAAAAAAACTATGGCGTGGCTTTTGACATGATGGCAAAAATTGATGTCAACGGCAGCCAGGCGCACCCTTTGTTTCAATGGCTGAAACAACAAGCGCCGGGGCTGTTAGGCAGTGAAGGCATCAAGTGGAATTTCACCAAATTCCTTGTCGGTCGTGACGGCCAGGTCATCAAGCGCTACGGCTCTATGGACAAACCTGCCGCGCTCAGTGCCGACATCGAACAGGCACTGGGCAACCCATAAGCCCTGACGACCATGTTGGCGCCACTCCACCGCCTGCTTGACCGTTACCGCGACTTACCCGCGGACAGGTTGCTGGGACAGCCGGTGATGTTCGTTTTTTTCATTGGCGTGATCTTGACCAATCTGGTCCTGTTCTTGTTGTTGTCGCAACCTTTTGCTTTTGAAAACGCACTGCTGCTGGCATTGCTGAGCGTCAGCTTCACGGGCATGGCACACACTCTTTTCAAATGGACGCTGCAACGCACCACCCATTTGTTGCTGCTCCAAACCTATGCTTTGATGTGCTACATCATCTGGGTCACAGGGGGTCTGTTTTCTTCCAGCGCTATGTGGATGATGATTCTGCCGGTGCCCGCCATTTATTTACTCGGCTGGCGCGAATCGTTGCGCTGGATTGTGTTGGTGCAATTGACGCTGTTGGCCTTGGTGCCGCTCACCGAATACGGCTGGCTGCCCGTCAGCTATGTCTACGGCCCGCGCCATGTGCTGTGGTCGCTGGGCAACCATGTGTTCACCGCCATCAGTTTGCTTGGCGGCTTATTGGTGTACCAACGCATTTACAACCACCAGCTTGGCGAAATCACGCGTCGCAATAAAGAGCTCAGTGCCAACCGAGCCGCCTTGATGCAAGCGGAGGCTTACAAAGACCAGTTTTTGGCCTCTGTCAGCCACGAACTGCGCACGCCGATGAATGCCATCCTCGGCTTTAACGATGTCATCCGCGCCGAGTTAAAAACCGCCGGGAACAATTTACAAACCGTCGACTTGGTGCGCGAATCCACCGAGCATTTGCTCAAGTTAGTGAACCAAATTTTAGATTTCACCCAAATACAGGCGGGGCGCTTACAACTGCAGCCGACACCGACGCATTTGGCGGTTGCATTTGCTGATTGCAAGCAAACATTTGCCAGCCGCGCCAGTGCCTCGGTGCAATTTCATGCACAGCTCGATCCGGCCTTGCCCGAATGGGTGATGACCGACAGCAAGCGCCTCAAAGAAGTGCTGTGCCATTTGCTTGAAAACGCGTTCAAGTTCACATCCAGCGGTTCGGTCCATTTGTCAATCCGAAAAGATGGTGCACACATGCTGTTTGAAGTCGAAGACACGGGCGTGGGCATTCACGATGCACAACAAGCGTTCATCTTCAACCGTTTTGAGCATGCCGATTTGCAAACCCACAGCCGCTTTGGTGGCACGGGTTTAGGGCTGGCGATTTGCAAAGGCTTGGTGCAATTGTTTGAAGGCGACATCGGTTTGCAAAGTCAAGTCGACCACGGCTCACGGTTTTGGTTTCGCGTTCCTTTGCAAGCCTGCGCGGCACCCGCAACCACCCTGCTCAGCCAGGAGACATTTCCTGCGCCTCCGCCATTCAGCTTGCTATTGGTAGACGACAACCTGGTGAATCTGAAAGTCGCGGGGCTGATATGCCAGCAGCTCTGGCCCGATGCCGTTTTGCACAGCGTCACCAGCGGCCAGGCTTGTTTGCAACTGCTGCAAACACACACGGTAGACCTGGTGTTGATGGACTTGGTCATGCCCGTTATGGACGGGTTGCAAACCACACGCGCCATTCGCCAGTCTGCCGCACCGCTGAGCCATTTGCCGGTGATTGGTCTGACCGCCAGCAGCCATCCGCAAGACCATGCCGCATGCCTGCAAGCCGGCATGAACGATGTGCTGCTCAAGCCTTTGGACCGCGAGCAGCTGCTGCGCGGTGTGCAAGCACAGTTGTTGCAAGCTGGATCGCCTCATGGTTGATACACGCTCTTTGCGCTTGATTTGGGCGCGCTTTAAGCAGCGGCTGCCGACCCACTGGGTGACGCCTAAAGCACAGTTTTATGTGCTCTTCACGTTTTTTTTGGCGGTCATGAGCCACAGCTTGGGCAGCCTGTCACCGAACCCCGAGGTGCAATTCCAAGCCTCTGTGCTGAGCTTGGTGATTTTGCTGCTCATGTGGCTTTACACCTTGGGTATGCCATTGCGCTGGATACTTTATTTGGGACTGGCCTACGGGCATTTTCATTTGTTGCGCGAAGCGATTTGGTCTGGCGGTATTTTTTCCAATGTCCTTAAATGGGTGGTGGTTCTGCCCTTGTTGCCCATGTTTTTACTCGGGCTTGCCGATGGTGTGTTCTGGCTTTTCGTGTGTCTATTGTGTTTGGGGGGAATGGCTGCAGGCACTTGGCTGGGGTGGTTGCCGCAGTTGTATGTCGCCACGCCGCAATTGCTGTTGATGAATGCTTGGAGCGATGTGGCCATCAGCGTATTTTTGTTGTCACTGCCATTGATTTACCAACGCTTGTATTTGCGCACCCTGCATGTCAGCGAAAAGCGCCAGGCCAATCTGCTGCAAACACGCACTCGGCTGCTGCGGGCACAAACCATCAAAGACAATTTCATCGCTATGCTCAGCCATGAATTGCGCACACCGATGAACGCCATCATCGGGTTCAGCGATTTGCTGCGTCAAGATGTGCGGCATTTGCCCAAAGCGCTTGAACTCGCCGATTTGGTCAAGCAGTCCAGCGACCATTTGCTGACCGTCATCAACGATGTCTTGGACTTTTCGCTGTTGCAACGCGGGCAATTGAAAGTCCAACCTGCGTCGTTTGAATTGATGGGCACGGTACGCGCTGCTTTCAATCTGTTTTTACAGCGCGTCAACAGCATGCAAATTGACTACGAGCTACAGGCGGCCGATGACTTGCCGCACTGGGTGGTCAGCGACCGGCACCGGTTGATGCAAGTGCTGGTCAACCTGCTGGGCAATGCCATCAAGTTCACCCACCAAGGCTCGGTCATGTTGCGGGTCACGCGCGATGCGAAGCATCTGTGGTTCACCATCAACGACACTGGCATTGGAATTGCGCCTCAGCGCCTGCAACAAATATTCGAACCCTTTGAGCAGGCCAGCGTGGCCACGGCCAGTGTCTATGGCGGCAATGGTTTGGGCCTGTCCATCAGCCGCCAATTGACGCAACTGCTGGGCGGAGACATCGGTGTGGAAAGCACCCCCGGACAAGGCTCAAGCTTTTGGGTGCGCTTGCCGCTGGTTGAATCGACGGTTACCGCATTGGCCACGCACACGGAAGAGGGCATGACCCGTTTGCAATCATTTGCGGTGCGTTTTTTGGTGGTGGACGACAGTTCGGTCAACCGCTTGCTGGCCTGTCAGGTGGTGAAGTCGCATTGGCCAAACGCCGTGTTGGTGCAAGCAGGCAACGGGCAAGAAGCCTTGGACGCTCTCACGGCCGAGCCGTTTGACATGGTGCTGATGGACATGTTGATGCCGGTGATGGACGGCATTGAAGCGACCCGACGCTTGCGCACCGCATGGGCTTGGCCCCAGCGCGAGGTGCCGGTGCTGGCCCTGACTGCCAATGTCAACACTGCGGACCACCAACGTTGCACGGATGTGGGCATGAACGGCTTGGCGCTCAAGCCGTTTGAGCGAGAAACCCTGTGCGCACTGATTGAAGAACAATTACTGTTGTCACCCGCTTTCATGCAGCGCTTGAATGCGCCGCAGATGTAAGCAGTGCCGCATCCACCATTTCTATCCAATGGCGCACCGGCACTGGCGTGCCGCTTTGCAAATGCGTGATGCAGCCTATGTTGGCGCTCAAAATGGCCTTAGGTTGCATCTCGTTCAAATGGCCGAGTTTGCGGTCCCGCAGTTGCGTGGCGATGACCGGTTGCAGCACGCTGTAAGTGCCGGCCGAACCGCAGCACAAATGCGCTTCGTTGGTCGCCACGCGCAGTTTGAAACCAAGTGCATTCAAATGGGTTTCTACGCCGCCCTTAAGCTGCTGGCCGTGTTGCAAAGTGCAAGGCGGGTGAAACGCCATCAGCCCTTGGGCTTGCGCGGCTTGGGGTTGAATCCGTTTTTGTAAATCGGGTAGCAGGTGAGGCAATAACTCGCTCAAGTCTTTCGTCAATTCGCTGATGCGTTTGGCTTTGTCGGCGTAGGCAGCGTCGTTGCGCAGTATGTGGCCGTAGTCTTTCACGGTGACACCGCAGCCTGACGCATTCATCACAATCGCTTCCACACCTTGGGCCACATGCGGCCACCAGGCGTCGATGTTGTTTTTCATTTGAACGATGGCCGCGTCCTGGTCATTCAAATGAAATTTCACGCCGCCGCAGCAACCGGCCAAAGGCTCGACCACGGTTTGCATGCCGCAGGCATCCAGCACACGCGCTGTCGCGCTGTTGATGTTCGGGCTCATGGCGGGTTGCACGCATCCGGCCAGCATCAATACTTTGCGTGCATGGGTTTGCTTTGGCCAATGACCGGCACTGCGCGCCTCGGGCACCTTGGCTTTGATGCCGCCGGGCAACAAGCCGCGCACCGCTTGACCCAGCTTCATGGCCGGCGCAAACACAGGAGAGTTCAAACCTTCTTTCAAAGCCCAGCGCACCGCTTGCTCACTGGCCGGGCGCGGCACTTTCTCGTCCACCAGCTTGCGGCCGATGTCGACCAAATGGCCGTATTGCACACCGCTGGGGCAGGTGGTTTCGCAGTTGCGGCAGGTCAGGCAGCGGTCTAAATGCAGCTGTGTGTCGCGCGTCGGGGTTTCACCCTCTAACACTTGTTTGATCAGATATATGCGTCCGCGCGGACCGTCGAGTTCATCGCCCAGCAACTGGTAGGTGGGACACGTGGCCGTGCAAAAACCGCAGTGCACGCATTTGCGCAAAATGGCTTCGGCTTCCTGGCCATCGGCGGTGTTCTGGTATTCGGGAGAGAGATTGGTTTGCATCTTTTAAATACCTAAGCGGCCGGTGTTGAACACACCGTACGGATCAAACTGTTTTTGTAATTCGCGTTGTATGCGTTGTTGTACTGCTGGTATTTCAGAGAACACCTGCGTGTCTGCTGCGCCGGTTTGCGAACGCCGAAACACAGTGGCATGACCACCGGCTTGATGCGCTGCTTGACGCAACTGCGTAGCCGCTGAGGCCGGTGCCCATAACCAGCGCAAGCCGCCGTGCCATTCGATGTAAGTGACATAAGGCAGACTGAGTACAGGTGCGGTTTGCGGCAGGCTCAAACGCCACAAACACACATCGGGGGACGGTGCGTGGAAAAAAGCCAATGTCTGTTCTCGTCCGGCTTGCCAATCGTTGGCCGCTTGTGCGTTCTCCATGCGAGAGGCCGAACCGCCCAAAGCCTGCACGTCGGCGATCATGCGCGGGCAAGCGGATTCGACCGCCGCCACCGCGCCACGCAAACGCACAAACAACAGGTCTTGCGCGGGATGGGCAGTGCTGTCATGCACCCATGCGCTGGCGTTGAGCGGCAGCGCTTGTGCGCCCCAGCGGTGCAACTGATTTAGTGCATCGTGTTGAGACAGTTTGCACACCAAAGTGGCTTCTGCGGGAGCGACAGGCAATACTTTCAAAGACACCTCGGTGATCAGGCCCAGCGTGCCCATGCTGCCGGCCAGCACACGCGACACGTCATAACCGGCGACGTTTTTCATCACCTGGCCGCCGAAGGTGAGTTCTTCGCCCAAACCGTTGATCAGCTTGGCACCCAGCACATGGTCACGCACACCACCGACATTGGCACGCGACGGTCCGGCCAAACCGGCAGCCACCATGCCACCCACCGTGGCGGATGGGCCGAAATGCGGCGGCTCGTAAGCCAGACATTGGCCTTGGGTTTCAAGCAGTTGTTCTAATTGCGCAAGCGGTGTGCCGGCACGCACCGTCACCACCAATTCGCTGGGCTCGTAACTCACCACACCGGCATGTTCGCGTGTGTCGAGCACCACATGTGACGGGTTGTGCTCGCCATAAAAGTGTTTGGTGTTGCCGCCTTGAATTCGCAGCGTTTGCATATTGGCGGCTGCTTGTTGAATGCGCTCTTTGAAAATTGAAATCACGGGTTCCATGGCTTGATGTTAGCGCTTGGTCTCACTTTGTACGACGCCATGAAGCAGAGACCGCATGCGCCAAGAAAAAGCGCCCCGCAGGGCGCCTGTGCGAGAAAGTGGCCTTGGTTATTTGGCGATGACCCGCACCATCTCCAGGCATTTGTTGGAGTAGCCCCATTCGTTGTCGTACCAGCTGACCACTTTGACGAAGGTGCTGTCCAACGCAATGCCTGCATCCGCGTCAAACACGCTGGTGCAAGGCTCGCCACGGAAATCGGTGGCCACGACTTTGTCTTCGGTGTAACCCAACACGCCTTTGAGCGCGCCTTGGCTTTGCGCTTTCATTTCGGCGCAAATTTCGGCGTAGCTGGCGGGCTTTTCCAACTCGACCGTCAGGTCGACCACCGACACGTCAGAGGTCGGCACACGGAAGGACATACCAGTGAGTTTTTTGTTCAACGCGGGAATGACCACGCCCACCGCTTTGGCCGCACCCGTGCTGCTGGGGATGATGTTTTCCAAAATACCGCGACCGCCGCGCCAGTCTTTGTTCGATGGGCCGTCCACGGTTTTTTGCGTGGCAGTGGCCGCGTGTACTGTGGTCATCAGGCCGCGCTTGATGCCCCATTTGTCGTTCAATACTTTGGCCACGGGCGCCAAACAGTTGGTGGTGCAAGACGCGTTGGACACAATGGTTTGACCGGCGTAAGTGCTGTGGTTCACGCCATAGACAAACATGGGCGTGTCGTCTTTGGAAGGTGCAGAGAGCAACACTTTTTTCGCGCCAGCGGCCAGGTGTTTTTCGGCGGTGGGTTTGTCCAAAAACAAACCGGTTGCTTCAATGACTACGTCAGCACCGACCTCGTTCCACTTCAAAGCAGACGGATCGCGCTCTTGCGTGAGGCGGATTTTTTTGCCATTGACCACCAAGTGGCCGCCATCGACAGACACCTCGCCTTTGAAGCGGCCGTGCACGCTGTCGTACTTCAACATATAGGCCAGGTAATCCGGCTCGAGCAAATCGTTGATGGCAACGATTTCAATGTCGTTGAAATTCTGAATGGCCGCACGAAACACCATGCGTCCAATGCGTCCGAATCCGTTGATACCTACTTTGATAGCCATGACCAGTCTTTCTATGAATACAAGTTAAACAAGGTTGCGCAGTGTTTTCAGCGCATGAAAAATGTCAACCGCGCTGCAAAACAGCGCGCACGGTGTCGGCGACATTTTCAGGCGTGAAGCCGAAATGTTTGAACAGCACCGGGGCCGGTGCGCTCTCGCCATAGGTGTCGATGCCGACCACCGCTGACACGCCGTATTTCCACCAACCGTCGGTGCTGCCCATCTCGACCGCAATGCGGGGAATGCCTTTGGGCAACACCGCCGATTTGTAGGCTGTCGATTGACGGTCAAACGTGGTGGTGCTGGGCATGGAGACCACGCGCACCGCCACTTTGTGTTCGGCGAGCAGCGCTTGTGCTTTGAGCGCCAGTTGCACTTCTGAGCCGGTGGCGATGATGACCGCTTGCGCTTTTTTGTTCATACCGACTTCAGACGGTTCGGCCAGCACATAAGCGCCTTTGTTGATCGCATCCAGGCCGCTGGCGTCTTTGGCCTTGCTGTCGCCCTTGGGCAAATACGGCAGGTTTTGGCGGCTCAGCAACAAAGCGGTGGGGCGGTGTGCATTTTGCAAAGCCACAGCCCAAGCCACGGTGGTTTCAGCGGTGTCCGCCGGGCGCCACACATCCAAGCCGGGGATGAGGCGCAGCGATGCCGCATGCTCGATGGACTGGTGAGTCGGGCCGTCTTCGCCCAAACCGATGGAGTCGTGGGTGAACACATGCACCACACGCTGCTTCATCAACGCGGCCATGCGGATGGCGTTGCGTGAATAGTCAGAGAAAGTGAGGAAGGTGCCGCCGTAGGGAATGAAGCCGCCGTGCAAGGTGATGCCATTCATGATGGCGGCCATGCCGAATTCGCGCACACCGTACTTGATGTGGCGGCCGCCGTGGCCGTGCTCGTCCTTGACGATGCGTCCGGCCAGATCGACACGCATGTTCGGCGTGGATTTGGTGTTGGTCAGGTTGGAGCCGGTCAAGTCGGCACTGCCGCCCAGCATTTCGGGAATGGCTGCGGTGAATGCCTCCAAAGCCAACTGGCTGGCTTTGCGGCTGGCCACGGTTTCTGCTTTGGTGTTGGCGGCGACCACGGCATCCACCACGGTTTGGTGGAAGTTGGACGGCAAGTCGCCGGCCATGCGGCGTTTGTATTCAGCGGCCAATTCGGGATGTGCAGACGCATAGGCTTGGAACAACTGGTTCCACTGCTGTTCTTGCTGCGCGCCTTTGGCTTTGCCGTCCCAATCGGAATACACACCCGCAGGCACATGGAATGGCTCGTGCGGCCACTGAATGGCGGCGCGGGTGAGCGCAATCTCTTCAGCGCCCAATGGCTCACCGTGTGCTTTGGCGGTGTCCACGCGGTTCGGGCTGCCTTGGCCGATGTGGGTTTTGCAAGCGATCAGGGTGGGCTTGTCGGCGCTGTGTTTGGCTGTCGCGATGGCTTTTGACACCGCGTTCACGTCATGGCCGTCAACGCTGATGACGTTCCAGCCGTAGGCTTTGAATCGCGCCGGTGTGTCATCGATGAACCAAGGCGTGACCTTGCCGTCAATCGAGATGCCGTTGTCGTCGTAAAGCGCAATCAGTTTGTTCAGCTTCCACGCGCCTGCCAGGGCGCAGGCCTCGTGGCTGATGCCCTCCATCAAGCAACCGTCGCCCATGAACACATAGGTGTGGTGGTCG